>JBNKPU010000099.1:0-30473 GCA_050295515.1 Bacteroidales bacterium | reverse complement strand
TGCCACTTAAGCGCCAGTTCGGCTTTATCTTTGCCAACAGCGAATGCAGCGGCCATATCCTCCAGACCTTTGCCCACGAACTGGGCCACGGGCCTTTCAGGCTGTACCACACCTTCAGCGACGAAAACGAGTACACCCAGTCGCCGCACACAACCGACAACCTCATGGACTATAAGGCAGATGGCAAAAACAAACGGCTTTACAAATACCAGTGGGATTTGATACATGACCCGCAGACGATGTTGTTTGCATTTATGCAAGACGAAAGCGAAGGAGCTTATATTTATGAGTTCTTAGGTAAAAAGTATGAAACCTTATTTGATAAAGTGTACAGTAAGAATTACACCTTAAATACGGAATATTATGATAAGATTCAGGGCGGAGAAACTAATAATTTCGCTCCGGAATTCACAGATGATGAACTTAAAGAATTTTCAGAGGAAGAAAAAACCTGGATTAAAAAGTGGGAAGTTAGGGCAAGAAAAAGTAATGATGCGTTACTTGACGTTATTGACGCTATACAAACAGCTTCTGCGGGAGATAAAATGTCTAAAATAGTTGCCCAGCAAGATAAGATTTACATAGTAAAGTGCAATTTTGATGACTACGATTTTAATGTTGCAATTTATGGTAACGGAGAGGGTACTACTTTAAATAAAATATTTACAAAGGTTGTAGTAGGAAAAATCGATGATTTATCGTTAGAGGATAATAAAAAACATTTGTATGTAGATGTGAATGAAGGTCGTGATTATTGGATTTTAGCTTTGTTTGAAGACGGAAAAAAAGAACCTTCACTTATTGTTCAAATCAGTGGTAAATACAATGTACTGAAAGCAGAGAAATGGCTTACCTATCTAAATATAATTAATCCAAAGCTTGCCACATTAGATAAAGACCCCAATTTTGATTGGATGGAGGATGTGAACCTAGATGATGATATTTCGGAGGAGGAGTTGGCTAATATTATTGAAAACCGAAATAGTGTCAATGATAGGACAGACAAGTCTATTTATGGGGATGACGCTATGAAATCAGTAACTTATAACGGTAGAACCGGATATATGTATAAGGGAGAAGATAAGGCAGAACCAGAAATATCTGGAGAAACTGAATTTGAAAAAGAAGTTAAAAGAGAAATATATAATGAGATAATGTCCGAAGGTGGTTTTAGCTCAATTAACACATACGATGGTGAGATTTTTACTTGGGGAAAGGGATTTGCAATAAACGGGCAATTAAGAGATGTTTTGAAAGAACTGTATGAAAACGCAGATTTTAAGCAAATTTTTAACAATGTAGGCATAAAAATAGTAGAAGGATACATTTGGATTCTTGATTCCGAGGGAAGTTGGAAAAAAGATTCAAAAGATGCAATGGATGCCTCAAACTATATTAAGTCCAATACTGAGATACTCAGTTTCTTTATAGAGTTAGCTGAGAAGGAAGAGTATTCACAAACAATTGCAAATGTTCAGTATAATGTTTTTGAAAGCTATGCAGCTGATTATCCTTCCTATATACTTAAAGCTGATAAAAATAGTTATGCTGACAATTGGAGCCATGAGTCTGTCACTGTATTGACACATCTTAGCCACTGGCTACCTGCTTATTCTTGGTCTAAAGGAGAACGTTATAAGGGGACGAAAGGTGATTTGGATAAAATATTATATGAATATATATACAATACCCTCGTTAAAGCCAGTATTGTTAGAGTATCTCCTACATTAGAAACTAACATTTATAGATGGAGCAGTAATTATGATATATTAGGAAGTCTAGGAAGAATAGGAAATCCTGATGGGGCTGGTTTAGAAGAATTAAACTCAACATGGAACAATCATACTATTGAAATAGAATTCAAAACGGATGATAGCGATAAATTAAGGGCTGTTAAAAAAAGTACGAAAGAATATATTTCAAATACCGAGTGTGTTTTAATTAAAAAAGACAATAAATATATTGTGGTAACAAAAGACGGCAATACTATTTCATATGTGGAATTTAAAGAGAAAGAAGATGAAAATAAATAAAATTATATTGTCAATGACAATAGTTGTTATAGCTACCGTTACAAAAGGTTATTCTCAGCCAACTATAGAGCGAGTCAAAAAAGACTTAATCACATATCAAGATAGCATACTAATGCCAATTGAAGCAATCTCAGCACTTTGGGAACGGTCTGTTAATTATATTGAGTTTAAAGAATATTATTTGGTTCATGCGATTAACAAGAATTGGGTTTATGAACCAGCACTTGAATTATCAGCTGTTCTAATCTATAAAAAGAAAGAAGACAAATTGAAATTGGTTAATGTTATTCCGTTTTATACTGATTTAAAATTGTTGGATGAAAATAAATCATTATTTGTTTCAGATAATTTCTTATGTGATATGGGTGGACGTTGTAAATCTTTAGTTTCAGTTTTAAAATTCACCGGAAATAATTTAGTGGAGTTAACAAGTCATTCGGGTTTTAGCAATGTATTCTATTTGGAAAACTGCATTTCTGGAAACGAAACCCAAACGTTAAATGAATATGTGACTGACACAGTAGCAGAAAGTGTTACACTTGAAAATATCCGGTATAATGGAAATGGGAAACTAGAATATAAACTAATTACTGAAAAAACTATTTTAAAAGGGTATTCTGACACCTTGAACCTGCAAACATTAAAATCAGAGGTATCTATAATAAAATAGTGTATGGTTAAACTAATTTCTGCTGCAAATCAGCTTTGAGGATAAAAGCCGAAATCAGGTCTTTTACCGTTTCTTTCTGCTTTTCGTTTAGAACTTGAACCTTGCTAAAGAGGCTTATCAGTTCACGGTCGTTTATTTTACTTTCCCCCCAACTCCCGCCAGTTTGTAACTGGTGGGCTATTTGCCAAAAGCCTGTTTTGTTTTAAAATTCTGGATAACGTTATCAATTAGGAAAAACCCCCAACTCCCGCAAGTCTGTGACTTGTGGTTTGATAGTTAGGATAAACTTGTTCATTATTTATGTAAGTCTTTGACTTACTCTGGCTTTTATTACAAGTCCAGTAATAATTGCTTATTTTAGAACACGTTTTAACCACCCAAACCTAAAATGAGCAGAAGCTTAATTACATTCACAACAACCCTGTAGAAGAAGGTATAATTTTCGAATCTCATGAATATAGGTACAGCAGTGCTGTGGATTATGCAGGAAGCAAAGGAATGATTGATATAGAGCTGGTTTGATTAACTTTAAGGAATAAGTCACAGACTTAGAAAATGATTGCCACAAGTCGCAACCGAAGAACGCAGTGATGAGCTCAGCGTAGCTAAACTTGCGAGAGTGGGGGAACTCAAATTATACTGCAAACTAAGAAAACAATAAATTTGGTTAAATTTAAGGTGTTATCGCGATTAATAGTTAAAGTCGCATAGGATAGTACTAAAACCTCATTGAAAATGTAGCTAAAGGTGGAATGTAATTCGTTTTGGCAATGTTAGCTATAAGTATATTTTCAGGATGAACACTGAAAAATAGATCCTTCTCTTTCTTGGTATTTGCACTAAATAAAGGCTCAGGGTTGTTTCTATAATACTTGTGCAACAATGCAAAACTAACTGAAGAAGTTATTGCAGGAACAAGGGCATAGAATCCTTCATTGTCAGGGGTGAGTAATCCTGTAAATCCAAGACCAATGCAAGCACCTGCCAGCGATACATAGTCAAGTCTTCTACCTTGTTGTCTGGACAAATGAAAATTACTTTGTAGTTTATGCCCAACAATAGATCCTCCAATAGCTGTTGACAAAGGCAAGAGAATGGCCGGATTGTCATCAAAATCAAGTAGCAGCATGAGCCCAATGCCATAAAGTCCTCCAATTGCTGATGTGTTGGTGATAGCTGTTACATCGCCCCTGGAATAATCATTTTTTTGAGTAACCTTATGGGCAACATAATAACCTATAGGAATACTGGCGAGCAATCCTGAACCATAAACTCGTGTTTGGTCTGCTTCAAACGCAAAAAGCATTGCGGTAGTTGCAGCAGGGATAGCATAACCGTAATACTGGAACATGGATGCTTTTCCTTCACTCCAGCCTTTTTCTCTACCAATTTTAAAACCAAAATGACCACCCAAAAGACTACCTGCAATTATTGATGCTCTTGTTACCATACCACCAGGATTATTAATTTTATTTCTTTGGGTCTCTATGTATGTATATCCATTCCCATCCCAGACAGGTATGTCATAATACTCATAGTAATGGGAAGCCCGTAATGCTTTGCTGCCAAAAAGTGTCATCCCCAAGGAGGCACCGAAGATTCCGCCCATACTCTTGCCATGGAAACGTAGCCAAACAGAATTGTTGTTTACATCTTTAAATTTCTTGGAGAACAAAGGATAGAATATACTTGCTCCTGCTGTGATAAAAGGAACTCCCCAGGAACCTTGCTTCTCGTTAAAACCAAAGATGTTGTTGAACAAAATGCCATAGGTCGCACCAGATGGAGCAGAGAAAAGCATATGTTTAAGTAGTAGGTTGTAGTTTTGGTTTTCTACATTATCAAGTGTGATAGTTTCGTTATCTTGAACAGGTTGGTTCTTAATTATTGGTTCTGCTTTTGTCAGAATTGGATAATCATAAAAAACTCCAGATATAAGCTCTTCAAGTCCACTTGCGTCATACCATTGATCCTTTTGGTTTTGAAAGGTTGCCTTTTCAATGGAAACCATGTTATTGTAGTAAAGTTTTAAATAGGCAGTATACTGTTCGTGCCAAATTTCTTCAACCTGGGTCAAGGTTTCACCTTTATTCATTTTTTCAAGTAAATACCGGTACTCTTTTTTATTGAGTTCGTGCCAATATGATTTTGCCGTATAAAATTCCACAGGCTGTTGGGCAAACAGTTCAACAGTTGAAATAAAAGCAAAAAGGAGTAAAAGTTTAATGGGTTTCATGAAATAAATTTTAGGGGTTGAGATGTTTATTTGATCAGGTTAGTACCAGAGTCCTTCAGCAATTGGAATAACTGTTCCACCAATATTAATGTCAAACTTATTGCCTGATAACGAAGATTTATGAAACAGGGTAGAAGGCCTGTTCATTTCATATCCCTGACCAACTGAAATATCAATGTTGGATTTTTCCAGAATTTTATATTTTAAAAGATATGCCGATAAACATCCATTGGCGCTACCTGTTGCTGCATCTTCTGGTATGCCAAATTCAGGAACAAAAACCCTACAGGCAATTTGGTCTTTTGGGTTGTACGCTTCGGTAGTAAGCACCATGATCTCATTGGTGCTGTATTTCTGTAGCTTTTCCTTAACTGCAAAACTGTTTAGGTTACATCTTTTCAGGGCATCTAATGAATTTAAGCAAATAAGTATAAATGGTAGACCTGTTGATACTATTTGAGCAGGATATCTGTGGTCAATGTCACTAATTTGTAAGCCTAAAACTTCTGCCAGGGTCTTAGAATCGATTGTTTCACCAAAAGTTGGCTGTATCTGGTTCATCCAAAGTATATCGTCCAATATTTCGACAGGTATTTTTCCAACTTGGAGATTCAAATTTATTTTTTTTGATTTGCCATCAAAGAAAAACTGATTCGCAATAAAAGATGTTCCTAAAGTTGGATGGCCTGCAAAAGGTACTTCGTTAAATGGGGTGAATATCCTTACATCAAAAACTTTTAGATCTAGATTGTAGCCAGTTATGAAAGTTGTTTCAGAAAAATTGATTTCTTGTGCAATTTTTTGCATTTCTGTTGTGGGAATACCTTCTGCATTGGTAAAAACAGCCAACTGGTTACCGCTATACTTTTCAGAACCAAATACATCTACAATATAATACACTAATTTTCTTTTGCTTGTCTCTTTACTCATGTTTTTGGTTTTGGTCATTATGATGTAATCATTCGGCAAGTTAAAAATTCTTTTGAATAATTTTCTGTATAGAATTATCTACATTTGTTTATAATTATGAAGCTAAAAGGTATTTTACTATGCGGTGGAAAAAGCTCCAGAATGGGGGAGGATAAAGGGCTGGTTGACTTTAAGGGAGAAGCTATGGCAAATTATCCTTTAAAAGTCCTGGAAGCTCTTACATCAGATATACTCATTAGCTCAAATAATCCTGAATATAAAAAATTTGGATATCCCATATTGAAAGACGAGATACAAAATATTGGTCCTTTAGGGGGCTTGTATGCTTGTATGAAATCCAGTTCTGCAGAACATTTTTTTGTAACATCCTGCGATACACCTTTTGTCAATAAACAATTGGCTCTCCAGGTTCTCAGCTTTTCGAAGGAAAGCAATATTGTTGTTGCACAGACAGAAGATAACAGGGTGCATCCATTGTTCGGATACTATTCAAAAGATATTTTGCATCAGATTGAAATACAAATAAAACAAGGCAACTATAAGATGCTGGATTTGTTGAAAGCATGCAATGCGTATACTGTTCCGGTAATCTCATATAATCCTGTTACCAGAATCGATTTGTTGAAAAACATAAATAAAAGGGAGGAGATAGATTAAATGGAAAAGGTTTCGAACCTTCTTATGGTGGCTGGTCAGCAACAAAATGTCGGAAAAACCACTATGCTTTGTAACTTAATTTCTAACATAAGCAGAATCCAGCCAGTTTATGCAATCAAAGCCACACCGCATTTTCATGAAAATACTGATCAGGCTGCTCTGGTGGCAAATGGTGACCATTTCGAGATCCTTATCGAGAAATCGCTTGATGGTAGAAAAGACACCTCACGCATGCTCAGGGCTGGTGCAGAAAAAGCATATCTGCTGCAAGCCAAAGAAGATGGATTGCTCCCTGGTTTTATGCGCTTGTTGGATGAAATTCCTAAAGGGGCCCCAATTGTTTGCGAATCAGCTGGTTTACGTGAGCATCTTGAGCCGGGTGTGTTTTTGATGATCAGGCAGTTGTATTGTAAAATATGTTCTATTGAAGATGAAAAGATGTTTAAATTAGCTGATAGGGTGGTAACTTATACAGTAAATGGATTTGATTTACCACTTTCTGACTTAATTTACGATAATGAAAAATGGAGTGTTAAATAACTGACTAGATAAGTTATATTTCAAAACTTTGCTATGATTAGACTTGAAGAAGCCCATACTATCCTAAAAAGTAAGGTCAATAAACCCCAAACGCATACGGTTAAAATTACTCAGTCCCTGGGATTGGTTATTGCCGAAGATATTTATTCCGATATCAATATGCCTCCTTTCAATAAATCAGCAATGGATGGTTATGCTTGCCGTATGTCTGATCTGGGAAAGGATTTGGCGATAATCGAATACATTCCTGCAGGTGTGTTGCCAATTAAAGAAATTCAATCCGGTACATGTTCAAAAATAATGACTGGTGCAAAAGTTCCAAAAGGAGCTGATTGTGTTATTATGGTTGAGCAAACTGAAATGACAGGTGATAATAAAGTTAGGTTTACTGGAGAAAATACCAAGTCAAATATCTGTTTGCAGGGTGAGGATGTAAAGACCAACGATTTGGTGATTCAAAAAGGCAGTAAGCTCAGTCCTGCATCCATAGCTTTATTGGCTTCTGTAGGGAAGGTTGAGGTAGATGTGTATAAACCACCAAAGGTTTCATTGATCGCTACTGGTGATGAACTGATAGAACCCAACAAGGTTCCTAATGAGGTCCAGATCAGGAACAGTAATTCCTACAATCTGCAAGCACAGCTGGCACAGACTCCAGCAATTGTAAACTACCAGGGAATTGTAAAGGATGATAAGAATGAATTAAAGCAAGCCATTGAAAAGGGATTACAAGAAGCAGACATTATTGTTCTCACTGGAGGTGTTTCTATGGGTGACAAGGATTTTGTGCCGGGACTGTTAAAAGATTTGGGCTTAACCCTCGAATTTGACAGGTTGGCCATACAACCGGGAAAACCTGTTGCTTTTGCCTATGGAAACGGGAAAGCCTGCTTTGGATTGTCGGGAAATCCTGTTTCATCGCTCTTACAATTTGAGATTCTGGTGCGTCCATATATTTATCATTTTATGCAAAGTGATTACCATTTGCCCCTGGCAACAGCAGTGTTATCTGCTGGAAAAATCCGCAAAAAGTCTGAACGAATTCAATTTTTCCCGGTCAATCTTAAAAATGGAACTGCAATACCTATTGATTTTCATGGTTCTGCCCATATCGCAGGTTTACATGGTGCTGTTGGATTTGCTTTTTTTCCGGTGGGCAAACTGGAATTGACTCAGGATGATTTGGTGCAGGTATTAATGTTGCCCTTTTAATATGTAAAAAAAAATAATCATGGAAAAAAAACTATCGCATACCGATGAATCAGGAAAGGCAAGTATGGTTGATGTTGGAAATAAACAACCAATGCACAGGATAGCCCTTGCTGAAGGTAAAATATATATGCAACGGAATGCTCTTGAACTTGTTAAAGAAAACAAAGTAAAAAAAGGTGATGTGCTTACTGTAGCGCAAATAGCAGGCATACAAGCCGCAAAAAAAACATCAGAGCTTATTCCACTTTGCCACCCTTTGCTGTTGAACTACATCCAGGTAGATTGCTCCATACAAGCTGATCATATTTATGTTACTTCTGAAATAAGGTGCGATGAAAAAACAGGCGTTGAAATGGAAGCTCTCACTGCTGTTCAGGTAGCTTTATTAACGATATATGACATGTGCAAAGCAGTTGATAAGTCAATGGTCATTTCAGAAGTAAAACTTCTAAAAAAGACAAAAGAAACAATTGCTTAACTCCTGGATTTTTTTCTGAATATGGACCGCTCAGAAAGGTTTTTAATCTTTCTTAATCCATCGATATACAGATAAATAACAAAGGGTATGAAGATGCCCATTACCCGTGGATCTTCAAGCATAAGGACAAAATCAAATATGCCATGTAATACAATGGGGAAGAAGAAAGATTTGAGTAGAAGTTCACGGCGTTCATTCTTGTAGAATTTAGCAAGCCCAAAATAAAAACCCATGGTTACTCCAAAAAGTGAATGTCCGGGAACACTTACAATAGCTCGGGTATAACCAGTCGATTCTCCATACTGAAAAACATACATGATATTTTCAATGGCAGCAAAACCCAATGAAACAAAAACGGCATATACAATACCATCAAACTTTTCATTAAAATTTTTATTGTTCCAGATTAATAGAAAGAGGACTAAAAACTTAAACAATTCTTCACTGAAACCTGCAACAATAAAGGCATCGTAAAAGGTGCTAAAATATTTTGACAGGGAAATATCCAGAACAGGCTTAATATTCGATAAAAAACCTTCGAGATAAAGAACTGGGATAGGAATCAGACAACCCAGGAAGAGGGCAAACAGAACAAGCCTAATGGGTTCACGTTCGTATTTATCCCTCAGGTAAATGAAAATTGCAATGATTATTACAGGGGCAAGTGCAAGTATAAGTAGATTCATTCAGTAAAACTTACCAACCGTAGGGTGGAGAATTAAAGCCTCTACCCATAGGATTGTAATATGAGTTTGAAGTATTTGGCGTATCGAAATGTAATTGGGCTCCAAACGAAAAATTATCGGTGATCTTGTAATTAAAACCAATTGAGACACCCTGGTAATCAGAACTTAATTGTGCAGGATTGTAAGAACTGTTCGGATTCTTTACATCCATTATATATTTATAAGCAGATCCGGTAATTACAAGTTTTTCAGTTGCCATATAATTACCACTGGCAAATAAAAACATCCTGGTCATGGGCAACATGGCATTCTGTTCTCCACTGACCTTCAAAAACGGATTGTAAACATTGCCCATACCTAAAGATACCCCCGCCTGTAGGAAAAACTTATCAGTTACAGGATAGGTCACATGTGGAGTAAAAGATAAAATAGGACCACCGCCATATTTTGAAAAGGCATATCCCATGTTTAAATCAACTCCGGTAGTTAGTTTTTTATCTTTTTTTACAAGGCTGTTTTGAAAAACCGTCGAATCTGTTTTGATACCATCAACAAAGGTTTCATCGATATCCTGTGCATGGCTTAACGCAACCGCACCTACGAGTATGATTATGGTCAATAACCGTTTCATGGTCGTAAATATATAAAAAAACTGATGTATTAGTATATCCATTTTGTTCAAATTACCCCACTAGGTGCTGTTTTTTTGTTTTTTTATGACTTTCAGAAATCAATAATATAATCAGCAAATCAAACATGCCGTCTTTATGCAGTATATAATATTGTAAGGATGTTAGTAAAAACCAGCAATTAATCCAAGAAGGTATTTTATTGTCTACTTTCTAGGATTAACCATCTTCCTTTGATTACTATTTACCATTTTTATCAACTAAACAAAATTAATGTAACAAAAGCCAAATTTGTGTAGTAAAGAAGGTAACAATAAATCCTAAAACGATTGGAAGGAAAGTAGAAACCAACGTCCATTTAGCACTCTTTGTTTCTTTGTATATAGTCATAATGGTTGTTGAACAAGGGTTGTGCAATAAACTGAATAGCATAAGGTTTACAGCTGTCAGTAAAGTCCAGCCTCCTGCATGTAGAACATTTGCTGTATCGGCAAAGGAATCCAGTTCGAACATGACTCCCGAACCGGCACCAACACCGGTAAGTTTTGTGCTTAAAACTGTCAGCATTAATATGGTAGGAATAACAATTTCATTTGCAGGAATAGCAATAATATAAGCTAAAAGAATCACACCATTTAAACCAAATATTAAAGCGAATGGGTTTGCCCATTGAATAAAATGTTCAGCGACACTTAAATCACCGATGTGAACATTTGCTACCAGCCAGATAATTACTCCTGCAGGTAAGGCAAATACTACTGCACGCCAGAGAACAATAATAGTCCGGTCGATTAGCGAGGTGTATAAGGTTTGCAGTATTCGGGGCGGACGGTAGGGGGGGAGCTCTAAACTAAAGGACGAAGCTTCTCCTTTCAGTATGGATTTACTTAAGCTCCATGACACTACAAGGCTAAAAAATATGCCCAATAAGGCAATGCCAACAACAGCACCGGCTGATACAATACCAGCTATCTGAGCTGGTACAAGCCCACCGATAAAAATAGATGCTATAAGGATCTGGGTTGGCCAGCGGCCATTGCACAACGAAAAATTATTCGTGATAATAGCAATCAACCTTTCCCTTGGGCTATCGATAACTCTTGCTGCAACAACCCCTGCTGCATTGCAACCAAAGCCCATGCTCATCGTGAGAGCCTGTTTTCCATGTGCCCCTGCTTTGCGGAAAAGATTATCCATATTAAAGGCTACTCGTGGAAGGTATCCCAAGTCTTCGAGTAAGGTGTATAAGGGAAAGAAGATAGCCATGGGAGGAAGCATTACGGCAATTACCCAGGCCATTGCCAGATAAGCTCCATCTATTAGCACACCATCGAGCCACCAGGGCATATTGATCGAAGCCGCCAAATTTTTGAGCATAGGATGCATGGTATCTATTAATAGCGATGCCAATAAACCCGAGGGGTAATTTGCTCCTGCAACTGTTAACCAAAAAACAACCGCCAGCATTAAAAACATCAATGGGAATCCCAACCATTTGCTGGTCACAACCTTGTCAATTTTTAAATCGAAACTATAGGCTTCTTTTTCCCCAGTTTGCTTAACTGTTTTTCTGGCAATACGCGATGCGTCTTCATATATAGATTCAATGATGGAATCGTGAAAATCTGTACCTAAATCCCATCTGGAAGAATTTGCCAATGATATAATTTCTTCACCTTTAGATTTTATTTTTGAGTTTTGCATGTTGCCCTGACTAATTTTGAATGGTTAAGTCTTCTTCATGTAAATTTCCAATTTCTCCTGAACGAACAGCCTCTATAATGCTATTATCACCCTCGAGCAAACGCATGGCTACCCAATTTACATTTGGAAGTCCCGGATAGGTTTCTGCTATTTTTTCAGTAAGGATTTCAATAGCACGGTTGAGTTTTTTTGAATGGCTTTTAATTTTAGGAGGCTTGCAAACAAATTTACCTGAAGCTACTTCTGCAATTGCTTTCAATAGTTCTTCCATTCCCTGTTTTCGTCGCGCCGAAGTAGGTATAACCGGAATTCCCAACTCTTTTGAAAGTGCACGGATATCTATCTCAAGGTTGTTTCGTTTGGCTTCATCCATTAAATTAACGCACAAAACTGCCCTGTCGGTTAACTCTAAGATTTGCAAAACCAAATTTAGGTTACGTTCCAACCGGGTAGCATCTACAACAATAACTGTTACGTCGGGCTGGCCAAACAGGATAAAATCACGGGCAACTTCTTCATCGGTGCTTGTGGACAACAAGGAATAGGTTCCCGGTAAATCTACCACTTTATATCGTTTTTCATTGTAAATGAAACCTCCTTCTGCTCTTGAAACTGTTTTGCCCGGCCAGTTCCCGGTATGCTGGTGTAATCCGGTAAGATTATTAAAAACAGTACTTTTTCCGGTATTTGGATTCCCTGCCATTGTAATGACATAGTCAACATTTTCGAGGTTAATTCCAAGTTTAATTAGATTAGCCCTGTTATGGGATGGGCAATTTGCACAATTATCTGGTGTATTCACGTTCTTTTAATTTTTTCGGTTGATAAATACCTGTTCGGCATGTTGCTTTCTAATGCCTATGGTTGTACCCATTACACGATAGCCAACAGGGTCGCCTGAAGCACTTTTCATCACTGCTGAAATAGTACTTCCTGGCACAATACCAAAATCCATAAGCCGTCTGCGTTGCTGTCCTCTACAATTGGGAGAGATACCCAATATTTCTGCCTCTTCACCAACCTTTAAAGAAGATAGCAATTCGTGTTTTGGAATTTGAGGCACTTCGTTAAGAATTTTCTCTACAGTAATATATCCAGCAAATAGTGGAGTTAACATACATTCCTCACCATCGGCGACAAAAGTGATTTTCTTTTCGTTTACATCAGTGACATAGACCTGCATACCTGGGTATAAACCTAGTACAACCAATTGTTCAAAAATACTTTTAGGTTCATCCTCAAGATGTATGATACGTCCTATTTCCCCTTCTTGCATCGTGCTTAAACTAATTCCTTTAGATTTGGGCAAATCGCCCCCAGTAGTAGGTATAGGGTCACCATGTGGATCGAACACCGGATTGCCCATTTGTGCTGCAAGTTTCTCAGTTTCTTCTTCGGTCACCAGATGTTCAATACGACAGGCCTCAGTATGCCAATCGGCGGGTGCTATGCTTGTATGGTTAGCAAGGTAGTGTTCCCAAACCCTGTGAATCCGAACAATTCGTAATGCATATGAGCGTCCTGTATCAGTTAAAGTAACAGATTGATTGTTCAAGACCACCAATTCTAAGGAGGTCAGTCTATTTATCAGGCGACTTGCATTATCCATGGTGATATTTAAATGCCCTGCAATACTGTTAACATCGCAATTCATTTTAATGTATTCACAGTCGAATATAAATTTTAGAGCATCTTCCAGTATTGCTCTTTTATTGTTTCTGTTGACTCTTGTAATTAGAGAAAGGCCTCCTTTTTTCGGCCATAAAAACCAAAAAAATACGAGAATAACAACCAGTCCAATTGATAGTGCAATTCCCGGGTGTATTTGTAGTATGATATTTATTCTCATATCTTAATATTTCTTTTATGTATATAAGTATAAACAAAAATACAGGGCTTTTGCTCATATAAAAAATCAGAATGTACATATTTTGATTTTATAATCCCGGATTATGTATTAGAACTTCGTTATGAAGGTTGAAAATGCAAAAATAGAAGGACTTGGTGAGATGAATCATGGCACCGCTATGGATGGAGCTTCGAAACAAGTAAGTGAAACGACTTATGTTGAAGCAATTTCAATATGTAATAGATTTTCTGATGCATATTTCGGGTTTAAGTAGGGTATAAATACAGAATGTTTTTCTTACTTCTGCAAGTAGCAATCTAGCGTATGTATATTATAGTTAAGGCTTTTTCGACTGTTACCTTATGAATTGTCTCCCTGGTTTACATCTGTCTTATACAGCAAAAAAAAGGTGCCGGAATTAATGTTGCTGATCGATTCATAACCCTCTAGAGTAAAACTTCTGGTCTCAGTCGGAGTGAGGTTGATCTACATCAACTTTCGATAATGTTTTGAACAATGAAGTTCATTTGAATGAATTTTTCTGTGAGATCCTGATAAATTTTCTTTCCGTATTTTTTCCCAAATACACCTTTCCAATATTCACCTTGGACTAGCTTAGTATGAGTGTCATCAATTTTAATAAGGTAGAAATAGTGCTTTGCACGAAAAAAAAAACATAGATTGCCTCCCCAAGAAATTTCATGGTTGGGAATTATTTTAATAAGCCTTGCCCTGAATTTTCCTTCTTCTTCTCCATCCTGGTTTTTTATTGTAAATTTTAAATATTTACCTTCTTTAAATTCTCCAGAAACCTTTGATAAATAAGGGTGCCACTGGGGGTATTGTTCAAAATCAATCAACAAATCCCATATTTGTTCTGGAGTACCTTTCACCACAATTTCTGTTTGAACTTCATTAGGAGTGGATAAGGTTTGACCCAAGCACTTCCCCGAAAACGGAAAAAATGAAATTAACAAAACAAGAAGGGACAAACGCATATTTTGAATTAAGCAGGATCGAGAGATATACATGTTCTTTTTTTTTAATAATAATCATGTCAGGTGGTTTCCATACGGCTTACTCCATAAACCCCTTTAATGGATGCCAGCCGGTTAATGATAAAGTCCAGATGGTCCAGGTCACGAACAGCAATTCCGATGGTACCAGTAAAGGCACCTTCATCTGTGTCCATCTGGATCGACCTTAAAGAAACTCCAGCATCTTTTGTGACAATCTCTGAAATACTGTTAAGGATACCGGTTTGTTCTTCGCCAGTTATCTTTAGTGTAACCGGAAAAATTGAAGCAGGATCTTTGTGCGACCATTTTGCACTTACTACCCTGTACCCATACTTGCCGATTAACTGAACGGCATTTGGACAGTTGGTACGGTGAATTTTTATACCTTCGTTTATGGTTACAAATCCAAAAATATTGTCGCCCATAATAGGGCTGCAACATTTGGCCAGCCTGTAATCTACGTTTGCAACCTTTTCATCAATCACTAGGTAATCTCTACCGGTTGATACTTTTGTAGGGGCTGCTGTAACTTCCATAGTTTCAACTGGAGACAACTCTGTTTGGGCTGTATCTTCTGTTCCTATTACAAATTCTTTGATCTCGCTTAAAGGGATTTTATCGGTAGAAATCAAATAATACATTTCTTGGGCATTCGGTAGCTTGTATTTTTTGAGCAGCCTGCGAATAACCTCATCGTTATAATCGACTTTCCAGTTTTTAAACCGACGTTTGATTATTTCTTTACCGTTATCGACTTCTTTTAGTTTATCCTCAGTAAGTTGCTGCCTGATCTTTTTTTGTGCCCTTGTAGTAACGACAAAATTCAACCAGTCTTGTTTAGGTTTCTGATTCTTTGATGTAAGTATCTCAACCTTATCGCCATTTTGTAATTTATGCCTTATCGGTACGGCTTTACCGTTAATTTTGGCTCCGGTACAGGTCTTACCAACTTGGGTGTGTACATCGTAGGCAAAGTCCAATACAGTTGAATTCGCCGGATATTTTTTTAGGTCACCTTTTGGTGTAAACACAAATATCTCTTTGCTATATAAGCTTAGCTTAAAGTCATCGATGAATTTACCAGCATCAGGTTCAGGGGTTTCCAGGATCTCCCTGATTTTGGCAAGCCAACTGTCCAGCCCCTGCTCTCCTTCGAGCCCTTTATATTTCCAATGCGCAGCAACCCCTTTTTCAGCAATCTCATTCATTCTTTCTGTACGTATCTGTACCTCCACCCATTTACCGCCAGGCCCAATTACAGTGGTGTGCAACGATTCATATCCATTGGTCTTGGGAACCGAAATCCAGTCGCGCAACCTGAGCGGATTAGGCTGAAAAATATCTGTTACAGCTGAATAAACCTGCCAGCAGTCCGCTTTTTCGTTTTTGTATTCAGTACGCAAAATTATACGAATGGCAAACAGGTCATAAATATCCTCAAATCCAACCCCTTTCTTTTTCATCTTGTTCCAAATGGAGTGGATGGATTTTGGACGTCCTTTGATTTCAAAATCAAATCCTTGCTCTTTAAGTGCTTGGTCTATAGGTTTTTTAAATTCCTTAATAAAGCTTTGCCTAGCCCTCATTGTTTCATCTAATTTACGGGCAATCATAAAATAGTTTTCCTTATCGGTGTACTTCAACGAAATGTCTTCCATTTCAGATTTAATCAGATATAGGCCTAAACGGTGGGCAAGAGGAGCATACAAATAGGATGCTTCCAGGGCTATTTTTATTTGTTCGTCGGGAGGAAGTACCTTAAGGTTGCGCATGACAGCAAGCTGTTCCGCCAAAATGATCAGGATTACGCGTACATCTTTTGCCAGGTTAAGTAATAACCTTCTGAAATTTTCAGCCTGAGATGAGATTGTTTTTTCTTCTATTTTATTCACATTGAGCAAGCCCTTTACAATAAGGGAAACGTCAGTGCCATATTCCTTGGTAATTTTATCAATATCTAATTGCGACGATTCCAAAGTATGGTACACAAAAAGGCTGATAAGTGATGTTCGTCCTAAGCCAATGTCATTTATAGCAACTAAGGCTGCATTTAAGGCGGTGTGGATCACATCTGGCTTGCCGGTAAATGCTTTTTGTGTATGAAAATTGTGAAAAGCGGTGAATGCTTTTTCCAGTAATTCAGTATTTGTGTTGCTTTTACGTGTCTCAAGAGCTTTGAGAACATCCGTAAAGCCTGTTCTATATTTATCCTCAATATGCTGAAATGCTTTAGCCATACCCTATATTTTAAGCAAAAGTAATAAAATCAGATGGCTTAATATGGCAAATGACATTTAAAAAAAAGGTGCAATTTTATCGAGGATATCCTTTGGTGGTCGAACTGGTTTTCCATTTTTTTTATGAGCAAAAACAAGGGGGGTGCTACCTTCAGCAGCAAGTCGTCCGCTTTGGTTGTAGACTTTGTATTCAAATTCAAGCCTTACCCCAGATAGTTTTGCTAAAGTTGTTTCAATTACAATCTCCTCGTCGTACTGAACGGGTTCATGAAATTTAATGTGAAATTCCCGAAGAGGAAGAATAAATCCCTGTGCTTCCAAGTCTTTGTAAACAATGCCATGTTCACGCATGAGCTCGGTTCTGCCAATTTCAAAGTATGCAGCAAAATTACCATGATGCAGGTATCCCATCTGATCTACCTCATTATACCTTACCCTTTCTTTCGTCCGTGTTACAAGCATACTATTTAATAGGTGAATTGGGTTCCTTTTTAAATTTTCTATAAATGGTTGAGTCAACAAGTACAGGAATAATCCTTTGGAAAAAAACCATAAGCTGCCCTTCTGTGGTCATGATTCTATTGCGCTTGTTTTTTCGAATAGACCTGACAACATTTTTTGCCACCTTCTCTGGAGTCGTTAGTTTTTCCTCGGTCCGGGGTGTTTCATATTGAGGATTTCCATTGGCATCCAAGGCATTTCTTCTGATATTTGACGATGTAAAACCTGCCGCAAGTATCAGCACCTGTACTCCCTTCTTCATATTTTCAATACGGACACTTTCCAAGAAACCCATCATTGCCGATTTTGAAGCCGAATAGGCAGACCTTCCGGGCAGTCCATGAAAACCCGCGATGGAAGAAATACCTACTATTGTCCCCTTTGACTTCTGTATATGTGGAAGGGCATATTTTGTGCAATAAACCGTACCCCAAAAGTTCACATCCATCACTTTTTTAAGCACATCCATTTTAACATCCTCAAAGAGGGCACGCATAGATATACCAGCATTGTTTACAAGTATATCCAGTTTTCCAAATTCTTCAATAGTTTCATCGACCAGTCTCTTACAATCCTCTTCGATGGTTACATCTGTTTTTATAGCCAGGCAACTTTTGCCTATATATTTAAACTCACTTGAAATCTCATTCAGTTTCTCCTGGTTGCGTGAGGCAATTATAACTTTTGAGCCCAATGCTATAAATTCCCTGGCACACGCAAGTCCTATACCCGAAGAAGC
Organism: Bacteroidales bacterium; assembly: GCA_050295515.1. Taxonomy (GTDB): domain Bacteria; phylum Bacteroidota; class Bacteroidia; order Bacteroidales; family UBA10428; genus UBA10428. The sequence goes on along the minus strand of JBNKPU010000099.1, from coordinate 12,353 downwards.
TCCGGTTATAATAACTACTTTGTCGGTAAAGTCCATATGACGGATAGGTTTTGGATAACCAAAAGTAATAAAATCTCCTTATTGAGATTTTCTAATGCGTTAATATATGTTAACAGCTCAAAGCTTATTGCAATAAATTGTTGTCCCCTCAAGGAATACAAATTAGCCTGGCCGTCTATATTTTCTTATTTTTTTAGTTCTAAAATGGGTATCTTGGCAGCAAATTATTCAACGGTGGAAAACAATTATTTAACAAATCAACCCTTAGCTGACCGAATGCGTCCAAAGTCTATCGATGAGTATATTGGACAGAAACACCTGGTGGGCCAAAATGCCATTTTGCGAAAGAGCATAGAATCTGGTATTGTTCCATCATTTATTCTTTGGGGACCTCCGGGAGTTGGAAAGACGACCCTGGCAAAGATTATAGCTCAATCGCTTAACAGGCCTTTTTATAACCTGAGTGCAATCCATTCGGGTGTTAAGGATGTACGTGAAACCATTGAAAAAGCTAAAAAGCAACAGTTCTTTAATTCACCAAATCCCATTTTGTTTATCGATGAAATCCACCGCTTTAACAAAGCTCAGCAAGACTCATTACTTGGAGCTGTAGAGGCAGGAACCATTACCCTGATCGGAGCTACTACAGAGAATCCTTCATTTGAAGTTATTTCACCTCTGCTTTCGAGGTGCCAGGTCTATATTTTAAAAAGTCTGGATAAAGAAGATTTGCTTGGGATTCTTGACCGTGCGATCCAAAAGGATACAAACCTATCAAAGCTTGATATAAAGATTGAAGAGTATGAAGCCTTGTTGCGTTATTCAGGTGGCGATGCCAGAAAATTACTGAACCTACTTGAAATTGTTGTCAACTCCATTATGCAGGAAGGCAAGAAGAAAATAAGTGTGACTAACGAAAGTGTTAAAACCCATATTCAGCAAAACCTGGCAGTTTACGATAAAAATGGCGAACAACATTACGACCTTATTTCTGCATTTATAAAATCGGTAAGAGGAAGTGATCCGAATGCAGCAGTATATTGGTTGGCCAGAATGATAGAAGGAGGGGAGGATGTTAAATTTATTGCCCGCAGACTGGTTATTTTGGCAGCCGAAGATATTGGTCTGGCCAATCCGAATGCCCTGCTTATGGCAACCACATGTTTCGAAGCAGTGAATTTGATAGGATGGCCTGAATCACGGATTATTCTGTCAGAAACAACCATTTTTCTGGCTACATCACCTAAAAGCAATTCAGCTTATCAGGCAATTAACGATGCACAGCAACTGGTTCAACAAACAGGCGACCTGCCGGTTCCGCTACATTTAAGAAATGCACCTACCAAGTTGATGAAAGATATTGGGTATGGCAATGACTATAAATACGCCCATCAGTATGACAACAATTTTATCAACCAGGATTATTTGCCTGAAGATATTAAAGGAAAAAAAATCTATATTCCTCAGGAAAATGCCAGGGAAAAGGATCTAATTGTCAAACTAAGAAACCAGTGGAAAGATAAATATGGTTATTAGGAACAATACTAGGAAACTGTTCGTTGTACAGTTCTATTTTATACCTTTAATTCTTTAATATCTTATACGATTCATAAGGTTCTCCATCAATTCTTATTTCCAGGACGTACAATCCCATTGATAAATGCTCAGGGGCAATCCAATGTACATAATATTCTCCCGGCAGTATTTGCGCACCTATGACTATGTCAAGCGTTTTTCCATCCATTCCAATCAATACCATCGAAATATTCCTTGCAACCGGTGTTGATAGTTTAATGGTCAGGTGGTCATCGAATGGATTGGGGTATATAGATTCAACCAGTTCTTCGGCAAATGGAAAATCAGTATTGGCCGGATATTCTGTTACCGGGTAATAAATAGAAGAAATATTATCGTCAATCCATATGGACCTTGTAGATATCCAGTCTTTAATATGTGTAATTTCTTCGTCGTAGTTGGCTACCTGATAAACCCGTGTAAACAGATCTTTATCAATAATTGGCCAAATTTCATAGTTGCGTTTAATAGGTTCGGATAATGAATCAACCATCTCATCGATCCTTTTTAATAGGGAGTCGGTATGCATGAAGCTTGTCCTGAGGTCAAACCACCTGTCTTCAAAAAGATTCACAAGTTCAGGATCTTCAAATAAACGTTTATGGTTAAACCTCTGGTTGCTTCCTAAATCAAATTGCCATTTATCGATGATATTTCCTTCTTGCCAAAAGGCATTTCCAAAGCAGAGGTCAAAATCCCAAAGTGGTCCAAACTGGATTTTAGGGTTAATATCATCCCTGTCTTTAAACATATAAGAACTAAACAAGTAAGAATCGCAGTTCTTCCCAAATTCTGCAACAATTGTATAATCGATGAAGGATTGGTAGTCGATGTATTTTCTGTATCCATTTTCAGGATCTAAACCATCATTTGATCTCAAAACAGAATTGTACTCATTGAAAAATGCTTGAATATAATTTTTTTGTTGTTCCTGCAAACTCGATTTTTTAGGGTAAACAATCTGAAGATCAGTACTACCTTTATCATATTTAACAATGTAACCACCGGTTAGGTCAATCCCAGAGATTTCTGTTTCTTTAAGCTTTCTAATATCAACACGGGCAGTATCGCGTTTGATTTTCTCAACCAAGTTATAAAGTCCAAGATATTCACCATTAAGAATAAGTTCAACAAATTTGACCCTTGGGCTCCAATGCCCGGTTTTTCTTCCCAATTCATACATAAAAGCGTTTCTTATTTGGCTTTTGTCTGCATAAGGGCCTTGGAGAATCCAGTCATTTTCTTTTGGTAATCCACAAATGGCTATGCTCGTATCGTTTCCATCTTCATCCTGGAGTTCAAAATCATAAGATTTTTTTGGGAAATCTGCCGATGATTCACCTCGTTGTTCTATTTCAATCCTTCCTGCATGAAATGGAGCATCATCAGGCTTATTGTATTTCCCTGGACCATTGTCAATTAATTCTATTGAACCAGTGACTTCAATACGCTTATAAAGTATGCCATATTCATCAGTTTCTATTTTAACAATAGGCAAAATCGTGGAATCTAATTCAAGGTCCTTTATATATCTCGAAGTGGGGTCGTAAAGGTTGTAATATCCATTGTTGTTTATTATAACACCGATTGCTGTCAGGTCGCTTCCGTCAACACTGTCATTATGGACTTCTAGTGCAAGATAATTTGTGCCATTTTGGATATGGTTGCTCACAATGGTGTCGTCGATGTAAAAACCAAGTACCCTTCCTCGGTTTCTCCTATAGAATTGAGCTTCGTGTGAACGGTCGGCAAGTTGATCGAAGGTAGTTGCTGAATGGTGTTTTCCTAGGTTGTTCCGAGCAAATTCAATTCCATTGATATATGTTACAAAACCATCATCGTAATCGATAATAGCAACCAAGTCTGTAAGGTTTTCCTTGTCTTCAACATAAAAAGGAATTCTGAGATATACCGATGAAACCTTGTCAATAAGGATATAGTCGTCCATGTCCCCAAAACCGATACTATGGTAGCCGGTTTCCCATGAGGAATCGTCAAAATCCAGTGTGTTCCAATCTGTATTGGGATCGCTATTGCCAATGAAATATTTAAATGCAGTATCTGAAATTTGTTCGGGAACTTGTCCCCAGGTAATTGCAGATATGCCTAGAAAAAGCATAAAGCAGAAATAACGAGTAATTTTTTTAAAGTTTAAAAGGTCAGAGGGGCTCATGATATATTTTTTTGTTTTTGGTTAAATAAATGGCATGTTTTTCAATGTACTAATAATTTGAAAAACAATACTAACAAATCCTCATTTTATGACATACCTGTAGCTCCAGTGTCGGATTGTTTAAAAATCCTTTAATTGCTCTTTTTTTGCTTTCTTTGCGTAAACAAATAACTGATAAATGACAAACCAACTTTTTGAATCATTATACAATAGTAGTTCACTATTTTTATTGGCAGGCCCTTGTGTTGTTGAAAGTGAGTCGCTTTGCTTCGAGGTGGCTGAGGAAGTTCAGAAAACCTGCAAAGAACTTGGTGTTCCTTTTATTTTTAAAGCCTCATATCGAAAGGCAAACAGGTCAAGAATAGATTCATTTTCTGGATTGGGTGACGACAAGGCTTTACAGATACTTGCAGACGTAAAATCAAAATTTGGCTTGCCGATAGTCACTGATATTCATTCGGCTGAAGAAGCTGCATTTGCAGCGCAGGTTGCAGATGTACTTCAGATACCTGCATTTTTATGCAGGCAAACCGATATTTTGGTGGCTGCTGCAAAAACAGATAAGATTGTAAATATCAAGAAAGGCCAATTTTTATCACCGGAATCTATGAAATTTGTTGCCCAAAAAGTTGTTGACTCAGGCAATAGCTCGATAATATTAACAGACAGGGGTACTATGTTTGGATATGGTGATTTAATCGTCGACTATCGTGGAATTGTAGAAATGAAGGGATTTAAATTCCCCGTTGTCCTGGATGTTACACATTCTCTCCAGCAACCGAACCAGGCTTCCGGTGTTTCTGGCGGAAAACCTGAAATGATTGAAACAATTGCTAAGGCTGGTGTAGCAGTTGGAATTGACGGTCTTTTTATCGAGACTCACCCCAATCCACATACCGCAAAATCAGATGGAGCTAATATGCTAAAGCTGGATTTATTGCCCAATATGTTAAAAAAAATTGTTAAGCTAAAGGATTTTGTTAATTCATTGTAATTCAAAGGTTAGCGCGATAAATTAACATTAGACCATGATCTTTTTTAGGTTTTTTTAACGTTATGATTTGGCAATTAGATTTTAATTACTACTTTAGTGCCCATTAGCCCTAACGATTTGACCCATATTAGCAGAAAGCTTGCACTCGACCCTTCGCAAGCTTTCTTTATTTTATACCCCTTGAGAAATTAAACCGACGGCCATAGAAAATTCGAAATTTTCCATAGCTATAATCTATCTTGGAGCCCTGAGGTTCTTTGATCAAAAAACTGTCAGCATTTAATATGGCTCCATAAAAAACTTCGTCCTTATTGCATCCAAACCCCAACCGCATCAGTCCATTTGTAGATATACTACTTTCACTATTAATATTAACACCATAACGGTCTTTAATACTTACACCTTGTAGGTTGAGCCCCAACATAGCAGTAAAGTTCAAATAATAGAATTCTTTAAAAATATAGGTATACGTATATCCAAATGCTCCGCCCATACTAACGGAGGACACGCCAGATATAGCTGAAGCATTCGGATAATAGCCGCTTAATAACTCTGGTACCAGAGTGCTATCTCCAGATATGCCATATATTGATGTTTTCAGCCCTGCAATCCAGGAACCTGCACTTGTCAGTTGTCTTTCTGTACATGTGGTAACAGACTTAAATGAGAACTGGTCATAGTTAAAAACATAAATACCGTTCAGACTAAGGTTTACAGTAACCAGATCCGGCATTGTAACAATGGAATCCCTTTTGTTCCAACTTGGATAAAAACTGTCTGGATTTGACCAAAAATATCCTTTGTATGCCTGTAAATATCCCGATAATAGGTACTTTTTGGTCAAGGCTTCAATTTGTATATCAATACTTTTTGTCTTTCCATATAGGTCGACATCGCTTCCATTTAAAAATTTTAAGTTGAACGCAAGGGCAACTCCCATCCACTTGTAATTGAACCCCAGGCCGATATTAAAATTGCCGTTGTTTTCGTATTTAAGCTCATTTTTATATAATGTATCGGTAATTTCAAACTTAGAGAATTTAGTAATTCCATAAGTATATAATCCAAATTTATCAGAATAGCTGACAAAATTAGAAGTTGAATCGTTTTCCTGGCTATAGCTAAACAAGGATATAACCATTAGTAAGGAAGAAACAAGCAGCTTAATTGTCCCTTTTTTCAAAGTCTTCTTCATCTTTTTCTTCAACACGCTTTATGATTACATATATCAGCAAGACTATGAAGATCAAAAAGCCAAGGCTATATATTAATCCAATAACAAGGGGCATCATAATAGTTTTACGGCCGTTCCATAGGCCAAAATCTCAGCACTTCCAGCCATTACTGAGGATGTTGTGAATCTCATATTAACAACAGCATCGGCACCAAGTTTCTCAGCATCCTTTATCATGCGTTGCAAGGCTTCCTCCCGGGCATCAGCCAAAAGTTTGGTGTATTCTTTAATTTCTCCGCCAACAATTGTTTTAATGCCAGCAAAAATATCTCTGCCGATATTTCTTGCCCTTACAGTACTACCTCGGGCAACTCCCAGAGATTCAATAATTTCCTTTCCAGGAATGGTAAGTGTATTTACGATTATCATTTTTAAACATGTTTTGATACAAAAATAAGGACAATAATTTATATCAGTAATTATATATCACAAAAGAATCATAGCTAATCAACATTTATCTCTTTGAAATTGCACAGATAATCAGCCAGTCTGATTATTTGTTCAACTCATCTAAAGTAAGCGTTATACCCGATTTAAAAATAGTATTCCTTTCCTCATCTGTATTTGCAGTAAAAATAAAATCGGCCCAGCACATAAACCAGGTCCATTTGGGTTGAGCTTTTAACTGTTCAATAGAAGGCATATGACCAACTTCCCCTAATGCAATTGGCTTTCCATTGGCCAATTCCATTAATGACTTATAATCGTCAATGTTGTAGTTGTTGCGGTAAACATCTGTAGCAAGTATGTCGATATAATCATGTCCGGGAAAAAATTTATCATAGGTTTCTACCCATGGTGGACCAATTTCATTGCCATTGAATACCCAAATCAGATTGTTGATTTTATGGAAGTTTACCAACCGGTCGAACAGCATGATAAAGAGTTTTTGGTATCCGTCCTTACCTTCGCGACCTCCCCACCAGAACCATTTTCCATTCATTTCATGATAAGGTCTCCAAAGTACCGGAACATTGGCATCTCTGAGTTGTTTTAAAAAGAATGCAATAACATCAACCTGCGATTTCCATCGTACGTTTAATTCTGTGCCCTCAGTTGTTAAATCTTTCCATTCATTATCACTAAGTTTACTCTGGATACCTTCTTTAAAAGAAACCGGTTCATCCATATTGGGAGGTGTTGCATGCCACATCAAAGTAACAATACCTCCTTTTGAGTGCCATTTGATGGCATCATCAACAATTCGTTGCCGGAAATTAATTCCATCGAGCGAATTGGGGGAACTAAACCCAAAATCCTGTCCAAAAAGAGCCGGGTAGTGACCTGTCAGGTCATTGATCCTTTCAACCAAAACATCTTTATATAAAGGTTGGCAATGTTGCCCCGTTAAAGTATTCTTGCCAGAAATCTCATAGATAAACTTCAAAAGGTCCTTTGCTTCTTCGGATGCATTTGGTGTTACTGGCAATACCTGAGCCTGCACTGATATATGAAAATTTGTACAAAAGACTATCGCTATGAAGAGTATGAAAAACTTCATTATTATAAGTATTATTCAAGTTCAAAATTCCAAAAATCAAAATCAATTTTGCTTTCAACTTCTTTAGCTGTTTCTTCATCAAGATCTGGCATGAAATCAATACCTGTCAATTCTTCAATTTCGTCTACAGTTTTTGCAAATGATTTCATGGAGCCGGAGGAAGTACCATTTTTGAATACAAATCCTACTGCTTTTTGGTTTTTTGCATCATATACAATTTTGTAATACCGGCCAGGAATGCTTACTTTGTTGGCACCCATGGTTGGAAATGGAGCATCTGCTTTTATTACAGGACCTACCATTACATATAAGTCTTCACCCATATTTTTCACCCAAAGCCTGACCAAGTCTTCTGATGTTAGCCAAATATATTTATAAAAGGCCAATTTCATTGGAACAATATTGGTCATGTAAAATGATTCGTCTGATGCTCCGTCAATGTGCATAACATCTAAATAATTTACCAATTGAGCCATCAGGTATCCTCCGTCTTTATAATCCTTTTTGTTGGCTGCTCGTATTGATATATTGGGATCTTCCTTATACTTGGCTTTAACACTGGCTTCTTTGTCAACATCAACCTGGGTTACTTTATAGGTAATCCACGAAGGTAGAGCGTAGGATGTGTTGTATGAATAGGAAAAAGCTTTGTAGTGATTTAATGTCTCACGGGGCATTTTAGATGGCAGAAGAACATCTGCCTGCTGACTAAAAAGTGTCCAATAAAAGTTTATTATTACTATTGAAAGTAATACTCGTCTCATTATACTGTTTTTTTTGGTTATGTAATAAAGTTAAATATTTGGTGAAAACAGTCATAATATAATGCAGTAAAAATGCTTCAATATCTTTTTTTTGTGGAATTATATTCTGCTTACCGACAAAATTGATGCATTTGCCTAATCCTAAAATTAAGCATTAACTTAAACTCTACTTTTAACTTTGTAATCTATTAATTGTTTTATTCATAAAAATCTTGAAAATTATGCATGGCGGACCAGGTAAATTTGCATTTGTTATTTTGGGGATATTAATCCTTATTGATATATATACTTTCAGGGGATTAAGGCAAATAGGCCTTGAATGGAATTCAATGCTTAAGCTAATTTTAAGTATTGTGTATTGGTTGGTGCCACTTTTTATTTCCTTCATGGTTTTCTTTATTATGAAAAATATGGACCAATTATCATCAGGGAACATGTATTACAGGGCATTTTATTCCTTTATGGGGATCATGGTATTGTTTTATGCGCCCAAATTAGTTTTTTCGGCTTTTCAATTAGGCAACGACTTAGTCAATCTGATGATTTTTATATCATCAAAATTGCATATAACCAATGGATTGGCTTATATTCAACTGATCAGGAATGTTGGTGCAGGATTGGCACTTGTTCTATTTGGATTCACCTTTTTTGGTATTATTCACGGACGTTACCATTATAAAGTTACAAACCATGTTTTAAAGTTCAGTAACCTGCCTGCAGCATTTAATGGCTTTCGTGTAGTCCAGATTTCAGATTGGCATATTGGCAGTTATTATGGTAAACCAAAAAAAATAGCAGATGCAGTTCATCGAATTAACGATTTGAAGCCTGATTTAATACTATTTACAGGTGATCTGGTCAACAATGTTTCGACCGAATTGGATGAATTTATTCCTGAACTCATGGAACTGAAGGCAAAATATGGAATTTACTCTGTATTAGGAAATCACGACTATGGCGATTATGTAAGATGGGAAAGTGCAGAAGCCAGGCAGGAAAACCTCAACCAACTCATGAAGATTCAACAAGATATTGGATTCAAGCTCTTAAATAATGAAACTATTTCTATTGAAAAAGAGGGTCAAAAAATAAATGTCATTGGCGTTGAAAATTGGGGGCTCCCACCTTTCCCACAACATGGTAACCTTGATAGTGCTATGTATGGGGCTGATTCGAGTACATTTAAGATACTAATGTCCCATGATCCATCGCATTGGGATGCCGAAGTGAAAAGTAAAACCAATATAGATTTAACCCTGTCAGGTCATACCCATGGGATGCAGTTTGGGTTTATATTGAAAAACCTGAAATGGAGCCCTGTAAAACTAAAATACCCTAAGTGGGCTGGTCTTTATGAAAATGGCAATCAAAAATTATATGTAAATGTTGGGATTGGCTATATTGGATTTCCCGGTAGGGTTGGTATAAGACCTGAAATTGCAGTATTTGAGTTTCATAAAGAGTAATGCAGCAAGAGAAAACTCTCTGAGCATTCGACCGATTAAAACACGATCCATATATGTTATCTTTATTATAGATACCAGCTTAATAAGAAATCATATTTTTATAAAAAAAAACAGGGTTTTTTCGTAAATTGTATAACTATTTGGAGTGCCAATCGTAAATACTTCTAAAGCTGTTTTATGCGTGCATTTGGTTTAGTTGTTTTTTTATTTGGTTTGTTGTTTTTAAGTGCAGAATCTCTTACTGCACAGGATATTCCTGATCCTGGGTTAAAGGGACCAAAATATAATCAAAAAGCAAAAAGAAACAAGACCGGTGATTATACTATCGATCCTGTACAAATGCCACTTTCGTTAAGAATTAAATATGCTGTAAATAAGAATAAAGCTGAACGGGTGGCTAAAAAAGAAAGAAAAGCCAAGGAAAAGGAGGAAATCCGTTTAGCCAAAGCTGCTGAGAAGGAATCACGCGCCAAGGATAAACTAAATAAAAAAATATTAGCACAGCAAGAGAAAGATGAGCTTAATCGTAATAAACAAAAGGAAGATGATGCACTGAAGATTGAAAAGCAAAATGAAAAACTTCTTGAACAACAGCTTGCACTGGACGAATCTTCAGATAAGCAAAGCGAAAAAATTCAGGCTGAAAACGAAAAGTATTTATTGAAAGAACAAAAACTCCTTGATAAGCGTGAGGAAGAACAAGCAAAAGCAAGTCAGGAAATCGAAAAGTATAATTTAGAGATTTTAAGTCTTCAGGAGAAACAAGCCGTAGTAGTTGAATATGTAGGAGACGAAATCAAAAAAGAAAACGAAAAAATCCTGGAAGAACAAGGGAAAATCCTTGAAGAACGAGAAAAAGATGATCAAAAATATAGCGAATATGTAGCCTTACAGAATGAAAAATACTATAAGCAAAAGGAAAAAGAAAGGGCTAAACTTGAAAAAGAAGAAGAAAAACTACGCAAAGAACTAGTAGAATACAACAAACGAATATTGGCCCTTAAAGAAGGACCATATGCTGAAATGTTAAAGAAACAGGAAGAACAAAGTGAAACGATTGCAAAAGAAAATGAGAAAATTAGCTTGGAGAAGGAGAAGCAAAATGTTGTAAACGAGAAGGAGATTGAAAAACAAAGAGCTTTAGTTGTAAAAGAAAACGCAAAAGTTGCAAAAAAAGCTGAAAAAGAGCGACTTAAACTGGAAAAAGAAGAGATAAAACTTAGTGAAGCCATTGCTTTGCACAATGAGAAAATCTTGTCATTTGAAGAAGGAACATTTGCAGAACGTTTAAAAGAACAGGAAAAAGCACAAGAAGAACTTCAAAGAGAGAATGTTAAGGTTCTTGCTGAACAACAAAATCGTAGAGATGAACAATTTGCTGAGCAACAAAAATCCAGTGATGAAATTGCAAAAGAAAATGAAAGGATGCTGGAAGAGAGGCGTAAACAACAAGAATTACGTCAGCAGGAATATGATAAAATAAGCAGGGAAATTGAAAAACATAACGTTTCGATTCTGAATATTGAAGAAGGGGTTTATGCTGAGCAGATTAAGGAAGCACAGGAAGAGAGTGAACGATTAACAAAGGAAAATGAAAAAATTCTGGCACTACAACAAAAAGAAGCAGCAGAAAAAACTGTAGAAATTGATAAACAAAGAGGAGATATTGCAGCAACTAACTTAAAAATACAGGAGCAACAAAGAAAGGAGAGGACCAAACTTGATAAGGTACAAATAAAGCTCAGCCAGGAAATCAATGAGTATAACCAGAAAATCCTTGAACTTGAGGAAGGTATCTATGCTGATAGGTTTAAACAGCTGGAGAATAAGAGTTTGGATATACAAGAAGAAAATGAGAGGATTCTTGCAGATCAGCAAAAATCCAATATTGACCAGTCAAAGGGCAAGGATAAGTACAGTAGGGAAGTAGAACAAGAAAATATCACTTTATCTAATGAAAGGCAAAAAGAACTAGAAAAACTTCAGAAGAAACAGGAGAAAATCCGAGAAGATATAGTTAAACACAATGAAAAGGTTTTGTCATTCGAGATGGGAGTATATGCTGAATCAAAAAAAGAGCATGAAAAAAACAGTGAATTAATCAGTAGGGAGAACCAAAAAATTATAGAAGAACAGGTTGCTATAGAGCTAGCTCGCCAGAAGGAAGCAGAAAAAACCAGAGCAGAACTAGCCCAGGGCAACGAAAAAGTACTTGCAGAACAACAGTCAAGGAGGGATGACCAGCTTTCGGAAGCAGAAGCAGCAAGCGAACGCATAGCCAAGGAAAACGAGGCAATTCTTGCCGAAAACCAGACAAGAGCAGATGCTTTGTTGTCGGGACAGGACAAGACAGCCCAGGAACTTGCCAAAGAGAATGAAAGGATCTTAGCCGAACAGTCAGCAGCACAGGAAGCCTGCCAGAAGGAAGCAGAAAAAACCAGCGCAGAACTGGCCCAGGGCAACGAAAAGGTACTTGCAGAGCAACAGTCAAGGAGGGATGACCAACTTTCGGAAGCAGAAGCAGCCAGCGAACGCATAGCCAAGGAAAACGAGGCAATTCTGGCCGAAAACCAGGCAAGAGCAGATGCTTTGTTGTCGGGACAGGACAAGACAGCCCAGGAGCTTGCCAAAGAGAATGAAAGGATC
>JBNKPU010000098.1:0-14526 GCA_050295515.1 Bacteroidales bacterium | reverse complement strand
TTTATTTAAAGCTCTTTCTGTATCAGGTTCATAATTATTGGAAGGAATTTCATCCCATGATTTTTTCATTTGTTCAAATGTTTCCCTGTTCTCATTCTTCTCTTCAATCCACTTAAGGAGTTCCTTGTTTTCAGCTTCGGAGCATTGCTCCGAAAGAAATTTAGCTATTAATTCAAAAGGTATATTGTTCTCCATCTTGGTTGTTTTATTCTTCATAAATCTGATTTGCATACGGTATCATGGTTTCCCGCAGTTTTTTGAGGGCAATGCCCATTTGGTTCTCTACTGTTTTTACAGAAACCTCCAGGTAGAGAGATATTTCATCATAACTGAGCCCTTCAAACTTAGCCATCTCAAAAATCTCACGACATTTATCCGGCAACTTATTTACAGCTGTTGTAAGTAGTTGCTTGAATCTTGGCATATTCGCTTCATTCGTAGTATCAAGCGTTTCTTGGTTTGATTTCTGAACCTGCTCGGTTTCATATTTTTTCTTGATGCCTTCGTGTTTAATAAAATTCAGGCAATGGTTTCGAACTGAGCCATATAAATATGCCAATACAGAAGTAGTAATGGTTAATCTGGGAGCATTTTCCCATATTTTCACGAAAACATCCTGCACCAGTTCTTCTGAGATCGAACCGTCATGAACATACCCAATTGAAAACCGCACAAGCTGGGCATAATATTTTCTGAAGAGGGTGTCAAAAGCAGCCTTATTGCCTTTTGCAATCTCTATGAATATTAAAGTATCATCGTTTTTCAAAACATCGATTTTTATTCTAGGACAAGTTAATCTTTCATTCCCCCTAAAAGTATTCAAACTTTTTATTAGTTCCAGTTTAAACAACGAACAGAATATTTATATACTATTGAATTTCAACCCTTTAGCTGTATGTAATTTTTTAGCAATAATAGAATTATTGGAAGCTCAGCACTTTTAACTGGAGACATAACCATGTGAATATGAACAATAAAGCTATTATTTCTGAGATAAAATTTAGCATTCATTAACATTCGCTTTATTTGGGTTGGAATATATTTCATTATATTAGCGGACTGATACAAAAACCATAATTATTATCCATGGATACGTTTAAATTCTATAATCGAATAACCGGTTGGATTGTTTTTCTTATTGCAGCAGCAACTTATATTTTAACTGCGGAACCAACCGTTAGCCTTTGGGATTGTGGCGAGTTTATTGCAAGCGCCTACAAGCTTCAGGTCGGTCACCCCCCGGGAGCACCTTTATTCATGATTATGGCAAGGGTAGCAACCTTGTTTGCAGGGGACAATGTAGAAAACGTTGCATTTATGGTAAATGTAATGTCTGCATTGGCAAGTGCCTTTACCATTTTATTCCTGTTTTGGACAATTACCCACCTTGCCCTGAAAATTACAGGTAGAGATAACCTTAAACCGTATCAATTGGTGGCAGTTATTGGTAGTGGTGCAATAGGCGCCTTGGCCTATACCTTTTCAGATACCTTCTGGTTTTCGGCTGTTGAAGGAGAGGTTTATGCAAGTTCTTCCTTTTTTACTGCAATCGTATTCTGGGCCATCTTGAAATGGGAAAATATCGCTGATGATAATTATTCCAATCGTTGGCTCATCCTAATAGCCTACCTTATGGGTCTATCCATTGGAGTTCACTTATTGAACTTGTTGGCTATTCCTGCCATTGTTATGGTTTATTATTTTAAAAAATATGACGTAACAAGAAACGGTGTCATTGGGGCTTTACTTATTGGAGCTGCAATCTTGGGAGGTGTAATGTATGGTATTATACCAGGTTTAATATGGCTGGCATCCAGATTTGAATTGTTTTTTGTAAATACAATTAGTCTTCCCTACAATAGTGGAGTAATTATTTATCTAGTTTTCTTGATTGGTGGCTTGGTTTATGGGATTTACCAAACGCATAAAAAACCAAACTTGTATGTAAATATAGCGATATTAGTAATTATAGCGATAATTATATTTTTCACCGGTAAAATCTCAATATCTTTACTGTCACTAATTCTAATATTTGGTATAGGCTTTGGGATTTACTTTTTATACAAGAAATCTAAAGTACTTGTAAATACCTCATTATTGATTATAGCAGTGATCGTCATAGGCTATTCGTCATACTCGATGATTGTAATTCGCTCAATGGCCAATCCCCCCATGGATGAAAACAGTCCTGAGACCGTCTTTAAACTACAGTCGTATCTGAACAGGGAGCAATATGGAGACCGTCCATTGGTACATGGACAGTATTTTAATGCTCAGGTAATTAAATCTGAAGATGGCAAGAAATATTATACCAAAAAAGATGGTAAATATGTTGTAACCAACAGGAAACCTAAATATACATACGATCCAAAGTTTACGGGTTTATTCCCTAGAATGTGGAGCGGCGATGAACAACATGTCGATGCTTATCTTGAATGGGCAGATATTAAGGAAAAAGACATGTATGAAACCAGGAAAGATCAGGAAGGAAAACTTGTTACAGACCGAAATGGCAATGTGGTATATGACCATAGCCAACCCAGGGAAAGAGCCTCTATGATCCAAAACATGAGATATTTCTTCCGTTACCAGTTAAATTGGATGTACATGCGGTATTTCTGGTGGAACTTTGTTGGTCGCCAGGATGATGAACAAGGACATGGCGGATTGGCCCATGGAAACTGGAAAACAGGCATAAAACCAATCGACAATTTGAAGTTTGGAGCGAGTTCTGTTGTGTCCGAAGATATTGAAAACGCAGCGGCAAATAACAATTATTATGCTCTACCGTTTATTCTAGGTGTTATCGGATTATTTTACCACTATAAAAAACATAAGAAAGATGCATGGATTGTAATGATGCTGTTTTTGCTAACAGGTTTTGCCATTGTGGTATACCTGAGCCAGTATCCATTCCAGCCACGTGAAAGGGATTATGCTTATGCAGGATCATTTTATGCCTATGCGATCTGGATTGGACTGGGCGTATTGGCAATTATTGATATGGCAGGAAAATCGCTTAAAAATGTTCCATCCAGTGTTATTGTTACATTGATCTTATTATTCCTGGTGCCTGGGATTATGGCGAAAGAAAACTGGGATGACCATGACCGGTCCGATAGATATCTGGCAAGGGATATCGCATATAATTATCTCAATTCTTGTGCCCCAAATGCGATTTTGTTCACCAATGGCGACAATGATACTTTCCCACTCTGGTATGCTCAGGAAGTTGAAGGAATACGGACAGATGTACGAATAGTAAACCTCATGCTATTGAACATGGATTGGTACGCCGATCAGATGAAGCTTAAAGCGTATGAATCTGAACCACTTCCCATAACACTTGCTCATGATCAATATATCGATGGAACCCGCGATGTAGTATTTGTACAGGAAAGGTTTAAAGAAGCCTATCCGGCAAAGGATGTGTTAGGATTTATTGCCAGTGACGATAAGCAGACCAAGGTTAAAGTTACAACTGGTAAAGAATACGACTATGTACCTACACGTACTTTTACAGTACCTGTCGATTCAGCAAAGGTAATTGCAAATGGTACAGTTAATCCAAAAGATGCCAAGCTGATTGAAAAACAACTTGTAGGTAGGATTAAGGGGGGCAGAATGACCAAGAGCGATCTGATTGCTTTGGATATTATTGCCAATAACAATTGGGAACGTCCTATTTATTTTGTGTCGTACGGGCACAGTGGTTTATTTAGTCTCGATAACTACCTCCAGCTCGATGGTTTTGCTTACAGGCTGGTCCCAATTAAAACGAACCAACAAGGTTATGAACGTGGCAGAATTGATACTGATATCCTGTATGATAAGTTTATGAATGTATTTAAATGGGGCGGAATGAACGAAGATGATGTTTACCTCGATCATTTTCATAAAAGAACGCTTAGTGTGATTCGTATGAGACTTCGTTTTGCAAGTTTGGCCAATAAGCTGATAGACGAGGGAAAACTTGACAAGGCTGAGGAAGTATTGGACAAGATTGTTGAATTGACCCCTCATGAAAAAGTTCCTTTTGACTTTATGATGACCTATGTTATCGAAGGATATTATAAATTAAAGAAATTTGATAAAGGAAATGCCCTTTTAGAAAAGCATCAGGATATACTTGAAGCTAATCTTGGACATTGGTTGGATAAAAGCCAAAAATACCGAAACCGCGCCCAGGAAACAATACAATTTGATGTTCAGGTTATGATGCAGAACCTTAGGATGGCACAAAGATATGGGCAAATGGACCTGGCAGAAAGAGCTGAAAAATTCTTAACAGATAATCAATATCGGTTTTAAAAGATAAAATCCATAGAATCTGGCCCTGCACTTACCATGCAGGGCTTTTTTGTTTTCAATTATATGATATAGCACAATAGTATACTAAGCATTGTAATATATTTTTTATACTACTATGTATTGCATGGTATTATATTTTTTGTATATTTGTATCAGAATTGTGTATAATGGCTACCCGAAACAAAATAATGCTACTACTTTTTGCCTTTGTTTGTCTAGTTGCAAGGTCTGATAATCAAAGGCAGGAACGAATAGAATTAACAAACCAGGAAACACTAACCAAATCAGTACCTGAAAAAGAACCAATAAGTCAAGAATTTCGGGTAGATACGACACAAGAAAATTCTTTAGACTATAAGTTTACAAACCAACATGTAATTACTTTTAACTAGAACACCATGAAGAAAACATTAACGATTAATCTTGCTGGTTCTGTTTACCATATTGATGAAGATGCTTTTCAGAAACTGAAGAAGTATTTGGACGTATTGGAGAAAAAGTTCAAGCAGGAAAAAGATGTAAAAGAGATTATCTCAGACATCGAAGCCCGGATTGCTGAATTATTTTCAGAAAAGCTAGGCAGTAAAAAGCAGGTTGTCACCCAGGATGATGTTGATTATGTCATCTCTATTTTAGGTGATCCCGAGGTTATTTCTGATGAAGAAAATGGTTTTACCTACCCTTCTGAGCCCAAAGCAAAGAAAACCTATAGGAGAATGTACCGCGATCCTGATAATAGGGTAATAGGAGGAGTATGTTCTGGCTTGGCAGCCTATTGGAACATGGACCCAATTCTATTGCGGGCAATTTTTATTTTGCTGACCTTTTTTGGCCTTTCCGGTCTGATTATTTATCTGGTCTTGTGGGTAATTATGCCTGAAGCACAAACAACAGCCCAAAAACTTGAAATGCGTGGAGAGGCTGTTACAGCAGATAGTATAAAAGATTTTATACGTGATGAATTTGAACAAGTCAAGAATAATTTCAAAAACAACAAGAAATGAAAATTGAAAATGCAAAAGCACAAATGAGGAAAGGAGTATTGGAGTTTTGCATACTTTCGTTACTCTCACGTGGTGATGCTTATGCGTCAGATATAATTGCAGAGCTCAAAAAGTCTGAATTGATTGTTGTTGAAGGCACCTTGTATCCTTTGCTAACCAGACAAAAAAATGCAGGACTATTAAGTTATCGTTGGGAAGAATCTCCTCAGGGACCACCCCGAAAATATTATGCACTTACCGATACAGGCAGGGAGGTTCTTGCCGAATTAAACAATTCGTGGAATGAGCTGGTAGAAGCTGTCAGTTCAATTCAATCAACCAACAAACAGCCAGAACAATGAAAGAAACTGTGAAAGTAAATTTGAGTGGGCGGTTATTTAATCTGGATAACGATGCCTACGTAAAATTAAAAAACTACCTGGATTCCATTGAAAGACAATTTAGTGGATCACCGGATGAGGCAAAAGAAATCCTGGAAGATATAGAGGCGCGTATTTCTGAAATCCTTCAATCTAAATATATCAACACCGAGAAGCAGGTTATTTCACTTTCTGATGTAGAACAGGTTATTGCAAAATTGGGAACTGCCGAGGATATTGGTGGTCAAGGGGAACCTGAAGCAGAACCAACTACTAATTCACAACAGCGACAAAGGTATAGCCATGGAAGAAAGCGGTTTTACCGCGATGTTGACAATTCTGTTCTTGGTGGTGTATCCTCAGGTATTGCAGCCTATTTGGGCATAGATCCTCTTTGGATCCGGCTATTGTTTATAGTATTGGTTTTTGCTAAACTTTTTGGAGTATTGATCTATATAATCCTTTGGGCTGCAATTCCTGCCGCCAGAACTACAGCACAGAAGCTCGAAATGCGAGGTGAAGATGTGAATGTCGAAAACATCAAAAATTCAGTTAAAAATGAATACACTAAGGTAAAAGATGGGGTAAAAAACTTTTCTAAATCGAAAGAATATAGGAGAGCAGAAGGTGCTCTTGCTGAATTTTTTAAGGCATTGGGAAATATTCTAGTTGCCTTAATTAAGGTGATAGGCATAATTATACTTGTTTCACTGATTATTGGTCTTATCTCAATCTTTTTTGGAGTTGCTGTAGGAGGTGCATTCTTTCCTCATGGATTTTTCCACGGGTGGAACTGGGATTGGAATTGGTCTCATGGTATATACTGGCCGCATTTTACATGGATTGGTATTTGTCTTTTTCTTGTAATTGTCATACCAATTTTCGGGCTGTTTGCAAGAATGATGAGGTGGATGTTCAATATTCCTCGCGGACAAGGATTTGCTGCAGGTATAGGAGCAACCATTTGGGCCGTATCTTTGGTTTTATTAATTGTATTATTGATCAACAATCCAAACAAGGATTTATTCAGGAATTCTTTTACCTCTGAATATACCTTTTCGACGAGCGAGATTAAGAAACTGAAAATTGATATTAAAGATATGGATTTTCAGAAATTTGAACACTATCACATTCTCGGACATCATTTTGTCTGGAATGATGAATACGATGAGCTAATGGGTAGTCCTGCAATCGAAATTTGTGAAAGTGAGGATGATAAGATAGTAATGAAATTGAAGCGTGAATTCTTTTGTATCAATCCCGATAAGCCCAGGAACAAGATCAATAATGTTGCCCATTATAACTGGAGTATGGAAGACAACACACTTTTGCTGGGGGAATACTTTTCTAGTAATGAAGTTCAGTTGTGGCGTTTTCCTAAGATGAAAATTATTATTTACATACCCGAGGGCACAGAGTTTTATTATTCCGATGATGCTGCTGATTTAATAGAAGAAATTATCTATTTAGATGATTCCAGAATTGATAATTATGCAGAAAAAATACTTGAAATTAAGGATGATCACATTAATGATAAAAATTAGTTCCTCTCATTTTTTGCATTATTAAAA
The DNA here is from genome assembly GCA_050295515.1 of Bacteroidales bacterium. Taxonomy (GTDB): domain Bacteria; phylum Bacteroidota; class Bacteroidia; order Bacteroidales; family UBA10428; genus UBA10428. Next base: position 7,281 of record JBNKPU010000098.1, on the reverse strand, counting down.
ATTTTTATACATTTGCACTCCCAAAACATGGTAATGACCCATGGTGTAATGGCAGCACTTATGGTTTTGGTCCATACAGTCTAGGTTCGAGTCCTGGTGGGTCAGCAAAAGAAGTCAGCGAAAGCTGGCTTTTTTTATTGATAACAGGTCAAGATCACCAACGTAATGGTTTGGAGTTAATAAAGTTTATACCAGGTTAGAATTGGTTATGCTATTACTCCTCATTCCTTTTCAATTTGAGGATACTATAATTTTTCTACATTTTACTATCAACTAGCTTATACTTCGAAAGTTTTACCTGGAACATATTTTCACCAGTAAAATAAAAGTAGTTTTTTGAGATGAGTCCAACCCCTTTAGCATAATAGTTATTCAGGAACCTTGGGTTTTGAATACTGGAAGGAATATAATTGTTTTCAGCTATAAATTTTCCCTGGTAGTTTAAGGCTTTAAAATTGCCAGCAGGCACACGGATCTGTTTATCGGGAACCTTCATTTGGTAGATAATTTCAGCATATTGTTCCTGATCATTTGTCAATACGGCATTGTGCAGGGTATCAGAAAAGTTATCCAAAGAAAAAATAATTTTGCCTTTATGGTTTACGATACAATTTGCTGAATCTTTAAAGATTCCAATAATGCTCCATTCCGTTCCTTTTCGGAAATAATCAGTACCCTCAAAAACAAAATAGTTCTCTCCACCAATTACAGTATCTTTTGTAGTAACAATACTGTCAATAAGTGGCAAACGTGTAGTGTTTCCATACATATCAATCCTAAAGTGCTCATATACCCAGGTATTTCCAATTTCCATTGGGAAATAGTCTTCAACATTGACTGAATCTTCTACAATCTGCTCATTCTGGTTTTCACAATTGCTCAGAAGAGTAAATATTCCAATTACAATAAAAAGGTTTTTCATGGCAAAATGGTTTTGTGGTTCTCAAAATTTTGTGGGAAGACAATATTGCTATTGTATGTCGATAACGAAAGGAATCCTTCTTTTATTATCCGTGTTAAATTTTTTCTGTGTAATAAATACTATCCTGTAAATTTCACCCTATATCCACCGAATTTTCGGATGTTTAATACATTTCTATTATTAAAAATCAGGTACTGTCCTTTAATACCTGTGAGTGTACCTTTAATATTTGGATCTTTATCGAAATTGAGGGAGTTTACTTTTATTGGTTTTTCATTGCAGGGATAGGAAATATAGGTAATTTCATCATCTTCAATCACAAATTCGCGTAACTCTTCACTTAATAGTGGTTTTACAGACTCTTTTACTTCAATCAAAGGCTTGTATTCAGTAATTTTTCCTGTTAGCATGTTTCTCCAGTTTGTTTTATCAGCCAGATGCTCTTTAAGGCTTGTTTCAATCAGTCCGGCTGTATATCTGTTTGGTGTATATGCCAGTTTAATGGCCTGAATAGCTCCCTGGTCTATCCAACGTGTAGGAATTTGTGTATTTCTGGTAACACCTACTTTAATATTACTGGTTAACGAAAAGTATACAAAATGGCCAATCAGACAATGGTTTTTTGCATACTCAATATCCCGGGCAATACCCTCATGAGCGCGGCATAATTCTGGACGAAGAACACATTCTTCAGTTTCTGGCGCAGAAATAAAACAAGGATAACAAAAGCCTTGAGAAAACGACTTTTTGGTTAATCTGCCACATTTAACACAATTGATTTCACCAGTAAAATCAAACCCAATATCTTTTCCCAAAAACTTGTTTAAATGGATTTTTTCACCCTCCAGGGTTAAATAATATTGTACGGTACTCTCCAGTTCAGTACCCATTTTACGAAGGTTTCCTAGTATTGTCATCAAGCTTGTTATTTTGTGCCAATCATCCTAATTAAGGATGATTTTCCATTGTGTAACAAACCTTCGTTTAAATTTGTTTCAATCACTGAAATATCATAGAATGATAAAGAATTAAAATCACTTTCCAATTCTTGTTTACTAAAAAGCAAGTTACTGTTGTTTGGTCCTCCTGATTTGTGCTTTAGCTGTTCTTTGGAATAGCCCTCCAGGATAATAGTTCCTTCTGGTTTTAGAAAAGATAGTAACTTTTTATGGTATTTGCTGCGCGCTTCTGGTGGTTGGTGCACAAAAAGTAAGGCAATACAGTCGAAGATTTCCGGTTCATAGTTCATCTCTTCAAAGGAAAACACTTCATAATCAATATTTACTTTATTTTCGAGAGCAAGTCGTATTGCCTTTTCTTTGGCTGTTGGACTAAAATCAAAGGCATTGACTTTCCAACCAGAAATAGCAGCAAAAACTGCATTTCTACCTTCGCCTTCGGCAGGCAACAATATTTTCCCGGCATCTAACTTGTTGAGTTCGCAGCTAAAGAATTTATTCGGTTCACGCCCATAAACGTATTCCTCGTTTTTGTAGCGTTCGTTCCACATATGTAACATTGCAAAAAGGTTTTTGCTAATGTATAAATAAAAGTTTAGTTACATGTGTTTTACTGCCATCTTCATTAGAAAGAAATACTAAATATACTCCCGTATGGACACGTTGTCCATTAAAATCCTTTCCATCCCAAACGGCTTGTCCCCCGTATGAAATGGTCTCATAAACCAGGTTTCCTGAAACATCAGTAATTTTAACCTGTGTATTGTATAACAATCCTCTTACTGTAATTTCTCCTTCATAATCAGGTCGGATTGGATTGGGGTAAACATATACATCATTAAAATCCAAATCGCCTTCTGTTGATGTACCCATATAGCCAATTACGCCCAGGTTGGTTGAAATTATTACTTCCCCGGTATTTTCCTGTACACCTATACCAATAACATTATTGGAGAAGAGAAACTCATCTGTAAAATGATGAATTGTTTTTTTACCATCATCAGATATTAAAAAAACTCCTGATTGTTCAGTTGCCAGCCATTTTCTATTGCCCCCATCTACAGCAATTTGATTTATTACTTCATAATCTAATAAAAAATCTGCTAATCCTGTACCATCGTTCCGTGGTATTCTTATTTGATTACCAAATGCCTCTTTATTGGTCAAATATTCATTTGTTTGGCTGGGAGAATATCTAATTGGGCCCCTGTTCGTACCTATCCAGATTACTCCTTCTTTGTCTTCAACTATGCAATAGGCATTACTTAAATTTTCACCATCCTTGTTCCTGATTGCAAAATTATTTTCTGTTATGCTACCATCATTATTTTCTTTGAGGACAATAATCCCATCATTTTTTGATAGAATCCAGATCTGATCGTTTGATGTAACTAAAAGGTCTGCATAATTCTCGCCACGGAAGAATATACTTGAACTGAGCTCAAGGTTTTCCCAATTGCCCTCTGAATCCAATGTATAAACAGGTTGATTGGTTTCATCCATGATGGCCCAAAGTTTTCCTTTTGAATCAAAATCCAGCCCCATTATTCTTGGACCAACATTTTTCTCGATTGTAGTTTGAAAAAGGGGAGTGTTTTCCCATGTATATTTTTTTGTTACTTCAAAATTTTCTATTTCATATAATCCATATATATAAGCACTGGCATAGACATGATATGGATTAACTGGATCAAAAACTAGTTTATATAGGTTACCAACATTTTCTAAGCCCGGATTCCAACCTGCGTTCAGGCTCTTCCACTTTTCATTGCTGAAATTGTGGGCGCCACCTTCTTTGTATATTCGGAAAGGACCACCTGAAGTTACCCAAACCTGGTCGCCCATAGTGGCCACTTTACTTGTTGAATTAAACCTTGGCCCGTTAACGGTAATATACCTTAAATCGTTACCATCCATATAGGTTAGTCCATTCTTACTTGCTAAATATATTCTTCCCGTTTCATCTTTCAGGATGTCTGTACCTTTAGCAAGATCGAATTCATGTTGGACAACCATTTGCTCATTTACCAATATGGAATATGTGTTTCCACAGATCGAAAGCAAACCGTCTTTTTCATCAATATTATTGATTGTGGTATCGGTATGGATATTCCAATTTGTCCATCCAGTCTTGTCCAAAATAATAATCTGGTCGTGACTGTTAATATTACTTGTATAGGCTGCCACTATAGTGTTTGTATAAATTTCAACAAATTTAAATGCAGTGCCAGTTTCAGGAACATTCTGCAATAATTCCCAATTGGAATAATCCAGCAGGTTTGGACTGGATAAATCTGCCTTGTACAAACCAAGTTCGGTTGCAGCATAGATAGCTTCATCACTTATTGCAACGTTATTTACTTGCAGGGTGGATCCATTGGGTCCAAATATATAGGAGTCCTTAATCTCCATTTTTAATAAATCAAGCACTACAATTCCAAAATCACAGGCTAGATAACAATAATTGCCCACACATTCGATATTGTTGATGGTTTTGGTTGTGGTCAGGCTTTTATGTTTGATCTCAGGCTTATTTAACAAGCCTTCATGGGTTATCAGGTCAATGTTTCCATTGTTATATCCCAGAACCAGGACTTCAGGCCCTGAAGCATACTTCACAAAAGAAATATCGATATCGCTTAGATAATTGGGCTTTGAGAGTTTTTCAATTTCGCCAGAATTTTTATTGAAAGACAATAATCCACTGCCTTCAAAAGCACAATATATTTTATTTGGGGTATTTGCAATATTATTTGCTTTAAGATAGGCAAGATGATCGCGCCAATTCCCATTGGCTATTTGTCCAATTAACAAATATTGCACTCCAAAAATTGCAATCATCAAAAAAGTCCATCTTTTCATTGCTATAACTAATTCAATTATACACTAATACTATTATACGTAATAATAGGGATTTTATTACCTTAAAGGTTTGAATTCAGATATGTTGTAAATTTTTCGAGGGCACGTGCTCGGTGTGATATTGTGTTTTTTGTGTCGAGTGTCATCTCTGCAAAGGTTTCTGTAAATCCTTGAGGCTTGAAAATGGGATCGTATCCAAATCCATTTGTCCCTTTTTCTTCTAAGGTAATTTCTCCAAGTACCTTGCCTTCAAATGTTTTAACTTCTCCACCTTCTACCAAAGCAATTACTGTTCTAAAAATAGCTTTTCGATTTTTCTCAAAAACCATTTCTTTTAGTACTTTGGCTACATTGTCCTCAAATGTACAACCAACACCTGCATATCGAGCTGAATAGACTCCAGGCCTATTATCAAGGCATTCTATCTCGAGCCCGGTATCGTCAGCAAAGCAATTATAGCCATATTTGTTGTATATGTACATGGCTTTCTCAACAGCATTCTCCTCCAATGTTTCATGTGTTTCGGGCATTTCTTCCCTAATATTGACCTCTTTTAATCCTTTAACTATATATTCTGGTGAGATGGCATGCTGAATCTCCTCCAGTTTATGAGTATTGTTTGTAGCAAATATTAATTGAAACATGAGCTATGAATTTTCATCCTTATTTAAAAGTATAGCTAAAATTAACATAATAATTGGGAAAACTCAGGTTTAATATTTGATACTTTAAAACTTTGTTTTGGAGCAGAAATAAAATAAAAAAAGGGCTTCTCAGCCCTTTAATTTTTTTAACTACCCGATGTGCTGAAACTTCCTCCAATCTTTGGAGGCCTTGGATTAACACAAATTACAGGTATATTGAAATTGTTTGCAATTATGAACTGTTCGTGTGCTCCCAGCATATAATCGGTAAAACCTATATCTTTTGTTGTCATAATAAAGATAGAGCCCGCATTAATTTTATTTGCATAATCTACTGCTTCTTTTACAAAATCAGTTTGGGCAGGAGCTTCCTCCATGACATATTCAATATCTTTTGTCTTCATGTTCTTAGAAAGAAACAAAACATTGGATTCTAAACCTTTAATGAAATTCGAGTCGGTATGCTTGGCTGTGAATACGTGAATCTTTGAGCCAAACGCCCTTGAAAAGAAATTTAGCCAGTTGATAGATTCTTTATTTTCTTTTCTGTAGTTTACAGGAAAAACTATATCCTTATACTGGTTTTCTTTTGGTGCTGATTGTACAACAACAAATGGAACTTTAGTATGAGCTATGACCTTTAGCGCCCAGCTGCCAAAAAACTTCTGAGATCCTTTAATACCATGCGTACCCATAAACACCATTTTTGCCCCAAGTTCTTCTGCAGTTTCGCCAATGGTGCTAAAAATTGAACCGCCTTTGACCAGGGCTTTAGGTTTTGGTGTAGCATTAGTATATTTCTGAGCAATAACATCATTGAGTTTTTGCTCCATAGTACTAATATCCGATTCTTTCTTGGCGATATGAAGCAAAACGACTTCTGCACCAAGGCCTTTTGCAGCATGAACTGCATTTTCATAGGCAAATTCAGATTTCTCAGTAAAATCCCAGGTTACGAGTACCACATTTTTATCGCTCATGATATAATAGCTTTATGTTTTTTAAAATTAAAAAAGTGGCTGCGATATATATTATTAAGTCTTACTATCACAAACCCTGCTTAAAAATATTAAAAACATTGCAATAATTGAATTTTTTTTTCAAAGATGAATGATTTTAATCTCTGATGGTTATCATGATAGCAATTCGAATTGTATATTCACAGCTTTAAATATGACAATTGTTTCTTGTTTTAAAACGTGTAATGACTATTTTTGGTATAAGTTAAGACAAAATTGACAGTATAGATGAAAAATATTGATTGGAAGCACCTGCCTTTCCAATATTCACCTACAAAGGCGAATATAAGGTGCTACTTTAAAGATGGACAGTGGGGGCCTTTGGAAGTGTCAAATTCTGAATATATTGAAATTCACATGGCCTCGACCTGTATACATTATGGACAGGAGGTTTTTGAAGGATTAAAAGCCTACCGTGGGAAAGACAATAAAACACGTTTATTTAGGGTGGATGAGAATGCCAAACGCATAAATCGTTCTGCCAAAGGTATTTTAATGCCTGAACTTCCTGTTGAAAAATTCATTGAAGCTATTGAGAAAGTTGTTTTACTTAACAAAGAATATGTTCCCCCATATGGAACAGGTGCTACTTTATACATTCGCCCATTTATGATAGGAATAGGTGCAGAAGTTGGTGTAAAGCCTGCAAAATCTTATATGTTCGTCGTTTTTGTAACACCTGTAGGTCCATATTTCAGAGATGGATTCAATCCGGTTGATATAATGATATGCCGTGGTTATGACCGTGCTGCTCCACAGGGTACTGGCACTTACAAGGTCGGTGGAAATTATGCCGCAAGTCTGGCATCCCTTAAACTGGCACATGATTCGGGATTTGCAACTTCTTTATATCTCGATGCCAAAGAAAAAAAATA
>JBNKPU010000097.1:0-9727 GCA_050295515.1 Bacteroidales bacterium | reverse complement strand
AACCGAACAAAGTGAGTTCTTGAACACAATTAAAAATGAAACACGTTGTGAAAAAAAATTTAAACCGCAGTATACTTGTGTATATGAGGATTTAAATTTTGAGCAATAACGCAGTAGTTGGACTTTATTGACAAACACTAAGCTAGTGGTTACACCTGATGAAAAATATGGGAAAATTACGCTAGATTCTTCACCCGGATATTCGAACCGTAATCAAGCTTCGTTGGCTTCGATTCTGAAACAAGTGGTGATTATTTTACAGTAGAGTCTAAGTTTTATATCTACATCGATCGTAAAAGCACTTTTAATTAGGATTTCGACGAGATGTAGTACCGCAAAGTGACGATTAAGTAAACGATTTCAAAATAACAAGAAGAAACCAAATCTTTAATTAGCAATACTTAATATTAATATAATGAAACAAAGAAATGTAAATAATCGGATTTTTTTCTATTTAATAATAATTCTAATCGCATCACCGACGTTTCTTTTTTCTCAAGAAATGCAAGGCTATTTGTCTGCAAAACCATTGTTCCGCGATCCGGTATATGATGGAGCAGCTGATCCCACTGTTATATGGAACCAGAATGAACAGAAATGGTTTATGTTTTATACCAACCGGCAGGCAAATGTCAAAGGACTAGATGGTGTAAGCTGGGTGCATGGAACGCGCATTGGAATTGCCGAATCTTCTGATGGCGGGGCTACCTGGACCTATCGTGATACTTGCGACATTCAGTACCGCTTAACCGACTATACCCATTGGGCTCCCGAGGTTGTTGAAAATAATGGACTGTACCACATGTACTTATCTTACGTTCCGGGCGTTTTTTCCGATTGGAACCATCCGCGCTGGATTGTACATCTTACCAGTAAAAATCTGATTAATTGGAAATTTGAATCAAAACTCAACTTATCATCTGATCAGTGCATCGATGCCTGTATTTTTCGCTTGCCAGATGGAACATGGCGTATGTATTACAACAACGAAGTGGATGGAAAATCAATGTACTACGCCGATAGTCCTGATTTGTATAAATGGACCGACAGCGGTAGAAAAGTAGTAGGAGACCAAAGTGGGGAAGGACCTGATGTTTTTCGCTGGAAAGGTAAAAACTGGATGATTGTTGACAATTGGAACGGACTTGGGGTTTATTCATCTGATGATTTTGTAAATTGGAAAAGGCAGGAGAAAAATATTTTAAAGGAACCCGGCAAGGGGCTTGATGATAAGGTAATGGGTGGACATGCCGATGTTGTTGTTAATGGAGACAAAGCCTATATATTTTACTTTACACATCCCGGACGTACACCCGAAAATAGAGGCATTGATAATTATGAAACCCGAAGAAGTTCGCTACAGGTTGCTGAACTGGAATATATCGACGGGCAAATTGTTTGTGACCGCGATAAGCCTGTTTATATAAATATGCAAAAGAATGTATTTATGTTCTCTTATTTTAAAGATAACGGAGAAGATGGACTGCATCTTGCCTTTAGTTACGATGGGTATAAATGGAATGCTTTGAAGAATGATAGTTCTTTTTTAACACCAACAGTGAGTAAAGATAAACTGATGCGCGACCCTTGTATTATTAAAGGCGCTGACAACATGTTTCACATGGTCTGGACCGTAAGCTGGAACGATAAAGGAATAGGTTACGCATCGTCAAAAGACCTGATCCACTGGTCTGAACAGCAATTCATTCCAGTGATGGATCACGAACCCGGTGCACTTAACTGCTGGGCCCCTGAAGTTATTTACGACAGTTCTGCAAAACAATACATGATTTATTGGGCAACAACCATACCCGGGCGTTTTGCTGCAACTGATTCCACAGGTGATGAGAAATACAACCACCGGATTTATTATGTGATGACCAAAGATTTTAAAACATTCTCACAAGCAAAGATCTTGTACGACAAAGGATTTAATGTAATTGATGCAACCATTCAACCGTCGGATGATGGGTACGTGATGTTTTTAAAAGACGAAACTTTGAAGCCAGTTGCGCAAAAGAATTTGCATGTTGCCTTTAGCAAACATCTTACCTATGGTTATAGCGCCCCATCCGAAGTCATTACAGGAAAATATTGGGCAGAAGGTCCAACTGCCATCAAGATTGGTAATGAATGGATTGTTTATTTTGACAAATATAGACAAGGGAAATACGGGGCTATATCTTCTACTGACCTTAAAGTGTGGAAAGATATTTCGGATAAAATCAGCTTTCCTCAGGGAATAAGGCATGGTACTGTATTCAGCATTCCTGAAAGTGATTTTAAAACATGGTTTAATCATATTTTTTTACAATAACCCAAATGTTTTTGCTGTTGAGCGGAGCATTTGCCTCAGCCAGGCAATAGAATACAATTCAAGACTAAAAGGATTAAAATAAAAAACATGAAACGACGTAAATTTATAAAAAACCTTGCAATTGCAATGCCTGCTTTTTATATCTCCAATGAACTGAAAGCAAATATCTTACTTTCTGGACGATCTTTACAGGAACAAATTGCAAATGGACCTTTTCAACCTGATTGGCAATCGCTGAAACAGTACAAAACCCCCGAATGGTACAAAGATGCTAAATTCGGAATCTGGGCGCATTGGGGACCTCAATGTCAGCCCGAAGCTGGAGATTGGTATGCCCGTGGTATGTACCAAGAAGGCTCACCACAGTACAAGTTTCATCTTAAAAAGTATGGACACCCGTCGGTCTTTGGGTTCAAGGATGTGATCAATGAATGGAAAGCCGAAAAATGGAACCCTGAAGAATTAGTTTCGCTTTATAAGCGCGCCGGCGCAAAGTATTTTATGGCAATGGCGAATCATCACGACAATTTGGATTTGTTTGAAAGTACTTATCAACCCAATTGGAACTCAACCAAAGTTGGCCCCAAAAAAGATATAATCAGAGGATGGGCAAACGCGGCCAAAAACAACGACCTTCCATTTGGAGTAAGTGTGCATGCTGCTCATGCATGGAGTTGGTTTGAAACATCTCAGCGATCGGACAAAAACGGGCCACATGCAGGTATTTCCTATGATGGAAAGATGACCAAAGCTGACGGAAAAGGAAAGTGGTGGGATGGAATTGATCCGCAGGAATTGTATGCCCAAAATCATCCTATGAGTGAAAACAGTGAAGATGATGCAATGATTCATCGCCAATGGAACTGGGGAAACGGCGTGACTAAACCTACTAATAGTTATATTGAAAAATTTTATAAACGAACCATCGAATTGATAGATAAGTATAATCCTGATCTGGTTTATTTCGATGATACTGCGCTCCCTTTTTGGCCCATAAGCAATGCCGGACTAAAGATTGCCGCTCATTTATATAATTCAAGCATTAAAAGAAATGGAAAGCTCGAAGCGGTGCTAAATGGCAAAATACTGGACGAAGAGCAGCGCAAGTGTATGGTTTGGGACATCGAAAAAGGACGGAGCAATGAACTTGAACCCTATATTTGGCAAACCGATACCTGCCTGGGAAACTGGCATTACGATCGCTCCGTCTTCGACCGGCATAGTTACAAATCGGCAAAAACTGTCATTCACAATCTGGCCGATATTGTAAGCAAAAATGGAAATATGTTGCTCAATGTGCCTGTTCGCGGAGATGGAACCATCGATTCGGACGAAAGGGCTATTGTGGAAGAAATTGCAACATGGATGAAAGACAATGGTGAGAGCATTTTTGGCACCCGTTCCTGGAAAATATTCGGTGAAGGCCCGGCACAGAAAAGTGCAGCAGCCTTAACAGCCCAGGGATTCAACGAAAGCGGCGGAAAACCATTCTCATCGCTGGATTTCCGGTTCACAACAAAAGGAAATTTGCTTTATGCAATAGCTCTTGGCTGGCCCAAAAATGGAAAAGCTCTGATTAAAAGCCTCTCAAAGGGAAGTCAGTTAAGATCTGAACCAGTTAATCGTGTCGAATTATTAGGCCTTGGTGAATTGAAATTCAAACAACAACCTGAAGGTTTGGAAGTAATACTTCCGGAGGTTAAGCCTAAACTGAGTTATGCCTATTCGCTAAAAATTAGCTGATATTTTGGGCATATTGCAAGATAATTATAATGAAAACCAAATAGGCACATAGAACACAATAGAAGACAAAAAAACTATGTGCCCTATGTGTTTATGCAGTTAAAAAAAATGTAAAAATTCGATTAAAATATAAGTACATGAAAAAATTAGTAATTGTATTCTTGTTCCTTAGTTCTCTTTATGGTACAGTAAAAGCACAGCAAATGCCTGCCAATTACGACGAGCATCTTCAGTGGTGGCAGGATTCCCGTTTTGGCCTTTTTATTCATTGGGGGCCGGTCTCACTTACCGGAGCTGAGATTAGTTGGGCCATGCGTACCGATTTGCAGTGGAGTAAACCACACGTAGAGCCTGAAATTTATAAAGAGCTTTATAAGCAGTTCAACCCGGTAAACTTCGATGCACGCAAATGGGTGCAATATGCCAAAGATGCTGGCATGAAGTATATCGTTTTTGTATCGAAGCACCATAATGGGTTCGCCATGTGGGATTCGAAACTGACAGATTACAAAATAACAAACACTCCCTTTGGGCGTGATGTTCTCCGGGAATTATCGGATGCGGCCAAAGAGGCAAACATGCCATTCGGTATCTATTTCTCACCAGGCGATTGGCTTGATAAGGATTGCCGCACCGCAACCAACGATGTTTTTGTAAAACGCATGCACGGTTACCTGACGGAATTGCTTACAAATTACGATATCAAGCTTTTGTGGTTCGACTACGACGGATTCCCTAACCCAAGTTTTCCGGAAGAAACAGCAACTTTAGTCCGTAAACTAAAACCGGGAATTATTTTGAGTAACCGATTGGAACCACTTCACCCTGACGAGTCGCACGGAATGTTAGGTAAATGGGGCGATTACTGTACTCCGGAAAACCGCGTTGGAAGTTATTGCGATCAGGTTCCATGGGAAACCTGTGCTACACTGGGAAAAGGTTGGTCGTGGAGATCGAACGACAAACCAAATAGTCTTCGTTTTGCACTTCGCACTTTAGTAGGTTGTGCAGGAGGAGATGGAAATCTCCTGCTCAATGTTGGTCCTAATGCTTTCGGTGAATTTCAGCCCGATTTTGTTGACCGTTTGAAGGAAATAGGTGCATGGATGAAAATTAATGGCGAATCGATTTACGGAACAAGGGGTGGTCCGTTCACTCCAACCGATTCGTATGCCAGCACCCGAAAGGGAAATGTGATTTACATTCAGGCTTTTACTTTTAACGGTGACAAACTCGCATTGCCGCATTTGCCGGCCAAAATTACCGGGGCTACACTTATGGATGGCTCTCCTCTGGTTGTCCGGAATACGAAAGAAGCTCTAACCATCACTCTTGAACCTCAAAAACAAGATTCAATTGTAACCCTGATAAAATTGACCATTGATCGTCCTTCACTGGATATAGCAGCCATTTATCCACCAACGGTAAGCGGTTCACTGGCCTATCTGAAACCAGCTACTGTATCGAGTAGTATTGCCCCGTTATTTATGCATACAGCCCAATCGGCCCTCGATGACTACCCCGGAACTTTCTGGAGTCTTGGGCGGAACGACTCGGTGGCTGCAACAATCATTGGCAAAAAATTCAAGACACAGCACGATCCAAAATCGGAAGTCTGGCTGAAATCGGGTTGGCTCGAAGTTGACCTTGGCACACCAAAATTGGTTTCACAGGCCATTCTTCAGGAGCGTTCCGGATGGGATTATTCGCCCGTAATTTCGTTTCGTATTGATTACGAAGATAAAGGAGTGTGGAAAACAGCAGCAGAAGGTACAACCATCGGTAAAAATTCGTTCAAAGTAAATTTGCCACAACCCGTGATTGCCCGTAAATTTCGTCTATCAATCAAGGCTGAAGGACGGCCTGCAATTGCCGAATTTCAACTGTTTGGTTCAAAGTAAACAATCAATTTAAATAAACCCGCTTTATGCATTAGAGTTTTATTTAAACCTGTAATCAACAAATAGTCAATGGGTTTCTAATGTTATGCATTTGAAGCTATTGAACTATTTATATGCATAATCCGGGTTTAACTTTATCAGCTTCTGGTTGAATGTAAAAGGACATATTATTTTCTGAATTTAATGTTCCCTTGCTTGCAAATAAATCGATAATTAAATTACCTTCATTTTAATCACCAATGAGAGATATAATATTCTTTCGGTGAATTGGATTCTGTTCAAATAATCGAATAAATATTTTGTTTTTTGTCAAAATTTAAATTCTATAATATATAAACAAAAATGAAAATTTATGTAGCAATTATGTTTTTCTATAAATCAAAGTTTTAGCTGTTATTGCATTACCTTACAATGATTTAAATGTGTTGGTTTTATGATATATTTATTATGCACGCAAACAAAAGTTATTATCTAAAATGAAGAAAGGATATTTATTCTAATAAATAAAACTCTCTTTTAGTTTAATAGAAGGTTAACATTTTAGATTATTCCAAGTAAATTATTGATTGTTAATAAAAAGTGACCCAATCGGGATTAGTTCGCATAGGCTCATGATCACGATGAGTGGAATTGTTATCAGTTAATGCACATAAAAACAGGTGCTACTTTTACACATGCTTTTCAGAGTGACCCTAATCATCCTAATTTCAAACTTTTTACTTGATGACTATGATACAGTTTTGGGTATAATACAAGCTGAAAAGCAAAAGAAAACATTGAAGTTGCAACTTTTAATCAAGTAGACCTTTCTATTTTGTTTAGAGATAACTGAATGTTTTTAATAGTTTCTGAACTGATATCATATTTTTTTGCAATACTACTCCATTCTCCAATCGCACTTCTTACTTCGTCAATTATTACTTCACCATCCTTTAATCCAAAGTGGTTGGCCAATTTTAGAAGATGTTTTTTACCTGGGTTTTGACTCTCACCTGCAACCATTGTGCTATGAAAGCCATACGAAGAGTAGGAATAAGTAAGGTCATAAGCAGGTGCAAATTGCCACTCTCCATTTAAATTCATAAGAAATGAAAAGTTTTTGCTATGGTCATCTCGATTATGACTAAATACATTAAATGCAGCTAAACGTAATACTTTTCTATAAACATTTACGTGTCTTTCCAGGCGAAATGCACAATCCATTAAATGTCCATAGTCCATTGTACTTGCTTTAAAGTTGTCATGCATCAGGCCAGAAGCAGTATGAACGTGTAATCTTGTATTGCCAATCCTGTCAAATCTTTTAGTACCAAAATATAATTTACCGGATTCTCCTTCAAAGAGTTTACAATTACTCATTTCGATTCCCGCTTTTATTGCCATTTTGTGATATGCGTATTCAATTTTGGCAATTTCCGGGTTGTCGGATGCTGATGGAAATTTAATTATCCAATTCTCAAATCCGTCAGGAAGCTCTTCTTTTCCATGAATTATTTCTTCATTACCAGGATTGTACGTCACAAATATTTTAGGCCTTGCTCCTCCTGAAGAGCCTCCAAGTATAAATAGCTCTTCAATAATTTCGGAACTGGTTCCTTGCAAAATTCGATTCATTTCTTTAGCAACTAAGTCTAGTTCGATAGGGAATAAAAACTTAGAAGCACTTTCAAACTCAGGCTGGTATATAAGTGCTCCCATTCCTCCTGAACCAACAAAGGCCAATCGGTCAAGGGGAGTAATTTTCGAAATGTCTATTCCTTTAGAACTTAAGTTCTGTCAAGCAATAAGCGGCCCCAGCCATCAGGTAGCGAATCATTAAAAACTCCAAACAGTCCATCAAAAGGTTCTTTTTGACATGTATTAATTTCATTATTAAACGGAAGTTTAATAGGTGACAGATTCAATCCTGAAGATAGAAAATCTGTATTATACCGGAAATATATCTTTTGATCAGATAGAATTAACTCACCAACATCATACTTTTGTTCCTCAATACAAAGAGAAACAAACAGTTTATTTATTGATTTCATGATTTTTATTTATTGGTGAAAAGCTTTTCAACTTTATTTAAATCATCATCAGATTGAAAAATTGTGTCAAAATCCTTAAGCCGTCCACTTAAATGAGCAAGTTTAAGTAGAGCTTCCAATGATATTTTTCCAGTATTTTCAAAACGCTTCAGACTACCCAATGAAACGCCAGAACGTTCAGCCATTTCGGCCTGTGAAAGGTGAAGTTTTTTGCGTAATATTTTATGTCTTTGTGCTAGTACTTTACATACCTCTATAGGAGTTGGATCTAAAGAATACATTGTTATATGATTAATATTTTAGCCAAATATACAATATAACGAAGAAAACGTCTAATATATTAGCCAAAATAGAATTGGATGATATCAAATGAGTCAATACAATGGAGACAATCCCAAAATAATGGTAAATTGGCGAAAGTTAGAACTATTCCAAATAGCAACAAGGAAATATCAAGTGATCCGCGTTTTTATTATTCTTGATTCCTTTTGGGTTAAACTATAAAAAACTCCGCTAACCTTTTATTGGTGCGGAGTTTATCATATTTTGTGACCCCATCGGGATTCGAACCCAAATCGTCAGAACCGGAATCTGAAATTCTATCCATTGAACTATGGGGCCATTAAGCGCGCAAATTTAATATAATTTTTATAACCCCATGCCAACTCCAATTCATAAATCATATTTTGAATGTTTTTCTCACTATTTTAGAATAAAGATTTAAATAGCTGATTTTATAATTCCCTATAAAAATAAAATAGTTAATTTTGCGGCATACTATTCTCAAGCATAGCTCATGAGGTTTATAAAAACAACGCTTATAGTTCTTTATTCTGTTTTTTGCTATAGCGCTCTTGCTCAAACAGGAAGCATTATTCAAACAATAGAAACCAGGAAACCTGGCGAAGGTAAGGTGCAAATTTTCCATAACGATCAAATTGAACAACTTTTAGAAAAACAGGTTTGGGACCAGAGCAAGGAAAAAGGCATCATGGGATATAGAATCAGGATATTTTCAGGTTCCGGACCCAATTCTAAAGCAGAGTTTGAACAAACTAAAGCAAAATTCATCAGCAATTTTGAAATCCCTACATATGAAATATTTGATTACCCATTCTATAAGATTTATGTGGGCGATTTCAGAACTAAATCAGAAGCCAAGAAAATTTTAATGCAAGTAGAGCATATTTTCCCAAACAACACATTTATTGTTTATACTAAAATAAAATATCCTAATTTAATTTCGAATGAGTGACGCGATTAAGCATGAGTGCGGCATTGCCTTTATCAGACTTTTAAAACCCCTAGAATATTATCAACTTAAGTACGGTTCGTGGCGCTATGGCTTAAACAAGCTATATCTTCTAATGGAGAAGCAGCACAACCGTGGACAGGATGGTGCCGGCATTGCTGGAATTAAACTTGATCTGGAACCGGGTTATGAATACCTGAATAGACTAAGGTCCGTTACCCCGTCAGCAATAAATGATATTTTTCAAGGGATTAGAAAGAATTTTTCAGATGCTGAAGATAAATCTCCCGGACTTATTAAAGATATAAACTGGGCAAAAACCAATTTGCCCTTTGCAGCTGAATTGCTCATGGGGCATTTACGGTATGGCACCTATGGTAAAAATCAGATAGAAAACGCTCATCCTGTTGTTCGGCAAAACAACTGGAGGTCGCGCACACTGGTTATGGCAGGCAACTTTAACCTAACCAATGTTGAAGAAATT
>JBNKPU010000096.1:0-4385 GCA_050295515.1 Bacteroidales bacterium | reverse complement strand
GAGATTACTTACCCCACCACTGGTAAGTGCTCCTGGGCAGGATTCTTTTAATTGCCTGACGGCTTCGATAAAATTGATACCGTAATTATTATGTTCTTCAAGACCGGTGGCTATAGTAAGAATATTGGGGTCAAATATAATATCACAGGGGTCGAAACCGACTTCTTCTGTTAGTATTTTGTAAGCCCTTTTTGAAATGGAGACCTTCGCTTCCATACTAGCGGCTTGTCCTTTCTCATCAAAGGCCATTACAACAACAGCAGCACCGTATGAAAGAATCTTTGATGCTTTTTCAATAAACTGTTCTTCTCCCTCTTTTAACGAAATTGAATTGACAATACATTTCCCCTGAACACACTTCAAACCTGCCTCAATTACATCCCATTTCGAGGAATCAATCATCACTGGAACCCTTGCAATTTCAGGTTCAGCCATTACCAGGTTCAGGAACTTAACCATACTTGATTTTGCATCGAGCATTGCATCATCCATACACACATCAATGATCTGCGCTCCATTTTCGACCTGGTTACGTGCAATTGACAAAGCCTCGTCAAATTTTTCATCACCGATTAAACGTGCAAACTTCTTTGAACCAGCAACATTAGTCCTTTCCCCAATATTTATATAATTACTTTCTCGTGTAATAGTAAGAGGCTCTAATCCACTTAACCTTGTTTGTGGATCTATGTTGGGCACTATCCTGTGATTGTATTTATCCACTGCTTTGGCAAATGCACGAATATGATCAGGTGTGGTTCCACAGCATCCTCCAACAATATTTACAGCGTTATCGGCAAGGTACTCTTCGATATATCCACCCATCTCTTCAGGTGTTTCATCATATCCCCCAAACTGATTGGGCAATCCTGCATTTGGATGGGCACTCACATAAAAAGGGGCTTTCTTGCTTAATTCCTCCACATAGGGCTTCATTTCCCTGGCTCCTAAAGAGCAATTCAATCCAATACTGAGTAAATGGAAATGAGAAAGGGAGTTCAGAAAAGCCTCAACAGTCTGCCCTGACAAGGTTCTACCACTTGCATCGGTTATAGTTCCTGAAACCATAATGGGCAGCTCAACTCCTTTTTCTTCAAATACCGATTTTATTGCAAAAAGTGCAGCCTTGGCATTTAAGGTGTCAAACACTGTTTCAACCATGAGGATGTCGGCTCCTCCATCTATTAATCCATGGACCTGTTCAGCATAGGATGTAACAATATCATCGTAACTCACAGCCCTGTATCCAGGATCATTTACATCTGGAGACATTGATGCTGTTTTATTGGTTGGTCCGAGCGATCCAACAACAAAACGCGGTTTTTCAGGCGTCTTCTCTGTATATTTTTGTGTCGCTTTTCGTGCAATTTTAGCTGACTCCAGGTTCATCTCATAACAGGCAGACTCTAATGCATAATCTGCTTGAGAAATACTATTTGCATTAAAGGTATTTGTTTCAATCAGGTCTGCACCGGCATTCAGGTAATCTTCGTGTATTTCCTGTATAATGTCTGGTCTTGTAATTGACAATAAGTCATTATTCCCTTTTAAATCTATTTTGGAGTTTTTAAACTTTTCCCCACGGTAATCTTCTTCAGACAACTCGTATCCTTGAATCAAACTTCCCATTGCTCCATCAAGAAGCAGCACTTTTTCTTCTAAAAGTTTCTTAAGCGACTCTATTCTGTTCATAATAAATATATCTACCGGAATAAACCGAAAATCAGGTGTTTTGTTCTGTTAATAAATGTGATAATCTATAATTAGTCAATTGCGAAAAGTTTTAGCTCTATTTCCTAAATATGTGGCTGGTTGCCAGTAGGTCAGTAAGCCTTATCTTGTACCTCTTCTCTATCATTTAAATACTTGTTAAAAAACAGGAAGCTCTAATTGAATTACTACAAAGGTATCAATTCCTCCTTAATGATCAACTGAGTATTTTCTTCAGGTTGCTAATATTGTTGGCATTAGTTATATCTTTCGATTCTGGTCGATATAGAAAATCTAATAAATCAGCGTATTTCTCGGAAATTTTTGGGCGAACCATTTTAAGTGTGCTGTTCATTAGATTGTTTTCTTCAGTGAATCCCTCTTCCAAAATTGCAATTGAAGTAGGCAACCATCTTTGAGGAAACATTTCATCAAATTTCCCTCCGGTTCTGAATTCGTTCATATCCTGTTCTAATAATTTCAGCGTTTTTTTAAGCCCATCATCTGTTTTTAAATCAAACCCTTCATTATTGGCTTTGCGCTTTAATCCTTCAGCATTTGGCACCAAAAGGCAAACTGTAAAAGGTTTCTGATTATTATGCAGCATGCATTGATCAATCAAATCTGATGTGTCTGTTAAGGCCTCCTCTATCCCTTCTGGACTGAATTTTTCTCCATCATCTGCAATAAGTAGACTTTTAAACCTACCAGAAACATATAAAAACCCGTCCTTATCCATATATCCCATATCTCCTGTATATAACCATCCGTCGCGAAGTGCTTCCTTAGAGGCTTCCTCATTTTTCCAATATCCCTGCATAACATTTTCTCCACGAACAACTATTTCACCTTTCTCCCCTATTGGCAGTTCAAGGCCTTCATCATCACAAATTTTAAGATCCAGGTTTTCAACAAGGTAACCTGAAGATCCCAATTTATGTTTATCTGGTCCATTTGATGATATAACCGGCGCGGCTTCACTTAAACCATAGCCTTGGAACATGGGTATCCCAATAGCATAGAAAAAACGCTGCAGCTCAATATCCAGCAATGCTCCACCTCCGATAAAAAACTCAAGTTTACCTCCAAAATTTTCCCTTATTTTACTAAAGATCAGTTTGTCGTAAATTTTATAAAGTGGCTTCATGAAGATATTAAGACCTTTACCCCTGTCCCATCCAATACCATTATAAGCATAAGCCAGGTTTAAAGCTTTATTAAAAAGTTTTTCAACTTTAGGACCTTTTTGCCGAATCCCTTTTTCTATATTTTTTTTGAAATTTTTGGCAAGAGCTGGCACACTAAGTAAAAATACCGGCTTGGATTCTTTAATATTTATTGGAATATTCTTTAATGTATCCATAGGTGTCTCTCCAAGATCCACACAAGCCAGACTAGCTCCATGTTTCATCAAAGTGTAAATGCCGCATGTATGCGCAAAGGCATGGTCCCAGGGGAGAATCAACAATGTAGAGTACCATTCTGGTATATCAATTAGACTTCCAGCCTGCTCAACATTGGCGGTATAATTCCTGTGTGATAAAATAATTCCCTTAGGATCGGCAGTTGTACCAGAAGTATAACAAATATTGGCAAATGTATCATTTTCAACCGATTGGTATCTTTCCTCAAATGTCTTCTTGTTTTTTTTCAGCTCCTCTTCTCCAAGTTTTATTATTTCTTCAATGTAAACAATGCTTTCATCTTGATCTTTTGGCTTGTCCAAAAGGATAATCTTCTCAATTGTCTCAAATTTCTCCTTTGCCTGAAGTACTTTTTTTATCTGTCTGTTTGTAGTAATAATATATCTAGAACCACTATGGTTTAACCTGAACAATACTTCTTCTGAACTTAATTTGATCGAGAGAGGGACATTTATGGCACTATTATACAAAACGCCTAATTCACTGGTGATCCAGTCTAACCTCCCCTCGGCCAATAAAGACACTCTGTCTCCCGGCTGCAACCCAAGTCCCATTAGGCCAGCCGCAAACTTATGGACCCTATGGTTCACATCTTTGTATGTAAATCCCTTATACGCCCCATTCTCTTTTTCATAGACATAGTTATTTTCCGAATACTTTTTGGCACTCTCTTCAAATAGGGTAATTATAGTGTTCATCAGACTTAAAAATGGTTCAATTCAAATATATAAATTAAATCTGAGAACTCGCTTTAGGGGTAAACGAATAGCTTAACTAAGGGCTTTTAATTTAATATAGCTTACAGCGAATAAAAAAAGTTAAACAAATCGGCAGGAATATATTTATCTTATTTGCTTTTCAAACTTGTACCTTGAATATTCTTTGATACAATTATCCATGAATGCGAGCAACTTTCCAATTTGGAGCGGTTTTGTAAAAAAAGCATCGCAACCTACTTTATAACATTCGGCTTCTTCATTATTAAGAGAATTTGCAGTTTGCATGATAACTGGTAGCTTGGGAACAATCTTTTTTGCTTGTTCTAAAACATCCAAACCAGTTAATTCTGGCAATTGAAAATCAAGCAACACAACATCTATAATAGAAAGATTAATGATCTTTTGGTAAGCTTCGAGACCATCTTTTGCCCAAACTATTTGTATACCGGTTTTTTTCTCGAGCACAAGTGAGAGATATTTGAAGTTCATTGGATCGTCCTCAGCAATCAACAAGATCGGAAGAGCGTCGTGT
>JBNKPU010000095.1:0-18930 GCA_050295515.1 Bacteroidales bacterium | reverse complement strand
GAACCGAACAAAGTGAGTTCTTGAACACAATTAAAAATGAAACACGTTGTGAAAAAAAATTTAAACCGCAGTATACTTGTGTATATGAGGATTTAAATTTTAACTACGTTGAGCTCGGCAAGCCTCGGTTGAGCAACAACGTAGTAGTTGGACTTTATTGACAAACACTAGATAAGACCTTACCCAAGAGCCTCATTATTTAAATGGTTGAATACAGATTAAATCTTTTAATTTAACTGTCAAAGAATTAATTTTATTAACAGAACTAATAAAGGGGTATATGCACAATATGAATCCAAAAGTTGATAAATATCTAATTGACGGCTGTATGCGCTGCAAATATGGCGGAACACCACAATGCAAAGTGACGAATTGGGTTGAAGAATTGGAATCACTTAGACAAATCGTTTTGGAAACAGGATTAACAGAAGAAATCAAATGGGGTGTTCCTGTTTATACCCATAATGAAAAAAATGTGGTGACTATTAATGCACTAAAAGATTCGGCTAACATTGGATTTTTCAAAGGTGTATTACTTGCCGATAAGCATAAAATACTTCAACAACAAGGAAACTTGCAATCCGACAGAATTATAAAGTTTACCAATGTAGACGACATTGAAAATGTAAAAGATATTTTGAAATCATACGTATTGGAAGCAATAGACATAGAAGTAAGCGGAAAAAAAGTTGAGTTCAAAAAAAAATTGGAACCAATTCCAGACGAACTATTTAAAGCATTTGAGGAAGACCCTGCTTTTAAAAAAGCTTTTTACGGTTTGACACCCGGACGACAAAGGGGATATATAATTCATTTTTCTCAACCCAAACAATCGCAAACAAGAACTAGAAGAATAGAAAAATATAAAGAACTAATATTTAACGGAATTGGGCTAAATGATAAGTATAAATAAAGTAGAAGAAGATAAAGCCCAGCCCATATCCCGCTCATGAGTGGTTGCACCACTTATGCCCACCTCGCAGCACAAAGTATAGCTGAGCTTAGCTCGTCCTATATCTTTGGCTGTGACAGCGAGCATTAAATTTTTTTTTTGCACAAAGCTCATGAGCTCTGCCGAAGCCTCGCCATCGATTGCAACTTGTATTTATTTGCTTGTTAGGCTGCATTAGAAGTAGAAAATTACATCAGACAACTCAAATTTTCAAAGATTTTAGAAAAAATCACATCCTTTTGTCACAAATTAACGGTAACAACAGACTTAATAATAAAAGAAGATTCATTGAATAATTTCGAAACGATATATAACGAAAACTATCAAAAGATGTACAGTGTTGCTCTAAATATGATTAATGATAGAGACGCGGTTTGTGATATTATTCAGGATATATTTATTTACTATCATAAAATTTCACAAAACGGAAATGCTATTAATAAACCTAAGAGTTGGCTCATTAGGGCAACAATTAATAAATGCATTGACTATTCAAAGTATCAAAAAAAGCGTTTAAAGATAGAAAGTATAGGGCCAGTTCTTGTTAGCGAGGATTCGATAGAAACGACTCAAGAAAAGGAAATAATAAAACATGCACTATCAAAATTAAATCCTAAAGAGAAAACACTTGCAATCTTATATAGTGAAGGAATGTCCTATAAAGAAATATCGGAAGTATCTGGGATTAAGTTTTCCTCTGTTGGCAAGATGCTATCCCGAACAATTAAAAAATTGGATGAAATTTTAAATAAGATGGACTATGAGATGTATTAGTGATGAATTAATC
The DNA here is from genome assembly GCA_050295515.1 of Bacteroidales bacterium. Classification (GTDB taxonomy): domain Bacteria; phylum Bacteroidota; class Bacteroidia; order Bacteroidales; family UBA10428; genus UBA10428. Next base: position 17,191 of record JBNKPU010000095.1, on the reverse strand, counting down.
CAAAAATTTGTTGACAAAGAAGCATCCGCAAAAGAAAATTCTATTGTGGAAAGTCACCTATCAACTTGTATTAAATGCGCTAAAAAAGTTGAAGAAAGAAGGTACGCTGCTAATCGTATTAAAGTGCTGATTAGTTCTTTGAATAAACATGAAATAGAAGTTCCCGTATTTCAGGAGCCTGCAAATCAGAAAAAGACTTTACATATTCAATTAAAGAAATTTGTTTATGTGGCGTCTGCAGCTTGTTTGCTTGTTTTATTTTTCATTTTTCATCAAAAACCCAAAGGAGAAATTGAGTTTATGTACACCTATGATATTGAAAATGAATACAATGCTAATTTACCATTATCGGAACAAGAAATGGTTATTGAAATAATAGATTCAGAAGGTAAGCTTACTAAATACTAAATATGTATACCAGTGACGATTGGTTAAGTTTTAATAATTTAAAAGACATAATAAAATGAAAAAATATATACTAGTTTTAGTCATTACTATAACTCAAATTCCTTTATTCTCACAGGATTTAATTAGTAAATACAAAACAGGGACTATTAAACTTGTACCTGACATGGAATATGCTCAAGGAAACGATTGGGATCAGGTTTTCCGATCTTATTACGATACCATATATAATAAACCGATGGGGATGCGAAAAACGTTGGTTCTATTACCTGATGGTTCGTTTATTGTTAACCATGCTTATAGAGATTACAGAACAAAATTTTCACCGACGGGTACATTTGAAAAAGAATTTACAGTTGAAAAAGCCGGAAACAAGTTTATATCAGGAGTAATAAATGGTAATACACTTTTTACTGGTCTTGACAATATGGGAAAAATGACGTGTTCAGATTTAGATGGCAAATACAAAAAAACGCTGACTTTAGACTATATGACCAAAGATATTATTGCACTCAATAATGGAAAATTTGCTGTTGTTGGATGGGTAATATGGACAAATAAATTCAGGACCTTCATTTCAATCGTCGATTATGAGACGAACAAAGAAAAAGTGATTTGGGAACATTTTGATGACCGGGAATTTTCAAGCAGTGGGGAAAAATTAAACAATCGAAAACCTTTTAACTATTTAATTAAATTTAAAAAAGGTGGTATGATTAGTTGTACAACAATGCCTTATTCAAAACGGACAGGACAAGGGATACCACCTCAAATAACTACCATAGATAATGAATTGATTGTTGCAATTCCTAACACAGGTGAAATTCTTGTGTACGATCTTGACGGCAATCTTAAATCAAAAAGTGAAATTGATTGGCAAAACAATTCCATTTCTGTTGAAGAACAAAAAGCAATACAACAAAAAGCAATAGACGATTATAAAGCCTATATCGAAAGAGGGGGTAAAAGAGTTCAAAATAACCTGGAAGCCTATAAAACAATGATTTCAGAAATGGAAGAAGACCTTAGAAATATAAAAACACCTCTTGCTAAACCGTCATTTTCAAATATCATTAAAGATTCAGATGGAAATGTATTGTTTTTTGAAATACCAGAAGAGAAAGACGCAAATATATTTCATGTTTGGGTATATAATCAGGTCGGTCAATTTGCATCAAAATGTACTTTTGTATGTGATGATTATGAACTTAACATAAGTTCTAATAAAATGGTATTTAAGGATGGATATATTTATGGATTACAGACATTAAAAGAAACAAATGGTAATCCATTAAGACTCGTTCGTTTTAAATTGGAAACTCATTGATTACAAAGAATAGCGCAGCCTAACAATATAGGAATTAAGGCACAGTTGAGCCATAAAAAAAGGCAGTAGTTAAACAAAAACCTCTGCCTTTTTTATATAGGTGTTTGTTTGCCACTTGTTTTTCAATTCTTTATCGGTAGGTGTTTTTTTATGTTTCCCACGGGCATACCTGTCCCATTTGGCTTGTTGCCAAAAAACAAACCGGCAAGTATTATGCTATTCCAATTAACCTGTTGGTCTGGTTTGTGGTTGTTCTATTCCCTGGGTACCAACACTGCAAAACATAGCCTGCCCCGAACCTGATTTGGGGTTGAACAACACCCCGGCCTAGTTTGTCATATGGGGGTAAACATAGTGCCTTGAGTGTGAAAAAGTTCTAAAAGAAAGCCCAACAGGTATACGCTATCAACAACAAAAGACGAATGAACCCCTTGGAAATAATGATGATGTGTGTTACATTTGGAGAAAACGATATCTGTACAAATGGAAAATAAACGGAACTCCAGGGAAGGAGTTCGGTATATACAGATGTTGGCGGTAATACAAAAGCAGACTGCAAAATTGAAACTTAATGAGTAGACAAATAAACTTCTTTTTACATCCGGATGACCAGACTGATTTTAATGAATTTTTAAAGTCTTTTGGTGATTTTAAAATTCTACCATATTACCATTTTGATAATAAAGTTTCAACGAGAAATGATACAATACTCAGAGATATAAAAAAAGAAGGAGCAAAAGTTTATTTGATACGGGCTGAGGATTTAACAGATATTCCACTCAGACATATTGAGAAATTTAAATATTGGTTGATTGAGGATGATAGACTTCCAGCTATTGAATTTGGTAGATGTATTTTAAGAGAGAATAAAATAATGAGTGGAAGATTATATTTTCGGACACATTATTACGAGGGACAAGATTACATACAAAAGTCAGAGCAATTTATTAAATGGGCAGACAAAATAATAAAATCAGCCAGACGCAAATTGATTAGTCATAAAGTCTCACAAGGCAAATATACCTATACTTACTATTTTGGAGATAATGCAATGAGGTGGTATAAGGACAATAAAGCTGAGATTGGTGGTGCTGGACATGCGTTGATTTCAAATAATGCAAAAAATAATGCATAATGTTACACATCCATATGAGAGAAGATTACGATTAAGACTAAGGTTGCCTTGGTTCTTGATTAGATTGGGTATCGCCCGTAAAGGAAAGGATTGTGATATTGTTAATGCAGAACATAAATGGTACAATATTGACAATGATTATTTTGGCTGTTACTATTGCAGACAAATAAAACCAGTAAATTGATATGTTGATAAAAAATAATAGGAAATATATTTTACTTGCTTTAATCCTATTAGGACTTATTCTCCCTTTTATAGATTACTTGACTATTATTGAAATGTTCTTTTTGCTGATTCCTTTTGCGATAATAACAGGAGCAAGTTTTATCTACTGGATTGTAAGCTTATTTAATCAAAAGATGAACTCAAGAAAATCATTTTACTTTTTCTTGATAGTCCCAATATTCGTATTGACTCAATTATTCTCTGTATTTTCTGTTGATATAATTCAGTTAATGCGCAGTAAGAGGATTATTAAAGCCGTTGAGGAAAAAATAAAAGTTGATGGAATAATACCTGATACTTTCGATACTAGATTTGGAATTGAATACAGTAAATCAGAAAGAGACGATAAGTATGAGATTAGATACTCCAGAGGATTTATGGTTACAGAAAGATATGATTCCAATACTAAGAAATGGAGAAGCTATGGGTGGAATGATTAAGTACATACCGCCAACAATGTATAAAAAACATAAGTGGCTCAGTGGTTTACGGAATTTTGGAGCATTTAATCAGCTCCGCCAAATCTGCGATTTGACGGTTTTGTTTAATGTTTTAAATTTGTGTCTAATCGCAAATTCGGCTCAGTGCAATTTGATAGGTAGGTGCTTCGAAATCACTTACGTTTCTTATACTGAACGTTGTGCGACATTTTTCGGCTGAGTTGCAAACAACAAACTATGAAAATAATACATGAATAGGATATTAAAATATGGATTGGTTGTATTGTTGATTTTAAGCTCAAATTCTTGCACCCGGATTAAAAATAAAACTAAGCAGATTTCAGATAAAGCAAAATCAAGGGCGAAACAAGAGATTATAAAACAAAAGGATAGAGCTGTTGACAAAGTATTTCCTCCATTTGACCATGACAAACCTAATACTGAAAATAATAAAAAGCGATTCCTAGATTTTCTAAAAATTGATATTACATCAGATATAACGGAGATATATTGTTTCGATGATGCTGTCGGAATAGATGTCGATTATATGTTTTCGTTCAAATGTAATCTTGAAACCTCTGAAAAGATTATAAAAATACACGAACTTGATATTAATTCAACCAGCACAGACAATGGTTTTGGTTTGCAGCATGATTTTAACTGGTGGGATAAAAAACAGATAGAGCGACTTGATAAATATGAGTGGACAAATGGAGAAGGGTATCACAAGTATTACTGGTATGATATAGAATCTGGTAAAGCTTATTATTTTGAGTTTTCATTATAAAATTGCAGATATGAACTTATTAAAACCTGAGTATGGTTCAATAATCTGGATGATAATTTCTCTAGTTATCCTTGTTTTATGGATTTCGTCGATAGTCCATATTTTGAGAACTGAAAAGTTGACGGTTAGAGGCAAAACTATATTTATTATTCTTGTGATAATAATCCCAATTTTGGGCTCGATTATTTACTTTAACCTCTTGGATAAAAGTAAGATATACAAATAAAACGAGCACCTAACAATGTATTTAAAAAATAGGCGGTATAGTAGTAATATCAAAGGTTGTAGCTCGCTTCAACTCTTGTGTAACTCGACAGGGATTAAGCCCGTAATCGCCTACTTTGCATATACGTAGCTATTGTCAACACATTATACCACCCAACAACCAAATACTTTAAAGCGAATGGAATTATTAAAACATAAAACGATGAAACCTAAAACATTACTATTTATTGCAATAGCATCCATTTTCATTTCTTTTAAAAGCCATACATCGGATATATGGGCTCCAGAATCTGGAAACTTCGACATAGACAAAGATCTATTATTAGCAAACTTTGATTGTAAAACCGATGTAGATGACCTTCAGACTGCTGCTGCATTAGCTACATTATTGTCTCACAATAAATTTTCAAAAGTAAATTACCATGCAGTGGCTGGTGCTTATGGCATTCAGGAAGGTCTATATGTCCCACCTAATGATTTGTTTCAACTCGCATTTGGAGACAACTGGACAGACGCACATGAAAATGTAAAAAACGCGGTTGAACAGGTGAAAGCAATTGCTAAAGCAACCCTTAAAAATCAAGGCGATATCTGGATTGCAGAAGCAGGGCAATCCGATTTTTCAGCGGAACTCGTAAAAGCTATTCAGGCTGATTTGCCAGGTATGAATATTTCGCTGCGGATTCATATAGTACAACATAGCGATTGGAACGAAAAAGTAACATCGCCCATCTACCTGGATTTTGTAATGAAAAACACTGATTATCAGAAAATAGCCGATGGCAATGTTGTTGGAAACGGAACACCTGGATTTCGAACACCTGAATATACCAGGTGGAAAGATAAAATCAAGAACCCTAAATTGATTGAGATCTGGCAGCTGGCTATTGATTTATCAAACAAATACAATGGCAAAGACGGACGATATAATAATGAGGCAATTGCAGCAGGCGGATTGGACTTCTCAGACCTTACCGAGGTTTGTTGGATTTTAGGATTACTGGACTTAAAGGATACGGAACATTTTTTCAATCTTTATGCGAATTAAACAGCTTTCAAATCTTAATCCCAATCTGTGCAATAGAAAGCGCATATGTGCTGAACTAGCGCATTTAGAAGGGGTTGATCCCGACCTGGATGAACACCTAATCGGCGAATGAAAAGAACCGCTTTGGTATGTGAACCGAGTTTAATCCGGATTATGCATTAGAACTTCGTTATGAAGGTTGAAAGTGCAAAAATAGAAGGACTTGGTGAGATGAATCATAGTACCGCTATGGTGCTTCGAAACATGAAAGTGAAACGACTTATATTGAAGCAATTTCAATATGCAATAGATTTTCTAATGCATATTCCTGGTTTAAGCAATATTGAAATTAAAACTCATTCTATCCATATAACATGCAGATAATGTGCTAAAAGTGTGTTTTTCAGCAGGCTCTAAGTATGTTTTGTATTGGCAATAATTTCTCGCAATTGAAACAAGATTTTGTATATTTGCACATAGAACCATAAATCCAAAACCAACTACTCGATGAACAAAGAGGGAGCATATGTTTACATTATGGGCAACAGTTTGGTGACTGTTATTTATATTGGTGTAACCAACAATTTGCCCAACAGGGTACATCAGCACAAGTATAGTTTTGGCAGTACTTTTACTCACAAACATGGTTGTAAAAACCTGTTTTATTTTGAATACTTCGACTCAATGGATGAAGCAGTAAAAAGGAGTGAGTATCTTAAAAGCCAGAGCCATAGTTGGATAGAAGATTTTATCAAGCAACATAATGCAAAGATGAAAGACTTGACCAATCAAATTTCAAATAGCTTTTAAGCAATCCCCAATTTGGGATAAACCAGTAGTAAAGGAATCTATTTCTACCTGACAATCTGATCCCTGTATTTAAACAAGTTCATTTGATCCAGTTTCAGGTTAAAACGTATCTTTTGCATGTAGTTATCTGTTGTATTTGATAAATAGTCTTCAATTTCAGCAGATCCATAAAAAGGCAAGTAGATATCCAGAAATTTTGTTAAACTGAAAATAAGTCCCGACTCCCAAAGCACATTGCTGCCATTGTATTCTGGTGTTTGTGGAAATACAGTGATCACATAATTTTGCCCATAAAATTCTGCTTCTTTAAATGTACCAACACTTGCATAAACAAAGAAAGGGTACTTGTACAATTTGGCTTTGAACTGCAGGCTTGCCAACTGGTCTGAAACCAATGGCATGTTGGCCATAAAATTTCCTTGTCCAACACTTGTTTGCTTTGAAAAGAGCAATGAATTTTCCGAACCTGTAAATCGCTCGAAAAACAACTTGTCCATCTGTTGGTCTGCAAGGGGCCCACTGCTTAGTGATATGCTATTGGATTTATCATGGAAAGGGATAGTGGAGCCTCCAAAAAATCTGAAGCTAAATGCTTCCCGGTCATATTTGGTACTAATTGAATATTTTGCAGATACAAGAAATCTTGTATAATCAGTTGAATTTTCAAGTGAAACATCCAGCTTATAAGGATTAAGCATTCTATAGTTCTTCAAACTAAAACCGAGATCAACAAATTCCTGGCGCGAATTGGAACTTACATATCCTATATTGGTATAGGACAAATACACCTTTTTGGATAGAGGACTTCTTGCCACCTTGTTTTTAAGAAAGATATCAATTGCAAATCGCCCCTTATTGTATGACTGAAGGCTTTCTTCAGGTGCCCCGAATTGCCGTCCTGATAGTGTAAAATCTACTCGCTCCAACTTATTTGGGAATGTGTGCAGGGTAATATCTCCCATGCCTGCAAATCGCTTGTTCTTAAAGCCAAACATAGGCAGGATATGATATTCAAGCTTTTGAAGAGGTAAGACCGGGCTGTAGAGTAAACCTCCTGCCATAAAACCATTATAGGCATTCCAGCCCACTGCAGGCAAAACACCAATTGCTGTTTTATCTGGTTTTTCCAAAAGTTGAAATTTATTTATCTGAAAGGGCTCTACCCGCTTTAACAGCCCTTTGGTTTTAAGCAGGTTATTTTTCTGATTGAGTTCAGGAGAAACAAAAGGATTCAATTTTATCTGGTCTATCTGAGCTTGGGGTATATCTATCCATTTTTTACCTGAAAAGCCCTGATCCCAGGTTTTAAATTGCTGAATGTTTTTGGCATATCCTGCAATTTCGACTGGCGAGGCTATATCGCCTGCATTTTTGACCAATACTTTATCATCCTTTACCTTAACTACTTTGTAGTCATATTTTTTTGTTGTGGTTATGATATCCTTAAAAAACCAGGAAAGGTCCTCATCAACAACAGATTTAAATGAGCTTTCGAAATCTGCTGGACCAGGATGTTTGAACTTCCAATCTTCATAAAAGCCTTGCATGGCTTCATTGAATTTTTCCTCTCCCAAATATTCATATAAATAGCTTAAACTAATTGCCGTTTTTGTATAGACTATGGCGGCATAATTGAAAGGCAAAAAATCACTGCTTGGACTATCCATAGGTTGATCGCGGTTAACCCTCATGGATATTTGTGTACTTAGGGTATAATAGCTGTTTTCAGTATACTCCTCCATATTCAGCAATTCGGCAAGCTTTCTGTTCGAGAAGAACATTTCATAAAGACGGGAGTCATCACCATATTTTTCGTGCATGTACCTGTATTCACTGAAAGAGTTTATCCCCTCGTCCATAAATGGATACCTGCGCTCATTAAATCCAAGGATGCCATAGAACCAGTTATGGCCTACCTCATGCATGATCATTAATTCAAGCATGGATTTGGTACTAGAGCTTCCAACTACTGTTATCATGGGGTATTCCATTGCCCCACCCGCACTAATGGCACCCTGAACAGCAGAGCAATAATCGTATGGATAATCGCCATACCATTTCGAGTACTTATAGAGTGCATCTTTAATATATTCCTGGCTGTTGTTCCAAAGGTTAGATTGGTTATTAAAGAACATGGTATACGTAGTTACCCACCTACCTGAGTTTGGTAATTGCACCGAATCTTTGAGCACATTGTAACGCTTATCGGCAAACCAGGCAAAATCGTGAATTTGGTCTTGTTTATAGGTCAAGGTTTTTGTGTGTTCCGATGACTCTGGAAATGCCATATCTCTTCGATCGAAGCTCTCTTGTTTTGAAGTTTCAAGAGCTTTTTTATCGAGCCATGCCAGCTCATCTTTGTTTTGAAGCTCTCCGGTTGCTCCAACCACATAGTTTTTTGGCAGAGTTATTTCTACTTCAAAGGATCCGTATTCAGAATAAAATTCACCCAAATCCAGGTACGGGAAAGCATGCCAACCATCCTTATCATAAACTGCTGGCTTTGGGTACCATTGCGTAATTTGATAGGATTGTCCAACATGTCCCAACCTTGAGAAATCACCGGGTAATTTAACCCTGAACGGTGTGCTGATCTCAATTTTTTGGTTGGGCAGTAAGGGTTCGTTCAGAATTATTTTGGCAATATCAATGTGTTCGCTATCAAAAATGAGTTCGACTTTTTTGTTGGCCACCTCAAAATCAAGGCTATCGATGTACCCCTTTTTATTTGCAGGTGAGTACAGAAATTTATCGTCGTTATTAGCAATTTGTTGCTTGGCAAAGTCAGTATGAATATTTTTATAGGCATTGGGCCACAGGTGGAAGTAAATTTCATGTAAAGTATCCTGGGAGTTATTCGTATAGCTTAGTTTTTCATTGGCATGGATAAAATGGTTTTGGTCATCCAGTTTTGCCTTTAATTTATAAGCTACATGTTGCTGGAAATAGTCTTGTTGGCTAAATGCAGCCAATGATACGGTTAAAAGTAAAATACTTACTGTGTTTCGATAAAAATTCATGTTCATTGTTTTGAAATTTAAGGCCCAACAAAGTTATTGCAATAATCCTCAATGTCTGAGTTGTATTTTTCGATCAATTTTTGCACCAAGGGGTTGTTGGGATCAAAGTGTATATCGTTAATTTGAGCCACAGGCAATACTTTTGGAGAGGTTCCTGTTAGAAAACAGGCATCGTATTGATCCAGATCAGATAAAAGGATTTGGGTCTCGACAAAGGGCACTCCCATTTCCTTGACCAATCCAAAAATTCTTTTTCGGGTTATCCCTTCGAGAATTAGCTCAGAGCTGGCAGATAAAACCTTATTTTCTTTGATGAAAAAAATATTGGAACGGCTACCCTCAGTAATCTCGCCATCGTTATTGACCATTACAACTTCATATATTTCTTTTGTATGAAGTATATCGGCAATGGTCCTTCTTATTTTGTTGTTAATGACCGATTGTTTTACATGAGGATTCGGGCGTTCAATAGAAGATGAGACGAGTTTTACTCCATGTTTGTATTGTTCCGAATCAGGATATGAATAAGGAATTTGTGCGACCATTAACTTTACATCTCCTGTATAATAACGGTATTCAAACCTCAGGTTTGAAACTTGGACCTTGTTTCTTTGGATCAATTCTTTGATAATATTGTTCAACTCTTTGAAATCAATAACATCAATCTCGAAAGTACTGTTGGAAAATAAAAACCTTTCGTAATGTGACTGCAGGAAAACAGGAATGCCATCCTGTACACGCAATATCTCATATACTGAATTGAAATGAGGCAATATTCGGTTGATATCTGAAGCAATAACGAAATTCTTGTCCCAAAAAATATAATCACCTAAAGTCTCCATATGTTCTGTCGTGGCTGATAAAAAAATTGCTTATTGTGCCACAAATATATAGGTTATTGTTCCTTTTACACGTTTTGGTGAGTTTGGATTTGGCTTGAACAGGAATTTTCCAGCAGATTCGAGGGCAGTTTCTGACACACATGTCTCTGAAGTACTCGTACTTGCCACTTTGGTTTCGAGAACATTTCCTTCCTGGTCAATAACTACATCTATCACTACTGTTCCTCCTCCCTGGCAACGGTATATCGGGCGGTCCATAAATTTGTGCCTTCGTCCATCTTCCATTTTATAGGAGATCCGCGTAGGCCCAAAATTCCTGCTCTTATCATTATCTTTCTCTTTGTTTTCGCTTTTGTTAAGAAGTTCAGGATCATCGGGCAGGCTGTTGTCATATTGCGGATTGATTTCTTCCATGCCCAATTCTTTCATCACTTCCTCAATATACTTCTCCGTACTGATTTCTTTATTTATTTCTTCCGCTGCATTAGAAACCACATTGCTCAATGTTTTCTGATCCAATTGTGGCATATCTGTAATTTCTGGTTTGCTTTCCTCTATTATCTGTTCAATCGGTTTGTATTCTTCTTCAGCAAACTCAATGGCAATCAATTCCTGGTGCTTTTGCTTCACTTCGCCAAGTTTCACAGTCAGAAATACAATAAGCAGGATAAGGTGAAATATTACCGTGCCTGCTATACCTGTAGCCATATTTTTTTGTTCCTGCAGCATTGTATTGAAACGAGCTGCCAATTTAGTAATTATTAGTTCAAAGATCGAAGTTTAGGGTTTCTAGTTTTTAGTTTAATGCCTAATTTGGATTAATACAACCAGACGGATCAATACTAATTCTGTGGGTTCTGGTTGTCTTACTGCATTTGCGGTAAGCCAGGCTTCGATACTTTAATATCGATATGCCTTTGAAAAGCACAAACATAACTTTATTCTCTTGTGTGTTAGGAGCGCCAATACAGTTATTGGAGGTTATTTATAAGGTGAAAAAATTATTTGCGAACGCATATCATAGAGATATAGGAAGTGCCTATTCGGTTTTTTTGGGATTATAAATCAGTTTTTAGGAATTCAATCACATTTTTCTGGGATATCTGATAAAATAGATCCTCCCCAAGATAGCTGCGAATACTAATGCTTAATTCCCGTTCGGAGCCCTTCTGTGCAACTACATAATAGTCAGTGCCAAATATTAAACGGGTTTTTAACTTTTCGTCGGTAGTTAAGAGCAGTTTTATCAAAGGCCAGGTTTCTTTCTCGTAAAGCGTAAAGCTAATATCGGCATAAACATTATCGTATTTCCTGACCATATCTTTGATCACCTTGTACCAGCTAAATCGATGAGGTTTTAGTTCCGGATCGAATGACCAGTTTTCGATTTTGAGTGATTCAAAGTTGTCCTCAGTTTCATTGTCATCCCTGTCGGCAATCCATGGATATTTAAGGTAGTTTTTCCAGGTATCCGGACCACCGGCATGGCCCAGGCATATTTTCAATTTGGAATAGTCCTTTGGTTTTCCCCAATAACCGGAAATGATTTCAGGATTGAGCAATGCATGAAAATTCACCGGATGGATAAAATGGTTTGCGTATTGCTTATCTTTTTTTGCAGTTAAAACAACATCAGTTTTAATAGGATGATAGTGGAACTGTCTTGGATTTCGGTCATGTACTGTGCTTTCCATGCAGTGCGAGGTAATAGGCACCTGATGATCGAGTGCAAAATCGAATAATTCCTCTAAATGCTGATCAAAGGGCCAGTAGCCCAGTGAAGGATACATTTTAATTCCGGTAAATATTCCAGAGGCAAGCTTTTCCTTTACATAGGGCAAGTAATCCTTATCACATGAAAATCTTCTGGGATCAGCAAAAATAAAAGGGTAAAGAATATTGGCATATGCTTCTTTCTTTTTAAGCTCTTCCAGTTCATGGATCTGTTCCATGTATTTTTTAGGTGCTTTTCCTGCTCCCATATAATCCATGTCCATAGGCAGGATTATAAAACGAGTACCTGTAGGATAATAACCTTTTAAGTTTTTAAAAATCTGTTCTTGTGATTTTTTCTGGCCATGCTTTACCAGATTAACCAGGCGTTCTGCTGCATCGTATTTCGACCGGCGAATTTTCGGGATTGTTTTTATCAGCCATCGCAGAATACCTGCATTCTTAAGCCAGGAAATGCGGATTGTTATGCCAAAAGGAGAAAAATAACCACGGGCGAATTTATCAGGCACATGATCGAGGGTGAATATATGAGTGTGAGCATTGTAAAAGGATTTTTGATCAGGCATGGCAAAACTGTTTTTTTGGATAACATCAAATTTAACAGCTATTTTGCAACAAATAAAATCTGTTATTAAACAGTTATACTTAAGGGGTTTCCTTTAGCAAATTGTGTTTTAAAAGTTCTTTTGTTTTCTTCAATAAAATTTGTTCATCGTGGCTTATTACATTGACCAGGCTGAATTTTTCCCTTTTAAGCATATTCCTAATTCTCCATTGCAGCTGATAAGCTGTTTTCACCGAACCTGAATCGTACCACCATGTTGTATAAAGTTTGTCTTCACCTTGGTTTAATACAGCATAGTAAACTTCCATTCCTTCAATGGTTATGATTTGTTCCTTATTTATTTTATAACCGCCTCCACGCCAACAAATCATTGGAGAATGATCTGCGGCATAAAAATTTACCGGGGGTTTGATGTATAGCATAACTGAATCGTTCACCATTTTTTGCACACCCAGTTCTTCAACAGAACAGGTATAATTTTGTGAGTCAATGTTTATTGTTTGCTTTGCGACTTGCATATCTGGTTTTTCACTCAGATCACTTATCCTAAAAAGAAAGATAATTCCAATCAACACGATAGTTAAGGCTGCAGAAACTTTGCTCAATTGTTTAGTATTGGCATGTTGTTGAACCATTGGAGCAGGCCTTTGTGCCAAAGCTTTTATAATAAACCATATAGGCAGAGCCGTATAGATAATAAATGTGATTAAACCGATGATTTCATGGCTGAATGTCTCTGGTTTTGATTCAAATAGGGTAATTATTACTATTCGAAAAAGATTGGATAGCACTACTAAAAAATAGGTTATAATTAAAGCTAGAATAACACTGTAAAATTTATATTGTCGTTCCTTTTTTTTCTCAAGGTAAGCTATAAAAACAAGGCATAAAGCCAGACTAAGGAATACCATTTTGAGCCCCATACATTCAGGGCTTACTGCAAATTCCTGTCCATCGATAAGGATAATGTTGCCTTCGGCCCTATAATTAGGACTGATCAGGGATAAAATCTGCACTGCAATTTTCGTAAGTGCAAGCCTAATTTCAAAACCGATTACATTCGAAAGGAATATAGAAGCAGGTGAGATGATAAGCAATAAAAACACAGGTAGGCTGGTTAGTTTGCCAAATCTGCTTTCCCAGGCAAATATCATTGCAAAAGAAAAGCCCAGGAAATAAACTGTACTAATCTTTAATGCAGGATATAACAAAAACATGAGTAGAGCAAGCCAGCCAAAACGGTTTGACAGACGAATTGATTGTTGCCTTACGAGCAAGGGCAAAGCAATAACCATTAAAATAGCATTAAAGCCGGGTTTAAAATAGAATGTAAGTTTTGGGTATGAAAGGATTATGGACAAGGTCACAAATCCAATCAATACCCAGTACTTTTCAGTTTTCTTCCTGATAAGCGCTATTTCCATTTGAATTTCAGTTGCTTGTTTCTTTTATATAAAAGGAATAGCACGGTTGATGCAAACAGCATAATTAAAAGCCATTCAGAAGGTTCCGGAACTGAGCCAGCAGAACTTGAAGAAGCATTCTTAAGGCTGTTTTTATTTTCTTCAATTCCAAAACGCTCATAGTCTTTTTGGGTTTCGAGAACCACAAGGCTGGAAACCGGGCTTACTACATAGGCTTCGTTGGCAATAGCAACAAGACTGTCGATATAGCTATCGTCCTTGTTAAAGTAGTTGCGGCCAAAACTTTTCATGATTTTATTGTAAGCAAACATCCGCAGTAGATGATCAGGAGCTCGGGATGATTCTGTTACCTGATCCTGGATGATTGAAAAACCGGCAATGTCAAAATCTACTTGTTGGGGATTTTCATTGGACCGGACAAACTTGTTCTCTTGCAAAGCTTGTGTTAGTCCCGCGATTGATCCACTATTGAAATTGAAGAGTTGCAATTCTTTTAAGGTTTTCAAATAAGGCGAAGTAAGAGTGCCTAACTGATAAAGGTTGATCCTATCATTGGTCGAACATATCGCGGCATATAGGCTATCCAGAAATATGGTTCCTTCGAGGTCTGACAGGTTTGGAGAAAGCTCAGTTGATTTAGTAATAACAAGTGAATTTTGCAGGTTGTTTATTTCATGGAAAGGGAAGAGACTGAAATTTTGTTTGTGCAGCAATTCAAACATATTGTCTTTGTTTCCTTCATTTAATGAGATCATTTGATCGTAATAAACAAATATCTTTTTATTGCTGCATTGATTCACTATGGCATCAAAATCGCCTTTTGCCCAACTTCTGTTAATATCCAGATAAACGTTTTGGGGATCAATAGACATGTAATCATTTTCAAGAGGTAAAAGATGATAGCTTTTGTTGTTAAAACTAAAATGATGTTTTGATAAATCAGTTACAGGGCATTCAATCTCCCAATAGGGTTTATATTTTCCTGTATAGGTAAACTTTGTTTCGCTTTTTTGTTTGAATTCTTGAGGAACTACTATATCCATTACCGGGTTTTCTGAAACAAACTCTACTGATGAGGTTTCCAATATCCCCTTAGATACAGGTCCATCAAAGTAAATACTTTTATAAACAAGGGCATTGCCCTTTACTTCAAGAGGAGAGGTGATTCCAATTTTGAATTTCCTGTTTTCTTTTGGAGTACATGGAAAGATTGTAACAGTAAGTGTATTTCCTTCCTGCCAGTGCATCAAGGCCGGATCTCTACTTTCCACTCCAACAATACTTACATAGGCGCTATCTGCTTTGGATTTTGTTGTCAGGCGTGATTTTTCTTCTTTTCCATCAATCCAAAGAGACAATGATGTAGCGACTGAACCTTCAGGTAAATAGAAAGTAAAGGCAGCTTCCTGCTGGTTATTTTCCCACTGGTTTTTATTCTTGATCGTGATTATCTTTTCAGTGTAGGCCAACCTGTATTCAGGAATGACCTGCACACTGTTTAGCACATCAACTGTTTCAAGATCCCTGCCTGTCCACAATTTCCGTTGAGCAACATGCCGGGCATTGTACTGTGACTTCAGGATTTTTACCCTGGTGTTTCTATCAAGGTCGGTATCGCCTAAAAACGACATGCATACATTGATTAGTGGATTATGTCTCCTTATTTCATTAAAAGAGCCAGTTCCCCAGCCTCCCCAGGTATTATTAAATGTTTCGTAGATGAGGTTTCCCTTAATGATCTTACCAGAAAAATTTTCTGTGGGCATATTTTGACACAGCAATACCCATTCTGGCAGCTGACTTTCGGGGCGTATGATAATGGATGCATTGGCTTCATGTATTTCCTTTTTGAAATTAGTCCATTTTACCATGAAAAAAGCAGTAATTACTAAGGGTAAAACAATACCTGTATAAAATGCAATTTTATCTGTTTTAAGTCTTCCTAACCAGGAAAAATGAAATATTACCGTAAGGGCAACAATGGCAGGAGCTAACAAGTGAAGTGACAAGCCCAGAATAAACGATCCGATAAGGGCTATGCCATAAGTTGGTGCAAGGTATGCTGCAAAATAAATTACCAAAACAAATCCTGCTCCTAGCAAGAAGAATGATAGTACGCGTAACCCAGGTGGCAGTTTGGGGTATAAATTCAAGCTAAGCAATGCAGCATAGAAGAGCACCAGGTATAGGATTACCCATGTTTCAAATTGAGAGAATAATACTAAAGAATGATTTAATGAGAAGGCACTGATAGAAAACAGAGTTAGTGAGATGGTAAATACCCTGCGGTCGATATTCCAAAATTTTAAAAATGGACGGTTGTTAAACAACATGACCATAAAGAAGATGAAGGAGATAATGAAATTGATAAAAAAAAATGCATTATCTTCAAACATAGAGGAATTAGGATTTCGGTAAAATCCGGAAACAAATAAAATAGCAGTAGAGATGAAAAGTAATACAATCCCCACCTTAATGATTTTTTGATTTTCTTGCGCTTCAGTTTTATCCATATTTGATGTATTAAGATTACCCTTAAAACGAAATATATATCACTAAAGTATGAGAAGGAGATATCTAGTTCGTTGATTTAACTTTCCTTAACAGTTGAACGTTATTTTATGTCTCTAGAAAAATTATTTCCTGATTATTAGTATAGTTTCAGACCAACAGCCATCTCAAAAAACAGAGTATTCACCCTCTGATAATCTAGAAAATAGCCAAAATTAGCTGAGGGCATTCTGTACTCATAGGACAGGGACCCTTTTAACCCGGATTATATATTAGAACTTTGTTATAAAGGTTGAAAGTGTAAAAATAGAAGGACTTGGAGAGATGAATCATAGCACCACTATGGCGAACGGACCATAGGGAGTTCATGAATGCAATAAAAATAAAGTGAGTATGAATAACCGAAACAAGTAAGTGAAACGACTTATATTGAAGCAATTTCAATACGTAATAGATTTTCTAATGCATATTTCGGGTTTAAGCAATATTGAAGAATTCCTTGCACATAAAACTTATTCTATCTCAATAACCTGCAGGTAATGTGCTAAAAGTATGTTTTCAGCAGGCTCTAAATATATTGAGCTTTTTAGAACAAAATTAACTGAATTATATAAAAGAATTTTTTAAAGTTAAATGAGGCAAAAAGCTGAACAAAAAATTAATAAATTCGTACTTTAATAAAACCGATAGAGACTTAATTATGAAAAGCTTGTT
>JBNKPU010000094.1:0-14084 GCA_050295515.1 Bacteroidales bacterium | reverse complement strand
TTACGATTAACATATTTCTAAATCATAACTCAAAGAATAGTAATCAAATAAAATATTATCCTTACATTTGCAGCCTTTTTTAGGGCTAATTAAAGGAAATTCAAACATGATAACAGTATCGGATCTAAGGATCCAATTTGGGAAACGTATCTTATTCCAAGATGTGAACATGAAATTCACAGCAGGTAACTGCTATGGAGTAATTGGGGCGAACGGGGCAGGAAAATCAACTTTCTTAAAGGCTATTTCAGGGCAATTAGATGCCACTTCGGGCAATATAACATTAGGACCAGGCGAAAGGTTGTCTGTACTGAGCCAGGATCACTTTGCTTTTGATGAATTTACAGTACTTCATACAGTACTCAAGGGACATAGTCTGCTTTGGGATATCATGCAGGAAAAAGATGCCATTTATGCCAAGCCAGATTTTTCTGATGAAGATGGTTTGAAAGCAGCAGAATTAGAGGATAAATTTGCTGAAATGGATGGCTGGAATGCCGAAAGCGATGCAGCAGCGCTGCTTAGCGGGCTTGGCATTAAGGAAGACTTGCACTACACCTTAATGAAAGACATAAGCGGGAAGCAAAAAGTGCGTGTTTTACTGGCACAGGCCTTATTTGGAAACCCGGACAACTTGTTATTGGATGAGCCAACAAACGACCTGGATTTAGATACAGTATCCTGGCTCGAAAACTATTTATCGAACTACGAAAACACTGTACTTGTTGTTTCTCACGACAGGCACTTTCTGGATGCTATTAGTACCCATACCGTGGATATTGATTATGGTAAGATCCAGTTATTTGCAGGAAACTATAGCTTTTGGTACCACAGTAGTCAGTTGGCCTTAAGACAACAGTCGGCCCAGAATAAAAAGAATGAAGAAAAGCGAAAAGAGCTGCAGGAATTTATTTCACGTTTTAGTGCCAATGTGGCAAAATCCAAGCAAACAACCAGCCGAAAAAAAATGCTGGAGAAACTTACAATAGAGGATATAAAACCATCGACACGAAAATATCCGGGCATAATTTTTTCACCGGAACGTGAAGTGGGTGACAAAATCCTTGATGTAGAAAATTTAAGTGCTTCGGTTGATGGAACGCTGCTTTTTAAGGATATTAGTTTCACCGCAAACAAAGGTGACAAGATCATATTCCTTTCAAAAGACCCCAGGGCAATGACAGCCTTGTTTGAGATTATTAGTGGAAACAGGAAAGCGGATTCTGGAACCTATGCATGGGGACAAACAATAACCAATGCCTATTTACCACTAGACAATTCTTCTTTCTTTGAAAGCAAACTCAGCTTATTTGATTGGCTCTGCCAGTTTACCACCGATACTTCTGAACAATACATCAGGGGGTATTTGGGCAAAATGCTGTTTGGAGGCGAAGAAATCTATAAAAAGGTCAATGTATTATCTGGAGGCGAGAAAATGAGGTGTATGATCGCCAAAATGATGCATATCAATGCAAACGCCTTGATACTTGACACTCCTACAAACCATCTCGACCTGGAGTCGATTCAGGCATTCAACAACAACCTCTCGAAATTTAAAGGAAATATTTTCATGTCTTCTCATGACCATGAATTTATACAAACAGTATGTAACAGGATAATAGAACTCACTCCTAAAGGTTCAATTGATAAGCTCATGGAATATGACGACTATATTTCGGATGAGAAAATCATGGAACAAAGAGAAAGGATGTACTAATCTGTACCTGCAAAAGCCAGATTTACCACCGCATGCTGCCTAAAGCTAAAGGCGCCTGCGCAATAACTTCTGTGACAGTATGCGGTGGTGCAGCCAAGTAGACCTAAAGCCAATAGGTATAGAAGCCTTACTCAAGAAAAAATCTAATGTATGAAACAAGGCAGTAATATGGTATATCATTCTTAACCGAGCAACATATAAATAATGATATATTCCCCCCAACAAAGCCCCCCTGCTCTTAGCCCATTCCTGTTTCAACAATTCGGTCCATAGTCTAAAAAATCTTTTTAGTCCTAGCCCACTCAAGGTTCTCCTCTATAAAACTTCTTTGCTGACCTGGCAGAAATGAAATCACAACCGCCCTGGATTTAAACCTCGTAATTAACTTATATTCAACCCAGAACAAACAATATCACTTAAAGGTGGATAATTGCTTATTTTTCCTTAAATTTATATATAGTGGGTGCCTGTTATAAAAAACACTCTTAAATCCAAAAGAAACATTTAATGGGCACATAAATGATTTTAAGCTTTAATTTAAACCAAACACAACTATTGAGGAGAGAAAACCATGGCAACAAATTCACCAAAAAGTAAAACAGAGGATCTTCTTTATAATGTAGATTCTAGAAGCGCAGACGATTTACTAAGTTTGTTTATCGAGAATGCTAAAGACTATGCAATAATTATTTTGGACATTAATGGAAAAGTACTGTCATGGAATAAAGCTGCAGAACGTTTAAAAGGATGGAAAGCTGATGAAATTATAGGTCAATCTTTTACCCGTTTTTATCCAGAGGAAGACATTCAACGTGGAAAGCCTCAACGGGAACTTCGGGAGGCTAAAAAAAATGGGCGTTTTGAGGATGAAAGTTGGCGTGTAAGAAAAAATGGAGCCCGGTTCTGGGCCAATGTACTAATTACTCCTTTATTTAATACAGACAATAAATTAATAGGCTATGGTAAAATAACCCGCGATTTTACTGAACGTAAAGAAGTCGAAGAGAAAATCAGCAAGCAGGCCCAGGAAATACTAGAAATGGCCACTGTTCCCGTTGTTCAGGTCTGGCAAGGTATTGTATTGGTGCCTCTCATTGGAACACTGGACAGTGTGCGTACACAACAGCTCATGGAGAGGTTGTTACAACGAATTACCGAAACTAATTCATTGGTGGCTGTAATTGATATAACAGGTGTCACAACCATTGATACCCAAACAGCACAACACCTTATTGAGACTATTAGTGCAGTCAGGCTCCTGGGTTCAGAAGTTGTACTTACAGGAGTTGGCCCAATTATTGCGCAAACTTTGGTACACCTCAGTATAGATTTGTCACATGTTATTACATGTTCTTCCCTTGCCGCAGGATTAGGAAAGGCTTTTGAAATAATCAATCACAAGGTTGTTGAGAAAGAAACTGTTATCTAAATCGCGATATTCCTATGACAAACAATAATATTTCAGTAATAAAAATACGTGATGTACTGATGGTAACTATTCCATCAGACCCTGGTGATCCTACGATTGCAGCATTGCAAAGCAATGTTTTACAGAACATGGAGCGCTATATTACAAAAGCGTTGATCCTTGATATTTCTGCAGTGGAAATATTCGATTCGTTTTTTGCCCGAACGTTGACCGAGACGGCCCAAATGGTTCAACTGATGGGTGGCCGTACTGTTATTGCCGGAATGCGCCCTGCTGTTGCTGTTACTGCTACACAACTCGGGTTAAAACTAAAGCTGGTAGAAACGGCTTTAAATGTAGAAATGGCACTTGATAAAGTTACTTATATGTAAAAGCAGGGAAAATGGATATAACTTATCTTAAGGAATATGAAGTTGCAATAACAGAGGAAAACGACATTGTTCTTGCAAGACGCCATGTTCGTGAAATTGCCACTTCAATCGGATTTGGACTTACCGATACAACAAGGATTGTTACTGCTGCCTCAGAGCTTGCGCGAAACCTTTTTAAGTATGCTGGTTCTGGAAAAATGTCTATTAAAGATCTAAAGGAAAAAGGGCTGGCCGGAATCGAATTGTCATTTACAGACAATGGACCCGGAATTTCAAACATTTCACAAGCCATGGAAGAAGGATTTAGCACAAGTGGCGGGTTAGGTATGGGATTGCCTGGCACAAAGCGTTTAATGGATGAAATGAATATCAGCTCTGAATATGGTAATGGAACTACTATTGTAATAAAGAAATGGAAAACAAACTAAGATATGATTGTTGTTGCTCCGAGGACCATTGATATTATCCATCAGGGTAATCTAGTTCCAGCCCAGGAATTATCAAGATCGTTTTCGCGGGAGCTGGGATTTAATGAACATGACTGTGAACAAATTGCCATTGTAGTTACTGAATTGGCCACAAACCTAATAAAACATGCCAATGGAGGAACAATAAAACTTGCACACATTTCAGACCTAACTCAGACAGGAATCCAAATAGAATCGGAAGACAAAGGACCTGGCATTGTTCGGGCGTATGACTCATTGGCTGATGGCTATTCCTTAAGCAATGGGCTGGGGTATGGGCTTGGTACAGTTAACCGCCTGATGGACGATCTACATATCATTTCACCATCTGAAGGAGGCACACGTATAGTATGCAACCGTTGGGTCCGTCCTCCAGAACAGAATTTTTTCCGCCGAACGCTGGAATTTGGTGTTGCAACACGTGCACGCCAAAACGAAAAACAAAATGGGGATACTTTCGTAATTAAGTGCTGGAAAGAACATGCATTGGTTGGCGTGATCGACGGCCTGGGGCATGGC
Source organism: Bacteroidales bacterium (assembly GCA_050295515.1). GTDB lineage: Bacteria > Bacteroidota > Bacteroidia > Bacteroidales > UBA10428 > UBA10428. Next base: position 9,581 of record JBNKPU010000094.1, on the reverse strand, counting down.
CCTGAAGCCAGAAAAGCTGCTGTAAGAGCAAGAAACTATATCGAAGATCATTTTGACCAGCCTCTAGCCAATATATTTAAAGGTGTTGACAGAGCCTGCCAATCGACACGGGGAGTTGTTTTAGCACTTGCAAGATTCAATTTAAGCACAAAAACATTTCAGACAGCAAGTGTTGGTAATATTGAAACTAGATTGATTTGCTGTATTGATCGGACCAGCTTTGTTACCAGGCGTGGCATTGTAGGCATGAATGCCCCTTTGCCTGTAGTTGAAGAACATCCATGGTCCGATGAATCTATTCTTGTGATGTACTCTGATGGATTGCATTCGCATTGGGGATATAATGATTTTAATGAAGAAATCTGGTCTAATCCTACAAAAGCAGCACATACTATACTATTAAAACAGGGAAAGGTAAATGATGATATAACCCTTGTTATTGTAAAAAACACAAAAGATGTTGAACAAAACAGAAACATATAACAGCCCTGCCCAGGAAGACAACATCAAAATATTGCAGGATGAACTTGAAGCTACAAACAGGGAGGTTCTGGCCCTTATGGTCGAAATGGACAAAAGAGTTGAGGAAAAGACCAACTCATTGCGCATAGCTCAAGAGGAACTTGAAAAAACCAATTCCGAGCTTATGCAGTTGACCCTTGAGCTAGAAGACCGGGTGGAACAAAGGACAAAAGAACTTCTCGAAGCCAACAACGAATTAATCAAAGCGAAAGAGAAAGCCGAAGAAAGCGACCGCCTCAAAACGGCATTTTTGCAAAACATGAGCCACGAAATACGTACACCCATGAATGGCATTTTGGGATTTACCAATTTATTAAAAACCCCTAATCTTTCAGGTGACAAACAAAAAGAATTCATACAGATTATTGAACAAAGCGGGCAACGTATGCTCAATATAATAAACGACATTATTGACCTTTCGAAAATTGAAGCGGGACATATAGAAATTTCTAAAAAAGAAGTTAACATAAACCAATTGCTGCGTGAGTTTTATGATTTCTTTAAACCTGAAGCTGAAGAGAAGAATGTAAAACTAATTTGCTATCCTGAACTCGCTGATAATTTAAGTTTTATTGAAACCGACGAGAATAAATTGGCACAGATTCTTAGCAACCTGCTGAAAAACGCTTTAAAATTTACCCAAACAGGTTCAATAACATTTGGATACCTTTTAAAAAAGAACAAACTCCTATTTTATGTGCAAGACACGGGCAGAGGTATTACTGAAAACCAGAAAGAAAAAGTTTTTGAGCGGTTTATACAAGGCGATATGGAAATAACACGAGACTATGAAGGAGCTGGTTTGGGCCTTACTATCACAAAAGCATTTGTTGAAAAACTCGGTGGTAATATTTGGTTTGAAACTGAACCAGAAAACCAGGCTGCCGGCAAAACTGGTGGTACTACTTTTTACTTCAACATTCCATACCAAATTAAAAATGCACCAAAAATCGATCCCCTTATAGAAACCGCTTTGAACAAAAAATTGTTACCTGTCAATATTCTAATAGTCGAAGATGATAAAACAAGTGAACTTTTTTTGAAAGAATTATTGAACGAAGAAAATGCCATTCTGTTTTTCGCTAAAAATGGTAAAGATGCCGTTGAAAAGGTTAAAACTATTCCGTCAATACAGATTGTACTGATGGATTTAAAAATGCCCTTGGTAAATGGTTTTGACTCAACCAGGATGATCAAAGAAATAAACCCTTGTTTGCCTGTTATTGCCCAAAGTGCCTATGCTTTTTCTGGAGATATTGACAGGGCAAAAAAAGCAGGATGTGATGATTTCATTTCTAAACCTGTGAACCGGGACAAACTGTTTTCAATGATAAACAAGCACCTTTCAAAAATGAAAATCCAATAAATGATTTATTTGGCTTGAATAAATTTAGAGCTAAAAAGAAAATCATTACTTTTGCTGCTTCATGCAAACAAATCGGCACATATCAGAAAACGCACTTACTTTCTCAAGATGGACAAGAAAGAACTATGCTGTTTTTGTAAGCCTCAAAAAGGTAATAAAAATTGCCCGCCTTTCGGTTGATATCTGTCTTGCAGCATCCCATAAAAACCTGTCATTGATTCGCATACTTGCTTATGTTCTTTATACATGCAAAACTGACGAAGCCTTTGAAAATGATGAGTTCAGTGTTCAGGAATTACTACTGGAACTAACTTCGGTTCAGGTTTTGGCAACTAAAGAGGGGATGGATCAAAAAAAGAAATATTTTTGGACTTATAATACAAGCCCATTATCAGCTTCATGCTGATAATGGGCTTTTAATTTTATTTGAATATGATACATATTGAACAAACAAAAACCAAAATATTAGCCGGCTACAAGCTGAGTTATGAGGAAGGTGTTGAACTCACAAAGGTTGAAGACAAAGAGGCCTTGTATAAAGCTGCCGATGAGATCAGGGAGCACTTTTGCGGAAACACAATGGACTTATGCTCCATTACCAATGCAAAATCAGGAAAATGCCCTCAAAACTGCAAATGGTGTAGCCAATCTACTTTCCACAAAACCAATATTGAGGAATATGAGATTGTTGACCAGGATGAAGCTGTAAAAGAAGCTGTTGAAAATGCCTCAAAAGGGGTCCGCCGCCATTCGTTGGTAACCAGCGGAAGAAGGGTTTATGACAAAACACTGGACAAACTCATCCCTATTTACCAGGAAATCAGGCAAAAAAGTGAAATTAGTCTTTGTGCCTCAATGGGGCTTATCAATGAACACCAACTTCAAAGACTAAAAGATGAAGCTGGAATTGAACATTACCATTGCAACCTTGAAACTGCACCCTCCTACTTTAAAAATGTATGTACAACACATACTATTGAAGAAAAACTCAATACCATAAAGAAAGCCCAAAAGGTTGGCATGAAAATATGCTCAGGTGGGATTATTGGTATGGGAGAAACTATGGAACACCGGGTTGAGCTTGCAATAGCTCTTCAGCAACTCGGCGTACAATCTATACCTATAAATATCCTGACCCCAGTTGAAGGAACACCTCTTGAAAATGCTCTGCCATTGAGCGAAGAGGAAATCCTGACCACAATAGCAGTATTCCGTTTTATTAACCCTACCGCCAATTTAAGGTTTGCCGGTGGAAGGCTTCAAATCAAGCACTTTCAGCATAAAGCTCTACGTGCCGGAATTAGTGCTGCACTTACAGGCGATTACCTCACTACTACCGGGTCGAATGTTAATGAAGATATCGTTGATTTTAAAAAGTCAGGATTCACTATCGATAAAGAAGTTTTTGCCTCCATATCTTGATTGAAACAGTAACCCGTTATAGATGAACAGTAAAGCTCTGCTTGATATAGACAAAAAGCACATTTGGCATCCATATGCTTCGGCTACAAATGCCTTGGAAAGCCTGTTAATAAAAAGGGCTGAAGGCGTTTATCTTGAATTGGAGGATGGCACAAGGTTAATCGACGGCATGTCCAGCTGGTGGTCAACCATTCATGGGTACAACCATCCAGGGCTTAATAAAGCTCTAACAATGCAGTCCAAAAACATGGCCCATGTTATGTTTGGTGGGTTGACCCACAAGCCTGCCATTGAGCTTGCACAACGGTTGCTACGGATAGTGCCAAAAGGGTTACAACATTTCTTCTATTGCGATTCTGGTTCAGTAGCGGTCGAGGTAGCCATGAAAATGGCCATGCAGTTCTGGCATGCAAAAGACAATCCAACAAAATGCGAATTTGTTACTATCCGTAATGGTTACCATGGAGACACCTGGCATGCTATGTCGGTATGCGATCCGGTAACAGGCATGCATTCTATATTCAATGGTAGGTTGAACGTACAGCATTTCCTGCCTGCACCTGTATCTAAATTTGGAGAACAATTCAATACAGAAGAGCTTAAAGAAGTTGACGAATTCCTGCAAAAGAACCACCACACACTGGCTGCTTTCATTCTTGAACCCATTGTACAGGGAGCTGGTGGAATGCGCTTTTATCATCCTGAGTACCTCCTGGGTGTAAAAAAACTATGTAAGCAGTATGACATTTTACTCATAGCAGATGAAATTGCTACCGGATTTGGCCGGACGGGAAAGTTATTTGCCTGCGATCATGCCAATATTTCACCGGACATTATGTGTCTTGGAAAAGCTATCACTGGGGGTTATATGTCATTTGCCACAACCTGTTGCACACGAGATGTTGCCGAAACTATATCAGGTTCTGAACCTGGTGTATTCATGCATGGGCCAACCTTTATGGGCAATCCGCTGGCATGTGCCCTGGCAAATAAAAGTATCGACCTTCTGTTTGAAAGCAACTGGCAAGATAATGTAGCAAGGATTGAACAACACTTATCAACCCATTTAAAAGCTCTTGAAGATCTTGACATGGTGAGAGAAGTTCGAACATTAGGGGCTATTGGAGTGGTGGAACTTAAAGAACCTGTAGATATGAGAGCAAGCAGGGAGGAATTCGTTACTCAGGGAATCTGGCTTAGGCCCTTTGGTAAATTGGTTTATACTATGCCTCCTTACACTATTTCAGGTCAGGAACTGACAATCTTGACTAATGGCATTAGAAACTCATTGAGGAATTTATATGAGTAATTATTCGCGATATACTAAAGAATTAGAAAAACTGGAAAGCCAGGGCAATTACAGGCAACTTCACCATGAAGAACCTGGACTTCTGGATCTTTGCTCAAATGATTACTTGGGCTTGAACCATAATGAAGAGGTTTTTAACCACTTTATGGATAATGTTTGGAGTAAGGATCTGAGATTCAGTTCCAGCGCTTCACGTTTGCTCAGTATCAACTCAGGCTTGCACAACAAGCTGGAGCAACTCATTGCTGCAGCCTATCAACAAGAAGCTGCTCTATTGTTTAATAGTGGATATCACGCCAATGTAGGATTGTTAGCTTCCTTGGCTGGCAAGAACGATCTAATAATTGCCGACAAATATGTACATGCCAGTATCATTGATGGGGCGCAATTAAGTCGGGCCGATTTTATACGCTATACTCATTTAGACTATAAGCATCTGGAAAAACTGCTTAAAAACAAGCGCAAAAATTACGACCAGGTATTTATTGTAAGCGAGAGCATCTTTAGTATGGATGGTGATATTGCAGATATTCAAAAAATAGCCGAAATCAAAAACAGGCATAACTGCCTACTATACATTGACGAAGCCCATGGATTGGGAGTAAGAGGCAAAAACGGGCTGGGCTGCATCGAAGAACAAGACAGCCTGAACGAAGTTGATATTTTTGTAGGTCCATTGGGCAAAGCCATGGCTTCGGTCGGAGCATTTGTCACTTGCAGGAAAACCATAAAAGAATACCTGATAAACAGTGCTCGTCCTTTTATATTTTCCACAGCACTGCCTCCCATCAACATTGCCTGGACTATGCATGTTTTTAAATTGTTACCGCATTTGAACAGTCAGCGGGATCATTTGTCGGCGATTTCCGTAGAATTTTCACATTTGCTAGGCACAAAGCCCGAGAGCCATATTATCCCCTATATTACCGGTGAAAACAAGACAGCTATAAAGTTGTCCCAAAAATTAAAAGAAGAGGGATTTAACGCCCTTCCTGTCAGGTACCCCACAGTACCCAAAGGCACAGCACGCCTGCGTTTTTCATTGGGAGCGCATTTGCAATTAGGTGAATTAAAACCTAGTATTGAAATTATAAAACAACATGAATCAGACTTGGATCAATAGAGAAAACAATGATAAGTGCATCCTTTTTTTCAACGGTTGGGGAATGGATGAGAATGCAACCAGCCACATTCTGCCTCTCGACTATGATGTGTGCATGTTTAATAATTATAATCCTATTGGCAGGATAATCCTAAATCCAAATGATTTTAAAAAGATATTTGTAGTTGCCTGGTCTCTTGGAGTGTGGGCTGCTTCTAAAATAATAAACGAGCCTAAAATCGAAATCGAAAAAGCAATTGCTCTGAATGGCACATTAAAACCGGTAGATATGGATAAAGGCATATCACCTATCGTGTTTAATGCAACCTATGAGAATTGGAACGAAGAAAACAGGATAAAGTTTAATCAGCGTATGTTTGGCGGCAAAAAATATCTTATGAATCAAAGTCACCATTTGTCTTCCAGATCTGTCGAATGCCAAAAAGAAGAATTAGCATACCTTCTGATAGAATCTTCAGCACGTCCCATATCAGATTTGAAGTACGACTGTGCATTAATTAGCAACCGTGATATGATATTTACTGCACAGAACCAACGCAACTTCTGGACTGACAAGACCAGGATCATTGAAAGGGATTTTGCCCACTACCCATTTTCAAAATTTCAAACCTGGGATGAAATTATAAATCTCTAAGCATGACAATTCCGAACAAAGAACTGGTAAGAAAAAGGTTCAACAAGAACCTCAAAACATATAAATGCGAGGCCACTGTTCAAAAAAACATATCCAAGATACTGGCCAATAAGCTATCTGAATTATCAAACAATAATTTTGAACGGATACTTGAAATTGGTTGTGGAACAGGATTTCTAACAAAAGAAATCTGGACACAATTTCATCCAGAAAGTTTTTATTTAAATGATTTAGTAGCCGATGCTTATTTTGAAACCCTTGACTATACAAATGGAGAAAACCTTAGAGTAAGTGAGTTTATTGAAGGTGATGCTGAAATCCTGGACTTTCCAACAAACCTAGATGGAATTTTCTCCTCATCATGTTTCCAATGGTTTAACAATTTGGATGTTTTTTTAAAGAAAGCGGGAAAATTATTGAATGAGTGTGGCATATTGGCTTTTAGCACATTTGGCGAATATCACTTCAATGAAATAAGACAAATTACAGGACAAGGACTCGACTATAAAACCCTTGCTGAACTTCTTGATCTTTTAGCGGGGGAATACGAAGTGCTGTATACACATGAGTGGCAGTATGAAGAGGAATTCAACAATCCTTATGAAGTGCTTAGACATATGAAAAACACAGGTGTAAATGGACTCAACCAGGTTTTTTTCGGGCGGAATAAAATGGATTTATTTATACAAAAGTACTGGCAAAACTTTTCGAAAGAACTTAATACAGTATTTTTGACTTATCACCCAATTCTTATAATAGCAAGAAAAACATCATTTTCTAAAGTTCAGAACATCCCTCAAGTGAAACCTGTAATAATAAACAGCGTAGACTAGATTACAAAACATCAAAAAATAAGTCCGTTTGCCATGAAATATGGAAAAGAAATCTTTGTGAGTGGAATAGACACAGATTGTGGAAAGACATTTATTACAGGCCACCTGGCTTTTCATTTTCAAAAAAACAACATCCCAACAATAACGACAAAACTTGTGCAAACCGGACGAGAAGGTATCTCAGATGATATTATTACCCATAGGGGTATCATGGAAGTTGGATTATTTGATGAAGACAAATCAAAATTGACCTGTCCAAATATTTATTCTTTCGCAGCATCACCACATTTGGCATCGGAACTGGACAAAAAACCAATAGACCTGAAAACTTTCAGGAAAAACACTGAAAACCTGTTGGACGAATATAAGATCATACTATCGGAAGGTGCAGGAGGATTGATGGTTCCACTTAAACCTGAATTCCTGGTGATTGACTACATCAAGAAATACAAGATCCCAGTTGTTTTGGTAAGCTCTTCAAAATTGGGAAGTATCAACCATACACTAATGAGCATTTCTGTATGTCAAAAGTACGACATCAATCTAATTGCGGTAATTTACAACCGCCTTCCGGACAGTGATGAAACTATTTCCAACGATTCTTATAAAATTATTGAAAAGTACTTGGACCAACATAAAGAGGACTGCCATTTAATTGATGGAAATATTCTGAACAAATCAAACGAAAAAGCCTTTGAAAGTATTGAATTTCTACTAGAACAATAGGTAAAAAATTTTACAGGTTTATTTTTAGTAGTATCTTGCGTCCCATTTTTAAAAAAATACAATGAACATAGAAAAAGAGATTTATTCAAGAGCAGAAGAGAAATGTGAGCTTTGCGGCAACAACAACGAGATGAAACTATTTACAGTGCTGCCCAAGGAGGGGAATCATCCTGACGATTGCATCCTCGTATGCTCTAAATGCCATGACCAGCTAAGCAACCCGGAAAAGGTTGATCCTAATCATTGGAGATGTTTGAACGACAGTATGTGGAGCCAGGTTCCAGCGGTACAGGTTGTTGCCTGGAGAATGCTAAGTCAGCTTCGAAACGAAGGCTGGCCACAGGATTTATTAGATATGATGTATCTGGATGATCAAATTTTAACCTGGGCAAAAGAGGGACAAGAAAGTGAGGGTGAAGATAAAGTGGTACACCTCGATTGTAATGGCGTTCAATTGGCTGCAGGAGACACTGTTATATTGATCAAAGATCTGAATGTGAAAGGTGGAGGATTTACTGCAAAACGAGGAACAGCAGTCAGAAACATATCGCTTGTACATGATAATCCGGAACAAATCGAAGGAAAGGTAAATGGACAACAAATTGTTATTCTCACCCAATTTGTGAAAAAATCGTGACATTTGTTACAAAATGGCTGTATGCAGCTTATTCTAGATTAGATATTTGACCAAATTCATTGTAAAGCCCCACAAAAGCAGTATTTTAGCAGTATATTTTCAGATAGCCATGACATGTTGAAACATTTATTAATACTTACATTAATCTTTGTTCTTCCCTCTCTAAAGTCTCAGGATGCAACATTCTGGAGTAGTAGCCTGGAACTAGAAGAAATACAACAACTGTGTGACAATGCTGTTGGATACGAAAGCACTGTAATATACCTGCCACAAGGAGAGGCATCTCACAACGACGAAACTCTTTACATACCGCCGGGAGTAAGCCTGATAGGCCAAGGAATTGAAAATACGATTATTGAGAATGCCAATTTTGTTATTGACAGTTCATTAAAAGAAAATATTGGAAATATTTTTTTCAGGATAACGGGCTTATTCCTAAAAACCGACAGCCATATAGAAATACTTGGATGCAATGAGTTCCGGGTTGACAACTGTAGAATTGAATCAATTGGCAATGCTGCAATTAATATTAAACATTCCAAAAGGGGACTAATTGATCATTGCACTCTAAATGCTTCAAACTACGGAGTTGTTGCCTCCAATGGTCTTAACGACCGCTACCCAGAATCTTTCACAAGTAATACAAAGTCTATTATTGGCAGTATTGAAGCAATTTATGTTGAAGACTGTGCTTTCTATAATTATTATCATGGGGCTGTAAGTCATGCAAATTCCAAAATGGTTGTACGTTTTAACACATTTAATGCAGGTGGTGACAACCCGTCATTACCGGTTGTTGCATATGGTCCCGGGCACATTATTCCTGGCGACACAGCTGACTTTGGGTCAAGATTGATTGAATGCTACAGCAATACATTTTATGGAGCAGATACAATTAACAATTTATCGGCTATCGCAATTAGTGGAGGTTCTGGAATAATATACGACAATGAATTCATTGACTGGCAAAATGGTGTAGCCCTTACCCTGGATATCAATGCCAGTTTTT
>JBNKPU010000093.1:0-34130 GCA_050295515.1 Bacteroidales bacterium | reverse complement strand
CCCACTTTGAGCAATAAATTATGCCTATAGACTTTGGGCAAATCAGTCTTGTATTTCATTTTTACTAGCAATACAGTTCCATCATATTCACCACAAGTAAATGTAAGTGATTTATCATTTAATCCGGGTTTTGATAGGTTTATGGTGACTGTATCGGATGGATTGTCAAATACTACTTCCTGAATAAACATGCCGTTATACAAGCAATTCCAATAATCCTCATCATCAGTATAGCATGATTGAGTAAAAGTAGACATTGTATCCTCTTTGTGAATTATTTCTACTTCAATACCTTCAGAGGGAAGAGTGCCCACTATGGTCCTGCCTCGAAGTACAATTTTGAATCGAGGCTGCAACCACAATATTAAAGGTTGATTATTTACACTTTGCCAGGATATTAAAGTGTCAACCTGATGATAATCAGACTCTACCGATTTAATGTGCAGTGTCTTTGCTTCTTTTTTCTTGGTAAGAACAAATAATCTCCCTTTAGAATCACTAACTGTTTCCTGATATGGAGCATCATCAAATGCATATAAAAGTGATACATTTGGCAATATTTCATTGTATATAGAAAAAGTGTAAACAGTTAAAAGCTTTTGCGAATAAACCGATGATAAACTGTCGTGGTAAAAAACCATTTCTGATTCTTCAGGAAGCATGTAACTTTGATTTTGCACGCTCTCGGAAAAACCTGTCTTCGTATCTATTTGACTTAATGCAAATTGATGAAGGGTGGCTAAAAAAATGACAACTAAGTTTTTAGGTGACATCTACTCTGGTATATTTGACTATATATAAATATATTGAAAAGGTTTTAAAGAATGAAATTAAATACTTGGTTTTGAGTTTTTCAATTGAAAATATTATAAGTAAATTAATGTTCTAATTTGGAAGTAATCTGGTGAAAAAAATAACATACCGCATACTTTGGATCTTTCTTTTTCTTGCTTTGGCAATACTACTGCTGGCTTTATTACTCAATGACTTTCCTCTCTCAAATCGGATTTCGCAAATTATCCTGACAATTGTTGTTATAGTGATTTCAGTAGTTTTATTAGTAATTGAGTTAATCTATAATATTAAAATCAAAAGAAACCTTCATTCCCTAATAATATCAATTGATTCCTTGGCTGACACAGTCAAAATAAGCAAGAGCGCCGAAAAAAAAGGGATTCCGGCAGCTTTGGACAGTCTGCAAGATTTCGCCCTTGAAAACATTAAAATTATCCGTACAAGCCAGGAAAACCTCTCAAAACAAAACAGGCAACTAAAGACAGCTTACAGTGAGCTTAAAGCCTCAAAATCAAAATACGAGCAGTTGCTAAAAAACCTAGAACCTGAATACTTTTTTTACACAAAGAATATCGACAATAAGTTTCAATATTTCAGCCCATCTGTTGAAACAATCTTAGGATATGATTCTCAAACACTCCTAGATAGAGGAAAAGACTTAATTCATATGAATATAATTCCCGATAGAAAGGGTGAAGACAGTCATCAAAAAACAGATAATAAGCCGCATGATAAATTTCTTATAGAAGTTAAAACAAAATTGGGCAAACCATGCATCCTGGAAATCATTGAAGTACCTTCAAAAAATAAAAATGGTGAAATAGTAAACATTGAAGGACTTGCACATGACATATCAGACAGATATTTTGCCCAGGAGCTTGTTATAGAGCAGGAGACAATATATCGACAGATCTTCAATCATGCATCTGATTTCATTTTTATATATGATGTAGAAAATGGTAAGGACGCAGGTAAATTTATTGAAGTAAATACCTATATGAAGAACGCATTGGGCTATAATGATGAAGAGTTTTTTAATTTAACTCCTGATGACCTTATAGCCGCAGAAATCTGGAATGAATCCCACGAAAAAACCAAAGGAGGTAAATATGAACGAATTTGGGAAACTAAAGATGGTCAAATAATAAATGTGGAAATAAGTGAGCATATCTTCAATTTAAAATCAAAAAAAGCATGCATTGCTTTAGGCAGAGATATTTCTGACAGAAAACGTGCACTTGAAGAAATTAAATTTATGAATGAAGATCTAGTAAACCAAAAAGAAAATCTTGAAGCTCTCTTGGACAACCTGACTCAAACACAGGAGCAACTTGTGCAGTCAGAGAAAATGGCAGCCTTGGGCCAGCTTATTGCAGGTGTTGCGCATGAAATAAACACACCTCTTGGAGCGATTAAAGCTTCTGTTGGCAATTTAAGGGACTCTCTCAATTCAAATATGGAGCAACTTCCAAAATTATTGGCATCGGAATCACCGAAGGATATTGAATTGTTTATTAAGGCTTTTGAGCTTTCGCAAAAAAATAAAACTGATTATTCTTCACGCGAAAAAAGAGAAAAAAAACGCGCTTTAAGAAATAGACTCCGGGAAGCAGAGATCGAATCAGCAGAAATACTGGCAGATGTACTAGGCTATATGGACCTGTTTGACAATATCGATGAAATCCTCGATCTGCTACATTCAGAAAATGCAATAGATGTATTAAAAAATGTCAGGAATTCTATCTCTCTTGTTAAAAATACAAATACAATCTCTATCGCCTCAGAAAAGGCATCAAAAGTTGTTTTTGCCTTAAAAAAATATGCCCATAGAGACAGTATAGGTGAGAAAGTACCCACAGATATTTTGGATGGTATCGAGACTGTGTTAACCTTGTATGATAACCAGTTGAAACAGGGAATAAAATTGCTTAAAGATTTTAATGAAATGCCACTTATTATGTGCTATCAGGATGAAATTAACCAGGTATGGACCAATTTGATCCAAAATGCAATTCAGGCAATGGGCACACATGGAACACTCACAATTAAAACCCTCGCAGGAGAAAAATTCGCTGAAGTAATAGTTTCGGATACCGGTGAAGGAATTGAACCAAATATCCTTGGCAATATATTCGACCCTTTTTTTACGACAAAAAAACAAGGTGAAGGAAGCGGGCTTGGTCTTGATATAGTCAAAAAAATTATAGATAAACATGGAGGGCATATACATGTCAAAAGTCAAATTGGTGAAGGTTCAACTTTTACAGTGCAAATACCCTTATATTAAACCTGTATGAGCAGAAAGGCAATTATATGCATTGATGATGAAATGATCATACTTAACAGCCTTGTAGAGCAATTGGAAAAACATTTTGGATCAGAATATCTTTACGAAGCTGCTGAAAGTGCTGATGAAGCTTTCGAGATCATCAATGACCTGGAAGATGAAGGAATCGATGTGGAAATAATCGTTTGTGACTGGCTTATGCCCGGTATGAAAGGTGATAAATTCTTGCTTGATATCGATTTAAAATACCCCAGGACAGTAAAGATCCTACTAACCGGTCAAGCTGATGAAAGCTTGGTTTACCATCTAAAGCAGGAAGCTCACAAATTCGCCATTGTGCATAAACCATGGGAAAAAAACGAGCTAATTGATGCCATTAACAATAGAATTAACGGATGAGCCAAAAAGTAATATTATGTGTCGATGATGAAATCCTTGTATTGGATTCACTTAAAGAACAACTTCAGAATGCCTTTGAGGATGAATTTATTATTGAAATAGCAGAAAGTGCTGAAGAAGCTCTTGAAATATACGATGAGCTGAGTGCTGAAAAAATGGCATTCCCAGTTATTATAGCAGACTTCATTATGCCCAATATAAAAGGGGACGAACTGTTAAGTCAATTGCATAGAAAAAGTCCGGCTACACGAAAAATTATGTTAACAGGGCAGGCTAGTATTGAAGGTGTAAGCAATGCTGTTAACAAAGCAAACTTATATCGGTATATTAATAAACCCTGGGACAAAGAGGATATGATCCTGACAATAAAGGAAGCTTTAAAGAGCTATGAACTGGAAGAAGAAATTAAACAAAAAAATATTGAACTGTCTGAGCTAAACCAGGGATTGGAACAAAAGGTAGCTGAAAGAACAAAACAATTGGAGGAACTAAACCAAACGAAGGACAAATTTTTCTCAATAATTGCTCATGACTTGAAAAACCCGTTTAACACCCTAATTGGTTTCACAGAATTGATCAAAGAAAATATTGACAGCTACACAAGGGAAGAGGTTCAGAAATACATTACCATACTCCACGAAACAGCTGAAAGCGGTTATGCTTTGCTTGAAAACCTACTCGAATGGAGCCGCTCACAAACTGGTGCCATTAAAATGGAACCTGGAATAATCGATATAAAAACGTTGTCTAATGAGCTCATTTCCCTTCTGGAGAACAGTGCCAAAAAAAAACAGGTTTATATTATCAACCAGATTAAAGATGGCATAAAAGCCTTTGCAGACTATAACATGATACATACCATACTCAGAAATTTGATTTCGAATGCGATAAAATATTCCAATGCTGATGGAGAAATCATTTTATCCTCCAAGGAACAGGAAAATATGATGGTATATAGCGTGAAAGACAATGGTGTAGGAATTATTGAAAGCAATATAGAAAATCTATTCCGCATTGATAAAAGTCTATCGACCAAAGGGACCAATAATGAATCAGGAACTGGATTAGGCCTGATACTTTGTAGAGAATTTGCAGAGAAAAATGGCGGAAAAATTTGGGTTGAAAGTGAGCAAGGGAAAGGCAGTACGTTTTTCTTTTCAATCCCTCTGCCTAAAGGATAAACTAAACCAATATTAATAAACATGCCTGGTAATGATATTCATTCGCAGGATTTTATTCATGCTCTCAATGATTATTTCTATTTAATCAACAGGAATTATCCGGGTAAACTTACTTTAAAAACTGTTGGAGACAGGTATAGACTTTCCGGACCTGTAAGAACAATTCTTTTTAGGGGTATTTTTAGTGCACATAAAAACATTGAGAGATCACAAAAATTAACCAAAAACCTCGAAAACAATATATTGCATATCGATTTCTACAATGTCCTTTTCACTTTATTGAACTATAAACTTGGAAGATTGGTATTTATCAGTACTGACAAGCTTTGCAGGGATGCTGGTTCTTTATTCGGAAAAATCAAAAAAGAAAATTATTTTACAGAAACAGCTCTGCAGCTTTTAAATTTTTTCTCTGTGCTTCAATCAGAATATCTCGTTTTCTATTTAGATTCTCCTGTTTCCTTTAGTAAAGAGCATCAACTATTTCTTGACAATAAGATCTCTGAAATGCAATTACCTGGCGAAACAATGCTGGTTAAATCTGCAGATAACGAATTGAAGTCCAGAAATGGAGGAATCCTCTGTACAACTGATTCAGCTATAATTGATGCTACCGACCTGCCAATTGCCGATCTCTCTAACCTGGCACTTAATTATTACTATTCTCCTGATTTACTTGATCTGTCTTTTATGATTTAAGGCAATCTCATGATATTTGATCCATCACCTTCAAATTGTTTCAGTTCAACTTTATTCCCATCAATTTCAGCATAGGTGAAACTATAAATCCAGTCACCCAGATTGATTAAGGTTGATTTGTCGTTAAGTTGATATAAATAGGGAATATGCCTGTGCCCAAAAATAAAATAATCGTAGGGTGTTTTTTTTGTTTCCTCTTGGGCAAAAAGTATCTGAAGCTCTTTTTTTGGTCCTGCAAATTCCTCTGCCACAATGCCTTTAGAATATCTGCTGCTCTTAGACCAGGATTTCCCAATCCACATGGAAAAATTGGGGTGCAGCCGGGCAAAACACCATTGTAAGATTCGGCTCGTAAAGGCCCTTTTCAAGAATTTATAACTCAAATCTCCAGGGCCAATACCATCTCCATGGCCTATAAAAAACTTAAGCCCATTGATTTCCCTGACAATAGGCCCTTTATAAACTGGAATACCTAATTCCTCAGTAAAATATCCATATGCCCAGATATCATGATTACCTGTAAAAAAATGAACCTTAGTACCATTATCAACTAGTTCGGCAAGCTTTCCTAGAAAACGCGTAAAACCTTTAGGAACAACTTGTTTATGCTCATGCCAGAAATCGAAAATGTCTCCTACTAAAAACAGCTCGGCAACATCATCCTTAATTGAATCAAGCCATCTCACCAGCTTTTTTTCTCTTTCCCGGCTTTTGTCGTAAGGATAAAGACCTAAATGAACATCTGAAATAAAGTAATATTTTTTCCCCACTTAATCTTTTTTCAAATTAGTTTGTCACTCATTAACAAGATTTGAGAGTATCTGGTTCAATCTTACCGGGCTAACATCTTTCAATAATACCGATTTTGTTTCAAGATCTAATAAGTAATTTGATGGAATTGCTTCCACATTATATGCCACAAGAGACTTCGAATATGGAAAAGAAGTATCTGCAACATTTGTCCATTTTGAGATTTCTTCAAATTTCACAATTTGTTTCCAGTTTTCGGTCGATTTTCCTAGGTAGACATTATAAATACCAAAGCCTTTGTCTGAAAAATTGGCATAAACGCGATTTAGTTGTGGAAATATTTTAGCCACACTGGCATCTGCTCCATTATAAAAATTAAGTAGCACATATTTTTTGTCCATTTCGGTTAAAGAAATCATGTCCCCTTCCATTGTAGGGAGTTTAATGGAGGGCAATCCTACCTTAACGTTTTCGGCCTGGCTGAGTAACTTTTCGAGTTGAATTGATTCCATCATAGATGTGAAGTTCCGTGTTAGGGCTTGAACATGTCTGTGCTTAGGATAATACTTATTAAGGGAATCCGTCACCAACTTAAAAAACTGTAAATCCCGTTTTTTACCAAATACAAACTCATAAGGTCCAATTTCTTGATAAAGTGCGGCAATGCAACATAAAGATTGGAGGTTGTCCAAAACAAACTGCATTGAATATTTTCGATAGCCATTCAACAAATCTTCATATTGTTTCGAGAATTCTTCGCGCATCTCAGCATTGTCTGTTTCCTGATAATCAAGCCTTAGCTGTTTTAGTATTTCGCGTGTTTCAAACAAACTGTCATAAAGTTCATTCAGCAAAATACTTTCGTCAGAACCTTCAATCTTCAAATTAGTAATTTCGCCCATACTTGATGCTGATACAGTGATCTTATCACCTGGATTAGCCAGGAAAAAAAGGTCGGAACTTACAGGAAGTTCAATGTTGTAAAAAGTCGGCTGACGTGCCTGTACCTTATAGGTTAATTTTCCTTTTGAATTAAACTCAAGAGAATCAAGGATTTTTGCGCCATTTACCCTTTGCTCTTGAAATATGGCTACCTGGTTTCCCATCCCATCTATGTTAAGTTTAAAAACAACTTCATCTTTATTGCTGCAACTGATTACAATTAGCAAAAACAAAAAGGCAGGGACTATCTTGATTAAAAGAGATTGTTTTTTCTCCATTCTTCTAGTGTAAGTTTTAATTCTGATGAGTTAATATTTCGTTTTTCAATGATATGGTTGCCGTTTAGCAAAATAATGTCAGGGATGTTCATTACACCAAATTGTTTGACGTATTCAGAACCCCAGTATTGATAATCGCAGACAATAGGAAACTTAATTTCGTTTTCCTGTATGAATGATGAGAGTTTTTCTTCAGAACTGTCAAATGAAATTCCAATGATCCTAAATCCTTTATAGTAGAATTTTTTGAACAGTTCATTTAATTGTTTGGCTTCCTCAGCTGAAGATTTATTCCAAACAGCAAAAAAGAAAATTGCAAGGCTGTTTTCCTTAAAATCAGTAGTAAGCGATAAAGTACTCCCTTTTAAGCTTTTCAGGGAGAATTCGGGCATTTGTCTTCCTGGTTGGATAAGGTTTTCAGAATATGTTTTAAACTCAAGTTGATCCTTGATTTCTGAGACATCGTTGTTTAATGCAATAACTGCAGGAGTTTTCGGATAGAGCATAGTAAGGTTAGAATCAACAAAGTTATATATCTCAAAGTCTTCAAACTTATCAAAAAGTGCTTGTCCAGACCTCCCGAAATTTTGATACAAAGCAAAGATATTTGCTAAAGAAGCCGGATTGTTCTCTATGAATTTAACTGTATAGGCTTTATGTTTGTCCATAAGGTCATCATACAAGCTGTCATAGTACATCTTCTTTGTTAAAAAAGTTGCCGGATCTCTTTTGCTGTCTTCATAGGCAAGACTGATCTGTGTAATCCTATTGAGTACTTTATTTTGTTCGAAAGTAATTTCCCTAACAAGCCTTGATTCTGAGGAGCCTGAGACATAATAGCTCGGAGGCTTAATCGTGTTGTCGATTTCGATGTTTATTTCGTCGCCAGGTTTTATAATAAGATAAATGCTTTCTTCTAAATAACTTAGAACAAACAAAGAAGGTGCATCACAACTGCCTTCAAGATAAAACTTACCATCTTCATCGGTACTGGCAGAATCAATTGCTGCTATTGATTCAATACCCATGTTCCCAAGCATTGTTTTTACCTTTATACTTCGTTTAAAGGAACCTTCTATTGAAAAATTTGAATCTGATTTGCTGCATTGAATGAATATCAAGGATAATAATCCAAAACAGAAGTGCTTAAATTTAATCTTTTTCATATTTTGTTTTCCATAGTGCAAAACTATAATACATTTTTAAACCTGAAAATAATAACGCGCTATAATGGACAAGATTATAACAAGAATTAACTTTTTTAGCATTCTGAGCAATAGAATATTTTAATCCGAATGATACAAAAAACACCAGATGAGAATAAGCAATGTAATCATAAATAACTATTCATAAGTTTTTACGCGTTTTTTATTTCTTTTTATTGCTTTTTAACGTATTATATTTACGTTTTATAGTTTTTGAGCTATTTTTATTAACTATTTATTAACATATAAAAATATGGTGTATTCATAAAACTTTCCGAATTTTGATTTATGGTTTTTACCATTTAGTATTACATCATTTTCTGGTAAAATTCGCACAACCCAGAAAACATTTTATTTGACATTTTGATATTACTCAATGGATTTGGGTGAGGGCAGCACATGTATTGATGATAATATTTTTTCAATTGAATTGCTTACACTAATATTTCCAATTATTAGGTGTATTTTTTAGTAAAATACTTTCAGTTTATCAGTTTTTTTTGAATTAATATCCATAACTTGTATATAAAGAAATCAAACCCTTATGAGCTATTTAAATTTTGATAAAAAGGAACTCACAAATCTGGAATACTCTTTAAATCGTGAGATTTTACGAAGCAATCGTGCTGGTTCATATGCAAGTACAACTTTAGTTGCATGCAATACCCGAAAATATCATGGGCTCCTGGTTTGTCCTATGGAGCATTTAGATGGAGGTAAACATGTCCTATTGTCTTCTTTGGACCTTACAGTAATCAATAACGAAGAAGAATTTAACCTTGGAATCCATAAATACGAGGGTGACCACTATCAACCCCGCGGACATAAATATGTTCAGGATTTCGAAATAGATGTAATTCCTCAAGTCTATTATCGTGTTGGCTCCTTGAGATTTGTCAGAGAAACTATTTTGGTTGAAAAAGAACAACAGGTACTCATCAGGTACACTATACTTGAAGCTGAAAGCCCGGTTAATTTGAAGTTTAGCCCTTTTCTTGCCTTTCGGAACATGCATCAGTTAAGCAAAGCCAACATGCATGCCAACACTAAAGTGAAACACATTGAAAACGGTATTAAAACCAGACTCTACGATGGCTATCCAAATTTGTACCTGCAGTTTTCAAAGAAGGTTGAATTTGTACAGGTACCTGACTGGTATTTTAACATCGAATATTTGGAAGAACAAAAGCGTGGATACGATTTTAAAGAAGACCTTTTTGTTCCGGGATTTTTTGAAACAAAAGCTAAAAAAGGCGAGTCTATAATTTTTTCGGCCAGTACTGTTTTAAATAAGGCTGCGTCAATCAAACGAAAATTTACTGCTGAACTTAATAAACGAATTCCGAGAAACAGTTTCAAAGAATGCTTAATGAACAGTGCAGAACAGTTTATTGTAAAAAATCATAGAAAAACAGAAGTAATTGCAGGATATCATTGGTTTGGTTCCTGGGGTAGGGACACCTTTATTGCTTTGCCCGGGCTAACACTGCCCATGGGCGATAATAAGACTTTTCTGGCTGTAATGGATACAATGGTAAAAAAACTAAAAGACGGACTTTTCCCAAATATGGGAACAGAAGAGGATTTTGCTTACAATACTGTTGATGCCTCTATGTGGTTTTTTTGGGCATTACAACAATTTTCCTACCAAAACAAATCATACAAAGTAGTTTGGGACAATTATGGCAAGAAAATGAAAGCCATCCTGAATGCCTATGAAAAGGGTACAATGCACAATATCCATATGCAAAAGAATGGGCTTATTTATGCTGGTGAAAATGGTAAGGCACTAACATGGATGGATGCCATTGTCAATGGTAAGCCTGTAACTCCCCGGATTGGCTGCCCGGTTGAAATAAATGCACTGTGGTACAATGCCATATGCTTTTCTCTTGAATTGGCAACCAAAGCCAATGATACCAGTTTTGTAAACAAATGGAAAAAATGGCCGGAAATTATTGAAGAATCCTTCAAGAAAACATTTTGGGACAAGGACAAAAATTACCTTGCAGACTATGTCGACAATAATTTTAAAGATTGGTCTATACGTCCTAACCAAATAATAGCTGCTTCGCTGAGGTATTCCCCTGTGACCGACGAAATTAAAAACGCGGTGATTGAAACCGTACGCAGGAATTTACTCACTCCGCGCGGACTTAGGACCCTTGCCCCTAAAAATCCTTTGTATAAAGGAATATATCAGGGCGACCAAAACGAACGTGACCAAGCCTATCATCAGGGTACTGTTTGGCCCTGGCTTATTGAACATTATGTCGATGCATATATGAACCTGCACAAGAAATCAGGCTTGCAGCATGTGAAAAGTATTATTGAAGGTTTTGAACCGGTTATGAACGAGCATGGAATCGGTTCAGTGTCTGAAATTTATGATGGAGACCCTCCCCATTTGCCAAAAGGCGCAATCACTCAGGCCTGGAGTGTTGCAGCTTTATTAAGAATTATTGACAAGGTCGAAAAGTTTTTATTATCGAATCAATAAGTAAACACCAACACTATGAAAGTTCTAATGTTTGGATGGGAATTTCCACCATATATCTCAGGAGGCCTGGGCACAGCCTGTTATGGACTCACAAAAGGCCTGAAAGCTGTTGGTGATGTAGAAATAATATTTGTTGTTCCTAAAGCTCTTGGCGATGAAAACCCCACTACCGTCCGCCTTGTTGGTGCTAACGAAATCTCTCTGGGTGCATCTTCTAAAAACTATGAATCATTCCTGAAGAAAATTAGCTTTATCGAGGTCAATTCGAAAATTGTGCCATATACAAGCCCCGAAGAATATGACCGGATGAATGAATCGTATCGGGAAGAAGGGAAAGAAATGATTTACACCAAAGCCGGTGGTAAAATCAATTTTTCTGGTGGTTACGGTCCCAACCTTTTTCAGGAAATTGCCAATTATGCCCTGGTCGCAGGTGAAATTGCCAAACAGTTTGATTTTGATGTAATTCATTCACATGATTGGTTGACCTACCCTGCCGGAATTGCAGCTAAAGAAGTTTCTGGCAAACCCTTAGTTGTTCATGTTCATGCAACAGATTTCGACCGTAGTGGCGGAAGTGTCAATCCTGGAGTATATGATATCGAAAGAAGGGGAATGCATGCAGCAGACCGCATTATATCAGTAAGTAATTTAACACGGAATATCGTAATAAACAATTACCAAGTCAACCAGGAAAAAGTATTTACGGTTTATAATGCTGTTGAGCCCACTAAGTCGATTGAAAAAAGAAAAGCCGAAATTGGAATTACAGATAAAATAGTAACGTTTTTAGGCCGGGTTACCCTGCAAAAAGGACCTGAATATTTTATCGAAGCAGCTTTCAGTGTCTTACAAAAAATGGATAATGTCCGCTTTGTTATGGCCGGAAGTGGTGAGTTGCTCAATCGGATGATCCACCGGGTTGCCGAATTGAAGATTGGCCATAAATTTCATTTTACCGGCTTTTTAAAAGGCGGACAAGTGCAGGAAATGTTTGAACTAAGCGATGTGTATGTCATGCCATCAGTATCAGAACCATTTGGGATTTCTCCACTTGAAGCCATGCAATCAAATGTACCTGTTATTATTTCCAGGCAATCTGGAGTATCTGAAATACTTGAACATGCCATCAAAGTCGATTTTTGGGATATTGATGCAACTGCCGATGCTATCTATGCTATTTTGAACTATCAGGGACTGTCCAATCATTTCAGCCAATTTGGAAAAGAAGAAGTTGTAAACCTCAAATGGGACAATGCAGCTATACATGTAAAAGAAATATATCAATCACTCATATAGAAAAAATTTTAGGACATGAAGACTATATGCCTCTATTTTCAAGTTCACCAGCCTATGAGGCTAAAAAGGTACCGTTTTTTTAATATAGGAAACGATCATTATTACTATGATGATTACCTCAATGAATCAATAATGGCAAAAGTTGCCCAAAAATGTTATTTGCCGGCCAATAAAATGCTGTTGAAATTAATTAAAGAGTATGGATGCAATTTTAGGGTATCCTTTTCGATCTCGGGAATAGCATTGGACCAATTTAGGCTTTATGCACCTGAAGTACTTGATAGCTTTAAAGAATTGGCCAAAACAGGCTGTGTGGAGTTTTTGGCAGAAACATACTCACATTCGCTTGTTGCTTTTAAAGACGAAAATGAATATATAAAACAGGTTGAACTGCACGTTAAGAGGATTAAGGAACATTTTGGGTATGAACCAACAGTGTTCAGGGGCACAGAGTTGATTTATTCTGATGAAATAGGCGCCAAAATTGCCAACATGGGCTTTAAAACAATGATAACTGAAGGTGCAAAACACATTATGGGATGGAAAAGCCCGGATTTTCTATATTGTAATGCCCATAATCCGAAACTTAAAGTCTTGCTCAGAAACTATGAACTTAGCGACGATATTGCTTTCAGGTTTTCAAACCAAGGATGGCCAGAATATCCGCTTACAGCATCTAAATATGTAAAATGGATAGATCAGGCCCTTCAAACCGGAGAAACTGTAAATCTCTTCATGGACTATGAGGTTTTTGGTGAACGTCAACCAAAAACTTCTGGCATATTTGACTTTATGAAACACTTTGTAAAAGAGGTGTTTTCAAAGACTGACTATAAATTTGCAACTCCAAGCGAGGTTGTCAATAAACTTCAACCAATTTCTGCTGTTTCTGTACCTAATCCCATTTCGTGGGCTGATGAAGAAAGAGACCTTACAGCATGGTTGGGTAATGGTTTGCAGGAAGATGCCTTTAACAGGCTTTACTCGCTAACCGAAAAGATCCAAAAATGCGGAGACCCAAAGATCCTGGCTGATTGGAAATACCTGCAGGCCAGCGACCATTTCTACTATATGTGCACAAAGGTTTTCAGCGATGGTGAAGTTCACTCTTATTTCAATCCTTTCGATTCGCCCTATGATGCCTATATCAATTATATGAATGTCCTTTCAGATTTTATAATACGCGTCAACTCTGCTGTTCCGGAGAATAAACAAGAACAGGGACTGGCAACCCTGGCTTCAATAATATTTGAAAAGAATAAGCTATTGGAGAAATATGAAAAGGAAATTATAAAACTTAAAAGTTCAAAGAACACAATTAAACGAACAAGTACAAGGAAATCAAATTCAACAAAAACTTCAAGCAAAAAAACGGCAGCAGCAAAAAAGAGTAGTGCACGGCAAACAGCCTCATCAAAGAGCGCAGGGAAGAGCACCGGAAGTGTGGCTAAAAAGGCACCTTCTAAAAGTAAAAAAGCCTGAAAAAAAATTGAATTTGACAATCATTTGAAAAACTATAGACATGGCAGAAAATCTGAATAAAGCTGATTATCTTTTTGAAGTAAGCTGGGAAGTATGCAATAAAGTAGGTGGAATACATACTGTTATAGCCACAAAATCTGCTTCAGTTAAGGCTGATTTTAACGATAAATATATATTAATCGGGCCCGACCTGGTACGGGAAGATGGTGAAAATCCTGAGTTTGAAGCTGATCCGACTCTTTTTGCCAATTGGAAACAGAAAGCCCTAAACGAAGGTATCAGAATTAAAATTGGACGGTGGAAAATTCCCTCAAAACCCATTGCCATATTGGTAGACTTTAGTGCATTCATTAACCAGAAAGACTATGTGTTTAGTCGTCTATGGGAAGATTACAAACTGGATTCCCTGTCGGGCCAGTGGGACTATATTGAACCAGCCTTATTTGGCTATACCAGTGGAAAATTGATTGAGCATTTTGTGAAATCCAATTTAACATCTGGCGAAAAATCCATCGCCCATTTTCACGAATGGATGACCGGAGCGGGAGTACTCTACCTCAAGAAAAACATACCCCAAATAGCTACAGCTTTTACAACCCATGCGACGGTGCTAGGACGCTCAATTGCCGGGAACAACCGCCCATTGTACAGTAAGTTAAAGAATTATAATCCCGATGATGTTGCTAGTGAATTTAATATTTTGTCTAAACAATCACTAGAAAAAATTACAGCCCATCAAGCAGATGTTTTCACTACGGTAAGTAACATCACTGCCAAGGAATGCGAGCATTTTTTGAGCAAACCCGTAGATCTGGTAACACCTAATGGCTTTGATGCCACAATGATACCAAGTAAGGAAGCATTTATGCCCCAAAGGCTTGTTGCCAGGAAAAAACTGTTGGAAGTAGCATCATGCCTTTTGAAACAGGACCTGCCAAAAAACACCTTTATAGTTGCCACCAGTGGTCGATACGAATATAAAAACAAAGGACTTGATATTTTTATTGATGCTTTGCAGAAACTAAACAAGTCCAAAGATATCGACCGTCCATTACTTGCCTTATTCCTGGTACCGGCCCATCATTACGGACCACGGAAAGAACTGATAAGTGCCATGCAAAATAATCAGCCATGCGAATGTGGTTTAAGGTATATGACACATTATCTGCATGACCCTGAATGGGACCCTATTCTTAAGGCTGTTAAAAAATATAAACTCATTAACAATGCTAACGATAAGGTTAAAATTATCTTTGTTCCTTCATACCTGAATGGAAATGATGGCATTTTCAACCTCCCTTACTATGACCTTTTAATTGGTTGTGACCAAACTGTTTTTGCTTCCTATTATGAACCCTGGGGCTACACTCCTCTTGAAAGTCTTGCCTATTCTGTTCCAACGGTAACTACAAGCCTTGCTGGTTTTGGTTTATGGAGCAAAAATGAAAACAAAGGGCCAGTAGATGGCATTGCAGTTGTTGAACGTACCGACACCAATGATTCACAAGCTGCTGAAGCTATAAAAAAAGAGATTGTTCAAAACTTTAAATTATCTCCGGAAGAAACCAATAATATAAAGGAAAATGCTGCTGAAACTGCCAAAACTGCTTTGTGGAGAAACTTATATTCAAATTATCAAGAAGCCTATCATATTGCCCTAGATAAAGCCATGTCAAGATCAGATCAGTTTGTTGTGATCGAAGAGAAACAGACAGAAAAGAAACACGACGAAATAAGGCCTCTCTCGAATTTGCCTCAATGGAAAAGGGTTATTGTTAAGTCGAATTTGCCTGAAGGTCTTAAGAAGCTGAGCAAAATAATGGAAAACATATGGTGGACTTGGGACGATGCTGCACAAGAGCTTTTTGAAACCATAGATCCTGGGCTGTGGCGTAAATGTGATTACAATCCCTATATATTATTGGAACAGACCCCTTTCAAACAATTGGCAAAATTAAATAATGACACAGCTTATGTGACCAAGCTCAACAACTGTTATGAGCGTTTGCAACAATACATGGAAGGAGTAAAAGAGCTTTCTAAACCTCATATTGCCTATTTCAGCATGGAATTTGGTTTTCACGATTGCCTTAAATTATATTCCGGAGGACTTGGTATACTGGCTGGGGATTATCTGAAAGAGGCTTCTGATGCTAAGGTCAATATTGTAGGTGTTGGACTCCTTTATCGCTATGGTTACTTTAGCCAGGTTATTACAAACAAAGGCGAGCAGGAGGCCAACTACGAATACCAACATTTTTCCAAACTGCCCATTCATCCGGTTAGAGACGAAAACAACAACTTTGTGTCTGTCGATGTAACTCTGCCAGGAAGAAGCATGCATGCACGTATCTGGTACATCCAGGTGGGGCGAATCAAACTATATCTACTGGATACCGATCACGAAATGAATGCACCGGAAGACCGCAGCGTAACGCATCAACTTTATGGCGGCGATAATGAAAACAGATTGAAACAAGAACTTTTATTGGGTGTGGGTGGTATCCGTTTATTAAATAAACTCCATATAAAACCAGATCTTTTTCATAGCAACGAAGGACACAGTGCTTTTATCGGTCTCGAACGTATCCGTATGCTCATGCGTGATGAACAGCTTACTTTTACTGAAGCAAAAGAAATTGTGAGAAGCACTACCCTGTTTACAACCCATACTCCTGTTCCTGCAGGACATGACCATTTCGATGAAGATCTGCTCAGAAAATACCTGGGGCATTATCCTAGAAGAATCCGTATCAGTTGGGAAGAATTTATGGCATTAGGACGATCCAATCCAAACGACTGGGCCGAAAAGTTCAATATGAGCTACCTGTCAGCCCATCTTGCACAAGAAGTAAATGGAGTAAGTATGCTACATGGCGATGTGACCAAAGATATGTTTGTCAACCTCTGGCCTGGATTCCTTGCAGAAGAGTTGCATATCAGTTATGTGACAAACGGTGTACATTGGAACACATGGACATCTGGAGCATGGAAGCAAGTCTATCAGGAAATGTTTGAAGGCAACTTTGTCGATGACCAACTTGATTTCAATAAATGGCAAAGGATATATGATATAGACGACAAACGTGTCTGGGACATCAAGCAGAACCTGCGCAAAAGACTTATCGAAGCTATTAAAGAAAGATACAAAGAAAACTGGATCAAGCGGCATGAAGACCCCAAGCATATTTTTGCCATCAATAATATGCTTTCCGAAAATACATTAACTATTGTTTTTGCCCGTAGGTTTGCAACCTATAAAAGAGCTCACCTCCTATTCCGTAACCTGGAACGCCTGGCAAATCTGGTCAATAATCCGGATAAACCTGTCCAGTTTATTTTTGCTGGAAAGGCCCACCCTCGAGACAAGGCAGGTCAGGATCTGATTAAATATATTGTAGAAATATCCAAACGACCTGAATTTTTAGGCAAGATTATTTTCTTGCAGAATTACAGCATCGGCTTAGCAAAATATTTAGTCTCTGGCGCTGATATTTGGCTAAATACACCTACTCGACCTCTGGAAGCATCTGGTACGAGTGGAGAAAAAGCTGTAATGAACGGTACTATGCACTTTAGTGTACTTGATGGTTGGTGGGTAGAAGGTTATAAACCCGATGCGGGCTGGGCGTTGACCAACGAACGTACCTATGACAACCAGGATTTCCAGGATGACCTGGATGCAGAGATAATATACAGCCTATTTGAATCTGAGATTATACCTGCTTTCTACGACCGCGACGATAATGACATTCCTGTTGAATGGGTAAGATATATTAAGAATACCATTGCCCAGGTCTCTCCTCATTTCACAACCCGGAGAATGATCGACGACTATGGCAATAGGTTCTATGGCAAACTCTTAAACCGCAGTTCTGAATTGTTGGCCAACGATTATCAGAAAATTAAAGAAATAGCCAATTGGAAGAAGCATGTACAATTGTCCTGGCCCAAAATGGAGGTGCTGGAACTGAAATTATTGGAGAAAAATACAGAAACCATTGAAGCTGGAACTATATATAAAGGTAACGTGTCATTGCGACTTAATGATATTAATCCTGAAAATGTTGGAGTAGAATTTGTTATCACAGAAAACTTCAGGGAATTGGTTTCTTGTACTGAATTTACTCTAAGTCAAAAATCTGATGGTATAGCTACTTTTGAGCTCGTTGCTGCAATTGACCGTCCGGGAACTTTCCAATATGGTGTCAGGGTGTTTCCAAAACATGAATTATTGGCCCATAAACAAGACTTTGGGATGTTGTATTGGATCTAAATAGAGTCTGTCCATAAAGTCGGGGTTTGAGGAATAAAGTTCAAATACAAGGCGTGTGAACCGAACAAAGTGAGTTCTTGAACACAATTAAATATGAAACACATTGTGAAAAAAAATTTAAACCGCAGTATACTTGTGTATATGAGGATTTAAATTTTAACTACGTTGAGCTCGGCAAGCCTCGGTTGAGCAATAACGCAGTTGTTGGACTTTATTGACAAACACTAAATAGTGCGTGCAAGAACCGAGTTTACGAGCTCAGCAGAGCTAAAAATTGGTCTCTGATAAGAGAGTGCCAATAAAGTCCACAACAAGACATTCTGAACGTGTTCGCTTAAGCTAGAGCAGTAGCGAAGCAGAGTCGAAAAATTATTATTGTTGATAATCAATACATCTCGACTGCGCTTCTATGTGACAAAACAAGGGATTATAGACTTTTTGGACACCCTCTATGTAATTGATCCAGTTGTGTTAAAGGAAATATTCTTTTAACTTTCGTAAAGCAAATAAAACTAAACTATGATAACTGATATTAATGGAACCTGGACACTAAATAATGGCCTTGAAATGCCTTATTTTGGGCTTGGTGTGTTCAAAACAAATGATGGCGATGAAGTTATTCAGTCTATTAATTATGCTCTTGATACCGGATACAGGCTTATAGACACCGCTGCTTTATATTACAACGAAAAGGGTGTAGGAGAAGCTGTACGAAATAGTTCTGTGGGAAGAGAAAATATTTTTGTGACCAGCAAGGTCTGGAATTTAGATCAAGGATACGATAATACCCTAAGAGCCTTCGAACAAAGCATCGACAAACTCGGATTTGATTATCTGGATCTTTACCTTGTACACTGGCCAGTTCAGGAGAAGTATAAAGATACCTGGCTTGCCCTTGAGCATTTATATGATCAGGGGGTTGTTAAAGCCATAGGTGTCAGCAATTTTTTAGTTCACCACCTCGAAGACCTTTTGTCAAGTGCAAATATAATCCCAATGGTAAACCAGGTCGAATTCCATCCTTATGTAGTTCAACAGCAACTATTGGACTATTGCACTCAAAATAAAATTCAGTTCGAATCGTGGAGCCCTTTGATGCAGGGTAAAATTTTACAAGTTAAAGAACTAAACGAAATAGCAGAAAAATACAATAAAAATGTCGTTCAATTGGTCTTAAGGTGGAACCTACAGAAAAATGTAATTGTGATCCCAAAAACTGTTCATAAAGACAGGATAGAATCCAATGCTGAAATATTCGACTTTGAAATATCTGTGGAAGATATGGTCCTAATAGACAGCCTCGACAGAAACGAACGGACTGGAGCTCATCCGGACACTTTTGATTTTTAAATACTTAAAATGGACCTTAAATCCCTTGGATATTATTTGGCACTTGATGAGTACCGTATTCAAAACAACCTAAAAGATATTGATGTGGCCCGGGTTGTTTCAGAACATAAGGAACGCTACCTGGTTAAGAACCCCTTAGGAGAGTTTGAGGCTGAAATCCTTGGCAATATGCGTTTTACAGCTAAGGAAAGATCTGATTTCCCTGCTGTTGGCGACTGGGTATCCATTTTAGTTTATGATAACGATAAAGCTATTATTCATCATATTCTCCCCCGAAAAAACAAATTGGAGAGAACAGCTGTTGGAAAAACAACTGAAAAACAAATAATCGCCTGTAACATCGATTTTGCTATGATATTAATGGCAGTCGATAGGGATTATAACCTGAACCGCATTGAGCGCTATTTAACCATCTGTTACGAATCAAAAATAACTCCCATAATCATTCTTAACAAAGTTGACCTAAAAGCTCCTGGCGAACTTGAAAAGCTTAAGAAGGAAATAAATAACCGCTTCAAAGAAATCCGGTTTTTTGGTCTAAGTAATATTTCAGGCCAAGGTATTGAAGAATTGAAGTCGTTTATTGAAGAAGGAAGGACTTACTGTTTGCTTGGATCCTCGGGAGTAGGCAAAACCACCCTTATAAATACACTTTCTGGACATGGTGAATTGAGAACTGGTGAAATAAGCGCTTATGCTGAAAGAGGAAAGCATGTTACAACTCACCGTGAATTATTTATTTTGCCAGGTGGAGGCATACTTATTGATAATCCAGGAATGCGTGAAGTGGGCATAAGCAATTCAAAATCTGGCTTATCCGAAACCTTTGCTAAACTATACCAATATGCTGCCAACTGTAAATATACCGATTGTACCCACACACATGAAAGTGGTTGTGCCGTTGTTGAGGCCTTGAAAAATGGTATAGTAGACCCTGAAGAATATGACAATTATATCAGACTAAGCAAGGAAGAAGCCCATTATAGTGCCACACTGGCCGAAAAGAGGCAAAATGACAAGCAATTCGGTAAAATGGTGAAGCAGTTTAAGAAAGCCAAGAAGAAGTTGAAGTAAATCGTTGGAAGTTAAAGATTGAAACACAGAATCTCAATATATTGTTGACAAGAAGATGAGAGGGTTAAAAGGCTTTGAAATTTCTATTGGAGACGTGCATGCAGCAGCAAAGCTTTAGCAAAACAAGGATCAGGTAAATTAAAGCAATGTTATCGATGCTTTAGTGCTAAAACAATATGCTGGTTCTAAAGAATAGCAAAGTTCATGAAAATAAAAATTGTAAAGCTAATGTCTCCGAATTAATTGTTGTTAAAGGATCTCAGGAATTTCCCCGCTCTTTATTAGACTTTTCTAAGTATTTTTTTTCAGAAAACATTTGGAAGTATGGAATTATTTGTATTACATTTACAGTGTATTGGTTTTGTAGTACACTAAAACAATAGAATAATGGTAAATGTAGAAAATGTTACTTTTGCTTATACGAAGCATTACAACCTGTTCGATAATATTAGCCTCCAACTTGAACCTGGCAATATTTACGGACTGCTGGGAAAAAACGGAACCGGCAAGACCACCCTCTTTAAACTAATGACCGGCGTACTCATGCCCCAACACGGCAGCTGCCAAGTTTTTGACACCGAAGTATCTAAACGTATTCCTTCGGCACTATCGGAGTTTTTTATCATTCCTGAGGAGTTTTTGCTTCCTTCGATTAAAATGAGCGACTTTGTGAAAATAAACGCTCCTCTCTACCCAAATTTCAGCCACGAAGAATTTAATGACTATCTGAAAGATTTTGAAATGTCAGAAAATAAAAGGCTTCAAACTTTGTCTTTCGGACAAAAGAAAAAGTTCTTGTTGGCATTTGGACTTGCCACAAATGTAAAACTCCTTTTTTTGGATGAACCAACCAATGGGCTCGATATACCTTCCAAAAGCCAATTCAGGAAAACAGTAGCCAAGGCATTAAGCGATGAAAAAAGCATCATTATATCAACGCACCAGGCTCGCGATTTGGAAAGCCTTATAGATACAATAATTATCCTCGAAGACGGAAAAGTAATTTTTAAAGCTCCTTGCAGCAATGTAACCCAGACCCTATCATTTGGTAAAGCCAAAAATCTGGAAGATGCAAAAGAGCTAATTTATAAAGAAGATACTGTTGGTGGTTATAAAGTGGTTTCAAAAGCAGGCAATGAAGATGAAACCGATCTTGACCTTGAATTATTCTTTAATGCAGTAGTTCATGAAAGGGAAAAAGTTGTTGAATGTTTTAACCAGAAAAATTAATCTAAAAATACCTTAAAGTGAATACTATGATACAAAATGATACATTCAGCCTAAGGAGGTTTCAACTTTTTTTCCAGCGTTACCTCTTTTTAAACTATAAAGGCGTTCTTATTGCCTTTGCAGCTATATCGGGATTGCTGATTTTTATTTCGGTCCTGACATCCATTGGACACCGGGGCATCAATCAGGAAGCATTTATTGCACTAAGCTATGTATCCTTCTTTCTTGGAGGTGCTATAATCACGAGCGCATGCTTTAACGAAATGCACCGCCCTGAAAAATCAATACAATTTCTAACACTACCAGCCTCGCAGCCCGAGAAATTTTTTGCTGCCTATTTAAGTACTACTGTATTGTATATCTTGGTAGCTATATCCTTTTATTATGTAGCATACTACGTAGCATCTGGTTTGGCTCTTATGCTAACAAATACACCACTTAAACCTGTCAATTACTTTGATGCTTCTCTTGCAAAAATTATTGGGATCTACTTTATCGTGCATTCCGTCTTTTTTTTAGGAGCAATCTATTTTAAAGGATATAACTTCCTGAAAACCTTGTTGGCATTATTTGTTGTTCAGTTTACAGCCAACTTACTAATATGGCTGTTCGGTATAATTGTTTTTGGCGATGTTATTTTTGAAGGTTTTAATAAAGCAAACTTCTCCGGTGAGGAATATTTTACAGATACTTTACTACCAACATTGAAGATTATTGGTTTTTATATTCTACCTATATTCTTCTTGGTTGTAAGCTATATCCGGTATAACGAAAGGGAGGCATAAAAATGGAATTTAGAGATTCACAAGCAATATATTTACAAATTGCAGACTATATCTGCGAGAGTATACTGCAGAAGAAATGGAAGGAAGAGGACAGAATTCCTTCGGTGAGGGAACTTGCTGTGAACATGGAAGTAAACCCGAATACAGTAATGCGCACTTTTAACTACCTTCAGGATAAAGGGATTATATATAACAAACGTGGAATTGGTTATTTTATAAGTAACGATGGCTTTATGCAAACACTAGGATTAAAAAAGGAAATCTTTGTAAAAGATGAAATGCCTAAATTTATCAAAACTATGAAGTTATTGGGCATAACAGTATCCGATTTTGAAAAATATTACAATAAGGACAACCAAAATTAAAATCTGAAAAAATGAAAACAAGCAACAAATTACTGATAATAGCTTTTATACTGATCCTGTCAGGTGCTTTCTTCGTTATATACAAAGTAAAAACTTTCATTAATATTTACACCAACGAGGAAGTAGTATATGCAAAAGACCTTGACCTGTCAGGTGAGGTCATTGAAAAAACATATCAGTTACAGAGCTTTAATAATATAAGGCTCGATGGTGGTATCAAAGCCAACCTTTTTAAAGGAGATAAAAATGAAATGATCCTGCATGGCGATTCAACTCTAATACACTATGTCGAGATTGAAGAACATGACGGTAAGCTTGTAGTAAAACTGACCTCCGTCAAAGGCAAGAATATTAAGGTTTATGCAGATATTTATTCAACAAGCCTGGAAATTGATGATCTAAACATAAATGCCGGGGCTTCGTTGAATTCAGAAGAATCAATCGAGGTTGAAGATATGGACATTGATGTTAATGCGGGAGCCCACCTCAACGTAATTTTACATTGCGATAAAGTAAATATCTCATGCAATGCAGGAGCGCAAGCTTATCTTAATGGAACAACAAAAGACCTGTCGGCAAGTGCCAATGCAGGAGCATTTATAAAAGCTAAAGATTTAAAAGCTCAAAAAGTCAATGCAAGTGCGAATGCTGGAGGACATGTAACTGTTTATGCATCAGAAAAAATAGATGCTAGCTGTGTAGCAGGCGGGAATGTTTCTTATGCCGGAAATCCTGAAAAAGTTAGCAAATCTACTGTTGCCGGAGGAACATTATCAAAAATAGACTAGGGAAATAAAACTGCCTAGATCAAGCGCTCCAACCCATAAAGTGAACATATAAGACAATTTTTGAAGGGCGGTTGTAACATTCTGCCCTTTCATTCGTCTTATGTGAAAAATTTGAAACAAAAACATGTCATTTGTATCTGATTATTTGCAGAACTAATACCTTAAACCATGAAAAGAACAAGCTTGACAGGTCTAATTGCTGGAATTGCTTTAACGGCCTTCGGTGGATTTATTGTTGTTGATTCAACATCTGATATACAGGATAATCCAAACCAAAAAACTATTAAAACAAAAGCAGAAAGCGTTAAAACTGAAATCAGCTTTGTTACAGGCGAGTTGAATATAGACCATGCTTTGAGCAATGATTTTTTCAAAGGCAATTTTGATTACGAAAAGGAAAAATGGAAGCCTGAAGTTAGTTTCACATCAGAAGGAAAGCAGGGCAAATTGAGTATCATCTCAACGGACGGATCAGGAGACAGGGACTATGATGACTCCGATCAGAGCCATTGGAACCTGGTATTTGACCAAAATACCGAAAACGATATTGATATTGACCTTTTTGCAGCTGAGGGAAATATAAACCTGGCAGATTGTAACATCAAATCTTTTGATCTAAACATGAAGGCAGGTGATATAGGTTTAAACTTACATAACACATCCATCCGTCACTTATACCTTTCAGCCATTGCAGGTGAAGCCGATGTTGACCTTACCGGCAAGTGGAAAAACGACCTGAATGCCAAAATTGTGGGAGGAGTTGGTGAATTACATATGACCCTTCCTGCTGATATAGGTGTGAAAATGGAAATATCAGGTCTTTTGGGAGATATTACCACTCCAGGTTTTGAGAAGAATGGACATTTTTATACAAACTCTCTTTATGGTAAAACTGATTACACCTTATATCTCGATATTTTTGGTGGCATTGGTGATATTAATATTGTAATGGAATAATAAAGCATCAACCCCGAAGTTGAAAATGTATACCTTTCACCAACGACTCAACTGAGGAAAGAAGCGGGAAGATAGAAGCAGTATGAACAAATCTAATGTTGAAGTGATAAAACTTACAGCTTATAACCTCCTTTTTCATGCAAAAATTTAAAATTCTTTTATTAAATTTGGTCAGTACCTTACAACAAAACCACTATGTTACTGACTCACAAAAAGCTTTTGGCCGGACTATTGTTCGTGGTATCGATTTCCACAATCCTGGCTCAAAATCAAAAATCTGAAGAGATCCTTAAAAGACCTTTTGAAAAAGAAATACTAAAAGCTAATTTTACTTATAGTGATAGCAATCGAATTAAAAGTATCAACATTTATTTATATACTGAAATTTTAGCTGCCCACCAGTCCAAGAAGTATATCACACTTTTCTATGGTTCTCCTGCAGAGTTTTATTCCTTCTTAAACCAGGTGGATAATTTTATTACTGAAAACCTACCTGACGCCAGTACTGAACTATATGGACAAAAGGTTCTTCTCACCGACTACGGAATGCCAAAATCTGCCCGGATCTATGGCAAAGACACTACTATATATTCTAAAATATATTCAAAAGAGGATATTTCTCATATAAGAAAAGTGTTTGTTAACTGGGCATCTAACCAAGGCATTGTATTGAATTTATAATAAGAAAATTTACCGGTCAATTAAGTTTCCTATTTTTTGTCTGTGTATATCAGGTCAGAAAATCAGAAGTTATTTTGGTATTTAGTCCAGCTGCTACTATATTTACACATCTAACAAAACCGTTGAGTAAATTTTTCATTCTCATGCTAGTCAAGACTTATGGAAGTGCCGTATATGGCATTGATGCTGAAACAATCACTATTGAAGTAAACACATCTACAGGATTTAATTTTTTTCTGGTCGGCTTGCCCGATAATGCCGTCAAAGAAGCACAACACAGAATAGAGTCTGCGCTAAAAAACAACGGTTTTCAGTGGCCTGGCAAGAAGATAATTGTGAACATGGCCCCTGCCGATGTCCGCAAAGAAGGCTCGGCATATGACCTGCCGTTGGCAATTGCAATTATGGCGGCCAGTAACCAGATTGTTGCTGATAAATTATCCGGATACATTATTATGGGCGAGCTTTCGCTGGATGGAAGCATTAAACCCATTAGAGGAGTATTGCCTATTGCCATTGAAGCTCGCAAGCAGGGTTTCAAAGGATTAATTTTACCAAAGGCAAATGCCCGAGAAGCTGCTGTAGTTAATGACCTGGATGTATATGGTGTGGATCACCTCACCGAAGTTACAGCCTTTTTAAATGACGAAAGCACACCTGAATTGACCATAGTTGACACCCGCAATGATTTCTTCGCCAACCTTAACGATTATCAGGTTGATTTTTCGGATGTAAAGGGACAGGAAAATGTAAAACGAGCATTGGAAATTGCCGCGGCCGGTGGACACAATCTATTGATGATAGGTCCTCCTGGTGCAGGAAAGACTATGCTCGCCAAACGCATAGCCTCCATCATACCTCCACTTACCTTACATGAAGCCCTGGAGACAACCAAGATCCACTCCGTGGCCGGATCGTTGGATAAGCATACATCCTTAGTCACACATCGCC
Source organism: Bacteroidales bacterium (assembly GCA_050295515.1). Taxonomy (GTDB): domain Bacteria; phylum Bacteroidota; class Bacteroidia; order Bacteroidales; family UBA10428; genus UBA10428. Next base: position 7,856 of record JBNKPU010000093.1, on the reverse strand, counting down.
CCTATCGTAGTCCACACCACACGATTTCGGATATTGCTTTGGTTGGCGGTGGAACTTATCCTCAGCCTGGAGAAATATCGCTGGCACACAACGGAGTGTTGTTTTTGGATGAACTTCCAGAGTTCAAACGCACTGTATTAGAGGTACTAAGACAACCACTTGAAGACAGGCATATAACCATTTCTCGCTCAAAATATACCATTGATTACCCTGCAAGTTTTATGATGGTAGCTTCGATGAACCCCTGCCCATGTGGTTATTACAACCACCCCGAGAAAGATTGTGTATGTCATCCGGGGGTTGTGCAGAAATACCTGAACAAGATCTCTGGTCCCCTGCTCGACCGTATCGATATCCATATCGAGGTTGTTCCAGTACCTTTTAACAAACTGTCGGAAGAAACACAAACTGAAAATAGTGAAACTGTTAGAAACAGGGTGTCGCAAGCCCGCAAAGTACAGCAAAAACGCTACGAGAACGATTCAAAGACACATTGCAACGCACAGATGAACTCCTCACACATGAGGCAATACTGCAAATTGGACAATGCCTGTAGTAGCCTGCTCAAAACAGCAGTGGACAAGCTGGGCTTATCGGCCCGCGCGTATGACCGCATCTTAAAAGTCTCCCGCACCATTGCAGACATGGAAAACTCAGAAAACATCCAGTCCGACCACATAGCAGAAGCCATCCAGTACAGGAGTTTGGACAGGGATAACTGGGCAGGGAATTAAAATGTCTGAACTATTATTTATCTGATTCCCAAATTACCCTGAGTATCGTTGTCTGGATATAAGAAATATTGCTTGACCCCTTAATCTGAAAGAGCTGAAAACAAACAAAAAAAGCCAAGCAGATTGCTTGGCTTTTTTCGCTCCTCAGGTAGGACTTGAACCTACGACCTACGGATTAACAGTCCGCCGCTCTAACCAACTGAGCTACTGAGGAGTGTATATGTTGTCGTCCCAATATTTAGGGACTGTTTGGCATCTACCCTCTGGTACTAGCCTGAGGAAAAATGCTCGGCAAAACTAAATCTTTGATTTCAATTATGCAAGCGCTTTAAACACTTTTTTAATTATTTTTTTGTTACTTCGCATCTCGAACAAAAAAAAGACACGATGAAACCTGTTTTAGGCTTAGGAAATGCGCTAGTTGACATACTAGTCCAAATGAAAGATGATACATTAATCGAAGAATTAAACTTGCCGAAAGGAAGTATGACCATGATTGATGAGGAGCAAGCAAACCATATACAAGAAATTCTTGCCGAAGTTGATTCCCCAAAGGCTTCTGGAGGTTCGGCTGCTAACACAATTCATGGACTGGCACAACTGGGTGCTTCTTGTGGTTATATAGGCAAAATAAAAACTGATAATTTTGGTGATTTCTTCAAAAAAGACCTGGAGCAAGCAGGAATAAAATCAAAGTTGTTTATTGGCAATGCTGCCACTGGCAGGGCAAATACCTTTATCAGTACAGATAGCGAACGTACTTTTGCCACATACCTTGGTGCTGCGGTTGAAATGGTGGCTGATGAACTTACTCCTGAGATGTTTGAAGGATATTCTATTTTACACATCGAAGGATATCTGATTTTTAACGAACCATTGGTTGAAAAGGCATTTCAATTGGCCAAGGCAAACAATATGCTTATCTCACTTGATTTGGCCAGTTATAATGTAGTAGAGGTAAAACTTGATTTTCTGAAAAAGATTATCCCTGAATATGTAGACATCGTTTTTGCGAATGAGGAAGAAGCAAAGTCCTATACATCCAAAGAGCCAGAAGAAGCCCTTGATGTTATAGCAAAGGATTGTAAAATAGCTGTTGTGAAAGTTGGAAAGAACGGATCAATGGTAAAAAGCGATGGTGTTGTAAATAAAATTGGCATTGTAGAAACAAAACCAATTGATACTACCGGAGCAGGCGACCAGTATGCAGCTGGCTTCCTTTATGGTCTAAATCTTGGACTTTCTCTCGATAAGTGCGGAGAATTAGGTGCACTATTAGCTGGCAAAGTCATTGAAAAATATGGTGCACGCATTTACAATGAAGATTGGTCGGAAATCCTTAAAAAAGCTAAGCAAATAGTAGGCTAAAACAACCCATGGAATTGCGCGTTGATTTTATCAATCACTATACTCAAGTCTTCAGGATTGTCGATAAAATTTAACCTGTTTACATCGATGGTTACTATTTTCCCAAGGTTGTAGGCTTCGGCCCAGGAATCATAACGTTCATTTAGTTTTTTCAGGTAATCGATACGTATATTGTCTTCATATTTCCTGCCCCTCTGTTCTATTTGCCGAACCAATGTAGGAACCGAAGCTTTAAGGTAAATGATCAAATCGGGTGGTTCAATTAGCGAAGAGATAAGGTTGAACAAGGTAAAATAATTTTCAAAATCCCTGGTTGACATCAATCCCATAGAATGAAGGTTTGGAGCAAAAATATATGCATCTTCATAAATGGTACGGTCCTGAATAATGGTATCGCCAGATTTCTTGATGTCGAGAATATGGTTAAACCGTGTGTTTAGGAAATAAATCTGCAGGTTAAAAGACCAGCGTTGCATGTCATTGTAAAAGTCATCCAGATAAGGATTGTCATCGACATCTTCATAATGTGGTTTCCAGCCAAAATGCTTGGTTAGTAGTCCTGTCAGGGTTGTTTTTCCTGAACCAATATTTCCAGCAACAGCTATATGCATATCCCGTCAAGTTTAAAAAGTAATACTAGGTGCTAAATTATTATGTCTGACACTCCAATAATTAATCATTTTTCACAAATCTACTGCGAATAGGTAAATATAATTGAATTGCCACGAATTATACTCTTTTCATGAACTAAATGTACACTCCATTTTACACAGATGACAAAAAGAATTCGTTAATTTTTAATTTCGGCAATTTTTTTCAATTCTTCGACATATTCCCTGCTATTGGATAATCTGGGCACTTTGTTCTGCCCTCCAAGTTTGCCTTTGAGTTCAAGCCAACGGTAGAATGTGCCTTTTGGGACTGAAAGTATTTTTGGTTTCACCAGGGTAATATCTTTATATCTCTTAGCTTCATAGTCTGAATTGACTTGTTGTAAGGCGGTATCCAGGAAGGTTTTAAACTCTTCTATGTTTTTTGGTGAAGTTTCAAACTCAATAATCCATTCGTGACATCCCTTCTCTTTTTCACTCATAAAAACCGGGGCTGCTGTATAATCCAGTATCACAGATCCTGTTTGCCAACAAGCCTCGTTTAAAGCTTTTTCGGCATTGTCTATAATTACCTCCTCACCAAAGGCATTGATAAAATGTTTTGTTCGGCCTGTTATTGCAATTCGGTGGGGATAAAGCGATGTGAATTTAACTGTGTCACCAATTATATATCTCCACAAACCTGAATTTGTTGTAATTACAATAGCATAATTGACATCGGTTTCAACTTCATCTATTGTCAGGGTTTTTGGATTAGGCTTGCCAAAATCATCCATTGGGATAAATTCGTAAAAAATGCCATAATCCAACATTAGCAACATTCCTGCATTATCAGGCTCATCCTGGATTGCAAAAAATCCTTCGGAGGCATTGTATGTTTCCAGGTAATGCATGTTGGGTGTTGGTATAAGCTTTTCAAATTGCTCGCGGTATGGAGTAAAACTCACTCCCCCATGAATAAATAGTTCCAGGTTAGGCCATAATTCCAATAAATTGCTCTTGCCGGTAAGGTTTAAAATATGTTTGATCATAACCAGGTTCCAGGAAGGCACACCGGCCAGGCTGGTCACATTTTCCTGCAAGGTTTCATTGGCAATGCGTTCAAGTTTTTCCTCCCACTTATCCATCAAAGCAACTTCATGGCTGGGCGTACGGATAAAATCTGTCCAAAATGGAAGGTTCTCAATTAAAATAGCAGACAAATCACCATACATTGATTGGTTGCTGTAATTATCAATTTTGTGGCTACCCCCCAAAGTCAAGCCCTTGCCTTTAAAGATTTTGGATTCGGGATAGATATTGGTATAAATGGCCAATACATCTTTGCCACCCCTGAAATGGCATTTTTCGAGTGAATCTTTGCTTACAGGTATAAATTTACTCTTGTTGCTTGTGGTACCCGATGACTTTGCAAACCATTTAATCTCTCCGGGCCATAGCAAATCTTCTTCACCTTCCCTTAATCTGTCTATATATGGTTTTACATCTTCGTAGTGTTGAAGAGGTACCCTGTCTTGAAAATCTTTGATGTTTTGAATTCCCTCAAAATCATGTTGATCCCCCCAATTTGTGTGAATTGCTTTGGCAATAAGTTGATTAAAAATATCCTGCTGAACATTAAAAGGATATTGTTTAAACAGGTTTATTTGCGAAATCCGCTTTATATTAAACCAGTTAACAAGAGAAGTGATTATCGGCATAGTTCAATTCTAAAAACTGATACAAACAAAGATATATAATCGTTGATTTTTTCCAAATATATCCCTATTAAACAGACAGCTCTTACATGTGGCTATATATCAGCAGTATGAAGATGATTGTATAATTCTTCTTTTGTAAAAGGATATGTATTTAATAGTATATTCCTATAGGCATCGCATTGATTATCCTTTGGTTAGTCTCGGACAATAAGCTCTTTGACAGATCCTTTATATATCTTTCCATCAGGAGCTAAAAATTCAGGATTTACAATATATATTTTTTCTCCGGGTTCTAATTTTCGTATCTGGCTTATCTGCTCAATGGATAAAGAAGCTTCGTTTGAAATATACTCGTTTAGTCTATTGTGTTCTGTGACAATCCCAAATTTCAGCAACTTATAGGGGTTTTTGCTCAGATTTAGTCCAATTTCCTGAGAAACCTGTGTTTGATGCATCAATTCATTTTTTGATATCCCTCCTGCAATTTCACCTGGCAAAAAGATCCTTGGCAAAGGAGGTCGTTTTACGAAATAAAGTACTGAGTCTGATTCAACAATTTCATCTCCTCGTTTTACTACAACATGAATTATAGCTTCTCCTTCATGATCGGGTTTTGCAATATAAACCCCTGCACGTTTTTCTATCGAGCCTTGAGAAATACTTACATCTAAACTTGCTCCTGATCCTTTCGATGATGCAATCTGGAGATTATTTTCTATCCACAGATAGAGCGATTCTGCAGAATCACTTTTAACAGGAAGAGCAGGATCGATAAATACCATGGAATCTTGCATGACCATACTCATGACAATAGCAGAACAACCCTCTTTGCCTGCTCCATAATTGATAAGGATCTGGTAAGTAGATGACCTGTCACATAGAAAATCAAAGGATGAAGAATAGGTGTAATTGTTAAAGTTGTAATTGCCTGCATATTGCTGGCCCCGCCTGGTGACCTCCACAATGGCCTGCCCTTCGTATTCCCGGGCATTGGCCACAGTAAACCTGTATTGCACTCCTTTGTTAAGAAATACAGGAAATTTGCCGGTTGGTGAGGGTTCATCCATGGTGCCTTTCGAGAGCTTTACCTTATACTCCCTGATGTAAATAGCATCGGCACCAGCTTCGTTTGCTGCAATTTCAACCAGGCGGTGGTTGCATTGCGCAATGGCTGACAGGTTACATACCAGCAGGCATGCGCCAAACCAAATTGCTTTTTTAATCATGGTATATTTCTTTTTCCTTATCATTATCTTTCTCATACTTGACAATTGCTGCAATCATTACCCCAAAGGATTTTTTTTCAAGTTGAAACCAAACCTTTGATATTGAAAAATGCCAGGTGTTCTTGCGGCACTTGCGGTTATATCCGATTCGTTGCCCATACGTAAGCGAAGGGCCATCATTTTCATCGTTCTGTTTCCTTAAATCAATAAACTCTGAATCACCATAATAATGGTCATATTCATCAGGGAATACACCTTCTATAGCAACATAAATTCCTTCTGGAGGAACAGCTATATTCAGCTCCTCGAGATTAACAGTAAGCCAACCTTCTCCGGATTCTGGTCGGACTACTACAGCATCTTCAACCAGATCTTTTCCTGGCAATCCATTTGTGTCTATATTGTACACCCTTACACGAAAAGGGGCATCGGTATTGCCCTCTCCTGCCAGGTAATACTTCACCGATGAAAGTATACCTTCTTGTTGCTTTTCATTTTCAATTTTCAGGGCTGTTTGTTGTCCGTGTGTATCCATGTACAACGATCCTGAAGAGCGGTCTTTTGTATTGCCCAATTCAATGGCTTCATATTTTTTGGGACTTACTACCACAGGCTGCATTGGATATACTTTCTCTTTAAGTTTTATCGTCAGTACCTCTGTATTCGCAGCCGAAATAAGAATGGTATCACGTTTATACCCCATAGAAGAAATCACAAGGGTATCCTTTCCATCCACCGACCAAGGTACCTGAAGCTCAAAATATCCTTCATGGTCTGCAACTGTCCCAACAGGTTTACCGATAAGGCTAACTGCCACATATGGAATGGGTTTGTAAGTGCTGTCCTGAATGATCAATCCGGATATTTCGTAAAATAAAGGGAAACAACTGTTGTGGATTATAATCTGCCTGTGTTGATAGGTATAACAAAGCCTGTTCCTGGTAATCAGCTTTTCCAAAATTTGGTCTAAGGGAAATTTTCCATGGATAGTTTGAGTCTTTTTACCTTTAACCAGGTTGTGGCGGTAAGCAAACCTTAATCCAGTACTGTCAGATAATTCCTGAAGGGCCTTAGAAAGATCATCTGCCTGTAAATTGACAGAGACTGTATCCTTAAAATCCACTTCCTGTGCATAGCTGTTGGCATTGGTCAACAGCCAGAAGAAGAATAATGTGCTTATGGATCTAAAGAGGTTCAAAAATCAATTTTGCTCGAAAACTACAACTTTTGAATAAAAACGTCATTAGATTGCAGCAAGCTTTTTCAACAGATGGTGATTCAATGAATATTATCTACTGGTTTCAAATACAATACCAAATATCCGTAGAGTGTCAGTAATTTCAGTGCGATACTAACTACTGTGGCTCAAGAATTAAAACCTCTCCCTTTTTTACTATTGTTACATCCAACAGCATTTCCAGGTGTTTTTTTGCATCTTCAAGATTCATGCTATCGAAATATCCATTGAAATATTCCTGCTCAAGTTCGGCCGGTGCTATAAAGTCTTTTTTGTAATAAGCCGAAAGCTCTTCTAAGGCTTCCTTCAGCAATTTGTTTTCAAAGCTCAGTTTTCCGTCTTTCCAGGCCATAAAATTGATGTCAGTGTTTTTTTCTTTGGTGATTTTTTTTCTGGTCAAATCAATATTGCCAGCCTCTCCAACCTCAACCTTAAGTTCCTTTGAACTTTGCTTATCCTTTAGTCTCAAAGAAACAATCCCCTCGGTTACGGTTACTTTCACAAAGCTATCTGATTTTTTGGCCCTCAAATTAAACTCTGTCCCCAATACTTTAGTTTGTGCCAACCCTGATTCAATGACAAAAGGTTTTTCTTTATTGGGTTCAATGTCGAAGTATGCTTCTCCAGTAAACTCTATTTTACGGATATCTGCAGCAAATTTTTCGGGATATTTTAGTTCAGAATCTTTGTTTAGTATTACCTTACTACCATCTGGTAGCAAAAGATCCATGGTACTGCTTGTAGTATTTGCTATTTCTATAATTTCAACAGAATTTGACTGTGATTTATAGACACCAAATAAGCCTAATCCAATGACCAATACAGCCGCTATGCTCAACCAGTTTGATTTGCTTAAACCTGACTTCTTTTTCTGTTTAGGAAGTCGACCAGAGACTTTATTTAAAGCTCTTTCTGTATCAGGTTCATAATTATTGGAAGGAATTTCATCCCATGATTTTTTCATTTGTTCAAATGTTTCC
>JBNKPU010000092.1:0-9098 GCA_050295515.1 Bacteroidales bacterium | reverse complement strand
CTCCTAATTGCTGCTCACATGCTTTTTTAATGTCTTCTATTAGTATACGCCATGATACCCCGTCTACTACAAGATGATGGATGACCAACAATAAATGATTGTCGTGGCCTGGAGCTGTCTTAAATAATACCGATTTAAATATTGAACCATTCGTTATTGATAAACTTGCTTGTGTTTTTGTTGCATAGTTATCTATTGCTTTTGACAATCCTTTTCCTGATTTATCAGCAAAATCTTTTACTTCTATAATGTGCCTTGAGATAGTATGGTGCTCTTGAACCCGACTGCCTTTATCAGCTTTATAGGCTAAACGTAAAACATCGTGTTGTTCAACAAGTGAGTTTAGGGCATTTTCAAGCATCTGCATCCCTAATGATTCTTTTATCTGTAAGCATACTGCCTGGTTAAAATGATCTTTATTTACCAAATCATTTTCAAAAAACCATGTTTGGATTGGTGTAAGGTCGATTTTACCTTTAATAAGACCTTGCTCTGCTATTGTTTCTGGTTTTCTTGTACCACAAACTTTTGCAAGCGATGCTATTGTCTGGTTTTTAAATACATCTTTGGGGGATACAAATAAACCTTGCTGGTTTGCCCGGCTTACTATCTGGATACTAATGATTGAATCTCCGCCAACTTCAAAAAAGTTGTCATAAACTCCTACTTTTTCTATTCCTAAGACTTTGGTCCAGATATCTGCAAGTTTTTGTTCTGTCGTTGTTCGTGGGGCTACATACTCATTTGTAGTCTCAATATTGCCTTCTGGTTCTGGTAAAGATTTTTTGTCTACTTTCCCATTTGGCGTTAAGGGCATTGTTTCTAGTTTTACATACAATGAAGGCACCATATAATCAGGCAATGATTTAGACAAGTCCTCCAGTAGCTTTTCTATGTTAAGATCTTTGTCAATTCCCGTTGATGGTACTATATATGCTACCAATCGTTTGTTGCCTTTCTCGTCCTCTTTTGCTATTACTACATTGGTGCTTATTTCTTCCTGCTTGTTTAGGATGGATTCTATCTCTCCTAATTCTATTCTAAAACCTCTGATTTTTACCTGGTCATCTATCCTGCCTAAAAATTCAATATTGCCATCGGGTAAATACCTTGCTAAATCGCCTGTTTTATACAAACGTGATTCTGGATCATTACTAAATGGGTTTTTTATAAACTTTTCTGCTGTTAATTCTGGACGCTTTAAATAGCCTTGGGCTAACCCATCGCCAGAGATACAGAGTTCACCGGAAACTCCAACAGGCAGTATATTCAAACTATTATCTACAATATATATTTGAGTATTGGCTATTGGTCTTCCAATTGCTATTTGTTCCTCCGAACTCGCAATTTCTTTTACAATACAACCTACTGCTGCTTCGGTTGGGCCATATTCATTTATAATCTTTATATCTTTATTTAATCCTTTTAAAATCTTTACCTGATCGTTTCGTAGTTCTTCTCCACCAACAATAGCTAACCTTATTTTAGTACTTTCTAAGCCGAGTTCAGCTAATAAAGAAATATGAGACGGGGTCAGTTTTATGGAATCAATGCTTTTACTTTGGAACGTTTTAGTTAAGATATCTGAAAGCTCATCTTCTTGTTTAAACACATTTAATGTTTTGCCCCTAATCAACGAAAGAAAAATACATGTAGTTGTTAAATCAAAAGATATGGAAGTGAACAAGCCAAAATTACCAGTTTCATCATTGTTAAAATAGTATTTTTTTGCCCATGACATATAATTAATAAAGTTCTTGTGCTTTATTACAGTGCCTTTGGGGCCACCTGTTGAACCTGAAGTATAGATTATATAAATTGGGGCCTCAGCATCAATTATTGACACAGGATTAGTTTCCTTGCAACCTGCTGTAAGTACTTTGTGAATATTTATAAAAACACCTTCATTATTATCACAGATTATCGTTTTAAGCAGGGAGTTTTTGATGATGTAGCTAATCCTTGCTTGCGGATATTCAGGATCAATTGGAACATATGCGCACCCTGCTTTTAATATGCCTAAAATTGAAATAACCATCTTCTCGGATCTATCCAACCAGACACCAATCAAATCACCTGATTTTACATTGTAATTGTCCTTAAGGTAGTGTGCAACTATATTTGCTTTCTCATTTAATCCTTTATATGTAAGTTTTTTGTTATCGAATACTACTGCTATATTATCTGGAGTTTTCTCTACTTGTTCTTCAAATAATTGTTGTATACATTTGTCTTTTGGATAATCAACTGTCGTATCGTTCCATTCTACAAGTAACTGGTGCTTCTCTTTCTCTGTTAGTATCTCTATATCTTTTATCTGCTTCTTAGGGGTTTCTAATGTAGTATTTGTTATTATTTTAAGATGAGATATAACATTTTCAATAGGAAACTTATCATTAAATATTTCTAATAAATAATCCAAATAAATTATAGCATCTTGGTTGGTTGTGGCTGCATGTACCAATACAAACAATGCATATTGCTCATGCTGATGAGATAAGACAGTTGAATTGCTATTAACATCTTTAAAATTAAGCTTGGTGTCATGAATATCAAAAGAAAGCGAAATATCTGACAACATTCTATTGCTCAATTTCAGCTCCTTACATATTTGACCATATGATAATTTATAGTGCCTATAACATCTTGATAATTGTGACTTTATTTCATTTATAAAATCAATAAAGCTTAAATTCGGATTAATTTTTATTTTTAGAGGTAGGCTATTTGCACAATGTCCTATAATTTGTCTTTCTTTTTTGCTACGGTTTAGAACTGGCACATCTATTACAATTTCATCCTTACTATGCAACCTATGAAGATATAGAGCAACAATGCCCAAGAAATAGTGGAATTCAGAACAACTATGATTCTTACATAACTCTATAATTGCATTGTACCTAGATCGCTTAATTATATACTGTGTGCGTTGGCTGCTTACTTCAGATGCCCCATCTTTTTTATCCCTATCATTAAAAAGAGGTTCTGGAATATTTTTAAATTCATTCTTCCAAAATTCAATGTCTCTTTTATAGTTTATAGAATCCAAGTATTGAACATCGCTTTTTATTAAACCAGTAAAGCTTATCGGTGAGATATTTTCTATTCCTATATCATTATAATGATCTGTGATTTTCTGATTTATTTGTGTTAAACTCCATCCATCTGAAATTAAATGGTGTGCCTTTGTAAAAAGAAAAAAAAGATTCTCATTTATTTTTATTAATACGAAATCAAACAATATATCCCTCAAGTTAAATGGTGCCAGAAACCTTTCTTGCATCCATTGTTTTGCATATTGTTCACTATCTCCGTTATTAGAAAAATCATAATATGGTAATTCATACTTTAACTTAGGGATTATAGCCTGTAATGGTTTACCATCTTTTTCTTCTATTTTAATGCGCATAGCATCGTTTTTTGCTATAACACAATTAATTGATTTATTTAATTTCTCATATGAAACGTTCCCTGACATATTAATCCACCCCCCTATATTACATAATGGATTATCTTGGTTTAACTTGTGTTTCAACCAAATATCATGTTGATAAGATGTTAAGGGATAACTAGCTACTAAATTCATTCTAGAGTTAATATGTTGTTGTTAGATTGTCCATTTTAAAGTTTTGATTCTTCGCTTGAGGATATAAGTAGACTATCAGAAAAAGTGTAACCTTAGACATGACTCGTTCAATAAAAGAAATTATTAAAAAAATTTTTCCTTTATCCCCATTATAAGAATCGTTATTTAACGTAAATCAGGGCTAATGTTTCTTGAAAAGATTGAGCTTGATTGATAGTGTTTTTCTTAAGAAAATAATGCACTTGTTCATCAATGGCTAGAAACCCTAAGCTATTTAATAGTTCAAAGCCTTGGTGGGTATTGTAATTTTTTTGTCAAAAATTGCTTTCTAGATACAGCTTCGCCTGGTCAATGAGCAAAACTACTTTTGACAAACCTTTTCTTCCTGTCTTAACATTAGAATTTGGTACATTTAAACCATCAACATTTGTTAAGTATTTTTGATGGGTTATAAAAAACTTTTATTTAAAAATTATTTATAAACAACGCAGACAAATATAGACGTTTAAAAAAAAAAAAAAAAAAATCTGGAAAACCCATTCGACTTTTTAATGTGAATTTCATATATTATAACTTAGTGTTTTTAATAATTTACTGTCATATAAAATATTAGTGTTTTGGAAATTTGCAAAATAATGTAAAATTAAAATTTCCATTAAATATAAGTTGTTTAGATCGAGTCCTTGCCTATAAAGACTTTATTTCATACTCCCCAACTTTCCCAACCCTATTCTTTCCTACACAAAAAAACCATCTTCAAAACGTAACATAACATCGCACAAATCCTCTTATTTCTTTTTGCCATAAAAGCTGCCTTGCTTATTGGTTTGGAGAATATAAATGAATAAGATATTTGGGTATTGCTCCTTAATTTCTTCCAGTTCTTCAGGTTCCATTCCTGTTGAGGTGACACTGTCGAGGAAGTTAACTTCATATCCTTTTAGGGTATTTGGTGATTTTCCGGCAAGGGATGGACAAACAGGCAGGAAATTAGGTAGTACCTTACTTTGAGCTAGAAAACCGTTGAATTGGAACATGGTTTAGGTTTGGTTTTAGCAAGGTAAACGCTAGGTTTATACAAGGTTTATCCTTAAATTAAGTGTGTTTTAGGTTTAGTCAATACAAACTGTTCGCAAGGAATATTCAAAGTTTTGACGAGGTAAATTAAAACTGGTAATTTGATTACACTATTACTATGAAAGTTCGGTTACTTGCAACCCATCGTGTTTCATTGGCAAAAATTTAAGCTGAATTTGCAAACAACTCTCTTTTAACCAGTCGTAGGCATTAATCGCCATTTCTATTTCTTTCAGGTATTTAACATACTTCATTCCGATTAGGTAACCGGATAAGAGAAATGGTTTATTTTGATATTTTTTAATATCAGTATCAGAAAAGGGCAGCAAGCCTACGTAATCATAAAGTGATCCGGAATCAATTGCAAAGGGTATTTTTTCAGTAAGATTAAAACTGATATTAGGTAAGACTTCGTTGTAAATATGTAGCAATACATGGTCGGGGTTAATTGCATTATTTGCAGCTGCTTTGGGTGGGGTAGTTTTTTGAGGGGAAACCTTAGTTTCAGATGTGGATTTCGTTGTTTGAATAGCTGGAGTAGTATTGTATGCTGACCAATCGAGGTTTCTAAGCTGCTTGTTTATCATTCTTTCCCCTAACTTGATATATACCATGGTAGTACTTGGCTTACTATGGCCTAATAAATCCATTATTAAATATTGATTCCCGTTGGTTAGAATTGCCATTTGAGTACCAAAAGTATGCCTGCCACAATGAGTAGTTATGTGCTTTGGGATTTTGGCATCTCTTGCAATAACTTTCAAGTGGGCATTAAAATTCGGACCATCTATACTTTTAAATATAGAACCGGTATCTGTTGAACGTAGGATTTTATCATAATTATCCGTTCCATATTTCAGTTTTAAATATTTACGTAATATAATTTCCGGTTTGCCTTCAAAAAGTGTAAATAGTTCCAAATATACAGAACGTTTCGTTTTTATCATTTTATGCAAGTCAATAGAATATCCACTTGGAGAATGGACTAAATGGGTAATATTAAAATTTTTTGTATCAGACAACCTCAGTCCAGTATAACACATGAACAAAAATGCGTCCTTATAGCGATTGTAAACCAGTGAGTGCAGGTATTTGAGTTCTTCGATCCTTTCTCTTTCTTCAAAACTTAAAGGAATTTTAGTGCCTTCCTCAGTGGGTATTTTAAACTTACCTGCTCCTCCACCTATTTGAGTATTGTATGGCATATCGGTTGCCCCAATAATATTACATGCGATAGCCACATTGAGAAATTTTTTGACCATGATATGGATATTGGCCCGGCTATTTATTTTTAAGCCCTGACCAATCATGAAATTATCAAGGTCTTTTACAAAAGAATAATTAATCTCTGAAAATAGAATATTCTTGTTATATTGATTAAGCTTGTTTATGCATCTTTTGTATCCTCGATAAGTTCCGGGTGAGATAGCCTTTTCGTCATTCATCTTGTCCTCGAAAAACTTATTAAAAGTAATACCCACTGTATTATCAGAGCTTTTTTGATAATGTTCGAGTAGTTCTGGCGTAAAGGAACGATTCTTAACACTTAGTTCAAGTTCATACTGCCTTAATGTTTTTATTTTTCTGCCAAAAAATTGTTTAAATATTTATAATTTTCGTTTTTATGATTTATAATTTTCTCTTTATCATCCCATTCATCTCTGAATAATAAAACATCAGTAGAAATAAATTTACGACAGTTCCTGTCAAAATAAACTTCAATGGAGACTCTTGCTTTTTCACCTGCTTTAAGCTTCTTGTTGCTGCGATTAAACCTAAGCTTGTATTTAACCAGTTTATTCATGATATAATGATTATATTGTGGTCAACTATTTAAAATTAGTGTATCACAAAGTTAACGCACATTCGGGGTTTTAACAATATAATTTGAAGTGATTATTTTTAGCTGCTTTTATAAAAGTCAATAATGAAAGGTATTTGATGGTAATATGTGGCGTTTTGAAATTTAATAAACGAAAAGTAGCCGATTGCGTGGTACTTTCTTGTCAAATTACAAGAAAGTTGAAGCGGGCTACAAGCTTTGAATTTACTACTATCTCGGCTATTATTTTTATACATTGTTACCTGCCGTAATTCATTCATTTTCTTTTATATAAATCATGCTTTTATCAAATTCCTCTTTTACTGTTGGTGGCAAATATTTACTCCAGTCTGATTCATAATCACTGCGATATAAAGCAAACTTTGCAAGTGCAAATCCATACATTCTTTCATTTAAATATCCTTGTGAATTTGCTCTCCAACCGTATGAGTCTTGCTGGTATTGAAAAATTGAATTGGCATTAAATATTCCAAATCCAAAAATAATCGGAATCAAATCTGTTAGATATTCATCATTTTTCTTAATACTCTTTTCACCAAGCAATTTTATATGTGCTAATTCATGTGCAACTGTTGCTGTTAATGTAATCGGATTATTAAGTTGTGATTTTTCGATTGAAATCTGATATTTTCCGTTCTTTGATTTTCCCCAATATTGACCTGATGAATATTTGTCGTCATCATATTGCTGAGTAATATAGCCTCCATCAAGTTCCATTTGAGATTGGTTATAAAAATCAACGTCTATCAAATCTTGGTTTATTTGCATTTTAGTGGCTACAAAGTCAATGAGTTGCTTAGCACAATCCTCTGTTGAATTAAATCTGATTGGGATATTATCTTTTAATGGAAGGATTATTTCTGAATTCAATAATGTTTCTTTACCGAATTCATTTATTATCCAATTATAGCTGCCATTTATCCAATCAACATTTTCGTTGTCTAATGGCACAATAACTTTATCATACTTTAATAGTCCAAATAAAGCCCCAAAATATGGCAAAATCCAAGTCAGTTTTTTTAGTCGCTTTTTATGATTTAGGGTTATTAACTTACTTTTTCCTATTTTTCGATGCGCTGTAAATGAAAGCACCAAATAGATTAAAACTAATAAACTTATAACTAATATTTTAATCCAAAATTGATAATTAATCGCAACTTCATATTCTTCTCCAAGTCTATTAAGCAATTTAATTGCATCATCATTCCTTTGGTATGCAGACTTTTTAAGAAATCCGATTGCTTTGTTATAATCATTTATTAGTGTATCGTTCAGGTAAATTTCACCAAGATAATACTGAGCAGGAGCATATCCACTTTCTGCACTTTTAGTAATCATCTCGATGGCTCTAATTCTATCCTTCCTATATTTTTCTGGCTCTGTATATTTATAACTCTCGTACATAATTTTACCAAGAATAAAATCTGACGAAGCCTTATCCATTTTATAAGTCCCTTCTTGTGTCGTAATTTCCACTTGGGCAAATCCAACTGAACTAATCAGGAGAAAAATAATTATATGTAGAATGTTTCTTTTCATCTTATGGCAGGTAACGTGTTGCAGCTATGAGTTGTTGCCGTTTTCGGAGTACGTTCATATCCACCGTTAGTTTACCTGGAATAAATGTACTAAACATTTGCAAACTACCAACCCGGCAATTACTTATGAGGTGCTGTTAGTGGACGTATTTTCTTATTTATCAAAACATTAACAATATTACAGTCATTTATACATGCCTAAATGTAACGTTTACTTGTCATTATGATATATTTACCTTACATTTGCAGACATAACTTTAAATCATTTATTATGAAAACAAATTATTTATTCTCAAATCGATATAAGAAAGTTGGTTGGCTTTTATTTATACCAGGACTAATACTTGGAATAGTCTTTCTAATTTGTCAATCTGATATTAATCTTTTTAATTTTAAAGTCTTTTCTATTGCTGAGCAGGCAATATTTAATGAAGCCACTTTCTTTTCCATTTCAGAGAATAATGTCTTAGATGAAATTTCTAGCATCTTAATCATTGTTGGTGCTTTACTTATTGCATTTTCAAAAGAAAAATCTGAGGACGAGTTTATATCAAAAATCAGGTTAGAATCTTTAGTATGGGCAACTTACATTAATTATGTAATCCTTTTACTAACAATTATCTTTGTCTTTGACATGACTTTCTTATGGGTTCTCGTTTTTAATATGTTCACTTTACTAATCTTTTTTCTAATTCGATTCAACTGGGCTCTTAATAAATCAAGAAATCAAATCAGCGATGAAGAATAGTATAAAAGTCGAAAGAGCAAAAAACAATATTACTCAAGCAAAATTGGCAGAATTAGTGAAAGTCAGTCGACAAACTATCAATGCTATTGAGTTAGGAAAATACAATTTATCAACTATTCTCGCTTTAAAAATCGCTCATGTTTTTAATCAATCAATCCATGATATTTTCGAGCTTGAAGAATCCGATTGGGAATCCTGATATGGCCACTAACGTTGAGTGATCGAGTAGGCAAAGGGAATTTCACCCTAAGCCTCTCACAGAACCGTACGTGACAGTCTCCCGTCATACGGCTCTTCTAATATAAC
>JBNKPU010000091.1:0-24057 GCA_050295515.1 Bacteroidales bacterium | reverse complement strand
TTGTCACTTGTTGCTGTCCCTGTTCCTGCATCGGCAAAATCAAATGTAATTGCCGATCCTGTACTATTGGCGCTACTTAAAGACAATGTATAAACTATCGAAGTTGCTCCAGCTTCATCTCCATGAGTGGTAACACTTAATGTGGCATTTATCGCTTCATCATCGTTAATATTTCCTGTGGCTGAAGCAGTGCTTATGCTTACTGCGACATTGCTTGGCAAGCTGATTGTTGCCCCAACTGTTTCTGTGCCTTCAAAGTGGGCATCATCAAGCACAGGAACACTTATGGTACCTGTTGACGAACCATCGGCTACTGTTACCTGTGCGGCAGCTGCTATTGCTGTGTAATCTGTTCCGCTGGTTGCGGTACCGGTAGCTGCATCGTCGAACTCAAAGGTAATATCCGTACCAGTATTGTTCGCCGTGCTCAATGTTACGGTATATTCTATTGCAACCGGACCTGTCTCGTCACCATCGGCTGTTACGCTTAGGGCAGCTGTTGCTGTTTCGTTATCGCTTATATCTGCTGAAGCAGAAGCTGTTGTTATTGTTATGCCTCCAACACTTGGTGTGTTTATACCTGCAACAACAGTTTCTGTCGATTCAAGATCGGCATCGTTGGTTACGGGCACACTTATGGTTCCGGTAGTTGCACCGTCAGCCACACTGATCTGCGCAGCTGCAGGTATTGCTGTATAATCGGATCCACTTGTTGCTGTCCCTGTTCCTGCATCATCAAATCCGAAGGTAATGGCCGAACCGGTGTTGTTTGCAGCACTTAAGGTAACCGTGTAAACAATAGCAACAGGGCCACCCTCGTCACCTTGGGTTGTTACACTAAGGTCTGCATCAAGGGTTTCGTCATCGGTAATATTTCCTGTCGCTGAAGCAGTGCTTATGCTTACTGCGGCATTGCTTGGCAAGCTGATTGTTGCCCCAACCGTTTCTGTTCCTTCAAAGATGGCATCATCAAGTACAGGAACACTTATGGTACCTGTGGATGAACCATCGGCTACTGTTACCTGTGCGGCAGCTGCTACTGCTGTGTAATCTGTTCCGCTGGTTGCGGTACCGGTAGCTGCATCGTCAAATTCGAAGGTAATGTCTCCACCTGTATTGTTTGCAAGGCTTAATGTTACGGTATATTCTATTGCAACCGGACCAGTCTCATCACCATCGGCCGTTACGCTTAGGGCAGCTGTTGGTCCTTCATCATCAGTATTAATAACAGCAACATCATCAGGATTAATTCCATTGTAGCTTGCATCAGAACTGGAAGCTGCAGCCGTAATAATATTGTAGGTTATGTCACCGTCAAAAATAGCATCGTTCTGCCCTGTAACTGTAATTGTTTTAGGAGTATCCCAATTACTTGAGCTAAATGTAACATCAGTAACAGAGAGTATTCCTTCAGTTAAATCATCTGAAGTAAGTCCAATTGTTACATTTGCAGTAGGCTGTGTGTTAAGCACAATATCGAATGTTGCTGTCTGTCCAGCTTCTGTTGTATTTTGGGAAATAGCCGAAACCGTTATCCCTGCTGTAAGCGACCTGTTGTTTTGAGGGTTCAAAACAGCAGTACTTGTATTATAAAGAGGTCCGGTAGCATCCTGGTTGTATTCACATACCATAAACCTATAAGTAGTATCCTCAAGAATATTGTTCATGGTAACTAAAGTATCAGTACCGTTATAAATACAGTACCAACCCGAAGTACCAATTTGGCTACCTAAACCAAATCCTGAATTATCATTATAGTTTGTCCCATCAACTGGCGAAGGTTGCCCTGTTTTTGTATTAGATGCAAAAACAATCCGTTTGGTCCCGTTTCCATTTATCCAGTTTACCTCCATTTGACTTGCACCGGTATTAGGGAATGTAATATCGTGCGCCTGAATAGTTGGCGTTGTACCATATGTAGCCTGAATTAACGGGTTCGTTGGCACACTTCCTGGAATATAAGCATAAGTACCTGTATAATCACATACCATAACCCTGTAATCGGTAGAAGGATCTAAACCAGTAATAGACACAGTTGAAGCAGAACCGTCATAAATACAATACCAGCCAGTTGTGCCAATCTGTTCACCTGAACCAAATACAGTATTGGGAGTATATGAAGTTCCATCAACCGGAACAGGTTCATCTGTAGTTGAAGAGGTTTGTTTTACAAAAACTTGCCGGCCAGTCCCATCACCGTTTGTCCAATCAATTTGCATTGAGTTCGTTGTAACATTGCTAAACACAATATGGTGTGCTGGAGATTCTACCAGTGTTGTTTGGTTATTTGGATCTGTTGCATTAGTAACTACCACATAATTCTCATTCCCAACACTACCAAAATATTCACAAACCATAACTGTGTAATTGGTATTATTGGCAAGGTTTGTAACATCAACTGTTGATCCTGTACCATCATAGATACAATACCATTGGGTACCATCAATAGGATCTCCAACACCATAAACTGATGATGGATTATAGGTAACGTTATTTTCCGGTAGTGCATCTCCGCCAACAGATGACAGCTTTATAAAAGCAGCCCTTCTTGTTCCTGTTCCATTTGTCCAGTTAACAGTAAATGAATTTGCTAAAACATTGGTGAAATTTACATTTGTTGCCTGATCAATAATTATTGTATGCTCATTAGCAGGATTTCCAGTTGCTGTTGAAGTATTGTAATACTCAATACCACCTCCATTGTTGTACTCACAGACCATAACACGGTAATCAGTATCTTGAGTCAGACCTGTTACTACAGTTTGCGGTGAATCTGCTCCATCATAAACACAATACCATCCTGAAGAGCCAATCTGGGATCCTGTACCAAATACAGAACCTGCTGTATAGGAGGTATTGTCAACCGGGAAAGGCTGTCCGCTAGTTGTCTGGCTCATAAATACAGCCCTGCGCACACCGTTTCCGTTTGTCCAGCTAACTTTCATGGCCGTGTTTCCTATCTCAGAGAAGACAATATTTGTAGCTTGAATTGTTGGTGATGAAGCAGCTATTCCGGGTAGCGGTATTGTCTGATCCACATTCTGTTTAAGGCTGCAATACCACCAGGTATTAATAGTATTAGCATCACCATAACTAGAATTCACCCATGTATGGGCCGGAGGGGCTGCCCCGTTTAATTCAACACTATAGCCTGTTGTTCCATTTACAAAATCACTATGTGTACTGCTATTTGGATTGTCAGGGATATTAGAATCATCCCAGAACAGTTGGATATCGTAAGCATTTGAAGGACGCACCTGATCGACAGTAAGGCCATCTGCCAAATACTCAGCATCGTAAGTTGGAAAATGGCTTCTTCCATCGGCATATGCAACTGTAAAATTCAAAGGAAAGCCATCGGCAAGCACATTTCCATCTCCATCGAGACCGTCCCAAGGCATTGCCCTATAATAAGGTGGTACTTCTCCCGGCTCGGGCACAATATCAAAAACCAAAACACGGTCTTTTGTGTTTGCAACCGCATCGTAAACATCAGGTGTTGCTGAATTCTCCACATTCAATAGAATCCTAAATGTTCCGGGTTGAGTAGCGGATAAATTAAAGCTAAACTTATTTGCCCCTGAAGCAGCTGTTCTGGAAATTGAGGGTGTCCCTACCAAATCACCAAACTCAGCACTAGGCATAATCTCTTCGGGGGGTGGATTTAAAAACACTGGGAACGAAGCTGTTCCAGCATTTGAACCATTAACTGATTTCCTGTCTTCTTCAAGGTTACCTGAGCTACCAGGACCAGTTGCATTGTAATAAACCGAGAATACATAGGGACGGAAATTTGAACCACTGTAATCTACCTTTGAAACAAATCCCTCTGTTGAATAGGCATATAATGTAGCTTCAAATGAACCTGCTGAACTCCAGCTCCCCATATCAAACCACCAGATCATGGACCAGATCCTACCTATTTCAGTGTATGAGTTAGCAGATTTTGCCACAGAAATGTCCCAATATTGCTCCCTGGATGATCCATCAAACTCAATATAATAGTTGCCTGCGGGCGAGCCAGGAGGCAGTGTAAAAACCTGGGCAGTATACCCACCAGTCCCAACGACCTCAGCAGGTCCGGCAATTGCCTCTGCCACAACAGAGGCATTAGCATTGGTAGTATTTGTATATACCAATGCTCCATTGGGATCAAAAATATTGTAAGTTTCTCCTGTGGTACTAAAACCAAAATATATCGATTCTGTAGTTGGATCCTCGATATAAATAAATAGTTTTAGGTTATCCGGAGCACCGGGATCAGTCCACCCGCTTGATCCGAATGTTGTTGTCGGGTAATTTGTTGTTCCGTTTGCCAACTCTTTTATTCCCTCAGCCTTAACTTGAACGCTGAGAGTATACAAAAGTATAAATAAAACAAAAAATAAATTTTTAGTAAAAAGTTTATTCATGTTATTAGTTTTTTTTCAGTAATACAAGAACTCAATTCGTTTTATGGACTAGTAGTTTTAATGGCTGGTACGTTTAACGGTAAATAATTGTAATGGTTACAAAAGTAAATTTAACTCTTAGAAAGTAGGGTTGATCAAGTAAATGTCGATTTTTCAATATAATAATCTCTTTTCTTCCTGATTCCCTTCATAAATTTAAATTTTCCTGAATCTGCTACAGATAAAAAAAATTCTAACCATTTGATTTTGTGTTTTTTACAAAAGTATCGCAAAAGTAAATCTCCTATAAACATACAACTTGGCTAGTAACAACAATCGACTACCAACACTATGGTGTTAGTTACAATTGGAATAGAAACGAAACTGTTATAAGTTGAACCTGGAAAATTGTTTTGCCCTCGATTCTTAAGATTAAACTGGTAAACACACTCTCTTGATCACAAAACTAACTGTTGAGCCATCCAAGCCTGAATTAATAATATATAAATCTATTATAATGAACTTTAAGTAGTTCTGGCAGGTGTTTTAAAGAAACAGTTTTTTTAGTGCAGCATTGAAGTAGTTATAGCTATCAAGCTTTTTTTAATTTTTGGATTTCAGCTTGGGATGGATTGTATTTTTCCAAATAATTTTCCATCCGCTTAAACAGCCTTTCTGCATTCTTAAGATGATATTTGTATTTTTTTTTGCCAAAAAATCCGCTTGACATTTTTTCCAGGTCTGTAATATACATCTTAACAGAGTTTAATATCACCTCCCTGAACAAGGTACCACAAGGCTGGCATCTATCATTTTTCAATTGTACTATCTGATTGAATGCAGTTTCTTTCAGTTCTAGAGCACGGCTGTATTCTTTGTTCTGCGCATATAAATTAGCATTATGCAAAAGGTTGTTCACATTTTCCAATAAATCAGGACAGAACAATCCCCCATTGGGGCATTTATCCAATTCAATTGTTTTATCTGATAGATCTTTCTCCATACTAACAATATTTAGTCTGAAATAAGGAGTGGGATGGCAATGGTAGAAATAATATTAATATTCAGGATTTAGGTCCGATTAATACAGCCTATAAATTACCGGCAGAACTATAGTGCTATCAATTAATTATTTAAGTCAAAAATATGCAAAAAAAGTAATA
This sequence comes from Bacteroidales bacterium, assembly GCA_050295515.1. Lineage (GTDB taxonomy): Bacteria > Bacteroidota > Bacteroidia > Bacteroidales > UBA10428 > UBA10428. The sequence goes on along the minus strand of JBNKPU010000091.1, from coordinate 18,503 downwards.
TTACACCATAAAATTTAAGAAAAACCCAAATCTTTCATCTCTTTAAAATATGATTCTTAACCATGACATTTCACCTGATTTTTTTGTCAATAACATCAGGTAAGTTTTCTGTATCAACTTTTGATGTTTAAACCCTCAAGAAAGCATTCCAAGCAGAACCCCATTAAAATCGTCTGGTATGATATCCCGGTTTTTGTATCTTTCACACATGGAAATTGGAAAAACCTTATACACAACTGACCGTAAAGAATGGCGAAAATGGCTGGAAGAAAACTTTGAGACTGAGAAAGAAATCTGGCTGGTCTACCCCAACAAGTCAACAGGAAAACCCAGGGTAACCTATAACGATGCGGTAGAAGAGGCCCTTTGTTTTGGTTGGATAGACAGCACCATTAAAAAGCAAGATAAGGATAATGCTGCCCAGCGTTATAGTCCACGGAATAAAAGAAGTAATTATTCGCAGCTTAATAAAGAAAGGATTAAGCACATGTACCAAAAAGGATTAATACACCCAAAGATATTACCTGATATTCTGTTTATTCTTGATGAAAAATTTGTTTTTCCAGAAGACATTCTTTCCAGGATCAAGGAAAACAAAGATGCCTGGAAAAACTACCAACATTTTTCCGATTCCTACAAAAGGATACGAATTTCCTACATCGATGGTGCCCGCGAAAGACAAGAAGAGTTTGAGAAAAGATTAAATTATTTCATCAAGAATACCCAAGCGAACAAACTCATCAAGGGATATGGTGGTACAGAGAAATATTATTAGAAGAGCAAATAAGAGCTCAGTTATGGGTTGTGGTATGAGACCTGGGTTATCTAATTAGCCCGGATTGGAACACATACACAACCTTCAGGGCATTGGAAATTTGGAATATTCGTTTCAATTATTCATCATATCCACCATATAATTGGCAATCCTTTTTGCTGTCAAGCGTAAATCATTATTGATATTGATAACCAGAGGTGATTTGATGTAATATTCTGTACATTCCGGGCAATCCCCATCATCCTCACAGTCTGGTGTTAAAATGTCTATCAGAAGAGGTTCACCCCCTTTAAGATGTTCAGACTCACTTGCTTCTACTTTCCATTCCTTTACTATTTCATTGCCATTCCATAAAGTAACTACTCCATTAAGCCATTCAGTTCGCAGTTCATATTCAACTGTTCCACCATTACAATCGTCATATACAGTTTCATAGTCAAATGATTCCTGAATATAAAAGCCACTAATCGTTACAGCGTAATTTGTCTCATAATCAACAACCAGAAAATTTCGCCTCGAAAGTTTATTCTTTATGGCCTTTTCAAATCCCTCTGAATATGAGCCACCATCATTGTTAATGATCTGTACTGGAATCTCGTATTCCAATTTTTCACAAGAAGTAAATACAATTATCAAAATTATTACCATTAAACTATTTTTCATATTGGTTGTATTTTTGGGGAAGGCACTCCAAAGATTATACCAACAAAGTACACCAGAAGCAACAAAAAAACGGATCAAGCAAAACTTTAAAAGTGAAAACCATCTCAAGCGTAATGTTTAATTTATATGTTTTTTTTAAATGAAATGCATTTTAATCTACTCCATTTAAATTGTTTTTCATCAAATTGCCAAAGACAACTAAAGCAACTTTGACTAACGAAGCATCTACAAAACAATTTGGCTTATTATCACTATGGTGAATCGTTAACACCCCCGCCAGGTACAGAGATTGTAATCAGGTGCTTTACAGACACCTATAACAACATCTGCTGAACAAATAGAGAAATTCCTTGAAATACTGAAAAACAACGACCATCCATCCCAGCCAATCCACAAGCGTCTTGTATATACAAAGAATTAGCAAATTTGGAATAAAAATATTCACTATTAGTATCAAGAAACTTGGTTCATCAATCCAACTAAATTTATTGAAACTGATTTTTTAAGATTCAGGATTCTACTCAAACTCCTCATAGACTGAGTCCCATTTTATCAGAGGGGTTGAGGGGTAATTAATGTCTCCTATAATTCAGTCTATTCCGGGAGGTAAATCACAATCTCAACCTTTCTGTGCTTTTTCAATTCTTCCTCGGTTAAATCTTCCCAATCTACCCCGTCTGCAAGAGCTTTTGATTCACCAAAAGAGAAGGTCCTTATCCGTTCTTCACCAATTCCATTTTTGCTCAAGAAATCTTTAACCGATTCGGCTCTGTTTTTCGAAAGTTTTTCGTTATAGTCGGCATCTCCTAAAGCATCAGTATAGCCTTTAATTGTTACATAAAGCCTGTTATCGTCCTTTAATTCATCGACAACTTTTTCCCTGATAATTTTTAACGCCGTTGGTGTAAGGTCATATTTGTTCAATTCAAAATTTACAACTACAACGTCATATACAGGATCTGTTATTTCCTCTTCGTGGAAGACCCTATCCCCATAGCCCGTTGTATCGACAAGTATTTCAGAGAAGAACCCTAAGGTATCGACATCCAGTGTAAATGTTCCTGGATCAAAGTTTTCTTCGATATAAACTACATCTGAATGCAAATTCATTTTGCCATCATTTACAAGTGGAACATTTATAGTGTACTTCTGGATATGTGTAAATTCAACAATTTTGTTATCGAGGAACAAACTGGATTTAACACCTAATTCTTTGGGTGCATTCTTAACTGGGCTTTTCACAGGGAGAAGACTAAACGACACCTTATCTCCTTCGTTGATTTTAAGTTCTTTCGAAAGCAGTTTGATATCGATCAATTCACCATCAACTGTCTCAATTTCCTCTTGCCCTTTTATAAATTTTTCAAGAGATTTTTTATACTCTTCTTCAGACATTGGATTAGCTGTGAAATCGTATTTTACTTTTCTTGTCAGTGGAACAATAATCTCATCCTCCTCACCGGTTTCAGCATCAACCTTACTTACAGTTAGAATGTATTCTTTACCTGGAATAATGCTTACTTCTTTAGCCATCAGCTGGTTTCTTATCTCTACTTCATTTGCTGATTCTGTATTCACATTCATACTGACCAACCACCCCTTTTTCTTAAGTTCACCATAGCCTGTTGTATCAACTTCAATTTCAGTAAAGAAACCAGCTGTGTCCAGGTTCATAGTATAAGTATTCGATGAGAAATTGTTTTTCAGGTATTCAAGGTCTGTCTGTATTTTCACATTTTGTCCTTCTACAAATGGAACATTAATAGTATAGACATCAAGACGCGATATATCAAACACTTTGTCATCCAGGGTTAACCTTGATTTCGCAATAAAATCATTAGATGTTTTGTTCCCCAAATTTTTAACAGGCATTAAAGTGAATGAAAGGTCCTCTCCTTTTTCAATTTCCAATTCCTTAGAAAGGATGGAAATATCAATCACCTCCTCATCAACCAATTCCAGTCCATCCCTACCGATAATAAATTCAGCCAGTGCTTCCTTATATTCAGAACTTCCTTTTTTCGTTGAAGTCAGGTTATATTTAACCCCCCGAGTAAGAGGGACTATAATTTCGATATCATTTTCGGATTCTGGATCGGGCTTGCTTAAGGTCAACAAGTATTCACTGCTCGGAATAAAACTAATTTCCTCAGCCTGGAACCTGTTTGCAGGCAAAACATCTTCAACATTCTCGGTATTAACAACCATAGATACCAACCATGGTCCATCAGATGCAGCCTTAAACACTGGTCCATCATCAATGGCCAAAGAATATTTTTTTGGATTAAAGCTTTCTTCCAATGCTTCAAGGTCGGTTTGCAGGTTAAATGTTGTTTCCGATTTAAGCGGCAACACAATAAAAAAAGCCCTATTATAAAGGTTTATCTCCTCTCCATTGATATACAACATAGTTTCTTTGTTACTTTTATAGCTGACCTTGTCATCATCTTTCACAAATTTGATGGTATAAATCTCTCCATCGTCAAACTGCATTTCTTTTGCCAATGCTGTAAGACTAATCGCATCAGCCTGGTACTCTCCTGCCATTTGATCAAGTTTCGCCTTGTATTCGGGACTAATAGCTTCATTACCTGAAGTAAACAGGTACTTCATTCCCTTATGTAAGATGATTTCTGCACTTTCTGCAGCTGGAGGATTTAAAAAGACTTTTTCCTGCTGCTCCTTAGACACAGTATAGTTATCGAGGATATCTTCAGCTTTGATATTTTCCTTTTGAATAACTATCTTATAGTTGTCGTTCGGATAGAAGCCAAACGCAAAACCATTGTCACCCTGAGCTATATTATATTCATCTCCATTGCTCACATAAAGGTTAATCTTTCCATCCTCCATAGAAGTCCTTTGCTTATGCTTATACCCTTCGTACCTGAGTTTTAAATCAAGAATACCTGCAATATAAATATCTTCCTTGCCTTTGCCTCCGGGACGGTTCGAACTAAAGTAGCCTGTATTTCCCCCATTAATCAGCACAAGGTTAAAATCATCAGACGATGTATTGATATCACCGCCCAATCCTTTTACAATCTTATTGGCATATTTCAAATTTACACTGAATATATCATAACCACCTTTGCCATTGTGCCCATCAGAAGAAAAGAAAAGGACAGTATCGTTCAACAAGCTAGGGTATGATTCGTTTCCTGAAGTATTGATTGTACTCCCTAAATTTTCTGGAGACTTCCATTGATTGCCTTCCAATTTGCATTTATAAAGGTCTAACCCTCCGGATCCTCCTGGAGCATCTGAAACAAAATACATAGTTGTTCCATTGCTGTTAAGTACAGGATATCCAATAGAGCCATTAAATCCCTGGATAGTTATTGGTGACAAATTAACCTGTTCAGTATTACTTTGTGGAATAAGGGCATCGAATGCTTGCAGGTTTCGGTTATTTGCCCCGCTCCGAGTAACAAAAAACCGCATGCCATCGCTTGATAAAGATATTCCACTTTCATTCTGGGCTGAATTAAATCCATGATTATAAGAACCTATTGAAGTAATTCTTCCGGCATCGTTGTAATTTGCCACATAGAAACTATAAGATCCGCCACCTTCAGAAGGATCGGCACTTTTGCGAGACGAAGAAAATATCAGTTCATTATCCAAAAATGCTGCTGCAACTTCAGACTCTATCGAATTAATTTCATTTAATTTTCTGACTATTATAAATGTTGAATCTTTGTATAATTTTACACGACTATCAGCAGTACTTATATAATTCCCTCCTTCAATATTTTCTTCAATATACTGATTGTACTTCCCAATCCATTCTGCTGCCTTAGCATGCTTATTGTTAGACAGTAATACAATTGCATATTTTAACCTGAAAATATTGTCCAGCCTTTGATTGCTAGCAAAGACCAATCTAAAGCATTCTTCTGCCTGTGGGAAAAGTTCCAGCTCGGTATAAGCTTCTGCTTTTCTTAAAACCGAATAAAAATTATCTGCATCTTTCTTATAGGCCATGTTGTAATAAGCTATTGCTTTTTCATATTGACCTTTATTAAAATAGAAATCCCCCTTCTCATCAAAAACATTCCTTTTCTGAGTGATACTCACGGCTGTTTGAGTGAAAGAATTACAATAAATAAGCCCAAATAACAATGCAGCAATTAAAGTTCTCATTTTTAAGTTGTTTTGTTAAAACTGGTCACTCACATATATAGAAGCAAAACAAAGTGTTCAGATATCCTACCATATAAATTTACAAACAGTTTTAATCATTGTATATATAAAAGTAACAATTGATAGCCTATTTACATAAGTTTTTTATTCACTTTCCAATTTGAAACAATGAATATGGGATCGAACACTTCCAAAAAATCACTTTTAAAAATGAATTATTTAGCTTATTGTAATAGGTAAGTTATTCATCAATTGTCCGTTCATATTAAACATTTCAATCAGTATCATATGATCTTCTTCGAATTCAAAACTAAGGCAGAGAAGGTTTGAAAAAGGATTTGGATATAGCTTTACAGGTCTTTCCCCTTCAACCTCAACACTTGTATAATCAGTTGTAATCTCCTTGCTTATAGAGTCTGACCTGCAAGTATTGGAGACATCTAATCCAACCTCATAAACCCCAATTTGAGTGTATGATTTACAAGTACGACACCCCCAAATAACTTACTGAATATCTGACACTAACATCAAGCTCAAGAAAAGAAAAAATTAATAATTGTTTAAAAAGGCTTCCAGGCTCTCATCTGGCAATAAATCAAACTTCTTTTTTAACCTGTAACGAGTCATTTGAACGCTTTTTGGATTGACATTCATAATGCGTGAAACATCTTTAGATGACATTTGGATACGGATATAGGCACAATGCCTCAAATCGATTGGGGTTAATTTGGGATATAGGCTTTGAAGATTCTTAAAAAAACCAACGTGAACCTTTTCAAAATGAATCTTAAGATCCTCCCAATCTTTATCAATGGAAAAATTGTTGTCTACCAACCTTAACGCTTTTTGGGTTTCAGAACTTTCCCCTTCCATTTTCAACAACTGCCCTTTCAGTTCGTTTAAGGTTTGGTTTTTCTGAACACTCAACATAGATTTAGATAAAAGCTCACGGTTCTTGCTTTCTATTTCATACCTCAACTGCTTTGACTTTTCCTTCTCCAATTCATTTTCTTTTTTCAACAACTGACTCCGTAGTTTAATTCTTTTGTATGTCATAATGAAGAAAGCAAGTGTTAGCATTACCAAAATAATCCCTAGATTTCTAAGACTTCTTTGAAATTTCACTTCAGCATTGAGCAATTCTATTTCCTGGTTTTTTTTATCAACCTGGTACCTGATTTCCAACTCATTGATCTGTTTGTTTTTATCTGCATTGAAAACACTGTCTTTCAAAGCAGAACATCTCTCTGCATATTCAAAACCCAGTTTGTATTTACCTATAGTGTAGAAATAATTTGCCAAACCTTCGCAAGCAACCTGCGTATCTCGAACCAATCCTTTTTCCATAGCAATCTCATATGATCTCATAAAGGCTTTGTAGGCATCATCATATTTCCCCTGCTTCATGTTTATTCTACCTATTAATGTAAGGCTTACTGGCAATTTTATTTCCATATCTAACCCCTGCTTTAGGTCAACTGCATTTTCCAGGTAAAAAAGTGCTGAGTCGTATTGTTCCATATAAAGGCAGACCTCGCCCAGGTTATTCAACACACTAGGCTTCAATGGCTCAATGTCAAATTTATCACAGATTGACAAAGCCAGCAAATAGTTCTGTTTTGCCTTTTGAGGATTGCTATCAAGCAATAGTATTTCACTAAGATTAGATAGGTCGATACCAACTCCAATCCAATCTTTTAAAAGACTATCAGACTGGATAGCTTTAGAATAATATTCAATTGCCTTATCATAATCTTTATTGGATGCATAGACTATTCCCATATTATTGCAGATAATTGGAATAGCTCTTGTATAGCCTATAGACTCTGATATTCTAAGGGCGTTAGTAAAGTGACTTTGAGCTTTAGGGTAGTCTCCAATATCGATAAAAGTAGACCCGAGCCGTATATGCATATCTGCCTCAAATTCTTTGTTTCCACGTTGCCTGGCTATTACCAATCCACGTTTAGCGACCTCTAATGCACTATCAGGAGCAAAGGACGCATAATATGAATGAACAGACTTTATCCCAACACATAGCAGGGAATCTGTGAGCTTATCAGAATGAACAAACAAACTATCAATTTTATTTGCATAGCCTGCTTTTGAAGAAAAACATGTTACGCAAAATCCTATCAGAATGAAATATCTCGTCATCATGCACATAAAAATATCCCTAAAATTCTCATTTTAAAAATCAAATATGAAAATTCTGAAGATAAAATTATCTTTAAGCCATGAATAGATTTGCATTTCTAAAAACTTTACTTCCAGCTTTAATCCCCTTAGTCGTTTTTATTGTAGCCGATGAAATATGGGGGACAAAAATAGGGATCATTGTTGCTCTGGTTGTGGGTATTGGGGAATTTGTTTTTATTTATATGAAGGAAAAAAGAGTTGACCGCTTTGTTTTGGCCGACACTCTACTGTTGGTAGCCTTGGGCGGTGTTTCAATTCTATTGGACAATGCTGTTTTCTTTAAACTGAAACCAGCTTTAGTACAGGCCATCTTTTGTGCAATCCTGGGCATTTCCGTTTTTTCAGGAAAAAATATCCTATTGCTCATGTCACAAAGGTATATGAGGGGCATTCAGCTCAATGAAGCTGCCTTAAAACGTATGTCAATTACTTTTAGGAATTTGTTCTGGATATTTTCTGTTCACACTTTATTTATTGTCTATTCGGCTTTTTACCTCTCGGAGAAAGCTTGGGCATTTATTAGTACAGCCCTGTTTTATATCATTTTTGGTATTTATTATCTGATTGAAATATTTTATTGGAGGTTAAAAGCCCTTAAAAAGTAACTTTAGCCGCTTCCAAATGTCATCAAGACTACCTAGCAAAAAAACTTTTAGTATTTTTACTCTCTGATTATTGAATAGCATTGAATGGACTCCACAGAAATCCTCATAAAAATCCGAAAAATTGTTCGGTCTATCAACCTGGAATCGAAAAAGATACAAAAGGAATATGGCGTGAGCATCCCCCAGGTGCTATGTCTCAATTTCTTGCACAGCAGTCCAAATTACCAATCCACACAAGGCGATATAAGAAAGTTCCTTAACTTGAACTCAAGTACAACAAGCGGCATTATTAACAGGCTTGAGAAAAAAGGGTACATCGCCCGTCTGCCAAAATTTGGTGACAAAAGAGTAGTAAACATTGCCTTAACATCATCAGGCAACAAATTGCTGGAAGACCTGCCATCACTATTGCATGAGCAGCTAACCGAAAAGCTTAAAAAACTGGAAAGTGATAAACTAAGAAAAGTTGAAGACAGCTTGGACACCCTAATCAAACTATTGGACATCCAAAGCGTTGAAGCATCTCCATTGCTGACCATTGCTGACCATCTCGAAGAGGACAACACCGAGGAATAAAAACAGTATCAGGAAGTTCAGCCCTTTTATTTAGGTGTTTCTCTTCTACAAACTTTGTACTTCAAGTTTCATATTTCAGGATATTATAGCTTTATAACCTCAAGTACTTTTTCGTCCTCTGAAGGCTTGCTTCTTGATAGGTTGATAGCAGTCTCTATTAATGCCAGGTGCGAATAGGCCTGAGGAAAATTCCCCAACAAACGCTTTGTTTTGAAATCGATATCCTCGCTAAACAAGCCTACATGGTTTGAATACGATAGCAGGCGTTCAAATATTTCCCGAGCTTCTTTCTTTTTCCCTATTGAATTCAGCGCATTAATCTGCCAAAAAGTACAGATTGTAAAAGAAGAACTTGGAAAACCAAAATCATCTTTGTTTTTATAGCGGTACATCAACCCTTCGTGCGAAAGTTCACGTTGTGTAGCTTCCACAGTCTGCACCCATCTATCATCGTCTGAAGCTATAAAGCCATAAGGCTGCATCAGTAGATTTGCAGCATCGAGATCCGCTGAACCATAACTTTGCGTAAATGCTTTTACCTGGTCATTCCAGGCATTTTTATGCACATCGGCCTTTATGCGGTCAGCTAATTGTTGCCAGGGTTCAACATAGTCTTTCTTGCGGATAATCTCAGCAATCTTTATTGCACGGTCTATTGCTACCCAACACAGGACTTTTGAAAAAGTAAAGTGCTTGTCCTCTGTCCTTATTTCCCAGATTCCTTTATCGGGTTTTTCCCAGTTCCGCTCAACAGTCCTTACTATACTCCTGGTAATGGTCCAGAGGTATTCACTGTTTTCGAGGGAAGTTTCAAACAACTTGAATTGTTGATAGATAACATCTACCAATATGCCATAAATATCATTTTGTTTCTGTACATAAGCAGCATTTCCAACACGAACAGGAAATGAATTTTCGTACCCCTTCAAATGATCCAGGGTTTCTTCTGTCAATTCTTTCTCCTTGTTAATACCGTACATGATCTGGATTTTTTCATCCTTATCGGGTATTATGTCAATAATAAACCGCATGAACCGCTTGACTGAATTATTGTGTCCGAGCATGGTCATTACACTAATAACCATAGATGCATCGCGGATCCAACAGAAACGGTAGTCCCAATTCCGCTGCTCCCCAATTGTTTCTGGCAGTGAAGTTGTTGCTGCTGCGAGCACTGCGCCTGTTTTATCATAATTCAGCATTTTTAGAACCAGGGCACTGCGAACTACCTGATCATGATAATCGGAATGGTGCTGGGTTTTGTTAGACCAATTGAGCCAATATACTTTTGTACGCTGCAGTTTCAGGTATTGCCGCTCCAGGGTCTGTTCCAATAATTTCTGATTATAGCTCAAGAGTATAAAAGCATCGCCTACCAGCTCTATTTCATTCCGGTTGAGTATATCTTCTTTATTGAAATCGGAATATAAATACAACGAATCGTATTCACCATCAGTTGTATAGCTTTTTATAAATTCTGTACGTGCTTCAGATTTTGTACTGTATTTTGCATATTCTAATTTTGGATCGTAATAGACTGAAAACTTAGGTTTCCCTGAGATATGCTTAAAGTACCGGATTATATCAGGAGGATTATAATATCCGTTTAATTCTGTAGTATACCGGGGCATAAAATCATGAATCTCAAATCTGCCCTCATTGCTTTCGAAACGCGTGCAAAGAATATTTGTGTTCCAAACATAAAACTGCTTGATCTTGTAATCTGGCGAAACATTTATCCCCAGGCTTCCACCAATTTCTTTGTCCAACAACCTTGCAAAAATCGATGATGAATTAATATCCGGTAAACAACACCAATCTATTGACCCTTTTTCTGAAATTAAGGCAACACTCCTACAGTTGCCAATTACCCCATAATTTAAATTATTCATCCGCCCTCTTCTACTCTATATGATTAATTCTTTTCAACAACTCCCTTACTGATTTGTAGTTATCTACAAAATAATGGGCAGCTGATTTGTCTGTTCCAACTTTAATGGTATAAGCTGATTCTGGTAATTCCTTGAATAAAAACTCATCCGTCCAGTCATCTCCGATAGCCATAATAAAGTCAAACTCTCTATTATGCAGGTATTCCGAAGCTGCCGTACCTTTGTTTATACCTGCCACCTTTATTTCTATTACTTTATTTCCTTCTAAAATCTCAAGGTCCTGATTGATAATGATATTGGAAACATCGGTATGAAGTTCCAATGCCCTCAACTCTCCTAATTCAATATCGGCTTTGCGGTAGTGCCATACCAAAGAGTGTGATTTTTCTTCAATCAGACTCCCTGGGGTTCTGTCCACATATGATTCAAGTACGGGAAGGATTATTTCTTTCCAGTTCATATGTCCAGGTTTCCTTTCCAACCAACTTTTACCTTTTTCCTTTAGCCATGCCCCATGTTCGGCAATTAAAGTATATTGTTTTTCACCGAACCACTCATTAAAAGTTATTCTATCGCGGCCACTGATCAACACCAATTCAACATCTTTTTGTTCTGAAACAACATCTAATAGCAGTAATAGTTCATCGTCAGGTTTTGCAGCTCCTGGCATGTCAAAAAACCTCTGTAAAGTGCCATCATAATCCAAAAAGAAAACTTTGTGCTTCGCCTTTTCAAATTCACTTATAAATCCTTTTATCAGGCCTTCAGAAACCTTCCTGGCCTGATGGGCCTGCAGTTTCTCTTGTGTTTTGTCCAGAGCATTTATAAATTCAGAAGCCCATTTATAAATATCGTAACGCTTAAGCCTTTTTTGCATGGCGGTCATATCTTTGTTTTTGCTATCTTCTGGCATATTCAATGCCGAAAAAATTGCTTCAGAAACATCTTCGAGGTTACTAGGATTAACTAAGATTGCCTCACCCAATTCCTTGGAAGCTCCTGCCATTTCGCTTAAAATCAGCACACCTTTTTGGTTCACTTTGGTAGCTACATATTCTTTGGCTACAAGGTTCATCCCATCTCTTAAGGGTGTGAGTAAGGCTATATCTGCAGAAGTATAAAGCTCAATAAGATTTTCGAATGGAAGCGATCGGTAAAAATAGATAATTGGGTTCCATCCAAGAGTCCCAAATTCTCCATTAATACCACCGACAAGTTCTTCAATTTCACTTTTCAGCATTTGATATTGCTCAACCTCTACCCTTGAAGGAACGACCAGCAGCACCAAAGAAACCAACTCTTTAAATTCGGGATGCCTCTGAAGAAAATGCCTGAAGCCTTTCAAGCGTGCAGGCAATCCCTTTGTATAGTCTAATCGGTCAATAGAAAGAATTAACTTACGATTGGGAGCGCTCATCAGAAAACGGTCAATGTCTCGATGTTCCTTTGAGCGTTCCTGAACAGGTTTGCTCTGAACCTTTTGAGACAGCTTAAGAAATTTATCGTAATCAATGCCCATTGGAAACACATCTATATACACCTGTCTGAATTCCATGCTAATAACATTAAACATAACATCGTATCCCAACAACCTTTTTGTTGATGAAATAAAATGTCGGGCATAATCGTAAGTATGAAATCCAATCAGGTCTGCACCCAATATACCGGATAGAATCTCTTTGCGCCAAGGCAGCACCCTAAATACCTCGTATGAAGGAAATGGAATATGAAGGAAAAAACCTATTCGAAGACTTGGCATTTTTTCCCGTAAGATTTGTGGCAACAGCAGCAATTGGTAATCATGTACCCAAACAGTATCACCTTCCTGAGCGGTTTCCAGCACAATTTCAGCAAACCTTTCATTAACAGCTTTATAAGCTGCCCATTGCTCCTCCTCAAACTCTGAATATTCTAAAAAATAATGGAATAAGGGCCATATGGTAGTGTTGCTGAATCCGTAATAATAATCCTCCAAAAGTTTTTCTTCCAGAAAAACGGGAAGGCAATCTTCTTTTTTGATCAGCTCAGTTACTTGTTTTTTTTCATCTTCTGAGTCTGAAATAATCCCAGGCCAACCTATCCAAACACTGTTGTTTTGTTTATGGTAGGATTTTAAGCCTGTTGCCAACCCCCCCTCACTGGGAAAGATCTGCATCCCTTCATCTGATTTTTTGATTTTAACGGGCAACCTGTTAGATACTATAATTAATCTGCTCATTTTGTGGATATAGTTGTGTTGACATTTTGACGGTTCAAAATTAAAAATTAAATGGTTGAACTGCTATGAATATCTCTTTATTTGTAAAAATTGAATAGCACAGCAATAAAAGCAAACAGTCTTTAATATTTCATTAAATATTACTAATTTTGTTCGCGTAGAAACTACCTTAACCATTTTTTAATGATTTATAATAACAGTCAGAAAGAAATTGCCCATAAAATTGAAGAAGATTCGAGTATATCAAACTGGAAAGATTGGAAATGGCAGATTAAGCACAGCATTAAATCCCTAGAAACATTTGAATACCTAACTGGAATAAGGTTCAAAGACTTAGAACGAAAAAACCTAGTAAAAACATTTAAGAAATTCCCTTTATCTATAACACCCTACTATTTATCTCTAATTGATAAAACAAATTACCATAACGATCCGGTATTTAAACAATCTTTCGGAGACATAGAAGAGCTAACTACTTTAAAATCTGAATTTTCAGACCCCTTATCCGAAGATCATGACAGCCCAGTGGAAGGTATCACCCACCGCTATCCTGACCGTGTGTTGTTCCATGTCAGCAATATTTGCTCAATGTATTGCAGGCACTGTACAAGAAAACGCAAAGTTGGGGATGTAGATTACGTACCAAGCAAGGATCAACTTCGTAAAGGAATAAAATATATCAAGGACACTCCGGCAGTAAGGGATGTATTGCTTTCCGGAGGCGATCCCTTTATGTTACCGGATAACACGATAGATTGGTTGTTGTCAGAGATTACCAGCATACCTCACGTAGAAATTGTTCGTATAGGAACAAGGATGCCTGTAGTGTTGCCCTATCGTATAACCAACAAACTGGTTTCCATATTAAAAAAATATCACCCCCTATGGATCAACACACACTTTAACCACCCAAGGGAAATTACTGCTTCAGCAAAAGAAGCATTGAGATTGCTGGCAGATGGTGGTTTCCCACTCGGAAATCAATCTGTGTTGCTTGCAGATGTAAACGACTGCCCTAGAATTATGAAAACCCTGTTGCACAAACTAGTACAAAACAGGGTAAGGCCCTACTATCTTTATCAATGCGACTTATCAGAAGGATTGTCCCATTTCAGAACCCCAATAGGCAAAGGCATTGAAATCATGGAAAGTTTAATTGGACATACCAGCGGATTTGCCCGACCAACATATGTGATCGATGCTCCAGGTGGAGGTGGTAAAATACCGGTCATGCCAAATTATATCATTTCCTGGTCGACCAACAAGGTAGTACTGCGTAATTACGAAGGAGTGATTACAACTTATAAAGAACCTGATAGTTACGAGCCTAAAATGTGTGATAGGGATTGCGATAATTGCAAGCTTGAATTAAATATAAACGAAGTAGATGAATCGGAATCCATAGGAATAGAAAAATTACTTTCCGATTCCAACGACACCATTACTCTAGTACCAGAAGACAATGAGCGCATTCACCGTAGAGATGAACCAGAAAGATAGAATTGAAAAATTTGGGAAAGGCTCTGTTATTCAGCACGGAAAGCTAAACAAACGTGTATACCTGATTAAATTAGAAAAAGATGACTTTCCCCAGATAATTGAACACATCAACCAATTGGCAATACAAGAAGGATACACAAAAATTTTTTGTAAAACGCCTTCCTGGGCAACTCCTGATTTTTTAGCCAATGGATTTCATGTAGAGGCCTATATTCCTGAATTTTATAACAACAACATGGATGTGTTCTTTGTGTCAAAGTTTTTTGGCCCTGAACGTCTGCTCAATATTGAAAATGACAAGTTGTCGGCTTTGTCTGAAATTATCCTCAATTACAACACAAACCAGACCATACCAAAAATGAGGTTAACCGACAAACTGATCAGGCTGAGAGAAGAGCATGCTCAAGAAGCCGCTAATCTTTATAAACAAGTATTCAACAGTTATCCTTTTCCTATTTACGACCCAAATTATATTCTGGAAACAATGCAGTCGAATGTTCAGTATTATGGCATTGAACGCAACGGAAAGCTTATTGCCCTAGCATCAGCTGAAATTGATTTTGACGGCCAGAATGCTGAAATGACCGATTTCGCCACACTCCCCGACTTCAGGGGACAGAATTTGTCGGTAATTTTATTGGGGAAAATGGAAGAAGAAATGACCAAGCAAAACATTTCTACACTATATACAATTGCCCGATTGAACTCCCTTCCAATGAACAAGACTTTTTTCAAACTGAACTATAAATATACCGGAACCCTTATAAAAAATACAAACATTTCGGGACAGATTGAAAGCATGAATGTACTTTATAAACATATTTAAATGATGACGGACCCAGTTTTAGGAAACACATGCAAATACGCCAAGGATTGCACTATTTATCAAGGATCGGAATATAAAGAAGAATTGCCTCATTTCCTTTTCAAGAATGTATTCTGTATGCGTGGTTACAAAGGATGGAAAAACTGTAAAAAACATGCCGAATTTGAAATTCTTAATCAAGAAAAGTCGAACTAGTCCATGAAACAAGTTTAAACAGACTATGCAAAACAAAACTCAAAAAACCACATTATCAGAAATAGCAGTTAATCTTGCAAAAGAAGTCCTTTTGAACATTGACAAAAATCGAGAAACTTTATTCAGCGACATTCAAATACACCTCTCACTGTTTGTAACAAAAGGGCAAAAAATCATCTTCAATTTACTTTCAGCAGTCTGGGCAAGGTGCTATGCTGGTTCAAAGTATTTCAAATTAAATGTTAATCCAGACTAATGCATCCGATCGACTTTACCATTTTTATTGTATACCTTTTTGCCATGCTGGGTGTTGGTTTTTATTTCCTGCGAAGGAATAAAACAACTGAGGATTACTTTGTGGGAGGCCGAAAAATGGGAAGTCTGCACATCGGACTATCCGTTGTGGCAACCGATGTAGGTGGTGGATTTTCAATTGGGCTGGGTGGACTTGGCTTTATTATGGGTATTTCTGGAAGCTGGTTATTGTTTACAGGTTTAATTGGTGCATGGCTGAGTGGTGTATTGCTCATACCCAAAATATATAAACTCAAAAACCATAGAACTCTGCTCACCTTTCCACAATTTCTGGAATCAATCTTCGACAAACGAGTATCATTTTTGGCCGGTATTATTTCAGCAATTGGTTACATGGGATTTACCAGCTCACAAATTCTTGCCGGAGCTAAACTGGCCTCTTCTACTTTTTCAGGGCTATCGTTTGAAACAGCCTTGCTTGCCATGGGTATAATTGCTGTTGCTTACACTTCTCTAGGTGGACTTAAAGCTGTTATATATACCGACACAATCCAATGGATTGTCCTAATGGCAGGTCTAATTTTAGTTGCCCTACCCATATCCTATAAGGCAATTGGTGGAATTGGAGCAATAAAATCCACTTTGGGACATGAATTTTACTCACTCAAAAATATCAGCTGGACACAAATCATCAACTGGATGTTTACTATTATCCCCATATGGTTTATTGGCATGACCCTTTATCAAAGAATTTATGCTGCAAAAGACAAAAAAACTGCTCAGCGGGGATGGTTTATTGCAGGACTTTTTGAATATCCTGTAATGGCTTTCGTTGGTGTATTGCTGGGGATGTTTGCCCGTATCGCCGTTATTAATGGCATAATACCCCACTACAACCTGGAAAACATTGATGCTGAAATGGGACTACCGCTCCTGCTAAAGACTATTCTTCCGGTAGGTTTTTTAGGAATTGTTCTTTCTGCTTATTTCTCAGCAATCATGTCTACTGCCGATAGTTGCCTTATGGCTGCTTCAGGCAACATACTTACCGATGTTTTAAACAAGCATAATTCTAAAAGAGGGCTACTCTACTCACAATTACTTACCCTGGCTATTGGAGTTTTGGCCCTTTTATTGGCTTTAAAAATGGAAAATGTGCTAAGCCTGATGCTTAATTCCTATGCTTTTATGGTCTCAGGATTAATAGTTCCTGTTTGTGCATCTATGTTTTCAAAAAAACCCCATGCACTGGCAGCCCTGCTTTCAATGATTAGTGGTGGTATTACAACTATTTTGCTCAATGCCTTAAAAATTGATCTCCCACTTGGGCTTGATGCTATTATTTTTGGGATAGGAATCTCCTTGCTTATTTATTTGATAACATCTTTTGCTTTTAAAACGAAAAGCTCCTAATTCAAGATAAAATTGAACCATGAGCTTTATAAACCGGTCTTTTTACTGCTTATAATTATACTGTTTTTTGCTGTATATACTATTTTGTAACCTTAATCGAAATTTTCACAAAGGCGGGGAATTCCCACCATAGGGATCTACTCAGTAAATTACAATTTCTTTTGAAGGCTTTGGGTAAATTAATTTCAGATACTGAATCAGATACACTATTAATGATGAACTAAAGAAGGTTCAATCTATACGATATTAAACATCTTCATTCGATATGAGAAACCCAACATAAGAAAAGTTAGATGCTCAATATTGTTATTGTCAACAATTTCGACTGCTCTGGCAGGGCATCAGAAGTACCGTCGTTTTTCATTTTATTGGAAGCAGCCAGAAACAACCGTCAGATCAGATCTTAATATTCTTTTTCAACCTTACAAATCCTGATGCGGTAATCTTCATACCATCTTGACTTCCCCAGTCCTTTTGCCTCCATGTGCCCTTCATTTTCCGACCAAGCTTTAATGGATTCAAGATCTTTCCAGTAACTAACAGTTATGCCTATTTCATTTCTTGCCGATTCAAAACCTAAAAAACCTGCTTGTTTTTTAGCTAGTTCAACAATGTGATCAGACATTTTACCATAACCTTGGTCACCTTCAGTTCTTTTGGAGGTAAAGATAACTGCATAATAGGGTGGCGTAGGTGTTTTGGCAAACATAAGTGGTATTTTCTCAGTTATAACAGCACAACTTATAAAATGTTAGCTGATAATAGAGGTGAAATTACTGAAAAATTTGTAATTTAAATAAGGCATTTCAAAACCAATCAATAAACCACTTCTCTTTAAATGACAAGAACAAACAACAAGGCAAAAAATGCCATATCCCCTTTAAAGAACAATATTCTTGATTCTTTACTTATTGGATTAACAATTTTTACACCTCCATTATTGATTGTATCGATTTTGCGGATTTTCAATGTTGGTTGGCAAAACGCTTTTACTTTTCACATTGCCTTTTATTTCAGCCTCCTTATATTGACTGCATTAAAGAATAGGCTCAACACAAAAGCAAAAGCAATATATCTATCATTTCTACTTCTGGGCACAGCTATTATTGGATTCGCTAATTTTGGTTTTGTGGCAGGAGGAAAGTATTTCTTTATACCAGCAGTTATTTTAGCCAGTCTCTTTTACAGCAGAAATATGGGCCTTGTTGTAATTTTACTGGCAATTTGTATTACCAGTACT
>JBNKPU010000090.1:0-26894 GCA_050295515.1 Bacteroidales bacterium | reverse complement strand
CCTCAAATGCGCAGAAACTTAGAATGTATCAAAAGGAATTAAAAACGCTTAGGGAAGTTATGCGCAGCTATATCGTTCAGATAGATTCCCTTAATACCAGAAACAGAGAACTTACCACTGAAAATATTGAGGTCAGGAAGGAATTGAGACAGGTTCAAACTAACTTCGACGAGCTTTCAGTTGCCAAAGAGCAACTTTCTTCAACGGTTGAAATAGCACAAAAATTAGCAGCTAAAAATCTTATGGCTGTTGGCTTAAATAGTCGTTCGAAAGAAAAGGATAAAATTAGTAAAATAGAAAAAATAAGGGTTTGTTTTACCGTACGGGAAAATGCAGTTGCCGAAGCGGGTCATAAAATGATTTATTTGAGAATATTAAGGCCTGATGAGATTGTTTTATCTTCACCTGATGCTGGTATGTTTGAGGCTCAAGGTGAAACTTTGGTATATTCAGAAAAAAGGGAGCTAGAATATGATAATCAGGATATAGATATGTGTATTTACTGGGATAAGAATGAGGAGCTGGTACCCGGTACTTATACAGTTCAGTTATATTCCGAAGGCTACGAAATAGGTTCAACAACATTTGACCTAAAATAAGACATATCTTAAAACGATATCAAAAAAAGGCTGCAAAGTATTGCAGCCTTTTTCGCATAAGAAAGGCCATTTGAAACTATCAAACAGCCTTTCCCGGATTTATAGCGTGACAATATTAAAGAGCCTTAATTTACCATTGGTTTAGATCAGTCATCCAGTTTTCGATTACCATATCAGATTCAGTTTCTTCAGTTTCCAGGCTAACTTTTTCAGTAGTAAAAGCATCTGCGCTTAGCATCCAATCTTCAATTTTAAGTTCTTGCTCAACTGCAATGTATTCATTGTTGCTAATCTCCCATGTATCCAGGTTAAGCATCCAGTCTTCAACCTGAACATCCGTTTCCATTTCAATATCTGCTGAACCTGCTTTTGAAGATTTTGGACCTTCTGTTTCTGAACCAAATACACTCAGACTAAATAGTAAAGCAAATGCTATAGTTATAAGTCTTGAGTTGTGCTGCTGGTATGTATATCTTGATTTCATCTTATTTGTTTTATAGATTGACCTTTCTATTACCATATGTGTGCCAAAAATTGTTATGCTCTTATTTTCAAGTTTTTATAGGGTTTTATCAGGGGCTTATAAATGGATAACATGAACGTTTTAGGATAAACAATGTACGAAAACGAACATTTATTTTAGTCCTGAGAAAAAATGTATTACTAAAAAAAGTAGAAGTCATATAATTTATAAAATCATATCAATTTATTTTGGATTAAAGTCTACTTCATAATTTTTAATTAATTTGGCTTGCCATAATAACCATTGCATGCAAAAAATTAAAAGCGACATATCATTTCGCATTCTATTGTTGCCCATTGCCTGGGTTTATGGTGTAGGAATATTCCTGAGGAACAAGGCTTTTGATTTAAAACTATTGAAATCAAAGGTTTTTGATTTTCCAATCATTTCTGTTGGAAACCTGACTGTTGGTGGTACCGGTAAAACTCCCCATATTGAATTTTTGATTGAACTCCTATTGCCGTCTTTTCATGTGGCCGTATTAAGCCGAGGCTACAAACGAAAAACAAAAGGCTACGTTTATGCTTCAAAAAATGCCACTCCCTCAAGCATAGGAGATGAACCCTACCAGATCCATAGCAAGTATAAAGGTATTTCATTAGCTGTTTCAGAAAAACGGACCATAGGAGTTGAAAGGCTTCTGGAAAGGAAAAAAAAACCGGATGTTATCCTTCTGGATGATGCATTTCAGCACCGTTACATTAAGCCAGGCTGCTCCATATTATTAATTGATTATAACAGGCCAGCATTTAAAGATTTTCTTCTACCTGCTGGAAATTTACGCGAAGGCTTTAGAGGAAGAAAAAGGGCAGATATAGTAATAGTAACAAAATGCCCGGGAAACCTGAACACCGAAACCAGCAACTTGTGGAGAAAGAAACTTAAGCTTTCAAACGATCAGTCTTTATTTTTTACTAAAATTGAATATGGAAAACCCACCATGGTATTTGGATCCGCAAATCTGGATTTTAATCTAAAGGTTTTAAAAAAAGAAAAAGTGAAGGTTTTGCTTGTTACCGGAATTGCCAATCCTTTACCTCTCAAAGAATACCTTATTGACCAGGGAATAAATGTCAAGCTCCACGCTTTTCCTGATCACCATTCGTTTAACAAAGAGGATATTATTAAGATCAAAAAGAAGTTTAAAGGGCTTTCTGGACGAAAGAAAATTCTTCTTACCACAGAAAAGGATGCTGTACGGTTGAAACAATTCAAGAAATTTCCAAGGAATTTGAAGCATAAATTATATGCCCTCCCAATTTCAATCAAAGTTCTTCATGACAAGCATGACGAATTTGAACAACGAATAATTAGTTATGTTAGATCAAATTAATGAATCAGTACATTATATATCGCAACAACTCAACGGAGCTCCTAAAATTGCTATAATACTAGGCTCGGGTTTGGGCCATTTTAAACGCGATGTTGATATTGTGCAGATTATACCCTATTCTGACATTCCCCATTTTCCCAGAGCTACAGTTGAAGGCCATGCCGGTGAACTTATTCACGCAAGGCATGCAGGCAAAGATATCCTGATCATGAATGGGAGGATTCATTATTATGAAGGATTGCCCATGGAAACTATTGTTTATGCTATACGTGTACTAAAGTTTTTTGGTATAAACTGGTTGCTGCTATCCAATGCAAGTGGGGGCATGAACCCAGATTTTAAAGTCGGTGATCTTATGGTTATTTCTGACCACATTAACCATATGCCCAATCCATTAATTGGAAAGCATTATACAGAATTTGGCGCTCGCTTTCCTGACATGAGTGAGGCATACAACAAATCCCTTATAGCTGATGCCGAGAAAATTGCTGATGAAAATAAAATTAAGCTTCATAAAGGAGTATATATTGCAGTTACCGGACCGACTTACGAAACTCCAGCCGAGTACAGGTCTTTTAGGATGATTGGCGCCGATGCTGTTGGTATGTCAACTGTACCTGAAGTAATTGTTGCCAGACAAATGGGAATAGAATGCTTTGGAATTTCTGTAATAACAGATTTAGGCGTACCTGGAAAGATCGAATATATGACACATGAATTGGTTCAGGTGGCAGCCACAAAAGCTGAGCCGAAAATGGCTACCATTATTAAAAAGCTGATTGAAAGGATTGGATAGAATGAGTAAAAAGATTGATACAGTAGATACCAAAGACAAGTTTCAGTGGCTCAATGTTATTTCAATAACCCTGGCACACCATATACACGATATTTATACAGCATTTCTGCCCGCTTTACAAAATGTAATAACTGATGTTTTTAGTCTGAACAATAAATTATTTGGGCTATTATCGGTGGTTCAAAGAATACCAACCCTTTTTAATCCTTTTATTGGAATATTGGCCGAGCGTGTCAGAATCAGATACTTGATGATTGCAGCCCCTACAATTTCTGCTGTAGCCATGAGTCTTATGGGAAATATGTCAAACTATACATCTCTATTGCTATTGGTTTTTATTTCAGGCATAGGCTCATCATTGTTTCATGTTCCTACTCCGGTTATGATGAAACAGGTTTCTGGCAAAAAACCAGGTGTTGGCATGGGTTTTTATATGTTTGGAGGAGAGTTTGCACGTACTATTGGACCGGTAGTAGCTGTTGCTGCAGTTGACCTCTGGGGATTTGCGGGTATGTTCAGGCTAATACCTGCAGGGTTATTATCTTCCTCACTTTTATTTTGGCGTTTAAGAAATGTAGATTTAAGCAAAGAATTTTCTAAATCAGACCAACAAGAAGGGACTCATTTAAAAGTTTTGGGCACCTATAAATATTTATTGTTGACAATAGCTCTTGTAACATTGGTCAGAGGAGGCCTAAAAAGTTTCCTGACCTATTATATTGTAGGGTATTTAACTGATATAGGCTGGGAAAAATGGGAGACAGCCTTAGGTTTATCTGTAATTTATTTATCTGGAACAGTTGGTTCGTTTTTGTCTGGGATTGCTTCAGATTATATTGGGAAAAAAACAACACTGTTGTTGTCTGTTATTGTACCTCCCTTAGTTATATTTTCTTATTTGTATTTTAAATATGAAATGTCTTACCCTATATTAGGAATAGCAGGTTTTTTACTCTTGGCCAATACCCCGGTATTTCTGTCTATTGTAAATTCTATTAAGTCGAAACATGTTACTTATTTAAACGGAATTTATATGACCAGCATATTTTTAATGAGCGCACTGGCTACAATGCTTACTGGTACAAGTTTAGATTTTTTTGGGAACGACCTTACATTAAAAATAGTGGCTTTTGTTGCACTATTAGCCATTCCATTGGTTATTTTTATACCTCTTAAAACAGATAAATAATGTATTTAAAACAGACTTTTAAAGGTTACCACGATTTCTGGAGATATATGATAATTTTTTTCGTGGTCATTATCTTAAATGTAGTAGCAAGTGTTCCTGCTCTGATTATAATAATGTCCGAAAACCTTAAGTCTGGATTTTCAGGCAAAGCCCCAAGCGCAAGTATGGACCTTACTCAATATGGTTTTACACAAAATGAAAGCCTTTTAATTATACTAGGACCATTTATCCTTGTATTTTTTGGCCTGGCATGGGCTATCAAATATTTCCATGGATTTAGTTGGACACAGGTTTTTACTGCATATAAGAAATTTAGATGGGGTAACTTTTTGGGGGCAGCAGCCCTTTGGTTTGTAATGCTCTCTTTTGCAGATATTATAGGTTATCTGATCGAGCCTGAGAATTATACTTTTCATTTTCAAGGTAGGCAGTTCATTTATTTAATGATCATCAGCATAATTTGTTTTCCCTTTCAGGCTTCCTGGGAAGAGCTGTATTTTAGGGGTAATTTAATGCAGGCATTTGCATCAGCATCCCGGAAAAGATATATTCCTGTTTTAGTGTCCGGGATTTTGTTTGGGGCAGTCCATTTTATGAATCCTGAAGTCAAGGAATTTGGAATTGGAAATGCAATGGTGCAGTATATGGGTTTTGGTATTATGTTAGCAATTCTTGTTGTAATGGATGGAGGCTTGGAAATGGCTTTTGGAGTGCATATGATCAACAACATCTATGCAGCTTCGTTAGTGAGTTATCAGGGTTCGGTTATTAGTTCTCCTTCTCTTATAAGTACCAAAGCGAGTAATCCTGAATTAATGGTGGTTGCTTTTCTGTTTGCAGCTGTACTATTTTTAACTATTTCAAAATACTTGTTTAAATGGAAAAGCTTTCGATGGATCTTTGAGCCCATTCAGGTGGAAAATCCCTCGCTTCAAAATGATCCAATTGATCAAGGGCTGTTAGAAGGTTAAAATTTTCTTGTTTGCACATTAGAAACCAACCTTGTTCACTAAGGTATTCGGCTAGGTGTTCCTGTTCGCTTTGCCCTGGCGTAGGCACCAGATAAGCAGTTTTGTTCAGGCTAACCAGATCCATTAAGGAAGAATACCCACTTCTGCAAAAAATATATTTAGCCTGCTGTAACAGATATTTGAGTTTTCCGGGAGCGATATTATTTATGACTTCAGTATTATCTTCTTCGGATTTTTCAGGCCTGCCACCTAATAGGATGTAGCTGTATTTATTCCCGAATTCCTTTAATTGTGTTAGCAATAAATCTTCATATACAGTCCTTTGGTTTTCAGGACCCGACACCAGAACAACAATATCTTTCTGCATAGTTACTTCAGCATTGACAAGATTAAGGCGCGACAAAGGACCGATAAATCTAATTTTGGTTTTTATGCCTGAGCAAGGCATTGAAAGCTTGCCTGCAAGGTTTTCACTTTCTATAATATCTGGCACCAGGCACTGGTCAAACCTGTTGATTTGTTTATGTATCCAATGGTTTGTTAATCCGGTGAAAAAATGGAAGGGTTTTGGAAGAACTAAATTAAGCTGATGTGTTATGATTATATTCTTGCATGCCTTGTTATAAATGCCATACCTATTATCTGTGACAATAATATCAAATCCATAGTTGGTATGTATTTTTTTTACTCTCCATCGCTCTATTAAAGTAAAAAAAAAGAACTTGAAAGCAAAAGAAATCCAAGGAATAGTCTGGTTTCCAGTTTTGGACAAATGGGGATAAACAGATTTAAAATCAATATATTCAACATTGCTTAAGTGTTGCTGGAATAGTTGTTTTTGCCTCTTGGAACACCCAATTAAAATAGAATGCCCTTCCTTTTTGTACTGCACAATAATTGGAATAATACGGGCGGTATGGCCCAGTCCCCAGTCCAGTGCAGTAAAAAAGACCTTCATATTATCCCGAGATTTGGGTTTCGAAGCCTAATCCTTCGACTTTTGCGGCAATGGTTTCCAACTGGTCCATTGGAATTTTTTCGAGTGTCTCAAAAGGAGTATCTCTTGCAATTGTATAAATCATTACAAGGCTCGGTTGAATTTCTTTCAGGGTTTCCAACCAGGGTGTAATTTCATCCTCTGTTGTATTATCAATGGGCAGTCCTTTATAAGTTCCTTTCAGAAACATTGTTTGAATAATAGGCCTGTTCATTGATTTAAGGATTTCTATGGTTTTTCCCAGGTTAAACTTTCCTATAGGGCAATTAAGTAGATCAACCGTTTCAGAATTTACTGAGTCGAGTTTGAGGATAGGTTGATCGATCTTTTTAAAGCTTTCCCTTATTTTTGGACTTGCAATTGTTGTGGAGTTTGTTAACAGGGCAATTTTAGCCTTTGGAAAATATTCATTGCGAAGCTCATAGGTATCGTCAATAATTCCAACAAAATCTTTGTGAACAGTAGGTTCGCCATTACCGGCAAAAGTAATGGCATCTATTGGCTTATTTGCCTTTTTGAATTCTTGTAAGGCGTTTTTTAGTTTCTCTTTTACATCCTCCCTTGAGGGCATCTTGGCTTTAGTGCCATCAGTAAGGCCACATTCGCAATAGATACAATCAAAATTGCATATTTTTTTATCGGCAGGTAGCAGGTTTATACCTAATGATTGCCCGAGTCTACGGCTTGAAACCGGACCAAAAATTATTTTCTCAAATAAAAAGGTTGCCATTATGGTTTTTCAATTTGCTTTGAAGTAGTATCTGCAATTGGTTTTGGTTTGATTTTTTCCTTTTTCTCAGGCTTATAACTAAATCGAAGCGTTGAGATCTGCATATTTTTGCTGTATACAGAATCTTGCGAAGTTACTTTTGGAATAACAATAGAAATGTATTTGTAGTCCTTGTCCTTAAGCTCATAAACAAACTGATAATCTCTTGAAAAGTTTGATCTGTGTATAGGAAAATCAACAAAGACCAGCCGATCTTCAGGTTTGTCGTTTATGGTATCTTTGAGAAAATAAGCATAAACCCTGGGGTCTTTTGACTGATCG
Source organism: Bacteroidales bacterium (assembly GCA_050295515.1). Taxonomy (GTDB): domain Bacteria; phylum Bacteroidota; class Bacteroidia; order Bacteroidales; family UBA10428; genus UBA10428. Next base: position 19,435 of record JBNKPU010000090.1, on the reverse strand, counting down.
TCTTTTAGCATCCTGATTTGAGTAGATAGCAAGTAGGTGCCCGGACCATTTATTTTATAGGTGAAAGGTTCTGGATAATTAACGGTGTCTCCTCTGATAATCATGTATTTATTAAAATCACTTACCATCACAAGGTCTCCCTGGTTAAACATACTCATTTCATCTGATAGTTCCTGGTTCAGCTTGTTAATATTACCAAAGACTTCATCATAGACTTCCCCGAATTTTTCGGGCCGCTCAGAGTAGTAATCCATAGTAGCCTGAAACATTTCAATATTGGCATTGTACTTTTCAAATATGGAATGGTAAAGGGTTAAAGAATCAACATCTTCGATATATGAATTAATGGAATGGTCAGTTGCATAAGCATCAAAAACATGGATATCGACCAATATATCAATGAAATCTTTTTTTGGTATTATTTTGGTCTCGCCTTTATTTCTTGAACAGGCAAACCCAAGAAACGCAAAAGCTAATATCAGTATGAATCTCTGCATAGTGAATTTTTTTTCAAATATATAGTTTATCCCTGAGATTGCATTATTATTAGATCAAACCCTCATCTGCAAAACTCAGGTATTTTGTATTGTTTCCAATAATAATATGATCTAAAAGTGTTATGTCAAAAAAACCGGCAGCTTCTTTAATCTTATTTGTAATGTTAATGTCCTGTTGGCTTGCCGATAAGTTGCCAGAGGGGTGGTTGTGGCAAATAATAATTGACGAAGCCCTGAGCTCAAGAGCTTTGCGCATAAGTATGCGTATATCAGTAACTGTTCCGGATATTCCTCCCTGGCTAATTTGAAATTTGTCAATTAGTTTATTTGACCTGTTCAGGTAGCATGTCCAAAACTCTTCATGGTGCAGGTCAGACAGTATAGGCTGAAAAATGGAAAAAGCCAACTGGCTGGAAGTTACTTTTGGCTTCTCAACCGCCGAAACAGAGTTTCTACGTCTGCCCAATTCCATAGCAGCTACAATAGTTATGGCTTTTGCTTCTCCTATACCCTTAATTTTTTTTAGTTCATCAATAGATAGTTTACCTAACTGGTCAAGGTTATTATCTCCAAGTGAAAGTATTTTCCGTGCAAGTTCAACTGCCGAAAGTTCACGGGTGCCACTTCCAAGCAATATTGCAAGTAGTTCTGCATCTGACAATGACCTTGCACCGAGAGTAAAAAGTTTCTCCCTGGGCCTGTCGTTGGCTGCCCAGTTTTTTATGCTAATATATGTCATGGTTAGTTAGATTTATACAAACACAATACAAAGAAGCAAAAAAAAGCTGCAACATAGGTTGCAGCTTAACATATTTTAATAGTTAATGTTTTATTGGCACTTTAACACATGTTCCATCTGGTAATTGGCATGTTCGGCAAATTGTCCAACAGCTGCTTTTTTATAAGCGGCACAAGCAGCTGAATTATTACCTTTCTTGGCTTCGGCTTCTGCGATTACCAGGTAAATTTTTGCCTTTGCTTCAGCGCCACCTGTTTCAGCAGCAACAGCCTTTTCGCCAGTTTCGATAGCTTTAGAATAATTACCTTGCGCACTGTAAGTCGATGTCAAAAGAAACAATGTAGTTCCGTCGTTTTCATCAAACTCCAGAGCCTGGGTTAAATTAGTAACTGCCTCATCATATTTTTCAGCACCTTTAGCATCGTTTCCTTTCTTCAGGAAATATTTTAACCCCAGGTCTTCAATTTTCTTTTTGGTTTTGCCGTCGTTTGACCTTAATGCAGCAGCAATACCATCTAGTGCAGTTTGTTTAAAAGCAGCATCATCTTCTTTTTTCTTAAGAACAACTGCTTTAAGGTAATATACTGAAGCATAATCAGCATCGGCAGCAATACCTTTGTCCAGCTCTGCTATAGCACCTTCCAGGTCACCTTTTTTATACTTAGATGCACCTATTTTGTAATGTATCTGAGGTATAACTTTGGTAGCTTTATCAGCAATGTCCTGATTTCCAAATAATCCGGCAACTTCTTTTGCTTTATAAATATTATCGATACCTTTTTGAACTTCCTGATTCTGAAGCTGTTCCATCCCTAATTGATAATACAATGTTGGAATTGCTCCTTGAACAGTATACATTAACTCCTCAGCAGTTTCATCTTCCATCTCGTCCACAAGATATTCACATGCTTCGTTACAAACGTCAAACTGGTTAATTGCCTCTTCCAGATTTCCTTCTTGCTTTGCTACTACGCCCGCATTGTACGCCTTCTGAGCTTCTTCAAGAGTTTGCGAGAAAACTGCTAAAGGAGCAGCCATAAGCAGAACAAGTGCGATGATAATTCTATTTTTCACCTCTTTTCTCATAATTATCAGATATTAAATAATTTGCAATTTAAAAATGACAAAGATAGTCATTGAATTAAAAAAATCAACTTTTTCATAAAATAGACAAATATAATGCCAAATAGCGGAAAGCTTTATAGCTAGCAGAAAGTAGCCAGCAAGTATTTTCCACTTCTTTCTTCACCAATAAAAAAAGAAAAGCCATCAGAATCTCTCTGACAGCCTTTCCCGGATTTATAGCGTGTTGCCCTTATAGAGCCATTATTGCCAGTATGATAAGTCCAACATCCAATCTTCCAGTTCAATTTCTTCTTCCTCAACTTCCTCCTCATTTAATGTCATCCTAATATCTTTCCAAAATTCATGATCGACATCAAGCATCCAATCTTCCAGGCGGGTATCTTCCTCTTCTGCCTCAGCAAAAGCTGAAATACTAGAATTACCAGAGTTAACATTGTCTGTTGTGTAACTTTGTGCTGAAGCTTCATCGCTTGTCAATAGTGAGAAATACACCAGATTTTGCTGATCATCAATATAATTGTTGGAAGTTTCTTGTGCATTTCCAATAACCCCTGATTTGATTGTCAGTATAAAAAGACACATTAATACTACAGCTATTTTTGCTCGCTCAATCCTCTTAACAATTCTTTCTTCTTTCATGGCTGTCTGTTGTTTTGGTGATTTATAAATAGGTTTGCATAGAATGTGCCATAATTTTCAACGCGCTGTTATTCTGAATTTTACATCATGTGCCACCTAATATCTTGCAAGATAGAGTGGGCTATTTTTTATACATAGTGTACGATATAGAACACTTTATCCAACAAGGTATCTGAAAACAATTTATTATGAAAAAATTAGCAAAAACTTAATTTTAAGAGCTATAGGTATATTGTATTGATGTTTATATTTGCGGGCAAAATAAATGTAAATGGATAATGTATCTCCAAAACAGCAAGCAATCATGATTGCTTTGATAGCGGCTATTTTTACCATTTTAGCAGGGCTGTCTGTATTTTTCTTCCAAGACCAAAACCACTATATTACTGTAATTTTTGTTGGTCTGGTAGTTTTCTTTGTTATTTTCCTGATTGTTTTTTACTCGTTAAATAACTTCATTTTTAAAAAGTTAAAGCCGATTTATAAGACAATCCACACCTTACAATATTCCGAAGAACAATTAATGAGGGACTTGGAAGAAAAAGACAAGGATATGGTCAAAGATGTGCAGAATGATGTGTTAAACTGGGCAAAAAAGAAAACTAAAGAAATTGCCCAATTGCGTCAACTTGAGAAATACCGCCGAGAATTTTTAGGCAATGTATCACATGAGCTAAAAACACCTATATTTAACATTCAGGGATATATCTCCACTTTGATAGATGGTGGGCTTGAGGATGAAACCATTAATCTTTTATACTTGGAACGTGCTGAAAAAAGTGTCAACCGCTTAATTTCTATTGTTGAGGACCTGGAATCAATATCACAGCTGGAATCGGGTGAGTTAAAACTTGAATACCAAAAGTTTAATCTGACTAAACTTGTCGAAGAAGTGTTTGATGAATATGAAATGTTTGCCAAAGAACGAAAGATTAAATTAAAATTTGCCAGAAATTTTGACAAGCCAGTTTTTGTGTCTGCTGACCGACAAAAGATACTTGAAGTATTAAGTAATTTAATTGTCAATTCAGTTAAATATGGTAAGGAAAAGGGTACTACAAAGGTTGACTTTCTGGATATGGAAGACAATATTATGGTTGAGGTTTCGGATAATGGCATTGGAATTTCTGAAAAGGATCTACCTCGTATTTTTGAACGGTTCTATCGAACTGATAAAAGCCGATCGCGCGAAATGGGAGGAACTGGACTTGGACTTTCAATTGTAAAACATATAATCGAGGGCCACAATCAAACAATCAGTGTAAGGAGTCAAATAAACGAAGGAAGTTCATTTACATTTACTCTTTCAAAGTCTCTCTAATCATGGGCTTATGACTAATTTAATGTCAACTTTCGCACCATTTGGCTGGTTGTTGGAAGCAGTAATTTTACCTCCAATAATATCCAGGATTTTTTTTGCAGTTGCTAGTCCTATTCCAAAACCAAGAGTATTATAATTTAGGTTATCGGCACTTAAAAAGTCAAATAGATAATCGATCGATTTCTGAGAAAACCCAGGCCCCTGGTCAATAAAAGAGATAATAGCTTCATTTTCAACTTTCTTGACGATTATCTTTATAGTTGACTTAGAAGGTGAATATTTTATGGCATTGTCAAGGACAATTTCAATACAGTAAAAAAGTAATTTTGAGGCAGCTGTAACATAAAGATCAGGAAAAGGATTTTGAATTTCAAATTCAATATCTTTTTCAATTTTTGCACATGATTCAATAACTTGGGTTAAGGATTCCTTGAGATTAATGGGCTTTAAATCAAACTGGTTATTCCTTGCGTTAAGTTCAGTAAAGAATAGTGATAGTTCTGAGACTTTGATTAATTGTTGTGCCAGCTTTTCAATGACATCAAGATGCTCATTCGTCGGAACGTCTTTAAGCGAATCTTTTAACAGGTTGATTTGACCAATAATTCCATTAAGTGGGGTTCTTAATTCATGGTTAATATGCAAAACAAATTCAGATTTTATTTTATCAATTTTTGAAAGTTGTTTATTCGCATTCCTAAGTTTTGAATTGGCTTCTTGTAAAGATTCGTTGCCTTTTTGTATTTCAAGGGTACGCTGTGCAATAATGGATTCTTGCTTTTCATTCAAATCCTTGAGCAATATGGATTTGCAACGGAGTTCAAGGTGCGCTTTCACCCTCAATACCAGTTCTTTATAATTAAATGGCTTTACAATATAATCTACAGCTCCTAGCTTAAATCCTTTTAAAATATCATCTTTTTGAACTCTTGCAGTAAGGAAAATAACAGGTATATCTCTTGTAGCTGCATCTTGTTTTAGTCTTCGGCATAATTCGTAACCATCCATGCCTGGCATGGAAATATCAAGCAATATTAAGTCAGGTATATTATTTTCAAGTACATTTAAGGCTTCCTCCGCATTCGAAGCTGCTAAGTAGTTAAGATTTTCAAGTTGCAATACATTTATAACAAATTCAATATTGCTAGGTATATCGTCCACTATCAATACCTTTGCCTTTTCAACACAATCCATGTTTATTTTTTCTATCTGTCTCGGCAAGATAATAAATTTATTGGAGTATGCTAAGTACAAAGGGCAAACAATCTAGAGGATTGGATTACAAGGTGACCAAAATTAAAAAAGTATAAATTGAGCTTTTCGATTTTATTCCATCAATTGTAGTTTTAGCAAGAACTGAGCTTATAACCTTTAAACACTTACCGGATCAATCGAGAACTGGTCACATTGTTTAGCTTCCATCTTCCAATTTTTTAGATCTCACTTCTAGGTCCAATCTTCCATCTTATTTAACTATCTTCACAAGAAAAAACCGATTAATGATTTTTGTGACAGGTGCAACAGGCTTGCTAGGTAGCCATTTAGTACATAAATTAATTTCTTTGGATAAACCAATAAGATTGTTGATACGCAGAAAAGAGTCAATGCAAATTCTGGCTGATTTTATGTCTAAGGTATATCCGAAAACATCAATTAAAAAGAGTAATATCGAATTTTTTCTTGGAGATATAAACGATAAGTATGCCATGAAAGAAGCCTGCCAGGGAGTAGATTATGTATATCATTGTGCTGCAGATGTTTCTTTTCAGCAATCGGGTGTAAAGCAAATGTTGGATGTAAATATCAGGGGAACAGAAAACCTGGTTGATGCATGTTTGATAGAAGGGACCAAAAAATTTGCTCATGTAAGCTCAATTGCTGCAGTAAATACACCTGTTGAGGAAACCTATGCCCAAGAAACTTCAGGTTGGCCAACAGGGAAATCATTGGATTATTCCTACAGCAAAACAAAATCTGAGTTTGAAGTATGGAGAGGCATAGAGGAAGGATTAAATGCGGTAATTGTAAATCCATCAGTTATTTTGGGTGAAGGTGCTCTTGATTCTGGTAGTGGTAAGCTTTTTGGACTTGTATATAAAGGACTGAGGTATTATACCAATGGTGTTACCGGATATATCGATGTCAGGGATACTGTCGAAGCTCTAACCCAGGTTATGTTAAGCGATATTTCAGGGGAGAGATATATTTTGAATGCCGAAAATATTACATACAAAGATTTCTTTACCAAGGTTGCAGAAGCCTTGAGTGTTAAACCGCCTCACAGGTATGCTGGCAAAGGATTATCAGAGCTGGCCTGGCGTTTGGAAAAAATGAAATCTGCCCTACTGTTCAAACAACCTGCTCTCACTAAAAAAGCTGCCCGAATTGCACATGCGGAAAAATATTACACATCAAAAAAGTTTACCGAAGTGTTTAACTTTAGTTATACATCAATAGATGAGACCATTAAACGGTTAGCCGATTACTACCTTAAGGAATTATCTTAACAGGGGATATGAGAATTCTTGGTGTTAAAGTGTGCCTTTAAGAACTCCCCCATCAAGAGCATAAACTTGTCCAGTAATATATTCTGACTGGGGCGATAACAACCAGGTGGCCAAACTTGCAAACTTGTTTACATCTCCTGTCTTATGCATAGGAATTTTTTCTTCAAGGATTTTTTGAGCCTTACTTTTGGATATTCGCTCATCCTTCGCTTTTTTGTCAATAAGCCTCTCTACCGCTGGAGTATAATGATACCCCGGTGCCATGATATTAAAAGTCACTCCTTTGTCAGGCAATTCTTGCGACAATGTCTTAACTGCTCCGACAACCGACAATCGCAGGGAAGTACTTAACACCAGGTTCTCAAGGGGCTGCTTAACTGCAGAACTTTCTATATACACAAAGCGTCCAAATTTTTGATTGATAAACCTGGGTAAAAATTCCTGGGTCAATTCAATTTTCCAACGTAGAATGCTATTGTATGCATTGTCCCAGTCCTTGAGTTTAGTTTCGACAAATTTCATTGCTGGTGGTCCACCTGCATTGACCAAAATACCAGAAATTTCCTCTCCCTCGGTGTATTTAAATAATTTTTTGATTGATTTGCTGTCAGTAATATCAGCCTGAAAAATATCTACACTTTCAGCATAAGCATCCTTTAACTCCTTAAGTTTATTTTCGCTACGGGCAATTGCAATTACTTTAGCACCTTCGCTGACCAATGCTGATGTTACTGCCAGACCAAATCCACTACTTGCTCCGCAGACAATATATTTTTTCCCCTTAATGCCTAAATCCATATTCTTTTTACTTATTTTAGAAGAAACAACAGTATTTTTGCATATTAGTTCTTTTATGTGTTCTGAAAAAATAAGAATCCTTAATTTTAGTGAGAAATAATAAAAAATACAGCATGCGAACCCTAACCCCGTTCTTGTTTTTAATGCTTTCGCTATCCAACATAAAAGCTGTAAATGATAATCCAGCTTTTCTTCCCTTGCCAAAGGGGCTTACAAACAATACTGTAACAAGTATCATACAGGACAAGCAAGGTTTTATATGGATGGGCACATTCACCGGGCTCAACAAGTTCGATGGCTATTCATACGAAGCTTTTGAATATAACTTGTTGAAATCGAATACTATCAGCAATAGCAGGATTAATGATTTACAACTCGACCCTGATGGCAATATTTTAATAGGCACATATGGTGGAGGGCTTAATATTTTTAATAAAACAACCCGGAAGTTATCATGCATCTACATAGGTGATGGACCCGAAGATCTGCAATCCAATAACATAAGAAAAATTCTGGTAAGTAAAGGTTTTCTCATTTTAGCTGCTACAGATAACGGCTTATACCAAATAAGAAATGATAGTAGTTACTTGATACCTCTCAACGGCATCGACCAGCAGTTGGTTACCAGTATCACTGAAACCACAGATGGAGAAATATGGGTTGGAACACAACAAAATGGCTTATATAAACTGACCGTGGGAAGCAAGGATGTGGTCAAATCAGAAAATATAGAAATCCCGGGGAAATCAAAAAATATTAGAACCCTTATGGGTGATTACAAAGGAAATTTATGGATTAGCTATTTTGAGAACGGTTTCTCCCAGTTGAAAATTGAAAAGGGGAATGTTGTAAAGATTGTGCATTCTTCAGACGTTTATCAGGATATTGATAAATTACCTGTTCAGACAATTTTTTGTAACATCAATGGTGAAGTTTGGTTGGGTACCGAGAACTATGGATTGGCAATAGTCGAACCTGGATCACAATCTTTCACTCATTATATGTATGACGAAAATGCTGAAAACAGTCTTCCAGATAATTCCATTTGGAGTATCTACAGAGATATTTCCGGAGTTATGTGGTTGGGTACATATAGCCATGGGGCTTATAGAATAGACCCTTTTTGGAACAAATTCGACCAGTATTTATCAATCAATAACTTTTTGAATTCTAAACTGAAAAGTTCTGCTGTTACATCTTTCTATACTGCTGATAAAAACTCCATCATTCTTACCTCAGATGGAATGAAAACCTATCAGTATAACAATAAGGATCAGTCGATCCAACAAATTAAAAGCAGTGGCAATAATGCTTTACACGTATCAAAGTTTAACAACGAGTATTGGATAAGTACTTGGAACAATGGTATTCAGGTTTTCTATGAAAACTGGAAATTTAAAAAAAACATATTGCCAGAACATAGCCTCTTTAAAGTTATAGAAACTCAAGACAAGATGAAGTGGGCAGCATCGTGGGGCGATGGTGTCTTTGTTTTAGATGAGTCGGACAAAATTGTTGAGCATTTTACTTCTAATGCCGGTGAAAATAGAATTATAAGTTCAAATATCTTTACAGTTTATGAGGACAATGATTCAAGGGTATGGATTGGAACCCTTAACGGACTTAGCCTTATCACAAAAACAGCGAATGGTTATACCATAGAAAATTTCATCAGCGAAGCTGAGGATTCCACAACACTAAGTTCAAATATTATATTATCTATATACGAAGATAGCGATGAGAATATCTGGATAGGAACAAGTAACGGGCTAAATAAGTATATCCCAAACGAAAATTCGTTTAAACGGATTATTAAGATACATCACAGCACTAGTTACGAAATCAGGTCGATATTAGAAGGAACTAACCACAACCTTTGGCTTGGGACTAGCAAAGGACTGATTCGTTTCAATATATATTCCGAAAAAACCCGGATATACGATGAAAGCGATGGCCTTCCCTTTCTTGAATTCAGAAACAATTCTGCCAATAAAATCGATAACGACCAATTAATTTTTGGAGGAAATGGCGGTGTTATAATATTTGATCCAACTCGTATTGAGGATAACCCAAAACCACCCAATACCATAATTACAGATATAAAAATATTCAATAATACTATTGGCATAGGTGAAAAACCCACACCTGAGAAATCGATCTCTTCTATGCAAGAGATTGAACTTTCTCATGATATGAATGTATTTACGCTCGGTTTTACTGCTATCAATTATACCCGTCCTGAGAAAAACACATATTCTTATATGCTCGAAGGCCTAGAAAATGATTGGAATTATGTAGGGAGCCAACGAAATGCCACATACTCAAATCTCGATCCAGGAGAGTATACATTCAAAGTCCGCTCTGCAAATAATGACGGTATTATGGACGACACTCCTGCTGTACTGAAAATCATAGTTACTCCACCCTTTTATAAAACATGGTGGTTTAGGGTTGTTGGGCTGATTGTGATTGCCCTAATTATATATCTGATTGTTAGAATCCGGATGAACGAACTGAACAGAAGGATGATATTCAATGAAAACCTGGCCCGGCTAGAAAAGTGGAAACGTTTTCAGATGGAAATGGAAAAAGGCCAGCAGGAGCTAGATGTTGAACTCGACGATAAAACTCAAAGACTTGCTGAAGTGAGCCTGCAAATTGCTCATAAAAACGAAAAGCTTTTTACTGTACATCAACAGATTCTAGACATTCTGCCCAATGCATCCAGGGAGAATTACAAAAAATTAGTACAGTTAAGGCGTTCCCTTGAAGAGGATATCAACCAAAAAGAAAACTGGAAAGCACTTGAGACTGGCATCAACCTTTCGCATGATAACTTTTTGCAGCGCTTTACCGAGAAATATCCAAAAATTACGCACAAAGATCTTAAATTGGTGGCTTACATCCGCATGAACATGTCCAACAAAGAGATTGCCAGCCTGTTGAATATAACCTTGCGTAGTGTTGAGTCAGGGCGATACCGCCTTAGAAAGCGCCTGAATATTAATAAAGATGTAAACCTGAATGATTTTATTATAAGGTTTTAGAATTATAGAGAATACAGACACAATTTTAGCTGGCAGTCGTTCATAGGCATCAGACAGTCATGCATTGAATATTGTCTTCTTGGCACTCTCATTTGTCGGTCTTACATTAGCATCTGTTGCTTGAACAATCCAAACTGCCCGCCTTTATAGGCATCTGCCTAATGATCTAATTAGTTGGCTGCAATGTAAGGTTAAAACAAAAAAACGGGAGCAGCAAACTCCCGTTTTTCTTTTTCAATGTCTTAATCTATTTCTCTGTTTCAGGAGTATTATTGTTTCCTTCGTTTCCATTGCCGTTGTTATTTCCATTAACAATCTCGTTCCGCTTGTCGTTGAAGTAATCCATAAACTGGATCCACTTTTTTTGACCAATAGTGGTCATACGGTACATTACCGGAACGATTACTAAAGTCAGGAATGTTGAGAAAGTCAGACCAAAAATTACTGTCCATGACATTGGGCTCCACATGGCAGCCATGTCACCTCCAAAGTAAATGTTCGGATCATATTCCGTGAACAAGCCTTCAAAATCGAAGTTCATTCCAAGTGCCATCGGGAGCAGTCCCAAAATTGTAGTAATAGCTGTTAAGAGAACTGGGCGAAGCCTGGTTTTTCCTCCCTCAATAATACAATCGGTAGCCTCTTTAACTGGCAGGTATGCATCTTCTTTCAGTCCCAATTCTTTGCGCTTTTTTCTTTTCAGTAATTCAATGTAATCGATCAATACAATTGCATTATTAACCACAATACCAGCTAGTGAAATAATACCAATACCGGTCATAATAATAACGAAGTCCATTTTAAAGGTCCAAAGTCCACCAAATACACCAATAGTACTGAACAATATACTGCTTAAGATAATCAATGGACGAATAATGGAATTAAATTGTGTTACCAGGATAAGCAAGATAAGCGCCAGGGCAATCAACATAGCATTCCCAAGGAATTCAGATGATTCATTTTGTTCTTGCTGCTCACCGGTAAATTCATATCGGTATCCGGCCGGTAATTTATCCTGAAAATCCTCCATTAATGTAATCAACTGCTGATTAATAGTGTTGGCGTTATATCCTTCAATTACATTTGAGTATAAAGTAACAACCCTATCCAGATCTTTCCTTCTAACAGAGCTAAAAGTAGTCGAGTACTCAAAGTCAGCAATTGAAGAGAGTGGGATATAACTTGGAGGTCCGTCACCAAATACCGGAATCTTTAAGTTCATCATACTTGATAAATCATATCGGTATTCATCTTTAAGCCTTACTATTATCGGATACTCATCTTCGCCAACTTTGAAGTCTGATATATCGAATCCATAGAGCGCCTGACGCAAAGTACCGGCTACAGTTTGAGTATTCAACCCAAAACGTTGAACTTTGTCCCTGTCAAGATGTATTAGCAACTCAGGGTTCTGAGTGCTGATATTCATCTTCAATCCCTCAATGCCAGATATTTCATTCTGGTCGATAAACGACTTTATACTATCGGCCCAATAAACCAGTTTGTCAAAATCAGGACCAATAATCTCAAGATTGATAGGTTTTCCTGTTGGTGGTCCACCTTCATCTTTCGATATTTCAATTTCTACTCCGGGATATTTTCCTAAAACATGATCGCTTAATTCGGCCATCATATCAGAGGTGTTCTCCTTGCCCCGAAGTTCAAAATCAATGAAACTCACCGTAATAATTGCCTGGTTCGGTTTAGCCCCTGCTGAGAAGTCACTTGGGTCTCCCTTACCGACAGTTGTTAAGACAGATTCAACTATTTTAAGTGTATCTATACCTCCTGTATCATTCTTCTGATAGGTCTCGTATGGTTCAAAGAAAGATATTATGTCGTCTTCCAGCTTTTCAACAAAGCGGTTTGTTTTTTCAATGTCAGTCCCGATTGGCAATTCAGATACTATATTGATGTAATTAGGATCAGCATCGGGGAAAAGTGTTACATCCGGGAAGCTTCCAAAAAACAATATGATTGTAATAATCAATAAAACTATTGTTCCGCCAAAAAATATAAGTAAGTTCTTTCCCCTAAGAGCAAAATGCAATGCCCTGCTATAAACACTTTCCAGCATTACCAAGAAGATATCTTTAAACCAGGCTTCCAACCTTCGAAGGAACAACTGATGCAACAAACCTATAATACCAAACAATACTAAAAGATTGCCCAGGATCATCACCTTGGCCATTAAGAAAAGAACCCCAATAGCAATTAATCCAAAGGCAATAAATATGGCAAACTTACGCATACGCGCGGCATTTCCATCCGTCTCATTGGCAGTTTTAACCTTAATAAAGGTAGCCGAAACAACTGGAATAATTACGAGTGCTACAAGCAGGGAGGATGTAAGTACTATAATTAAGGTAATGGGCAAATACTTCATAAACTCACCCATAATTCCTTCCCAAAGTGCCAATGGGAAAAAAGCTGCCAGGGTTGTAGCCGTAGATGCAATAATTGGTATCGCAATTTCTCCGGTAGCCCTTTTAGCTGCCTCCCAGGGCTGAAAGCCTTTGTCGACAAAGCGGTAAATATTTTCAACTACGACAATAGCATTGTCAACCAGCATACCCAGGGCCAGAATAAGGGCGAACAACACAATCATGTTGATCCTGAAATCGATAACACCAATTACTACAAATGATATCATCATAGACAATGGGATTGCAAGGCCAACAAACAATGCATTTCTGGTACCCAGGAAGAAAAACAGTACCAATACCACGAAAATTACACCCATGATCATACTGTTCATGAGGTTATCAAGTTGCATTTCAACTATTTCGCTCTGGTCGTTTGTTATTTCAACAACGAGGTTTTCGGGGAGCATTTTGTCTTCCTCAGCTTTATCGAGAATCTCATAGACCTGCTTGGTTGTGGTCAGCAGGTTCTCTCCTCCTTTTTTTACTATCTGTACAGATACCACCGGTTCTTTATCCAGACGGGCATATGAACTGGCTTCAGCAAATCCGCTTTCTACTTCGGCAATATCTTTTAGGTAGACAATCCTATCCTCATCTTTTTTGATAATTATGTTACGCAAATCGTCAATCGTCTTAAACTCCCCAACAACACGTATACTCCTACGTGTGTCCCCAAGTTTAATTTCACCTCCGGACATGGAAACGTTTTCATTCTGAACTGCATTTATAACGCTATAAAAGGACAATTCATAGGCCTCAAGTTTCATCAGGTCAACGTTGATTTTAATCTCCCTTTCATTTACCCCTTCAATAATTACCTTTGAAACCTCATTAATACCCTCAAGTTCATCCTGAAGATATTCAGCGTAATATTTAAGTTCTTCAATTGTATAGTCACCTGAAAGGTTAATGTTCAGGATTGCAAATTCAGAAAAATCAATATCAAATACCAGGGGCTTTTGGAACTCGTTTCCAATAGGGGGCAATTCACTTGTAGAATTATCAACTGCATCTTTTACCCTGCGCAAAGCATCTTCTATATCAACATCTGTATTAAATTCCACAAATATCATTGACGCATCCTGGGCAGAAATAGAAGTTAACTCTTTTAAACCACGAACATTTTCTAATTCCTTCTCCAATGGACGCGTAACCAGGTTCTCGATGTCCTCAGGCGAGTTGCCCGGGTAAATCGACTGGACCATTATCTGTGGCCATACAATTTCCGGAAAAAGTTCTTTAGGCAAATTTTGATATGAATAAACACCAAAGAATAAAAGGATAATTGTAAGGAGATATACTGTGTTTTTATTTTTTAAAGCCAGGGTTGTTAATTTAAACTCCCTGAAACTTTGTTCAATTTTTTCTTTCATAATCTTCGGAAGGTTTATACTGGTTTATCCTCAATTTTGACGGTCACACCAGAGCTGATCAAATGATACCCTTCAACAACGACTTTATCACCCATTTCAAGTCCTGATTCTATAAGAGTATTGTTCTTATATGAATATGGAGAGGTTGTTACATTACGTTTTTTAACAACTAACTTATCATTTTCTTCAACAACAACGTAAACATAGTCACCATTCTGGTTGTCTTTACGAATTACATTGGAAGGAACTACTACAGCATTCTCCCTATTAAAATCGTTTACCTTAATCGAAGCCACCATGTTCGGTTTAACTTTACCATCGGCATTATCCAACCTTACTTCGATTTCGAAAGTCCTGCTTGCTTGGTTAATTACCTTTGAAACCCTAACAATTGGTCTCATTGGGTTGTAACCTTCCACATTAGCAAAGCCCAGTTCCACAACCTGCCCTTTATTTATTTGTCCAACATATCTTTCCGAAACATCGGCTTTAATCTGCAAATGATCCAGGTTTACCATCGTTAATACCGGAAACATTGGTGAGGCCAAAGCCCCTTTCTTCTGATTAATCTGGTCAACAATACCATCAAAAGGTGCACGTATCTGGGACATCCGCAATTGGGCTTTCTGGGCAGCCAATTGAGATTCAAGTGTTTCCTTGGTAGATTTTGCCGTTAGATATTGTATTTCTGAGCCTATTTTCTGATCGTACAGTGCTTTTTGCTTTTCATAGGTTATAGTTGCCAAATCAAGACTGCTTTGTGTCGCCTTTATACTGTTATGAATAGCATCTGTATTTAGGGATACCAATAGCTGGCCTTTGCTTACACGATCTCCTGCATTCACGTGTATATCCCGAATCTGCCCGCCTATTTCAGGAGCTACTTCTGCATAGTTTACGGCCTCAACCCTTCCAAAAACGGTTATATAGTTTTGAAAAGGTTCGCCTTTTATTTCCTTAATGGCAACCGGTACCAACTTCTGCTCTTTATGCATGCTTGCCAGTTCATTTTCAAGAGCTTTTAGTTTCTTGCTCATTTTTACCACTTTGTTTTTCTGCAAGGCAATTTGCTTGATAAGCTTCAGTTCATCTTCCGTCTTAGATGTATCAACAAGTGAAATTTCTTTGTTCAAATTGTTTATCTTCACTTGTATCTCCTGGCTCAATGCCTGAAGTGAATCCCTTTCATTCATCAGGGATTGTACCTCATCATTGCTTGACTGAGGGCCGCAAGCTACAATTAGCAGAACGGGCAAAAGGTTTAATAGCTTTCTCATGACTTTATATATTTCTTATTTGTTTCCGGTTATAATTTACTAAAGGCTTTATCCAGGGCTATTTTGGCTGTCAGCAATTCTTGGATTGCTGAAGCATAGGTTATTTGTGCTGACAGGAACTGAGTATTTATTAAGGAAAGTTCCAAGCTCGAAGTCATCCCTTCTTCATATTTTTTGTTTGTATTATTCAGCACTTTTTCAGAAAGCTCAAAATTGAGCTTCTCGTTGTAGTACTTCCTCAATGCAGTCTGATAATTAAACTTGGACTGCTGTGCGGACAATTTCAACCTTTCTGCTTCTTGGTCCTTCATGTTTTGTACTTGCTCTAAGGCTATTTTTGCCTGGGATACTTTTGCATGTCTCATCCCACTTTGAAAAATGTTCCAAGTAGCAGATGCTCCTAAAACATGGTTTATAGTAGGGCTAAAGTCAGTTGCACTAGTCTGATCACTATAATTATAAAAACCAGAAACTGTAGGCAGATACCTAGATTTTTCCCTATTTAAGCTAAGTTTTGAGAGCTCTTCATTTGTTTCTAAAAGTCTGAAATCAATATGGTCATCCAAATCAAACACATATGCTGAATCTGAGATAATATTAATGGTGATCAGTTCGTCCAATACTTCAGAAAGTATAACTTTAGAATCTTCAGAAATACCCAATTGATATTTAAAAAGCCGATGCATATAGGCAATTTGATTTTCTAAAGAAGTCAAATTATTTTCAGTTCTTTTAACAGTAAGATTCAATTGATCGACCTC
Source organism: Bacteroidales bacterium (assembly GCA_050295515.1). Classification (GTDB taxonomy): domain Bacteria; phylum Bacteroidota; class Bacteroidia; order Bacteroidales; family UBA10428; genus UBA10428. The sequence goes on along the minus strand of JBNKPU010000090.1, from coordinate 2,964 downwards.
GGAATCATCAATAAGTCCTGCATTATAGGTGCTACGTAATTGTTCAAGATTACTTTTTAAAGCATCTAATGTTTTAATAAGTACATCTTTGTTGCCTTCAAGTACTAATATCCCATAGTAGGTTCCTGAGACACTTTCGCGAAGGTCGATTCTAACTTTTTCATAATTCTCTTCAGAAAACAATTTGTAAACTTTTGAAGCTTGCAATCCAACAATATATTCTCCACTAAAAATAAGCTGTGAGACAGTTGCCCCATATTTCAAATTATGCTCAGGAGCAATTTCAAAACTCATCACATCATCAGTGTTTGGACCTGCAGGAAAGTCAATTGTTGGAGGATTTGGAATAAACTGATAGTCTCCATTTGCAATAACCTGTGGTAGCCCCATGGCAGTGGTTTCTAAAATTTTCTTTTTTGCCATCTCAATCTCCAACTTTGCATTTTTGCTTACAAAGAAATTTTCAATGGCATAGTTCTGGGCTTCTACCAGCGACAATTTTAAAGTTGTATCAGTTTGTGATTTGGCATTTAATGACATAATTCCCACCACAACTAACAATCCAATACACTTGAATATCCTCATGACCTATAGTTTATTTTTTGATTTTAAATTCGTATATATACTTGTTTAATACTTGTTCTCTTTTATTACTGAATAATCCATTAAGATGAACCAGTATAAAATTCTTGTTACTCACTAAAATATTGAATTCACTTCTGGCAAAAGCTGCCATTTTTGAACTTTGCATTGTCAGAACCAAATGCTTTTTTGAAAAATGAACGAAACGAGCTGTAATATCCATTTTTCAAATTCACCATTTTTTCATTCAGAGTAGGCCAAAGGTAGTCCAAAAACCTTTATGGTTTTCTGAAGCTCTAGAATAAAAGCAAACTCCAAAAAAAAACAAATAGTTAATTACTTTTTTTGGTCTCAAGCCCTCAATTCAGTTCCATTTTGTATTTTGGTTCAAAATCGAGTACAAAGAAATAACCCTTTTTACAGTATGAAAAATAAAAATCGGTGAATTGACTTTTGAAATCGGTAAAAACTATTTAATTCAACAACAGGCTAAAGTGAGGTAAATCATCAAATAATATTAAGGCAAATCATAATCAAATCAAGCACACATGAGAAAATTTAAGATATTTTTACAGCAAACCAATATTTCTGATATGTTTATGTTCCGGATAGACGCAAAAAAATCCTCTCCGGAGGTTGTTATTGATAGAGACAACAATCGGATAGATATTACAGGTAACTCAACTTTTGAAAACACAAGCTGGTTCTACAGTAGTTTATTAAAATGGGCGATAGCCTTTAATCAAGAAGGAGCAAAAACAACCACAATAAATATAAGGTTGACTAGAATTAATGATAGTTCGACCAAATGGCTCATGATAATCATGAGCAAGCTGTATAAGCTGATTCCTGGCCATCGGATAATTGTGAACTGGTATTACGAACCAACAAATACCAATATTCAGATCAATGGAGAGCGAATCAAACTTAATTCTCGCGTTCCGGTAAACCTCATAGCTGCATAAAGCTGGTCAAGCCATTATTGTATTAGAGCCAGAACCGTAAAACATATTGCAATGAATTTTTCTACTGGAACGAAAATCATGCAGGTGTTTCAACCTAAGGTAGAAGTAAAAAAAAGGTTGAAAAAAGTAATCATCTCCGGGGTTTCCCGGATGCCCGACCCCGACAGCTTTTATCTTAATATTTCAAAGGTACTCAATACATGTTTCGTAAACTTTAACAGAACTTTAATCATCGAATTCCAATTTGACTACATAAATACAGGTTCGTCGAAGTGGCTGTATTTTGTCCTAAAAAGGTTAGAAGAAGAACTTCTTGTTAAGAAAGGGCTTATTGAAGTTATATGGAGCTATGAAAAAGATGATGAGTCTATTGAAGAAACTGGCGAAGTGCTCAAATCCCAACTCTCTTTCCCTGTTACCCTAAAAGAAGTTTGAAATTAGTGTACTAGAGACTTCTATCAGATACTATTTAACTCCACTAATATAGATCAATATATAAAATAAAAGCCCGAACAAAAAGTCCGGGCTTGCCCTGAAATGCTCCAGGTATATTTTTAGAAGAACTGTTACAAATAAATTTGCAAAGAGTGTGCCAAGAATCAGATTTTCACCCACCTTATAAAATCAAATCTGTTAACGTACATGTACCCATGTATTTAGAGCCTGCCGAAAAACACACTTATAGCACAATATCTGCATGTTATATGGATAGAATGAGTTTTATGTGCAAGGAATTATACAATATTCCTTAAATAAATACTGGAATTGAAAGACAATAGTCGAAAATGAATTCCTAGTTGCTTTAGCCTAGATGATTAATGTTCAAATTATCTGCATTTCCTTTTGTTTTTAAGATGCTTAACTCTATCTTTGAGCACTTTTTTTTATAACGGAAAATACGATTATAAATGAGCGGCAAATTCGCAGAATATAAGAAATTTAACCTTTCAGAAATTAATAAAGAATACGCCCGGAAATGGGAGGAAAACAGGACGTTTGAACAAAGTATCAAACGAAGAAAAGATTCTGGGAGCAAACCATTTATTTTTTTTGAGGGACCTCCTTCGGCAAATGGTATGCCAGGGATCCACCATGTTATTTCGCGTACAATTAAAGATATAGTTTGCCGTTTCAAAACCCAGAGCGGGTATATTGTTGAACGCAAAGCTGGTTGGGATACCCATGGGCTTCCTGTTGAACTTAGTGTCGAAAAAAGCCTGAACATTACCAAGGAAGATATTGGAAAAAAGATATCTGTTGATGAATACAACAGTACCTGCCGCAAGGAGGTGATGAAGTACACCCGCGAATGGGAGGACCTAACCTCTAAAATGGGATATTGGGTCAATATGGACGATCCATATATCACCTACGAAAACAAATACATTGAATCGGTTTGGAATCTTTTAAAAAGACT
>JBNKPU010000089.1:0-38914 GCA_050295515.1 Bacteroidales bacterium | reverse complement strand
AAGGATAAAACGGGGAGATGCAACTGCTCTTGATAAATTAATAAAAGCAAATCTCAGGTTTGTTGTTTCTGTTTCGAAACAGTACCAGAATCAAGGACTAAGCCTGCCAGATTTGATCAATGAAGGCAACCTGGGCTTAATCAAAGCAGCGCAAAGGTTTGATGAAACAAGAGGTTTTAAGTTTATCTCATATGCAGTTTGGTGGATCAGGCAATCTATTTTACAAGCATTGGCAGAACAAGCCCGCATTGTGCGGTTACCTTTAAATAAAATTGGATCCATCAATAAGATTAACAGGACATTCTCAGAACTTGAACAAAAATTTGAGCGGGAACCTTCTGTGCAGGAAATTGCCCAGGTTCTTGACCTGGCTCCTAATGATGTAAAAGAATCTTTAAAAAGTTCAGGCAGACATGTTTCTATGGATGCTCCCATCACAACAGATGAGGAAGGCTCTATGTATGACGTGATGACCAACAAGGACACCCCAAGTCCCGACAAAGGCCTGATTAATGACTCATTGCGTCGTGAAATCGAAAGAGCGCTTTCGACCCTAACCCACCGAGAAGCTAACATCATCCGGTTATATTTTGGTTTAAACGGCAAACATGCCCACACTCTTGAAGAAATTGGAGAAGAATTCAATTTAACCAGAGAAAGGGTTCGACAAATCAAAGAGAAAGCTATTAAAAGGCTTAAAAACGCCACACGGTGCAAGAATCTCAAAGCTTACCTGGGCTAAGCACTTTCTTCTTCTAACAACACAGCTACAGTAAATACTAATCCTTCTGTCAAAATTCATTTTTAAATTCTATTTTTGCTACAAATTTAGAATGCATGGAACGAATTATCAGCCCTTCGATATTAGCTGCCGATTTTAACAATTTACAGTCAGACATAGAAAAAATAAACAAAAGCAGGGCTCAATGGCTTCACTGCGATGTAATGGATGGTGTATTTGTACCCAACATCTCTTTTGGTGTGCCTATAATCAGCAAAGTCAACGAAATCTCCAAGAAACCTTTGGATGTACACTTAATGATAGTGAACCCGGATAATCACATTGACAGTTTTGTCGAAGCTGGAGCAAAATCCATTACCGTGCATTACGAGGCCTGCCCCCACCTGCACCGCACTATGCAAAACATTAAAGCCAAAGGAATTAAAGCAGGGATTTCACTCAACCCACATACGCCTGTTCACTTATTAGAGGATATTATCTGTGATACAGACATGGTTCTTTTAATGACTGTTAATCCGGGATTTGGTGGTCAAAAGTTTATTCATAACTCGTATGAAAAAATCACAAAACTTAAAGAACTAATTGAACGGAAAGGCTCTAAAACTTCTATTCAGGTTGATGGAGGTGTAAACTTTAAAAATGCCAAAAGTTTATTTGATGCTGGAGTGAACAACCTTGTTACCGGAACCACCGTGTTTAATTCTCCTGATCCGGTTTTAGCTGTTGATCAATTGCTTGACTCTTAGTTTCATGTTTTTTAACAACAACAATCTATAAAGCATGAGCATTATCTACAAAGTGCACAATAAATACCCCGAAGAAATTTTAGTCCGTGAGTTTAAAGGCGATGTAGATGTTGACCAGATTATCGCCTCATGGGAGTATTTGCTTTCTTGCGGAAAATTGACTGTTAAAGTTAGGGGGGTAATTAATGACCTAAGCAACTGTAACCTAATAATGGACCTGGTAAGTTTTAAAAAACTAGCAGGTTATCTGAAAAGAACAGAAGAATTTAAAAGCCTAAAGCTAGCTGTTGTTAGCAATTCTCCAAAAAACGTTGTTTTTCCTTTTATCGGGGAAACACAAATTATAGAATTGATGATCAGACCATTTTCGACTGAAACTGCTGCAGTTAATTGGATTGTTGGGTAATTTTCTTTCAAAAAAGGATAGTTCATGTTTTTAACTGATAATAATTACAAAAAACAATGGACTATAGTCCAAAAATTAATAATTTTGCAGGGCAATATCAATTATTGGGGCTGATCTGGTTTTGACAGCGAGGTAAATTGGTAGGTAAGCATGCCGGGCAACGCATATAATCCCGTAAATCTTTCGTGCAAACTTTTAAACGGCGAAAATAATTTTGCTCTTGCTGCTTAATCGAATTATAGTAGATTAGCTTAATCCCTAGGTTAGACCTTGGGACGAGACATCCCGCTGCGAGGTTCTGCCTGAATCCTTAAAGCGTATGGGGTGCTAATAATTTTAGGCTAGTTCTGACTTTGCTTCAGGGTTGGAACGAAAATTAGAAGCTAAGCTTTAGTTTGGGTGTTTGTTCCCTGGCTATTGTCGAAAACCAACAATAAACTAAGCATGTAGAAATCTTATGGGTTTCTTGTTTGGACCCGGGTTCGACTCCCGGCAGCTCCACTTTACTCTCGAACCTTGAGAGTTAAAAAAGCCCGAAAGGGCTTATTTTATTGAGATACATACCCCCCTAATTTCCGACCAGATTAAAAAATAGATAAAATCCGTTAATCGGGTTAAGTTTTGGTTCAACAGATTTACTATTAGATCCTTTTTTCCTATAATCCAGGTTTAACTCAAGACCTGTTTGAAAATTTTGCAAGACAGAACAACGATAATTATTATAAAGTCTGTGATCTAGGCAAAACTTCTATTAAACATATTATCAATTATTATTAAAGAAACTTTAGATTTGTATTTTCTGATGTCAGAAGTATTATTTTACTAGTGATAGATATTTTGTTTACTGATAGATAAAAATATTAATTACATAAATGGATATTAAAACTTTATATATAGTAGTAATTTTCTCATTCGTTTTAGTAGGAATATTTTTCTTTGTAAAATCGAAAACCAAGGGTAAGGCGAATTTTCAGATGGCTCTTTTTCTTTGTGCTATGGCCATTGCAATATTGCAAACTCTTTTTAAAGAACTTCAAATTGGATATAATTTTTTTGGCATACCAGCAAGTTACACAATAGGTGTTAGCTTATACTTTTACACCCAATATTCCATCGGAAAAGAGAAGAAAGATTTCACCAACAACTATTATATACATTATGCGCCTGCTCTTATTTGTCTGATATACCTGGTGGTTTTGGAAGTAAATACGCCGAAAAATCAGCTGGAAGCTATGAGTGTTAATCGGCATAATTTTTTAATTGATACGAGTATTCATAGTTATCTTTTTGTAGGTATGATGTTCCACTTTTTTTTGTACGCACTTCTGTCACTTTTTAAAATAAATGAGCATGAAAAAATACAAAAAGAGTATACAACTCAAGAACTAGGGACAAGTTTAAAATGGCTGAGGTACTTATTAACAACGTTGCTAATTATTGGCCTTTCAACTGTTTTATCCTTTATATTCAAAGCTCCCAGAATAGTCCTTACCATTCATCCTATATTATGCTTTGCTGTAATCCTGTTAATAATATACAATGCCATAATACAGCCACAGGTATTTGAAGAGTTAATGTTTGATAAACTAAAGGAATCGCTGAATGATGATGGAGAGGGTAAGGATTTTCATGAAAATCTACTTTACATTAAACAAAAAATTGAAAAGCATCTTAGAACCAGTAAAAGCTATTTACAAAAAGACTATACAGTTAAGCAATTATCTATGGAAACGGGAGTGCCTGCATATAAAGTTTCTAAAGCAATAAATAAAACATTGAATACCACCTTTTCTCGTTTAATAAATCTTTATAGAATTGAAGAATCTAAAGAGATACTACTGAATAATATTGATGTTACGATTGATGGTGTTGCCGATAAAATTGGATTCAATTCTAGGGTTTCATTTATTGATGCATTTAAGAAACTTGAAAATATTACACCTCATGCCTATAGATCAAAGATAACTGGCAAAGTTACAGATAATCAAGATTAACATGCAAATATACATTTAGGGTAAAACTTTAGCTTGTGTTAAAAAAGAGACTATCCAAAAAGCTGAAGCTCTCTATTTCTTGCTTTGTTAATTGTAATGTAATTACTTTATTACAAAATAATTACATCTTTTAACTTCACTTAGATTGACAGAGGTAGCTATTTTTTGGACAGCCTCTTTGTTTTAAAATACTCAGTAATTACCTAATTCATTTAACGAACTTATAAGGTTTTAAACCATCATTAAAGAACAACAAATATTCTCCCGATTCGAGATTTTGCGTATCTATCGTGATATGATTCGCACCTGGTTGCACATTCTTTTGTTCCACACGGACTAACTGTCCGGTTATGTTGAAAATACTTATGTTGAGATTCATTGTCTGTTTTGAATCAAAATCTAAGTTTATATAATCAACTACAGGATTTGGGTATGCGTTTACTTCGGTCACATCTAATTCCTTAATGGATGAACTGAAAGTATAATAAGTGCTATCTATTCTACTGGTTCGACATTCGTTTGATACTTCTAAACTTATGGAATACACTCCTTCTGATAGGGATAATCCCAGTACATTCTCATCTGAGCTTTGTCCAAGCTCATAATCCCATTCATATTGATTAATTAACCCCTTTGAATTACTTATTAGGGCATAAGTATTATTCCCTAATGGCAATACATCAAAATGCGCTTCAATTTCCGGACTTAATATTTCAATTGTATCAGACGACACAATACCGCATACATTTGTAGTAGTAACAGAATATTTGCCTGCTTCACTTATCTCGATAGATGGAGTGGTTTGTCCTGTATTCCAAGAAAATGATGAAGCCCCTTGTTCCGCAGAAAGAGTATAATTATTATTACACATTAAAAAATCATCTCCTAGTAAATTCGGCCCCATACCATTTTCTACAGCTCCAATATCTCTGGAAGTTTTATTTCTTTTTGCCCCCAATACATCTGTTTCATTAATCTGTAAGAGTAAATTACCTGCTCCATCCAAGGCTTGATTGCAAGGTATGTAGCCATTATATGAGGGATCAACGGAAATGGAATGCTTGTCCCACCCACTGGTTGGCCATTGTTCAAAAGAGTTGGAATTGTCAATATTTGAAATAATCTCGTTTTCAGCATATACATTATTATAGTCAATAGTTACGATTCCAATTGGAGCATCTCCAAAGTAATACGGCAAGGATTGACCATAGGCACTAATGTTATTGTTTTGAAAATCAACAATGCTGAGATAATCAAAATACACGCAATGAGAACTATTTGTTCCCAAAAGATTTATGGTGTTGTTGTAGAAAGCGATATTACTAACTTCGTAAAAATATACACCATCATCAGGAGCACCTCCTATATCAATAATATTCCCAACAATTTTTGATTGTGCTTTTGCAATTCCATACATATAAGTAATGTAAAGGCCAGAACCCGTGGTTTTTTCAATATCAATAATATTATTTGTAATATCTATACTTCCATAAACATCTTCAATGGTAATACCATTCGGATGAAAATTAGTATCGAGATTTACTATCTGATTATTCATTAATATTAAACTATCTATAACACTAGCATTGATGGCCGAATTGTATATTTTACCTTCGAAGGTATTGTTGATAATACTTGCACTCAATTTACCACGCTCTCCGAATAAAGCAATACCATTGTCCCCATGATAAAACTTACAATTACGAATGCTTGCGTATTGGTTATCATCATAGGAATATATTCCTGAGTAATTACTATTCGTATCAGCATATATAATGAGGTTTTCAAAAGTATTATAGTCTGCACCTCCATAGTAGCTTATTGCATGACCTAGACCTGTGTCTGCTTTAATCGTAATATCTTTAACAGTTAGAAAATCAGTACCATTATTTTCGATGCTTGCACCATTAGCAATTGATTTAGCTGCAACAATAACATCCGCCGGGTTTCCGCTTAATGATTGAATCGTGATTTTATCGGTTTCTGACGAAGAGGCCACATGATCGAAATAAGCATAATCATCATAAGTTCCCGCTTCCATAATAATATTCACATCGCCACAAATCCCTCTTTTGTTTAAGATATCAGAAGCTTGCTTTAGTGAAACGTCATTACTGTCGGGACCAACCACAATATCGTTTTGTTGAGCTAGCCACACTTCTTTTGTAAGAGTATTGTTCAGCGGATTTTCATCTGCTAAGGCATTGATGTTTTCAATAATGGTCGTTAATGTATCTCCATCATTAAAATCAGGGTAGTCCAATTGATAAATGAATTCATCATACGAATTTAACTCTTGTGTAACCGTAATGGTATCTTGAATTGTATCATTAATGATTTTGACAATATCAAAGCTTGAAACGGTGCTGTTACCAATATTTTTAAGTTTTAAGTTAATGTGTGCTGGAGTTGAACACAAGGGTTCATTGTCAAAGTAGAGTTCCGATAGTTTTAAATCAATTGCATTGGCCGGGTCAAACTCATCGGCTCCAATATCCGGATTAGATATATTACGCGGCTCTCCATCAATATCGGTAGTTATTAGTGGCAGTGGCATACCCAAATTTCCAAATTCGGCATTGGTTGCATGTAAATCGGTTGACGACACAAAACCAGGATCAAACACAACATTGTTTGCCATATCAAACCCGGCATCAATTGCATTTTGCAAATTAGATTGCCAATTACCTTCATAAATCATATAGTATCCACTGCTAAATTTATACAGGTTATTATAATCAATATTTTTGTTCTCAAGGTAACCTTGAATGCTAAATACCATACACTTAGTGTATATATTATTGTTTATAATCTCCAACCTGTCAGTATTGTTACTCACCAATATTGCAGCTCCATAATTGTACTTAGATGGCAACATGTAAATAGAGTTATTGTAAAGTTTAATTCTCTGATTATTATTCTCCAATGTTATTCCATAAGCATAAAAAACAATATCTGTGCATTTAACCATGTTATTTGCAATGAGGCAATATTCAGTTTCCAATTCATTTATTGTATTAATTACTCGAATGCCTCTTTTTCGGGTAATAATTTCATTGGCAAGTATGTGGCTATTTTTAGAATAACTTAGTACAACAGATCCATGTGAACCAGCTGTTGCCATACTTGAAGTAATTTTATTGTTCGATATCATTGCGCTATCAATATATGCCAGATAGACATCATGATCCCTCATCGTATTCTTGGTTATGGTATTGTTGAAAATTACATGTCCCTTTTCCAGGTTATTTTCATCAGTGGACCTTAACATTATTGATGCACCTCCTTCAATCAAAGTACAATTTTTTATGGTGGTGTAATTATCAACAGAGGTATTATTGTTTGTAATCAAGTCCCATTCTCTGTGATTTTCAATGATATTATTTTTATGTCCTGATATTTTACAACTATCAACAGTGATATGATGAGCTCCATTTTTTATTACAACTCCATTACCAAGATAACAACTGATACTTAACGCCCTAATAGTAATAAAATCGGCGCCATTGAATTCAATTAACTCACTATTTGAATTACTAAAAAGAACGTCTGATTGTCTATCGTCTTTTGCTTTAAAAGTAATTCTATTGGTTTCCGATGCGCCGGGTATTTCCGTAAAATACATGGATTGATTGTAGGTTCCCGAATCTATTTCAAATGTAACAGGTCCCGACACACCAACTTCTATAAGGCTGTCGATAGCGCTGGTAACATTTGCAAAATCGCCAGATTGACCAATGGAATATGTTCCATTAAACTGCGAAAACACACTTGTAGTTAAAAGGCTAAATATTAGCAGTAAAAATTGCTTAATGAATGACTTCATATTGGTATATTTTTAATATTGTTCGATTATAATTTAATGATTTTTGAAAACTGATCTTTCACTTTCACAAAATAGATACCTGCTTGAAGATGCTCTAAGTTAATAGTGATTTTACCATCCGCACAAATAGCTCTTTTCAATACTACTGGCATTCCAGCCGAGTTAAACACTTCAATATCCGAGCTTCCGTCTGTGTCTATATCATTTAATTCTATGGTCAGTTCGTTTAATACAGGATTAGGATATAGTTTTAATGTAGGAGTCTGATCTATTATACCAACACCAGTAGTAGTAACTATGCTGATTGTAGTATCAAAAGCAACAGATCTACACATGTTAGATACCGTTAGCCTTATTGAGTATGCACCATCTTGTTCAAAATCAACAAAGATATTTTCCTCTTCACTTGTTCCTATTTCATAATCCCAGTATGAATCAGTTATATAACCCGTAGATGCATTTATAAGTGCAACGGAAGTATTCGAATATTCTACGGGTGTAAAGTGTGCACTTATTTCAGGGGAATGCACTTCTATTGTATCTCTTGATTCATTATTACAAGAACCTTCAATACTTACCGAGTACATACCTTCTGTTGTAATTGTTATAGATTGTGTAGTCTCTCCGGTACTCCACAGGTAGGATGTTCCTCCATCTCCAGCATCTAAGGTGTACTCAGAATCACATAATACAATATCTTCTCCTAAAAATACGCCAGGATTTCTCCCAATTTCCACAGCACCCAAATCAGGCATTGAGAGATCCCTTTTTGAATTGAACGCATCATATTGGGGCACTCCATCAACGGGTGTTCCTTTTTTGTTTAATTCTGTATTACAAGGACGTAAACTCGTTGACTCCATAGGATTTACAGAAATTGAGTTTTGATCGTGCCCTGTTTCTTGCCAGTCAGTTAATTCTTTAAGATAAGCATTGCCGGCCTCTACCAGAAGTAATTCAGAATAAATATTATTGTAATCCATCGCTCTTACACCAGATAGATAACCATCATAATAAATGGCGGTGGCTTTGCCTCGTGCAACAATATTGTTATTTAATATTTCCAATGAACTAAAATAGTCAAGATACAGCGCATAATCTTTTGATGAATTAGAAGTTATGTTTATGGTATTATTGTAAAATCGCGTGTTAGGGACTTCATAAAAATATATTCCTGCCCAAGGTTGCCCTCCAATATCAAAATAATTACCTGCAATAAGATTATTTACTGCTCCTACTCCATAAAAATATTCAAGATAAGCACCAGCTCCAGTAGTTGAGTCAATAAGGACCATGTTGTTTGTCAACTCAAGATTTCCATATATGTATTCCAATACAATTCCATCAGCATTATAACTAGAATCTATTTGAATATAATTATCGCGTATGGTAAGGTTCTTAATATGATAGCAACCAATTCCATATTGTGGGTTTATGAGCCTATTGTTTTCAATTAATATGCTATCTTCCTCATTATTACCATCCATGTAAATACCATAGTCTCCATTTTCGATTAGGCAATTACGAATAATCATATTGTGATCTTGATGCGATGAGGAACGAAACACATCTTGACTTCCATATACATCGCCAATAAGATGAAGATTCTCGAAAGTACAATGTTCCGAAACCTGGTTGATATCTATAGCATAGGAATTAATAGAATCAGCGTTAATGGTAAGATCTTTTATTGTCAAATAATCCGTTCCGTTAATATCAAAGACAAAGTTTGATGCATTGTCAGGAGCAATAATCACTTCATCCCTATTTCCTGTAGACGACCTGATGATAATTTCAGCATCAGCACCAACTCCAACAACTTCACCAATCCGAAGTCTGTTTTCATAGACACCAGGTAATAGTTGGATGTCGATTGTTCCACAAACACCCCTTTTAGAAACCTCAAGAAAAACACTATCAAACTCAGCACTATTACTAACCGATATTGTACCGGACATCCCTAACCAGATGCCATTAAATGTTACAGAACTATTTTCGGTTAATGGATCAGGAGCATTATCTATACTTACAACTTTAAGAGTTATTGTATCACCATCTTTGTACTCAGGATAATTTATGGTAATAGTGCCCAATTGATAACTTTCGAGTGAAATAGCTGTTGTAATCGAATCCAACGCCAATCCATTAATTGTTCTTTCTATAGCTATGCTATTGAATGATTGGTAGCCTGAGTTTTTCACGCTCAGTTTTATTGCCGAGGGAACACTGCATGTATTCTCTCTAACCAGCTCAGCTTTTAAAATAGCCACATCCAAACTGTCAAATGGATCAAACTCATCGGCTCCAATATCTGGAGTAAGCACATTTCTAGCTTCGCCATCTATATCAACAACAACCTCTGTAAGACTCCTGCCTGAATTACCTAATGCATTATTGGTGACATGTAAGTCGGAGTTAGAGAGGAATAAAGGGTCTATGGATATATTATTATTTCCTATGTATTGGTTTGAGGTATCTACAACCGAAATCCACTTGTTGTCCATTTTTATTCTTGCACTACCGCTGTTGTCATAAAAGTTATTATAATCGATCGTGTAAGCACTGGGAGTACTTTCAAAAATGCCAGAATAAGGTGATTTGGAAACAAAGTTATTATTGTACAAAACAATGTTTTTGTCGCCGGCACTGGAAGCAGAAAATACTGCTCCATTAGAACCTGTATACAATTGATAAAAAGAATTATTATATATTTTCAGGTTATTATTACCATTTGTCAGGTATAAAGGATAATGCTCAAGGTCGCCATTTTCGGAACTAAACATATTGTTCATGACCAGGGTAGAGTCACTGGAATTGTTGTCATGTATTCTGATTCCGTGTTTTGTACCTATGACTATATTATTTTCCACGGTAGAATTGGAGGTTTTATTTAATATTATACCGCAGCCATTTAATCTAACCAATCTATCGCTTTGGATAATATTGTTTTTTACAATTACGTTGTTGGCTCTTAAAACGCCAAAATCATGAACATAAGCATCTTCAATACTATTATTCTCTATTCTATGTCCTTGTTCAAGTATACCATTATTGGGAGATTGCAAATAAATACCACATGAACCATATTTAATTTTACAATTTATGATGCTTGTGTAATTGTCAACAGAAGAAATATCGCCGGAGATAGCATCTTTTGCTCTTTTACTTTCTGTAACATTTGCACCTATTATTGTACAATTATCCAGTGTTACATAATCCGAACCACCTTTGATTAAAACAACACCGTTCACTTCGTTTTTAAGGGTGATAAATTTCAGGGTAATGTAATCGGCATTGTTAAAAGTCACTGTAAACGACGATGACCCTGAAACAATAACATCATTTACACTATCGTTTTTTGCTTTAAAGGTTACATTATTATTTTCAGAAATTCCGGATATATTCTGAATGATAAGTTGCTCTACATACGTTCCGGAATCAATTTCAAATATTGTTGGTCCCGAAACACCAACCTCAATTAAACTATCAATTGCACCTTGAATTGAAGTAAATTCTTTTGAACTGCCAATTGAATATGTGCCATTAAATTGACCATTACTTAACATTACTACTAAGTTTAAGATAAATAGTAAAAGCAGATTCCTAGTCACCCTTTTTTTCATATAGAATTATATTTTAATTTTTTTAACAAATTAAATTTACGATGAAGGCTGCCATTTGGTTTACAATATGAGAGCTTAGTTTGTTAAGATTTTAACAATGTTTACACATTTAATAAATCTTAACAGATATTTGGAACAGTTAGATAACCACCATGATGTGTTAAATCTATGGTGATTTATTCTTTCAGATTTATGTAAATAGAGCCTGCTAAAAAATACACTTTTAGCACATTATCTGCATGTTATATGGATAAATAGTTAATTCGAGACTAACCAGCTCCACTTTTGGACGTAAATATTGAAAAAGTTGAAGGGGATTAATGAGCAGTTGAAGTAAAATTAGACGGACTACCCTTTCCATTATCATTCCAGAGTTAAACATCTCATATATAATTGCTTTTTCGAAACACGTTCACTATATTTGTATGTTCACGAATACGTGTACGGTATTACTATATGAACGAAAAAGAAATCTATACGGCCATTGAATCTTTGCAAAAGGCTGCACCTGTAAAGGCAAACTGGATTGAACGCAATAAGCCAGCCGATTACGGAGATGGTAAGTTATTGATTGAAACCAACAAAAAGAATTACACTTTTACTGTTGAACTGAAAAAAGAACTCCGCACCATTAATATTCCCAAACTTGCTGCATTCAAAGAACATCAAGACAATTTACTGGTGATTGCCAGGGTAATTTATCCTAATATCGGGAAACAATTACAGGAATTACATATCAATTATATGGACACCCTGGGCAATATTTTCATACAGCAGGGAGAACTTCTTTTATTAATCAACGGCGACAAAGCTCAGGCTAAAGTAGCAAACAATACGGGTAGGGCATTTAATAAAGCCGGACTCAGGTTCATTTTTAATTTATTGACCCGTGAAGATTTTTTGCAAAAGACCTACCGTGAAATGGCTGCGGAATGTGCAACAGCCTTGGGAAACATCAATTACATTGTTAAAGATTTACAAGAACAGGGATTTCTGGCAAAGAAAAATAAAAAGGACTGGTTGTTAAATAAGCGGGAGGCACTCATTACAAAATGGGCTGAAAACTATATTAAAAAACTGCAACCGGATTTTCTGATGGGAGCTTTCCGGTTTCAGGATCCTGAAGGAATGAAAAACTGGAAGAAACTGAAATTTGATAATACCAGAACACATTGGGGCGGTGAACCCGCTGCCGATATGCTGACCAACTACCTGCAACCGGCTACATTAACGCTATATACTGAAGAAAACAGGATTGATCTGGTGAAAAAATACCGGCTTATACCGGATACCAATGGAAACATAAAACTGTTCACAAAATTCTGGAAAACCACAGAAAAAACCGAAACTGTACATCCTTTAATTATTTATGCCGATTTAATTGGCATTAACGACCCACGAACTATTGAAGTGGCAAACTTGATATACAATGAATACCTTAAAGAACAATTATGACAATACAATACGAAACAAGTTTGGAGATGCCCTGAATGCCTTAGAAAAGGCATTTCAGGACTTTGACATTGACTATTACCTTATAGGCGCATTTGTGCGTGAAGTATGGACAGACCATATAAAAACCCTACCGGACAAAAGGGCTACACGAGATATCGATTTTGCCATCTACATCAATGAACATGAACAGTATGACAAGCTCAAACTACATCTTGTTGAAAACGCAGGTTTCAAAGAGCATAAAGAACCATACCGATTGCTTACTCCCGATAATAACATTGTTGATTTAATACCGTTCGGTGGTATTGAACAAAACGGAGAAGTTTTAATAAAAGGGCATAAAGTAGTAGAGCTTTCGGTTTTCGGAACAAAAGAAGTAACCGAAAAAGCGGAGGTTATCGAAGACAATTTCAAAGTGATAACCTTGCCGGGCCTGGCGGTTCTAAAACTAATCTCATGGCATGAAACCGATAACAGGGCAAAAGACCTTGAAGATTTTTATTACATACTGCAAAACTATGCTGACATAGCTACAGACGACTTATACCTGGATGAAAACCTTCACTTGTTAGAAGAGTATGATGAAGTACGTTTCTCCGGGGCTCGGTTACTAGGCAAAGAAATGTTGAAAATAATCAAGGGTTCTCCTGAACTGAAAAATCGGGTAACCCAAATCTTATCTCAACTGATAAAGAATTATACGCCTGAAGATATTGATTTAATGTATGAAGCCGAAAAATCCGACATTCAATTTCTTAGGCTTAAATTGGTTAAAGAATTATTGGTTGAATTGGGATAAGGAATTAATCTTCAAAAATCATAATGTCAAGTATTTTACGCAAAATACTTGACATTTTAAGCTTGTTCTTAAAGAATTTATAACTCTGTCAATTTTTTTTAGGTATTGATAACTGGTACTTTGACACATACACACCGTTCTTAGTCGCAAACCACCACAACCTCCCAAGCCCCTTATCTACAGGCGTATATTAGTCAAAACGCAAAATTTTGGCTAATAAGGATTTTATAAAATATGGTTTAATAATTGGGGATCCGGAAGAACCATTCCATATCATGTTTTATGGACCAGGAGGAAAAGGGAAATCAACTTTCTGAATCAAATTCGCCACCTATTTCAGCAAAAAGCTTCAACGAAAGGTACTTTATGTATCCGATGAAGAAAAAATTTCAAACAAGTTAAAAGACAAGCCCCAGCTATTTAACGCCTACAATAAAAACCTTTCAGTTACTGGTAAAATGCCAACCTCCCTAAAGGAACATGAAGTAGTATTTCTTGATAGCATCACTTCGATGGGTTTGGAGCCCGAAGAGCTGGAAGAAATCCAGGAACAGTACCCACAAATCTCTTTTATCTTATTCTTCAAACCAGCAAACAAGGAAACTTCTATGGAAAGAAAAAATGGGAACACTTGTGCGATGTTGTACTTCGCTTTGAGGATGGGATAGTTAATGCGGAAAAGAATCGGTTTGGGAAGGTTGGGGAGTATGAGGTATAAGTTAGGAAATTCCTTCGCATCAATAGAATATTAGAATTATTGATTCAGAAATTATTAGGATTGAATAGACTCAGGGCAATTAATTATTTTGCTCACCTAACTTCGGATAAAATAATTTGTAGTCTATTTGTAAAATAGGAAGGATAATTATTCAAAATGATTGACGATTCCTCTATATGTGTTTTGAGATGCTTTATGTATTCACTTTTATGGATTCTCAATTCAGAGAAAAGAGGCATCATAGCCTGAGCAAGGCATCTGTCAGAAAAACCTATCTCATAAAGTATTATTGATTCAGGGGAGGGAAGACCATATTTCATATTCTTTTGTAAAGATTGTAATATTTTTAAAGTATCATCAAAATCGTCATTATCCTCCAATTCTAATAACTGAGAAACAGCTCCTATCATAATCGACCCGTCAAAACCCCAACCTCCTTCACATAAACCAACTACATGTTCCATTTTTAAATTATAAGTCCCTACTTTTTGATCTGATAATAATTCGTAAATGTTTATAAATGCATCCCCCTTCATCCAAGCAATACAAGCCTGCTTGAGCAAATCTTTCGATTCTATTTTTCTGAAAACAGAATTTTTTATATACTTTAAAAAAATAGGCCAGAAGGTTTCAATAAACACCTCAATATTTGAAACAGTCTTAATTTTGTCTCTATTAGCACTTACCCATCTGGATAATTCTAAACTATCATGTATCCCTTGAAATGTACGACTATAAATAACTCTCTTTTCAAAAGATGGCTCTAATTCAATTATCTTTTTTGCAATTAATATGAATATTTCCACTAATAATACTTGTTCCTCTTGCCCCAATTGTGTGTAGGCAAGGGTGCCTTTTGCCAAATCCGCAACCTTCTCTTCATATCTTTCATCTCCAATGTCAATATTTGCAAGAAGGTAACTCTCTATTGTTGAGACCGTGGAAAATCTAATTCGAAATTGTGCCTTAATATCATTTTCAGGGAAAAATTTTGACCCGTTCTTTTTTGCAAACTCATCAATAAGATCCTCTTTAGAATCAAATTCCTCAAGGTAAACTGTAACAAGATTTAAGGTATCAAGCTCGATTTGTTCTCTTCCATTTGGACTAACCAACGGCTTAAATAGTATTCCTAAATAACTTAAGCAAGGTTCTGAATTATTAAAATCCAGTAATTGAACGGCCTCATCCCATCTCCAATCCTTATTGTCCCAAAGTTCTGGATTTGCAAAAATAATACTGCCTTCTGTATACATACCAGCACGTCCTGCACGTCCCAGTAAATTATGAAAATCTCTAGTCTTTATTGATTCTTGGCTATGTCTCGTATTTGTAACAATTAAATATCGAAGTGGAAGGTTAATGCCCTGTGCTAGTGTTGATGTACAAATAACAAATTTAATCAAATTGCTTTGCAGAGCATATTCTACAGACAGCCGAATCCCTTGAGGAACATCACCATGATGGGAACATACTCCAATTTTAGCAGCCTTTGTCCCATCATAATTTTCGCCAAAATTTAATTTATAAATATAGTTAAGTTTAGCTATTTCACTGTTATCACAATATTCAACTGGTGTAGCTTCAGTATATCCTCGAAGATATATTTCAAGTATTCTGTTGACTAGTTTAGATACGGATAATTTTCTTCCCGTAAAGATTGCCACAGTACCTTGGTTAAGAAGTTTTAGCCCCAAGTATAAAGCGATGTCATTCCCATCATCACTTACCGGAAAAAGCCTTTCTTTTGTTTCTTTTCCAATTTTTTCTAATGATACTTGTTGAAAAACTCGAGGCACAAAAAACACTTGGGTATCTGGCTTTTCTGGGGAAACAAAATGAAGCTGTTTATCTTTCCAGCTAGTAAATGCAATTGTTCTATAGGTTGGCATTAAATCCGTACCGGTTACAACAGTTGCTTCATCATTCAATAACCAATCTTTAATCTCATTAGCATTACTCATTACTGCGGAAATGAGTACCACCTGAGAATCTGGTGAAATCTTGGCTTTTAATGAGGCAAGAAGAAGTTCATATTTTACTCCTCGTGAGGTATCATCGAAAAGATGCCCTTCGTCATATATCAAAAGTTTTGTCTGTTCTGATAAAGTCGGTTCATACCTTAGCATAAAATCAAACTTTTCAGGGGTCACTATAATTATTTGTTTATGTCCCAATAATTCTTCAATTGAGAAGTCTGTTTGGATGGAATCTGAAACTTTATCAACGCTAATGTTTTCACCTGAAAAAATTTTTTGTAAATCATCATGTATTTCACTACAAAGTGCTCTAAAAGGTGCAACTATTACCGCCAATGAGGCTCGGTTTGATAAAAAGGAACTTCTCAATATAAGCTCGGTCGCTTTAGTTTTTCCTGCACTTGTCGGCATTTGAACAACAGCAGATACTCCCTTATATACATTTTTTTCTCCAAGTAATCTTTGAGCAGGCCATAACTCCTTTATCTGTAAACTCGGAATTATTTCTGACCAATCTTCAATGCTTATATCCGTATATTCAGGCAAACATTTCCAAGTGGACATGCTTATTCTCTTTTTAATAACAGAAATTGATACATCGACTAATAATACTTCTCTATCTGTACCAATATCCATAGATAAGAACCTTAGCTCATCTGTAATCCTTATGATTTGGTTATACTTTCCTGTGGTTTGAAAAATCCTGAGAAGCTTAGTTATCTTATTAATTATGTTTAGGTAAGGAGATTCTTCTGGAAATGTAAAGGAATTGGAAAAGTCGCCAATTAAAACCCAAATCAAGAAATTATCAAATCCGTTGCATGATTTATCACTATTGTAAGTGTTTAATTTACTTACTAGGACTTTTGAACTTCCTGGTAGATCGCACAAAAAATAGGCTGATGCCCCTAATAATAGTAAATAATCATCTACTAATGGATGAAGCCTTGTCTTTAAATAGGCATCAAAAAAATATGAGGAGAATCGCAATGAATGTCTTAAAGATTGAAAATCAGCATCATCCTCTTCCAAATTCTGAAGAGCTGCAAAATCTCCTAAAATACCAATTGTTAAATCAAATAATTTTGCTGGATCTTCAAGAATTCTAATATGTTCCTTTATTGGAACATTATACTCGTACATTTTTGCTTTAGAACGAGTAACAGATAATGCTGTATGAGCTTTAATTCTAGGCTTCATTGGCTGCTCTTGTATATAGATGATGAACAAGACTCATCATATCTTTCCCTTTAAATACAATAAGAATGATATTTTCTTTGTTTGGGTGTCCTTCAACCGTGCATGATGTAATTATCTCTTCTTTGAAATTTTTTTCATCGATGAATGTTACCGCTCCTGAAACATATTTATATGGACGATCAGTTTGATTCTGGAACCTGCTAATTTTAAGAAATTCTTGCTCTTTACCACCAAACAATAGCTTTTGTTTAATAGCGTTTAAAGATTCTCCCTTTCTAATCGGGTCTTTGGCAGAATGCTCAACTGCTTCTTGTAGCTTGAGTTTTGAACAACCTCTAGAAAATTTTGATTTTGCTTCTACTGTAATTAAAGTATCATTTACATTATCATCAATACCAATTTTGTTAAAACCAATTATATCAACTCCTTTTGTTGATTCATTTTTTATCGTTTTATCAGAATAGCGTGTCCGTGGCACCCAATAATTTAGAACAAATTCAACATAATCAGATACAAGAATTTCTGTAAAGTCACCACTTCTGATGCTTGGACCGGGAGATTGTTTCTTATCTGGAAATTTAAGCTGAAGAAGATAATCTCTTCTACTCAATCCAGTTCCTTCTCTTAATGTATCTATATATGTATCCAAACAATAATGATTTCTGAAATGCTTTGCCCATGCAGATAAAATTGCAAAATCACTCACATATTTGAATTCAAAAATATCAACCCTCTTGCCATCCAATGTAGCTAAAGTATTTTCAACCTTAGTGAGATAATTTACAAAATCTTTAAAATCTGCCATATTAAATTAACCTTCAACTATAGTTTTATAATGTATAAATATACCATCCTTATTTATAATAGGGAAAATAAATTGAGCAAATACAGTTATCCTTAAAGATAAGGTTCCACAAATATTTAACAATTAACACAAGATTTTTTGTATATTTGAATCACTTCAAAAAGTCTCCTCGTCCCGAACTTTGGAGCATCCGCCCCCGAACTTCGAATCGGGTCAATCGTGGGTCAACCCCTTTTCAATTAACTTATAATCAACAGGATACACAGAGCGACCAGCTCTACTTTTTAATGCGTTGATAATCAGTTAATTACAAACAACTCAGTTTGTCAAACACTTATAAATTAAGTGATTTCGATTTTTGGGTTCAAATACCATAAATGGGTCAAGTTTTGGGTCAATTAAATTGGTATTGGCCCAATTGTATAATAAATTTATTTTTATATTTTCTCGATTTTGGATAGCGATATTTTCCATATTTAAACTATAATAAAGCTCTAAGGTACAATTCTTAAGTACTACATTCATGTATCCTTCAACGAATAAGCAGGGAAGTTTTTATGGTAAGAAAAAATGGGAGCATTTATGTGATGTTGTACTTCGCTTTGAGGATGGTGTTGTTAATGTTGAGAAGAATAGGTTTGGGAGGATTGGGGAGTATGAGGTGAGATGAGTTGAGTTTGTATTCAAAAGATAGAAGAATAATTGGTGTTTTTTAGATAGAAGGAAGTTGATTTGTGAGAATTAGACTCAGGGAGTTATATAATGTGAATACATGAAAGAACTAAAAAGAGCTTCTTTTATAGAACAGTAATCATATAAATTAATTGAATTGAATTTTTAACTTTGATTTTTATAAAAAAACCATATGTTATCCTTACCTGAATCATCATGCGAAACATTATCCTTATCACAATTCTTTTCACTGGATTGGGAAGTTCAGTATTGGCTCAATCCACCTATCGATATTGGATCCCCTATGTAGATACCGAGCACGAAGGTAGACACGCTACCGTAAGTAGTGTTTCTATTCAAGCATTCGAGATTTGTAATGTTGAAATAGAAGGCGTTCAATATCAACTCTCTGCCTATGAAAGAATGGTTATAGAGCCTCCTCTGCTAGGGGAAGGCCTATTAATTGAATCTGACAGACAAGTTCAGGTTGATTCTCGTTTTGGAACAGGCAATTATGTCTATTACGAAGATGGCTACTCACAACATCATATTCTGGAAGAGAGCTATTTAGACACCAACTATATAGTTCCGCTTAAAAACAGCGAAATATCCGTTCTGGCAATAGCCGAAAATACGCACATTACTATAGAGGGTCTAGAATATACGCTTGATATGGGGCAGTCTCAAAGATTTATTTCGCTACCAGTCGGCACAACAATTTCCAGCGATAAACCCATTGCCATTGTACTTGCAAATTATACAACCGACCACTATGGTTCTACCTATACTTTCCAAGTATACCCTATTTCTATGATTGGCACAGATTACTATTCTGCCGGTCAGCACGGATATTCCCATGGTTCATCAACCGATTCAACCAGAGTGTTTATCACAGCTATTGAAGATGAGACTACCGTAAATATCAATGGTGAAACAATAGTGCTCGATAGTTTACAAACTATTTCAAGAATTGCAATCGATGATACTGAAATACATAGCAATAAACCTGTGTATGCAGCCTATCGGAGTAGAGTAAACGGAAGAGATCCTTGGGCGGATGTGTTTAGAAATTATGATGCTGCTTTTCAGTTACTCCCAACCCATATTTCTTTTAACAGAGTGCTTATCCATCCTGTTAGGAGCACGTCTCATGGATTTCCTGAAAATCAGGTTTGCATAACCTCCGTTGCCGACAATAACAACATTACAATAACTTGTGGCGACAGTATCCGTGTAATAAATTTGGATTATGGGCGGAAGCAGTATTATCACGAAGGTGAATTTCCTAATTGGGAGAGCCTTCCTATGCATGTTTTTTCTGCCTCTGGAATACATGTTTCAAAAACAAAAAGAGGTTGGTGGAATAATATTTCTGAAAGCACCTTCGGCACTGAAATTATTGGGATAAACTCAGTGAACCATGATGTTGGTGTTGTAAACATATTGTCTGTTCCACCCGAAGCCCTGCAGGGTACAGATGTAGCACCTGCTGCAATTATTGAGAACTATGGTTTGATGCAGGAGTCCTTTTATGTTGTAATTAAAAATGATGATTCCTATTCTGACAGCATATTCATTACATTAACTCCAGGTCAGTTAGATACGGTTTTTTTTTCAGACTGGAATCTGGAACAACCCGGAACTCACAACTTGTGCTGCTACACCAATCTGGCCAGCGATCAGTACCCTCCAAACGACACATTAATGACTGATATATCCGTTACACTACTTGTTACTTCCACACCATCAGCAAGGGATGTCTCCTACTGCCTTAATCAATCTACTGTTGCATTAACTGCCACACCAACATCTTCTGCTTATGATTTATTTTACTACTCCGAGCAAAGTTCCTTAAATCCACAATCTGTAATTTTTCCTTCGACAAATGCTATCGGTACTACTGTGTACTTTGTTGCCGAGGGTTTGTCTGAATCAAATTGTGGTCCCAAAATTCCGATAAGGGTAACTGTTAATCCTTTACCAGAGGCTTTTGCTGGTTTGGATATCAATATTTGTATCGGAGACAGTGTTCAGCTGGGTAAAGAATCAACTCCAGGCAATTCATATTCATGGTTTTCGGATCCCCCTGGATTTAGCTCCTCTCTCTCTAATCCGATTGTTAATCCCAAAATATCTACAACCTACACAGTAATCGAAACTATTATTGAGACAGGTTGTGCCGATACATCAAAAATGAACAGAGGAGTTCTTGTAGAATCTATACCGGTTGCAGATTTTCGTTCTTCACCAAAAGTTGCTGTGATTAATAAAAATATAGATTTTGAAAATTTGAGTTCGGAGGCAGTTTTATACGAATGGAACTTTAATGATGGCTCGCCAATAAGCGCAGATGTAAATCCAAATCATACTTATACAGAACTTGGATATTACAATGTTTATTTAATTGCAATCAATGAATTTGGATGTGCAGATACATTAAGCAAACTTTTAGCTGTAACGAATGATAAGCTACATCCTCCAACCGCTTTTTCTCCTAATGGCGAACACATTGAGGACCGCGAATTCAGAATTCACTCACCCGACATAAAAGAGCACGGCTATAATCTGCTTATTTTTAACCGATGGGGCGAAATAATTTTTGAGTCTAAAACCCAAAATAAAGGCTGGGATGGTAATATGAAAAACGGTAATCCGGCACCTCCGGGGGGGTATACATGGGTTTTACAGTATCTCGATTTTATAGGTGAAATACGGAAACAACAAGGAAATATAACTTTACTATACTAGATTAATGGAAACAGTATTTTATTTTTAGGCTTAGTTTTAATACAATTATCGTTGCCTAGTAAATAAATTATTGATATTTCCTGAGATCCATAACTATAATTCGACATTTTAGATAACGTAAAATCAAAGCTGTACCCGGCATAGAATTTCTCAAATGAAAACCCTGTCAGGAATATTAATGCATCGGTTCTTAACGAAATATTATTTCTATACCAAAGGCCAAAGGTGAGGTTTGTTTCTTTCTTGGCTAAAACCTTGTTCAAACTCTCAAAAGTAACACTTAAACCTGAATTAAGCTGTTTAAAACTCCCCTGATGCAAGTAACTAAAATTAGGTGATAACGAGGTTAGCCTCGTAGGAAAGCTATGTCTCCAATACATACGGTTACCCAATTGCACACGTATTTTTAAAGGAATTTTACTTGCCTCTCCTCCATTAAAAGATGTTTCCTCAGGTCTGTTTAGATGGTGAATGCTAAAACCTCCATAAATATAGTTATGCGGAGGCCATTTCTTTTTTTTCACCCCTTCGTAAGTATATTTACCAATAAATCCAAAGGCAAAATCTGGATACCATCTAGATTCATAAATAAAATTATCAGGTAAACTCCCTGTTACATCTCCATTTACCTGATTAATCATTGAGGGAAAAACCAAATCATCGGTATTTATCTGTTTATATTCTAAACCAGCCTGTAATGCAGTATTTATTACTAACTCCTCAGTAAAGCTTATTGCATACGAATAAAAAACCGAAGTTGAAGTATAATTAACAACTGTACTGAATTGTCTGTCATGATAAACCTGCAAACCCAATCCACCACGCATTTTCTCTAGATAACTATCTATCGACATGGAATAAGTTTCATAGGTAGCGCCATTCTGTGGCCATTGATTCCGATAATTAAAAGCTACTCTTGTGAGGTTGGAAGTACCTGTAAATGCTGGATTAAGATAAAGGGGATTAGAGAAAAATTGTGAAAATTCAGGATCTTGTCCAGATAATAGGCTGGGTAGAAGTATAAGGAAACAATATTTCAGAAATCTTATCTTCATATAGTGGTGTTGATTGATAAACCTAGTTGGTCATAAAATCTCTTATTTAGGAAGGAAATAATTGTAAGCTTATGAATAGATTGTTAGACAATTAATCCTTCTATTCTTAATCAAATATACGAGTAAATAATCAATAACCAAGATTGATTATGCTAAAAACATATACAAACACAAGGTTATCTAAATAGTTTTTCAATAATATTTATTTTTGAAATAAATAGTTAATTTTAAAATCCTTAAGGCAAATAGTTTCAGCATCATATATAAAGAATTGATTGAGTTGTTGGATAATGGTTGAAGCTTTTCGCACAGATATTCCAGTTAATACTTGTAGAAATGAAAACACAACCAAACCCCTACAAATCAACAATGCATATGCGGGTTTTTAGCTGCATATTTATTCTATTGTTAAATTCTGCATTTTATTTGTCTTTTGGACAGGAGCATGAAGAATCAATTCAGGTACCGCTTATTGGCGAAGGAGAAAATGAATACACCATTTATTATAATG
Organism: Bacteroidales bacterium; assembly: GCA_050295515.1. Classification (GTDB taxonomy): domain Bacteria; phylum Bacteroidota; class Bacteroidia; order Bacteroidales; family UBA10428; genus UBA10428. The sequence goes on along the minus strand of JBNKPU010000089.1, from coordinate 15,635 downwards.
ATGGAACAACTGATTATCAAAAAAATGAATATTCTATTAATCTAAATTTTATTTTAGAGGTGTCAAATCCTGTTTCTCATCCGGGAGATGATGACCTAATAATTTATCAAATAAATAGCATTGGTGGAAATCTGGATATTCTGGCTACTATTACAGATAATCTTCAATTAATGTCATATGGGATTGATTACTCAAAAGGTTATTATTTAAGTGGTTGGAACGGGGAAGTCGAATATTCAATACAGAATAACTGCATTGAAAGGATACAATTTTCTATACCTCGGGAAGATTTACCACGGGATAGGACTGTTATTATATATGAGAATGATTCAGTTAAAGTTTATTATGATTTTGATTCTCCAATTATCGATCACGTTATGATTATTCCCGCATCAGCTGCCCTTAATGGTATCTTTCTCCAGATTATTGAAACAGAAAACACAGAATTAGTAAAATATGTTGGATATGATCTCGAAGGAAAATCACTTGCAGGAGAAGGATACACAGGGCATATTCCATTTAATAAAAGGCTGTTTTTTCCTGTCTTTAATACACAAGGTGGCAGGTATGCATTAATTAACCATTTCGAGAATGAAATAGGAGGGATTATTATTACAAGTGATTTTAATAACGAATTGAAACTATTTGATGAAAGCAAAAAACAGATAGGTCATATGCCTTATGAATATGATTATTATAAAAATAAAGATCATGTCAGAAATGCCATTTTAATACTGCATAATGATAATGAAATATGTAAACAGGATGGAGAAACAGTCTTTCCATACAATCAAATCATGAAAGATAAATACAAAGGATGGGTTTATTACAATATAGGGGAGTATTCTGTTTCAATGTTAATACCTCCTTTAAATAAGTTTCCAAAGTATCATACTGTAGAACCAATTCTTTTACTACATGGTTTAAATGGAAAATATATGTACAGCAAATGGAAATATTTCCCTAATCCAACCAAGGGGGAGCTTGCAAAGCCAAGTAGTGAGGATGTTTCATATTGGTATACAACACCCAGAATATTAAATGAAAACTATAATTTTCATACCTGGCAAATGTATTATCCTAACAATGACGCAGCTATAACTGTTTCGGAATGTTTGAAATTTGACTTGGCTTATCTCAAATCTCTATATCAGCAAAAAATAAATCTTGTAACCCATAGTTATGGCGGGATAATTACAAGGCAATATATTACAAAATTCAGTAAAGATGCACAGGACAATCTTAGAAAAGTTTTATTTATGACTCCTCCATTTTATGGTTCTTTTGCAGCAAATAGAGCTTATGAGAATATAACTGGTACTGGTACTTTGTCAAAATTTGATGGTATAGATCCATACGCTCTCTGCTATCGAGATGCTTCATTAGGTTCTGAGGTCACAAAGAATTATTGGGATAAACCATTTCCGGACCTCGATAAAAATTTAAATACCTATGACGATTATTTTGTTATTTTAGGCGCAACCAGTAAAAACTATACTACAGAGATTATACATGAGGAAGCAAAAAAACACAGTGATGGTCTGGTTGCCATAAGCAGTGCCTCATTATTGGATATGGGTATCGGTTTTGCCTCAATATTTGGCAATCATGATGATGGTGTTCATAGCCAGAGTAATCATCCTGGGCAAACCAACATAGGTAGTCCAACTTTTATACCCAATATAATTTATAATTATTTTAAAGTAAGCTATGATAACTTTTTAGATTCACTTTTAATTAATGATACCATAAAGGCTATAGTAAAACAGGATAAATCCGTTTACAAACCTGCTAATAAGGAGTTAATGGATCTGGAGACTACCACAGGTGAAAATTATCAAAGAAGTCTTATACTTTTTGAAATTATAAATCATCCTTTCCCCAATAATTTAGTAGAGGAAATAAATGCCTCATATAACTATTTCACTAAAACATTAATATTATCCTCAAGTAAACGGAAAATCAACGGTCAACCTCTTAGAGAATTTAATATTGGAGTATTTAAACGAAATAGCATAACTGGTGTCTATTATTTTCATGAGGATTATAGTTTTGATCATATAAATCCTTCAAAAATTAGTGATGGTTGTGCAATAGATATACTTTCAGGTATTAATAAAATTAAATTATATTCGGGTGGACAATTATATTCCTATACCAAGGAAGTTGAACTTGATTATTGTCAGAGCTTTTTTATTACTATCAATTGGGATGATATTAATAATGAATGGGCTCAAAATGGAAATTCCGCTATAAAAACCCAAGTCACTAATTCTCCACAAGTAAGAGCGGCTTTATCAGACACAATTGATTTTTTCGTTGATAACCAAGCCTCTCAAACCACATTCTTGCTATCGCCGGCACAGACCGCTAGTGACTCCCTTTCAAAATATCTACTGCAACCCGATGGGGAGATATATGATGATACGGAGTGGCTTCTGGATACACTCTCCAATTTATATTCTGTCACCATTGACGATCCGCTTCCCGGCCAATGGCAATTATGGGCCAATGACACATTAATCAATGATACTTTATGGTACCAGGCCCAGGCACTGTATTATTCGAATATAATACTATATAATACCAATGAACAACAGACAGCTCTTAATGATGATTATTATATTACTGCAAATTTAAGATTGCCAGATAAAAGCATATCCTCTGAAATAGAGCTAATAGCTAGAATTACAACACCGAATGGAATGTTACATGAGTTGGATCTAGGCACTCATCAATTAGAAAATGATACTAGCTATCTCTATTCAGTTCCATTTAATCTGGATACTGTTGGGGTTTATTCCTTAGAAATTGAATGTGTCGGTATTTATGATGGATATAGGTTTGAGCGGGCTATAAGTTCTCAAATTGAGGTAATAGACCAAGCTCCCAAACTCAACATACCCGATATATACCTGGATAGATTAACCTGGTATAAAGAAATTGATCTTGTCGAACAAATATTTTGTCAAGGGTGCGATCCGTATAGCTATAGTTTTTCTTATAACATTTTAAACGATAATAACCTCTACATTAACATAGATACTTTGTCAAAGGTATTTATAACCAGCAACTCTGCAGATACAATAGCATCAAGTGTCGAATTTCTGTTGCTCGATAATGAGGATATTATTTGTAGAGATACAATACTCATATATAATTATTTACCAGATCTTGAAGTTGCGAATCTTCAATTAGGCAATAGCACTTTTGAGGCTGGTGATACTGTTGCCATAACAATAGATATTTTAAATAGGGGCAAAAGTAATACCAATAGAACCTGTAAGGTTGGGGTGTTTCTATCAAAGGACAGCTTATACGATCAATCTGATATTATGCTGTCGAACTATCCACTCAAGCTATTTTTACCAGGAGAGTCGCTAACCTTATCCGAGAATCTGCCAATTCCGGGAGGGATTAGTTTTAAATACCCAAATTTTCTTGTTGTGGCTGATATCGATAGTCTGGTTTATGAATCAGACAAACAAAATAATATAGTATGTAGACAAGTAGACTTTATCCCTCAAACAAATTTTGTAATGAAGATCATTGTAGATAAAGAGAGTGGGGAGTTAATATTTACCGATCCAAATCAGTATTCTCCAAGTTCTGTATCATACAATGGATATTGTGTGAGCTCGGTTCCCTGGTGGAACGATTATTATATATGGGCCTATGCTCCAGGAAGTGGGCTTCCAATCTGGGTAAATTATCAGTTTAACATCGATAATTATGAGAATCTAGATTCAGTACAAGTAATGTTTCAGGCACATGGCACAACCAGTGGCGGGGTATTTTATTCATATTTATATCAACAAATAAATAATTTTGTTACCTGTTCTGGCGATCAGCAACTTATTAATGCTGCGGACTGGACAACCTATGGGTTGATGCTCGATAATACTTTTTTTCAGGACGGAAATAATGAGATTAAAATTGGTTCAAGCACCAGTTCACAGACGTATGTGGCATTAAATGGGATTGCGGTTGAATTATATTATTCTCAAGACTCATCAGAAGTTATTATCGAAACAAGTACTCACACTATAAATTCAGATGATATTCAGGTATACCCGAATCCTGCAAATAATACATTGTACGTGGAAGGCTTAACCGAAAAAGCCAGGGTAATGATGTATGATCTACATGGGAAATTACTATACATTAAAAAACAAAGTAATAATCAGTTTGATATTAGCCAATTGCAACCAGGGCTGTATTTACTTAAAATAGAAACATCAAAAGGTCTAACTATAGAACAAATTGTAAAAAGGTAAAATAGCAATTTTAAAAAATGAGAAATAAAGGTTGATAGGATACGGAAAAAGAAACGAATTGCAAATTCGCGCCAGAAGGTGATTTACGGACCGGGAGGAAAAGGGAAATCTACCTTAAGTATAAAGTTTGCTATTTATCTGAGCAAGGAGCTCCAGCGAAAAGTCTTATCTGTAGCCGCCGAAGAAAAGATATCTGGCAAGCTAAAAGACAAGCTCCAGTTGTTTGATTCATACAATAAAAACCTCTCATTAATCGGCAAATTTCCAAAAAGAAGTTATTCATATCTATTGATCAAGAAGGTGGATATGTTATGAGACTTAAAAATATATATGGTTTTCCAAAAATACCTTTAGCAAAAGAGGTTGGTGATAGCAATAATAACAGCTTTTCAAAAAGAGTTGCACAGGATATATCCAGAACACTCAGTCGATGCGGTACAAATCTAAATTTTGCTCCTGTTGTTAATATTAATGTAAACCCAAATAGCCCAGCAATTGGCAGATTAAATAGGAGTTATTCTGAGAATCCTGAAGTTGTAGTTAACAATGCTGTTACATTCATCAATAAGCATAAAGAGAATCAAGTATTAACATGTATTAATCATTTTCCGGGACACGGTAGTGCAGAAACGGATTCTCATAATGATTTTGTAGATATAACAGAGACATGGGATGATATTGAATTAATTCCGTATAAATCACTAATAGAAAAGGACAAATGTGAAATGATAATGACTGCACATATCTTTAACAGAAGGATTGATTCACTGTACCTGCAACATTATCAAAAAATACAATTTCTATATTGAGAGATTCTTTGAGTTATAATGGTGTTTTAGTATCTGATGATATGCAAATGAAAGCGATTTCCGATTATCACGGATTTAAAGAAGCCATTATACTAACGGTAAATGCTGGTATTGATATTCTTTTGTTCGGGAATAATCTTGAATATGATGAAAATATATGTGAAGAGTTTCATAAAATCTTACGAGAAGCTGTAAGTCAAGGATTAATATCAGAAGAAAGGATTGAAGAATCTTATTCTAGGATAACTAAGCTAAAGGAAAAAATATAATTAGCTAAAATACATATCATACAATTCCCACTGAAATTAAACTAATTTTTTCGTATATTTGAATCACCTCAGAAATGCTCCTCGTCCAGAACTTTGGAGCTTCCGCTCCTGGAAATCGAAACGGGTCAATAGCGGGTCAATCCATTTGTAAATAGTTTATAATCAATAATATATAAATACTAACCAGCTCCACTTTTATCCGCCGAAGCCTTGGCGTAGGAGAGTTTCATCCTACGCTTTAGCTACGTAGGAGACCTCCCTCACCTCACCCAAAACTTCTTTGAGCTACGGTGAATACTATCCATTTTATAATTACAAATTATGTGGTTCGCATACTTTTAAAATGCTCAGATGAAACTTTTATATAAGATCTGGAAGACCGAATAAGTAGACATAACATGAGCCCCAAGTCCATTACACAAAAGACAAACTTCCCGTTGAGCTAATCACATTTAAAGCCTTCACAGATAAACACAAAGTATACCAATTTGAAAAACACCTGCTAAATATCGTAATGGTTTGGGGTGAGTTAATGAGCTAAGGACAATTACCTGTTATGCTCAGCTATTGCCTTGCGATTAGCAGCCCCTCAAATAGCTTGCTGGCAATCCATCTCAACAGGAAAACAACTCAACACCTTCATACTGCAAGCCTGAGTAATTTGAAGGAGGTGACTATTTAGTGTTCGTCTATAAAGTCCAACTACTGCGTTGTTGCTCAACCGAGGCTTGCCGAGCTCAACGTAGTTAAAATCCAAATCCTCATATACGCTAGTATACTGCGGTTTGGATTTTTTTTCACAATGTGTTTCATTTTTAATTGTGTTCAAGAACTCACTTTGTTCGGTTCACACGCCTTGTATTTAAACTTTATACTCCAAACACCCGACTTTATGGACAGACTCTATTTAAACTTTTTCAAGATATCTTTCACGGCATCTTTATGAATGGTGAAGCCCATCATCTTCAGTTTAATATAATCTTCATGAAAAAAGTAATACCCAAAGCGAGGATCACCTTCCCCTACATTACGTGATCCGGAACTGGAATCTTTAATCAAATACCAATTTTTCCCACTATCATTATAGTTTTCCAGGATACCTATCAATTGCATACCATGATCATCGGTTGTGGTTTCGTTTGAGAAACGGAACTGACGGGCATCTTCATTGATATATGCAGAAGGCAGGTCATAATCAGGTATCATGGCGCAGTTGGTCTGTCGGTTAAATCCTGTTTCTGATACATCGCCACCAATACTCATCGTGTAACCATCCTTTGTGGCTTGTTCTACCAGCTCCATAAAGACATTCAGCGGAACATTGTAATATTTCTCACTGTGCCACCAATTGTCGGGCACTTTATACTCTACTTGTTTCCAGTAAGGTTCCTGTTTGTACGAAAGAATTTCCACATAATCATCCGGCTTGAGTTTTAGGTAATCGTTCAGATAAGTCTGGGGTGTATATTTTTTACCGTCAATTGTAAAATTAACAGGAGGTTCTCCAAGGTAGTGATTTAGAATAGACTTAATCGTTTCCAGTCCATAGTCAGCATTCCATGCATTGTTTTTCTTCAACGACTGAAGAAATCCGTTCATTTCATCGAACATTTTATCATGCGAATAGAATTTCCGGTTACCCTGCAATCCAGTATAGGCTTCATACGGTACGGCACCGTATTTAGTCATCATCCGAGCTACAGCATTTCCCTCAGAGCCCTGACTGAAAAAGGAATTGCCGCGCTTTTCGATAAATCGACGGGCCTTTTCTACATATTCCCAGTAAACAGTATACATCTCCGATATTTCAACTTTTTTCCCACTCAGGCGAAAGACTTCTGATTCGTAAAAAGCAGTTGTGGAAAATGCCCAACATGTACCCGTATTGCCCTGCGACTCGGTGGGTTGGCTCCATACCGATTGGTATTTCGACTTATCATTGGGTAAATCCATACCCGACTGATCCATAATAAATCGTATGAAAGGCTGCTTGCCTTCCTTGTCCAGGGAATCATTCACAGCACCAACATCTTTCAGTATGGATTCATAGTAATACCCTTTTCCTTTTTCGTAAATTTCAACTTTTCCCTTATCGGTATTGGTCTGAGCGAAAGCCGAAAGACTTGCAAAAAAAACTAATATTGAAACTTGAATACGGTACATAATGCATTAAATTAAGGTAACATTTTAGTTAGATGGTTTGTTTGTTAAGGACAGGATGCAAAGATAATAAAAACCACTTGATACTTATATTTTATTACTGAACAGGAATCTTGAGTACTGGCTGGCTTCAATTTTAAATGGCGTTGTCCCTTCGATGAGCATGAGGTCCTAAAACCAGAGGAGATTCAGGATCAACAGGTCGTGGTTTAGGCTATACTAGAGTAGGAAAACCATATGGTTGAAGATTATGTATGGAAATTACAAAGTACTCGATCTTTGCGATTCTGTTTAGAGAGTTCATTTGTATTTTCATTTTATCTGAATTTTAAATCATTAAGCATTGTTATTTCTTTTATATGGGATTAAAAATTATTTATCTGTTGACTATTATGGTATCCCGGCTAACAGTATATGCTCCAAAAAAACCAAGGGCTTCTCCAATAATGTTGGTTTTAGGGTTAGCAGGTGTAGCACTTCCAACAAAACCACTTTCTAACAATGAGTTAATTGATACGTAGTAGTCGTACGAAGCTCGATCTATAGAGCGTAATTCAACAACCACTGTATCTCCCGGGAAAAATTGATCTGCTTCCCAACGGAGGGATATTTCATTTCCATCAACAAATGCATCATTAAAAACACTAATATTCTCTTCCATGAATTCAGCATTATTTGCGGCATATGCTCTGAACCGATAGAAATTTTCTTTTCCAGCAGGGTCATTGATAATACAACTAACCAGACTACCTCCTGTAAACTCCATATATACAGGTGTTTCTGCATAGGAGAGAGACTTTATTTCAACTTTTTCAGGTATTTGAACCGAAGCCATATATTTTTCGCCCTCCGATTCGATTATTAAGCTATATGTCTCATTATTGCTTAATACCAGCTCATCAACCATATATTTACCTGGTGTTGATTCTACTAATTTATGGGATTTTCCTGATTCACTTCTTAAAGTGACTGCTGCATCAGAAATTTTCAAGTATTCTTCAGGATTAAAAAAATCAGTTGTTTTTGTGAGCTTAACTTCTGTATTTTCTTTATTGACATTTATGAATCCTTCCACTACAAGCTTTGGCTCAATTGAATTTAATTCTATATCAATAACATCTTCACAAGAAGCTAGGATTAACATACTAGTTATTAGGTAAATTATTGTTTTCATCTTTCTAAAATTTAAAATTGTAAGTAATTGATGGTATCATTGTAAACAGGGAAAGTCGTACAGCTTCAGTTACATTTGGATTGTCTTCATTTTCCCTAAAACTGATTGAGAATGCATTGCGCCGTGCATATACATTGTAAATTGAGAAGTTCCAGCTCGACTCAAATTTTTTATGTTTTTTTGAATAGAATGTAGTCGATATGTCAAGCCTGTGATAATCTGGCATGCGATACTCATTACGCTTTGTATATGCGGGTATGGTAAAATCTTCAATTTGGTATTTACCACTTGGAAAGGTGACAGCATTACCTGTATTATACACCCAATTTGCAGAAAAAGTCCATTTTTGGTTTAATTTATAAATAGCAACAATGGAGATATCATGGATTCTGTCATATTTGGTTGGATACCATACTCCACTATTAATTCCTTCTATTGATTTTTCTGTCTTTGATATTGTATAACCAATCCATCCGGTAAGCTTTCCTGTTCTTTTTTTTACATAAAACTCTGCACCATAAGCTCTCCCAATGCCAAATAACAACTGAGATTCAACGTTTTTATTCAACAACAATTGAGCTCCATCCATATAATCAATCTGGTTATAAAGATCTTTGTAGTACAATTCCACCGAGGATTCGAACATATTATTGTTGAAATTCCTGAAATAGCCAATGGCAAGCTGATCTGCAATCTGAGGTTTGATGTTTTTACTACTTGCCATCCAAACATCTGTCGGTAAAGAAGCTGTTGAGTTTGATAATAGATGAATATATTGTGCATTACGGGCGTATGAGAATTTTATTGAGTTCTCATTGTTAAGAATGTAGTTAAAGGTTACACGAGGTTCAGCTACATAATCATTGTGAATTAAACCATTTTCCGTAGAAACTTGTGTGCCTTTATTCTTATCATTGGATTGGTCTGCATTTAAAGTATCTAATTCATGAGTTATGAATCCTGAATAGCGGAGACCATAGGACAGTTTTAATTTCTCTGTAATATCCAGTTTATGAGAAAAATAGAACGCAGATTCAAGAGCACGCTTTTCATCCATACTAACCGGGTTAAAAAGTTCCTCATTTGAAGCTGTTAATTTACCTGGACTAAATCTATGGTAGATCGCATTTACACCAAATTTTATCGTATTTCTGGTATTAATAAAAAATTGGAAATCTTCTTTTAGGTTAATATCCTTTATGCTGGATTTAATAAAAATTGTATTGTCTGAGAAATTATACCCAAAACCATAGTTGTAATCGCTATAAATCAATGAACTATTTAGGAAAATACGACTACCAAAAACATGGTTCCATCGTAATGTGCCCGTTTTATTACCCCAATTAAGAGCAAATAAATCATTGATATTAAACACATCCCTTCCAAAATATCCTGAAAGGTACACCCGGTTCTTGTCATTAATAACAAGGTTTGTTTTCGCATTTAAATCATAAAAGTACAAGTCGGTGTTTGCCCTGATATTTTTTTTTGAGAAAATCATAAATGCATCGGCATAACTACGCCTGCCAGTGACTATTAATGATCCTTTGTTTTTAATTGTGGGAGTTTCAACAGTTAATCTCGATGACAATAATCCAATACCTCCCGATGTAGAAAATTGTTTGGAATTCCCTTCGTTCATTTTTATATCCACCACAGAAGAAAGACGTCCTCCTAGTTCAGCTGGGGCATTCCCTTTATAAAGCTCAACACCTTTAATAGCGTCAGTATTGAATACCGAGAAAAAACCCATTAAATGTGATGCGCTGTATACCGGAGCTTCATCGAGGATTATCAGGTTCTGGTCAGCACCTCCTCCTCGCACATAAAAACCTGTTGTACCTTCTGTACCCGAATTAACACCAGGAAGAAGCTGTAGGGTTTTCAAAATATCCGGCTCACCTGCTAAAACAGGTATTAGTTTTGTTTCTTTAGGTGACAGGCTCACAACGCTCATCTCTGCTTCTTTTATATTTCTATCAGAAGCTCTACCATGAACAACAACCTCTTCCATCTTGGTCGATCCTTCCTGCAGTTCAATGCTTACCGTTATGTCCGATTCAAGGTTTCTGCTAAGTTGTGTATTTTCAAAACCGATATACGAGTATTGAAGGGTATATTTCCCCTGAGGCAGCGAAATAGAATAAAAGCCATATAGATTGGTAGTTGTGCCGGTTTTTAGTTCTTCAATATAAACCGTTGCACCAATCAAACCTTCGCCGGTAGAGGCACTCTTAATGTAGCCACTTAAGGACACATCATCCCGGGCTAACAATGTACTGAAACTTAATAACAGTAACATTAGACTAATTCCAAATCTTTTCATTTTTTATTATTTTAATTGATTAAACTTTTATCGATAAATCCCAAATGGGTTTTCCTAAAACCTTCGCAAAATTTTAGACCATAGCCGAAAAACCTGTTGAGAGCGCCGTGTGCAAATAGAATGAGTCCAGTTTATATTAGTATATAAATGACCTGTTATACCTATTGGTCTTGCCAATAGTCAAAAATGAACGATATTGTAGATGATAGCTCCGACTTTATTACCCAATAAGTATCCAAGCTTACTGATACCGGCGACAAAAAGAAAAGAATAAACAGCCACCATTTGGAACCTAATAATCAGTTCGCGTAAAATGATAAATCCAAAAAACTTGCATCCTCTAATCGAAGTAATGATTCCATGATTTTTTATTTTATCTTCACGAAATAACTGACGTAGAGGGTGTCAAGGAATTCGGACATAACACCTTGACTAGTCGATCTTCTTTATTTTTTACCGCCTTTAACAATCAACCACACAGCAAAAGAGATTTCTCCTATTGCCATAGGAAAACTAAGAATAGATTCCACAACACCTAACCCCTCAATTGTATTTCCAAACAATACTTTAGATACGTTTACAAACAGATAACTTATTGCTGCAAGAACCAATAATATCCCGAATATTTTGTGGGCGCTAGATTTTAAAACCAGTTGACCCAGTTCCAACAAGTGAAACCCAAAAACAATCAAACCTAAAGACCACATGTTTTCAAAAGACTGTATATGGCTCATGGTCTGGTTAACATCTATTTGATGGATATTGAACAGCTGCACCAGGTTTTGTATAGCAATTGCCAGTATGGCAGCATATATTAACCTTAACCATGCCATGAGCAATGACCGGTTCGGATTTTGTTTTTTAAAAACTACATATAACGCCCATGCTGCTACAACATCAAGCAATAAGATAACTACCCAACCCAATACTTCTAATCGAAATAACCAGCCGAGACTTGTAATATTTCGATAGGTTATTCCAGGGTTATCCTGATTTACAAGGGAATTGTGGGCAAACCCATAAGTAAATCCAGCTACCATAGCCATTAATAAAATAGAGATTCCTCCTATGATTGCAATTTTCCTTAATTCTTTCATGATTTCTAATTTTCAATTTGATTAATAATAACTATGTTTCCTTTTTTATGTCCGGTAGCTATGTAACGATGGGCTTCCTCAAGTTTTTCCAATGGAAACTGACGGTCGATAACAGTTTTTAGTTTTCCTTCTTTGAATATTTCCACTATCTCAGTTAGCAATTGCTTTAATTCATTATCAGAACTTAATCCGGTAGCACCAAATTTTGCTTTTTTTGAACCTATTACTGAAGTTGAAAGTACATGAAGCATCAATGAAAATTTTAATACCGGCGATATGAACAGTCCTTTCGGGGCTAATGCTTTTTTACTTTTTCTGAAAGATAACCTTCCAACAGTATCGTAAATTATATCGTATTGCTTATTCTTTATTGCAAAATCTTCTTTTGTATAATCCATAACAAAATCAGCTCCCAAAGACTCAACTAAACCGATATTTCGTGTGCTGCAAACACCGGTTACCTCTGCACCAAAATATTTTGCCAATTGAACAGCTGCACTTCCCAGGCTACCTGATGCTCCATTTATCAACACCTTTTGGCCAGTCTTAATATGTGCAATGGTTTTTAAGAAATTAATTGAAGTTAAATGTCCGTCACAAATGGTGGTAGATTCTATAAAACTCATTGTATCGGGCAAAGGAAGGATAACGCTATTTTCCGGAACAGCAACATATTCAGCATTTGTGCTAAATCCTAATGTGGTTTCGCCAAAAACTTTATCCCCGATTTTAAAAGACTTAACATTATCTCCTACAGCATCAATAATACCAGAATAACCTGTTCCGGGAATTGGATGCTTAGGTCTTTTAAGACCCGTAAATAAACGAGCGAAGTAAGGCTTTCCGGTTCGCATCATGCAATCTGCTTGTGTGGCAGAAGATGCATATACTTTAACCAATATTTCATTTGCTTTTGGTTGAGGCTTCTCTACTTGTTCCAGTTTTAGCACACCTGGTCCTCCATAGCTGCTAGCTACAATTGCTTTCATCATTTCTTTCATGATTATCGTATTTTTTAATACTATTTCTTTTCGATTGATATACAAAAGCAAATGTAGGGGAGGTACAAAAGAAAAAAGTTCGGGAAAATCGAGTAGGTGTTCGGAATTATAAATCCGAACTATTTTGTTTCAGAAACTCCTTTGGCGTCATACCTACTTCTTTTTTAAAATAGGTATTGAAAACGGTTTTTGAGTTAAACCCACTTTCATAAGCAAGGCCTAATAGTGAGATGTGAGCATTGTCAGGATTTTGGGCAAGGTTTTTAAAGTATTCAATCCTGTAATAATTGATAAACTCGTTGAAGTTTTTGCCCAGTTTTTCGTTTAGCAACCATGAAAGTTTATTGGGATGGATTTGCAGTTGCTCTGCTGTAGAACGAAGCGAAAGATTAGGTACAAGAAAGGGTTCTTCTTCTTTAATAAATCTGAGTAATGATTGGGTATATTGCTGAGCTGTGATTTCATCCAGTAATGGTGCTTTTGTTATTTCTTCTTCACCATTATATTTCGAAACTGGAAATAATTTTTGTTGATATTTTAGGAAACGTGCATCTGTTTTCAAAGAATTAGCAAATGGGTCAGCAAAGCTCAATAATATTATTGGTGATTTTATTGTAACAATCCTGTCCAACCAATCAAATGCTTCATTTATTTTGTTTGCTATGGCATAGACCAGGTAAAGGTAAGAATGTGCCTGAAATGCAGTTTCATTTTGTGCTGTTACCTGTAATTTAGAAACAAGCATTTCTGCTGTTTCTTTATTGTCACTTATGAGGATATTTGCAATACACGATATCCCCAGATATTCATCGGTTGGAATAACATCTTTTGAAATGCTGTTAAGATAATTTAACGCCTCTTTTGGTTGCCCCAGGTGAATCAAACAATAACATTTTTGTACAATGGCCGGAATGTTGTTCGGGTTAGCTTCCAACATTTCATTAAAAATATCCAGGGCTTTTGCAAAGTCTTCGAAACGATATAAATAATAGGCTTTATAGAACAAGGTTTCATGAGAAAGGGGATTGATTTTTAAAGCCGAATCAATAAAACTCCTCGCCTTTTTTAGGTCTCCGGAAAGAATGTAAAGCAAAGCTGCAAATTGCATTGATTCAACATAATTAGAGTCTAATTCCAATGCCTTTAATGAATGTTCCAGGGCAGTCTTAAAATCTGCTTCAGTAAAAAATGCAAGGTTGGCTAACTGGTAATAAACCCCTGCATTGCCAGGGTCAAGAGTTTTCGCATTATTAATATTTTCTTTTACTTTAGGCCATGCTTCTTCGGCAGGCATTATTTCTGTTACAGCTAAAAAACTATACGCATCGGCTAAATCTACATAAGCTTCAGTAAACTTTGGGTCAAACGAAATTGCCTTTTTATTAAGTTCAATGGCTATTCGTACATCTTTAGGATTCCATTTGTTAAAATGATAGCGAGCCTTTAGAGAATAATCATACGCTGCGATATTATATGTTTTCGTTGGCACTAAATGCTCCTGAATATCAAGATGCCCATATTGTTCCCTGAGTTTCTCCGCAATGTGCAAGCTTATTTCATCCTGAATTTCAAAAATGTTTTCCAGTTTCCGTTCCCATGTTTCCGACCAGAAATGAAAATCTTCTTCGGCATGAATTAGCTGTGCTGTAATCCTGACTGTTTTCTCTGCCAGCCTTACGCTACCTTCCAAAATAGCCTCAACATTCAACTCCTTTGCAATTTGCCTGATTGGTATGTGCTTATTCTTGAAATAGAAGGAAGACGTTCTTGATGTAACTTTTAGGTGTTTTATACTGGACAGTGCATTAATGATTTCTTCTGTAATACCATCACTGAAATATTCAACGTCTTCACTGCCACTCATATTCACAAAAGGGAGTACAGCAATTGTTTTTTCTATCGGTTTCGATTTTTCCATTTATTCTCACCTATGCTATTGTATTAGCCACATCTTTTAAGTACTCTTTAGGGTATAACCTGAAAAATTTTTGCAATAGAGTGTCGCTAATATATCAAGTTTCAACATAAGTCAGAATAAAAAGTTTAAGAATATAGTCTTCAATTTATTTTTATTCTGCTGATTATATTAAAACAGTAGCAAAATGAATTAACACATTGACCATCGGTATAGCAAGCTTAACCAGCGATAAGAACCCTCTCCCATCCAAGAAGGTTTTAGTACAATCATTTCCAATCTCGAACCCGTTTAAATGTTTACTTTGTTGGTATTCTTGATACCGACACTTCTATGGGCATGGAACGCGAAGAACTGGAAGAGATTGAAGAGCAATTTCCCAACATCTCATTCATTTTCATTCTTTAAACTAATAATCATGGCTGTTTTTTTTGCGAAAAGAATTGGAAATCCAGAAGCTAAGTGATGATATTGATCTTTGATTTCGATTCTGTAATGCTTTAACCCGGAATATGCATTAGAAAATCTATTACATATTGAAATTGCTTCAATATAAGTCGTTTCACTTACTTGTTTCGAAGCACCATAGCGGTGCTATGATTCATCT
>JBNKPU010000088.1:0-22038 GCA_050295515.1 Bacteroidales bacterium | reverse complement strand
CTGCTCTTTCGTAAGATCGGTATCCAGAAGCAGACCGGTCATGCCGATGACGGCATTCATGGGGGTCCGAATTTCGTGGCTCATATTTGCCAGAAATTCTGATTTAAGCTTATCACTCTCCTCAGCCTTTTCTTTTGCTTTTTTTAGCTGAATATTGCTTTCCCTTAACCGCTCTTCCACTTTATTACGTTCTGATAAGTCACGGAGAATTGAAATGTAATAATTTTCATTGACCTTCCTTGAATTCATTTCTATAGGTATGGGCGGTCCATTTGGGGGGATAATTTCCCGCTCGATCATAACTGATTGACCTATATCTAATAGATCAAACCGAAGAGGGTTCTTCTTAAGGGCTTCCTCCGAGAAAATTATACTGATATGTTTACTGATTAAATCTTCTTTTTTATAGCCAGATAATTTACAAAAGCTGTCATTGGCTTCAACTATTTCTCCTTTCGTATTTCCAATAAGAATTCCATCTCCGGCCTCTTCAAAAATTGCCTTAAACTTGCCTTCACTTTCCAGGATTTTTTCTTCATCTGCTTTTCTGGCTGTTATATCCCTTACTGCTGTTAATCTTATATTCTTACCTTGATAAATAATTTCTTTGGCTTGTATCTCCGCATCGAATTTTGTACCATCTTTTCGAAGTCCTAAAACTTCATATGGCTCTTCAACCTTATTGCTTATATTCTTTCTAACCTGCTCACGGCATTCTTCTGCAATAACAGCAGTGGCAAACATTCCTATAAGCTCATCATGCGTATATCCAAATATTTTACATCCAGCATTATTGGCTTCAATGCAATAGCCTTTGTCCAATAAAAAGATCGCCTCGTAGGTTGAATCTGCCAAGGTTTTATACCTTTCAAGATCCTCCTTTAATTGCTTAATCTCGTTCCTTTTCACTTCGCAAATATATTAAAGCACCTAGAAAAAAATCATTTGATTGTTTCGGGATTTTCCAATACCTGATACACTCCGTTGGTCCATCCAAAGCCATCCTGCGTAGGGTATTCTCCTCCCCCACTTTTTAAATCAATTTCTTCAATGTTATATTTTTCTAAAAGCTTTCCTTGATCATTGTACACCTTTTTATTCAAATATTTCCACCTATTTGCAATATCTCTTGCCAACTCTGAATAATTATAATTTGAAAGACCTATAACAGCAATATATTGCAAAGGTGCCCATCCATTGGGTGCATCCCATTGTTGTCCGGTATTATAATAGGTAGTTAACAGACCTCCATCGACTAAAAAATTTTCCTGAAGATAGGATGCTGTCAGTTTAGCTTGCTTTTTACTGGCCAAATTAAAAAAAAGAGGATACACTCCCGCAAGATGATTGGGCATATTCTGCCATTCAAGCACCCAATGGTAGTCAACAAAAAAACCTTGCTTTTTTCTCCAGAAAAACTTATTAATTGCCTTGGCCCTTTTCTTGGACAAATTAGTATAGTACTTATATCTAGCCTTATTACCCTTCATATGATAAGCTTTGCCCAGAACTTCCTCCAGATGATACAAAAGGCAATTCAGGTCAACAGGTAATATTTTTGTTGTTTCGATAGTTTCAAGACTTTTTGAATCGTTTAACCATCGGCTGCTAAAATCCCAACCCGATTCACAGGCTGCCCGGATGTTCCTAAAATCTACTGTGTCATGCTCTGGTGAGAGGCGTGCAATCCTTAAATCTTCGTTGTAAGCCTCTGGCCTTGGTGACGGATCATCGTCCCAATAACGGTTCAATATGATATTTCCAGGAAGCCGAACAACTCTCCTAGAAGCAGAAAAATCATCGCTGAGCTTTTCTTGCCCTGCCATCCAAAATTGGTATTCTTTTTCTAATTGCCCTAGGTATTGGATATAGGCCTGGTCTCCAACAATACTTGCAAACAAGTCAATCATGAGAGAGAAAAAGGGAGGTTGTGACCGAGACAGATAATAGGTCCTGTTTCCATTTGGAATGAAACCAAAAGTATCAATCAGGTAGGCGAAATTATCAATCATTGATTTTATCAAATCTGTTTCGCCAGCTTCTTTTAGTCCTAACATCGTAAAATACGTGTCCCAATAATAAACCTCACGAAAACGCCCCCCCGGCACAATATATTTATTTGGCAATCCTATCAGAGTGCCACTGTTTTCGGTTGTATAACGTTGCAATTGATCCCATAACGAATTGATATGTTCGAGTATATCAACAGTTGTATCGCTTGTAAATTCAAAAGATTCTTTAGGTTTTACAAAATATGTGCTGATAAAATCTTCTAATTTAAAACCTGGCTTTTGGCTTTCGATGTTGTATAGCGAATCTATTAGGGTAGGTTCAATAATTGGTGTGCAATCTGGAAAAACCTTAGAGTCTTTGAACAACTTGCTGATTTGAACATCATGAAATAACTCAGGAAAAGCTTTGTCGGGTTTTACCTGAGCTTCAGAACGCCCAAAAATACTTAACCCGAGCAAGATAAATATGAATCGTATTATCATTAGCCTGAAATTAATATCAAAAAATCGATATTGCTGAATTAATTATCGAATTAAGATACAAGAAAAGTATTAATTTCCCATATCTATCTACATGAATAAATTTTTGCCAGGCACTTGCATCAGAATATCCTTTTGCCTTTTCATAGGCCTGCTTATCCAAAAACACTAAACAGGTCTGCAATTTTTACAGTTTTTTTTAAACTATAAAAAACTATAAAAAATTCTGATGGTTCTTTGGAATGTTCGACAAACCAGAGGCTTTAGAACTTAAAACATGGATACAAGCTATATTGGAAAGCAAAGGCACTGATGCCCTAGGTTTTATTAAAATTTAACCTTAATTCTTAAATATATGTGTTGCTTTGCTTTGCACTTTAAAGCATCACGCAATCCCTCTTTAACAGCTAATTAATAATTAACTCTATTGTATGTACTTGGTTAGCACTTGTTAATTTTAGAAAGTAAAATCCATTAATGAAACCTGATAAATCAATCCGACCTGATTCCAACTGGTCTGATTTCCAGATCAACTTGCCTAACTGATCATAGATTTGAACTTCAGTACCTGGGGCAACCCCATTTAGGATGACATAATCATCTGCCGGATTTGGCCATATAAAAATATTTGATTCTAAATAATTACTATTTACCATTGTTTTATTGGGGTAAGCAAGGGCTGTACCATCTTTACTTATATATATCTCATCAAAGGCTACATCCAATGTGCCAACCATATAAAAAAGAATTGCTATATCTTTAAGATCGTCAGCAGTAAACTCACCCAAATCAGAGATAAAATCTTTTAAAGGTAAAGCATACGAATGCCATTGATTATCTCTTGAGATTATACTGCTGCCTGTATATGTATATTTCCAACCAGCATCTTCACTATTTTTAAACCCAATTTCGATATCTTCGCCATCTTCGGTCTTGCATGAAAAATGTAAGGATCCGTTGATATAGGAGCTCAAATCCAAAGGATTGTCGGAATGAATGCCAAATCCATTCCATGTGCCAAGATTGGCAGTATAGGCCAATACATTTTCGCCATAAAATGAACCGATGGAACTATTTTCGCTAAATCCGCTCCATATATGAATAATTCCACCTGATCCAAAATCCAGCTTTGAAGCAATACTATCATGCTCGGCATATACACCATAATAATCGGTTGTTAGGCTTTGATATGGACTTTCCGTCCAGATAACCCTATCGATAGAAAGATATCCATCAGATTTATAATTGCCCTTTATTTTTAGCATTCCCTCCATCTTCTGAAGATCAATTTTATCTGCTATATCAGAGAGTTGGATATAGGCAATTTGCCATGTTCCATCTCGGGATGGATTATTATCTGAACCTTCGTAATAAGAAATATATTCTTCATTGCCATTTTTATCTGCAATACCTACCCAGAGTGTATCCGTATTCTCAGTCTTTACCCAAAACTGCACACTGCCTCCGGCATACTGCACCATATTTCTTTCAACATCTGAATGAATCTCCATTAAAAAATCATTTTCTGCAGTAACAGCATAAGACAAAACGCTGTCTCCTTCTTTAGGGATTTCACCTTCCCTTTTACTTAATCCTGAAGTGTTAATTGTTGCATCAAAGCCCTCATCCATACTCACATTGACTGCCGCGGCTTCTTCATAAACACCCAGGTCGCCAAACATCACATTTGCAGTATCAACCAAATCACCGACTCCTGTTTGCTGGTAAATTTTAACATAATCTATATACATGTTTGCTGGCAATGGAGCTGTAATACCTGTAGAGCTATATATACCTGGCAGGCTACCACCCACCGCAAGGTTAAACAATAAATAATGTGGATAGTTCCTGAATTCTTCCGCATCATCACCTGTAATATCCATTGTGAAATACAGGTAATTATCTAGATAAACTTTAATAGCTGTTGTAGTCCATTCTAATTTGTATAAATGGTAATCTTCATTCAAATTATCTGCTGATGTGTATTCAGTGCCATGATCCCTAGGAAAAGGACCCCAATGCAAATGGGAACCAACATATTTGTTTGGTGTACCTGCAGAAATCGCTGCACTATGCCCCATTTCCAGAATATCAATTTCTCCACAATCTGGCCAAACCTTATCTTCATAGCCTAATGTCCAAAATGCAGGCCATAAGCCATTGGCCAAGTTCGGAACTTTAATACGGGCTTCGACTTTTCCATAACGAAAAGAGAATTTACTTTTAGTGTTTACCCTTCCTGAGGTATAACCATAGCCTTTATAGGATTCTTCTTTTGCAGTAAGTATTAAACAATTATTACCAGCACCATCATCACCAACAGCTACATTATTTTTTCTATAGTATTGAAGTTCACTATTTCCACCAGTATTCCAAATACCTTCACGCGTTTCAATGTTCCATATGTTTGAATCCAGTGCTGCACCATCAAAATTATCTTCCCAAACAAGTTGATAATCCTGCGCATTGATTGCTGGAAGAATAACTGTAATGAACAACAAAGCCCATTGTATTTTTATATTCATGAGTTCTTATTTTTGGATAAAACAATACTTTAAAGATCAGACAATGGAATGGTTTTATACAATAATTCCATACATTATAACCCTCTGAAAAATACTAATTATTTACTGCAATACGTGGTATATGACTGATTAATTGATGAATAACTTCGGTAGTAGAATCAAAAATCTATTTGTATTTTTAATGCTTTACTTATATGAGTGTATGGGACAAAGAGAAAAACGGAAAAAAAACCGGGGATCATCGGGCTATAATAGAAAAACAGGAGAAGACTTCCTGGACAAGAACAGGAAGAAACAAGGCGTTATTGAAATAGATAATGGGCTTCAATATCAGATAATAGAAGAAGGTACCGGGGATAAACCTCAAGCAGAGTCGTATATTATTATACATCAAAGATGTCAATTGATTAATGGTACCGTTATTGAAGACACTTATAAAGAAAATGAACCCTCTGAGGTAAAAATGGAAGAATTGATAGAAGGATATAAAGAAGGTGTAATGCTTATGTCGAAAGGTGCCAGGTATAAGTTTTTCATACCTCCAGAATTAGCTTGGGGCAAAAAAGGAACAGGCAATAAAATTCCTCCAAACTCTGTATTGATCTTTGATGTGAGATTGATTGACTTTTGGTAATTAGTTTTTGCAAGAAGGACTACTAAAAATATGAGTTTTAGCTCCGCTGAACTCTTAAACTTGGTTCCTGCTACCACTAATTAAAATAGAGAATCCTAAGGTAATTGATCTAACTTTACATGAAGTGAAAATGGGATCAAGCAAGATTATATAAAATTATGGATCAGAAAGAGAGATTTTCTTTTAAAGAAGAACTAGCGAACACAATATCGCATGGAATTGGAGCAGCTTTTGCTATTGTGGGACTGGTTTTATTGGTTGTGTTTTCAGTGAAATATGGCACTGTTAACCATGTAGTTAGCTTCTCGATTTATGGAGCAACATTAACACTTTTGTACCTCTCTTCAACTTTAAATCATGGATTAAAAAAAGGAAGAGCAAAGGAATTCTTTCATAATTTTGATCAAATCGCCATATTTCTGCTTATAGCTGGAACTTACACCCCTATTGCTCTAGTTGCTCTAAAAGGCGATTGGGGCTGGACTATGTTTTGTATTCAATGGGGATTTGCCCTTACAGGAATAATTGTTAAAATTTTTGCACCAAATAAATTTGAACAGGGTGTAAATATCTTCTTTATCATAGCTTATATAGTAATGGGCTGGCTGCTATTATTTTTCTTGCCTCCCATTTTTAGAAATATTCCGGGCATGGGTATATTGTTTATTTTCATTGGTGGAGCTTGTTATTCTGTTGGCACGATATTTTTTAAACTAAATAAATTAGCATATGCCCATTTAATCTGGCATATATTCGTAATTGCAGGAAGTGCATGTCATTGGATTTCTGCTATGGTCTATATTCTTCCCCTGAATACTTCTTCTTAGATTTAGTATTAATAGTCGATATAATTAACTAAACCATTTTTAGTCTAATACGTGTTTTTCCATTAACTTGTTTTATCTATTGTAGATGAGTAAACCCGAAATATGCATTAGGGTTTTATGTATTATAAGGTAAAGCACAAATTTTTAGCCATTTGAAGCTATTGAACTTTTTATATGCATAATCCGAGTTCAATAGACTCCTCTGAAAACGAATGCCAACATTGATTCAAGTTTTGAGATAGGGGCTTCTTTCTTCTATTACTGTAGCACCGCAATTCTCAAAAATACTGGTTCAGGTACAGCCTTTACACAATCGATTCATCGTATTCCCAGAAAACCAAAAATAAAACTATTGTAAACTTTGGTAGCTATACTGCAATTCTTTGTGCCTGCCAACAAAAAGGTATCCGTTGGGCAGTAATCAATAATCCTATTAAGATTTCTGTTTTATCGAATTTATAAAATCAGCTATTTTCTCAGTTAAAATGCCAGGTTTTTCCAAAGCTTTTATAAAAGCACTTCCAATAATAACCCCATTGGCATATTGGCATGCCTCAGTATAGGTTTTATGATCAGAAATACCAAAACCTATTAATCTTGGGGATGATAATCCAAGATTTTTTAACCTGTTGAAATATTCCATCTGATAGGATTGGAATCCTTCCTTCGCCCCTGTTGTTGAAGAGGCTGCAACTATATAAAGAAATCCGGTTGACCATTTATCCAGCTGCTTGATCCGTTCGTCCGATGTTTGAGGTGGAACAAGCATTATATTGCTCAAGTTATACTGATCAAAATAGGATTTATATTTCTCGAGATAAAGCTCAGGAGGCAGATCTGGCAAAATTAACCCATCAACTCCAACCCGTTCACATTCGCGGCAAAATGCCTCTATGCCATATTGCAAAACGGGATTTAAATATCCCATTAAAACAATTGGGATTTGTGATTTCTCTCGAATTCCTTCAAGCTGTTGGAAAAGTAATTTAACCGACATCCCATTTTTAAGAGCTTTTAAACTACTCTGTTGAATTACCGGGCCGTCAGCTACAGGGTCGGAAAATGGAATACCCACCTCAACAATATCGGCACCGGATTTATCTAGAGCTTCTATGATTGTTGAAGTATCGTTAAGATCGGGGTGACCGGCAGAAAAATAAACCGATAGAACCCCTTCGTTTTTGTCTTCGAATAAGTTATTTAGTCTGTTCATTGGTCATCACATCTATGTAGGTTTGCATATCTTTATCTCCTCTACCTGAGAGGTTTAATACGACTGTATCGTTCGTTTTAAATTTCAATTTATCAAAAATTGCCAATGCATGTGCCGATTCTAAAGCAGGAATTATTCCCTCTAACTTGGTCAACTTAAAAGCTGCATCAAGTGCTTCTTTATCTGTAACCGATTCATATTGAGCACGACCTGTTTTATGCAAATGAGAATGCAATGGTCCAATTCCCGGGTAGTCCAAACCAGCCGAAATTGAATACGGTTCAATAATCTGTCCATCCTTGGTTTGCATGAGCATGGTTAAGGCACTGTGCAGAACTCCTGGTGTTCCAGTTGAAAGGGTAGCTGCATTTTCAGAAGTATCCACCCCAAGGCCAGCAGCTTCGGCACCAATTAATTTAACATTTTCATCTTCGAGAAAATGATAAAATGCACCTGCAGCATTACTTCCCCCACCAACACATGCAATAACATAATCTGGTGTTTCACTTCCTGTTTGTTCCTTAAGCTGCCACTTTATTTCTTCACTGATAACAGACTGCAATCTGGCTACCATGTCAGGATATGGATCGGGGCCTACTACTGACCCAATAATATAATGTGTGTCTATCGGATTGTTTATCCAGTCTCTCAGAGCTTCGTTAGTGGCATCCTTTAGTGTTTTATTTCCACTTTCGGCAGGAATAACATCTGCACCAAGCATTTTCATGCGCAATACATTGGGCATTTGTCTGGCAACATCAACTGCCCCCATATAAACAACACATTTTATCCCAAAAAGAGCACATACTGTTGCTGTTGCTACACCATGCTGACCTGCACCTGTTTCTGCAATAATCCGGTTCTTGCCCAAATGCTTAGCAATGAGGATTTGTCCTACCGTATTGTTTATTTTATGAGAACCTGTATGGTTTAAATCTTCCCGCTTGATATAAATGTTTGTATTATAATATGCCGAGAGTCTTCGGGCATAGTATAGTGGAGAAGGTCTTCCTACGTAATTTTTCAGCAACTCCTGAAATTCACTCTGAAAAGAGGAACTGTTCATTATATCCAGATACCTGGCTTTAAGTTCAGAAATGTTCTGGTACATCATTTCAGGTATAAATGCACCTCCAAACTCACCATAGTATCCATTTTTATCTACCTGGTACTTCATTCTGTGTTTATTTTTATTTTTAATCCCGGTTCAACTTCTGATTCGGGCAATAAATTCTTCTAACAATGCTACATCTTTAAATGCTGGTCTGGTTTCAAACTTGCTGTTAATATCAAAGGCATGAATGTTTAATCCTTCTATTTTTTGAAGCGCAACAACATCGTCAGGGCCAATGCCCCCACTTAAAAAGATTGGATTGATATTATCATATCGCGAAAGCAACTCCCAATCAAACTTTACCCCGGTTCCTCCATAAACCGGAGATTTTGTGTCAAACAAAAAATAATCGCAATAAGCTTTGTAATCCTCCAGTTTTTCAAAATCAAACGTTTTTTCTACTCCAAATGCCTTGATGATGGTAAAACCCAAGTTCTTAAGCTCTTCGCAGTAGCCAGGCGATTCATTCCCATGAATCTGTAATATATCAAGGTCAAATAAATTCACTTTTTTAACTATTTCAGGTATTATTTCATTTACAAAAACACCAACTTTTTTAATACCTGCCGGAACTTCATTTAGTATGCCCTCAGCATCCTTGTCAGCAACATACCTCTTTGATTTTCGATAAAAAATAAAACCCAGGTAGTCAGGATTAAGCCTTGCAACATCGGCAACATTTTCTGGCTCTCTCATTCCACATACCTTAATTTTGACCTTTTGCATACTAGTTTTCTCTGGAATTTATTTCATTGACAAAATCATTAAAAGCATGGCCAGGATTAACTGCTTTCATAAAATTCTCACCTATTAAGAACCCATCAAAGCCATGTTTCTTCAAGTCCAGAATTGTATCCGGATTACTGATTCCACTTTCTGCTATTTTTGGCATTCCCTTTGGCAATTTATTGGCCAAAGCTTTTGAATGATCAAGGTTCACCTCAAAAGTCTTCAAGTTACGGTTGTTAATACCGATCAGATCGGCATGTCCGTTAATTTTTTCCAGTTCCTCATCATCATGGATTTCCAACAACACTTCGATTCCCAGATTATTTGCAGTTGTATATAAATCTTTTATTTCCTGAGCTTCAAGGCATGCTGCAATAAGCAGGATTACATCGGCTCCATACGCTTTAGCCTCAATAATCTGGTACTCATCAATAATAAACTCTTTACGTAGTATAGGAATATTGTTGATTTGGCGGGCAATCAAAAGATCATCTATCGATCCACCAAAAAAATTAAAATCTGTAAGGATAGACAAACCTGATGCTCCCGCAGCTGCATAACCTAGTGTTACATCATCAACAAAAGCATGGTCATTTATTACTCCTTTCGATGGGGATTTCCTTTTGAATTCTGCAATTATCCCTGTTTTTTTTGGATCCAATATACTTTTCTTCAAACTTAATGGAGCCCTTTTAAATAAAGTCTTGCTCTCAAGCTCTTGTATCGAAAAAAGTTCTTTGCAACTTTCAACTTCTTTCTTTTTGTAAGCTATAATCTCATCTAATATTGTTGTCTGATTGCCACTCATATTCTCTACTGCATTTCAATAAGTTTGTTCAATGCCCCCAGGGCCTTTTTACTTTCTAAAGATTCTTTTGCAATGGCCAAACAATCCTCAATTGCTTTCTCAGGATATACTGTCTGGATTGCAAATGCTGCATTGGCCAAAACTGCACCTACCTGTGCCTGAGTTCCATTTCCTTCAAGAATCGATTTGAATATGCCAGCAGCTTCCGGAACTGTATCTCCACCAAAAAGTTCTTCTGGCTTAACTTTTTTTAATCCTATAGATTCAGGAGAATAAACTTTATCAGCTTTATCAGAAAGTACCCTAAAGTCTCCAGTCAGGGATATTTCATCATAGCCATCCAGGCTGTAAAGAATGTTGTAATTAATCCCCAAATCTTTGTATACTCCGTTATAAAGATCTTGTACTTCCTGATTATAAACTCCCACTATCTGGTTTTTAGGGCGGCTTGGATTAACCATAGGCCCTAATAGGTTAAAGAAAGTCTTTACCTTAAGACTCTTTCTTACCGGACCAACATGTTTCATTGCCGGATGAAAGAAAGGGGCATGCAGATAGCAAATATTGGCCTTGTCCAGTTCCTTCTTTATTTTATCTGTTTCGTTAGAAAATTTGTATCCAAAAGATTCAAGTACATTGGATGAACCACAGGAAGATGATACTCCATAGTTTCCATGTTTTACAACTTTAATTCCTGCTCCGGCAATTACAAAAGAGGTTAATGTAGATATATTAAACGTGTTTTTCTCGTCTCCACCTGTCCCGCAAACATCTATTGTATTCATACCATCCAAGTCTACCGGAACACATTTTTCGAGCAAGGCAGTCCTGAAACCTGACAATTCATCCGGAGTTATTTTTCTCATTAGAAAAACAGTTAAAAAAGATGCTATTTCAGGATCTGAAAACTCACCATTGGTTACCTTAGACAGTATACTTTGGGCTTCAGTTTTACTAAGTGTGTTGTGTGCAAATAAATGATTAAGTATTTCTTTCATTTCCATAGTATTGAGTTTGTTCGGTAATCAATTGATCGCTTGATAGATTTCTAATTGCAAAACTAATATTATTAAAATCTCTTTTGTCAACCGATTAATTTTTAAGCCAGTTTTCTACAATTTTTAATCCGTGTTCGGTAAGCACAGATTCCGGATGATACTGAACCCCTCTTACATCATATTCTTTATGGGTAATTCCCATAATCAATCCGTGGTCATCAAGACTATTTATTTTGAAACAATCCGGCAGTCCGTCCCTTGAAACTACCCAGGAATGATAACGCCCAACTTCTAAGGTGCCAGGAAGACCATTGTATAGAAAATCGTCGGGGGTTATAATTTGGATAGGAGTTGAGACACCGTGATAGACAGTATCCAGGTTTGTAAGGTTTGCCCCAAAAGCTTCTCCAATAGCCTGGTGTCCCAAACATACTCCAAATATACTTTTAGTGGGTGCATACCTTTTTATTAGTTCCAGACAGATACCTGCCTCTTCAGGTATTCCAGGACCGGGCGAGAGTAAAATTTTATCGTATTTGTCAACTTCATCCAGACTGATTTCATCGTTTCTGAAAACATCTATAGTATCACCATCTACTAACTTTTCAATATAATGTACAAGGTTATAGGTGAATGAATCGTAATTATCTATGACTAATATTTTCATGGTTCCTAATTTTATAAGTCTTTAGCAATGTTAATGGCCTTTTTAAGTGCTCCAAGTTTATTGTTTACCTCCTGCAATTCACTTTCTTCGTTCGAAACAGATACTATCCCTGCTCCTGCTTGATAATATAGTGTATTGTCCTTGCTCAGGAAGGTCCTGATCATAATGGCATGGTTTAAAGTGCCATCAAAACCAATATAACCAATAGCTCCACCGTAATACCCTCTGTTCTGGTTTTCATATTTATCAATGAGCTGCATGGCTTTATATTTTGGCGCTCCCGAAAGTGTTCCTGCAGGAAATGTAGCCATCATCATGTCAATAACCTTATCGGGCTTGTGTAGTTTACCAGATACAGTAGATACCATATGCAATACATGCGAATAATATTGTATTTCCCGATAGCTGTCCACCCTAACATCGCTGGCATGCCTGCTTAAGTCATTTCTGGCAAGGTCAACCAACATGACGTGTTCGGCATTTTCCTTTTTATCTTCAGAAAGTTCTTTGGCAAGTTGCTTGTCTTTTTCATCGTTTCCAGTCCTTTTAAAAGTTCCAGCAATTGGATTGATCGTTGCCCGCTCGTTTTGAATTTTAATTTGAGCCTCAGGCGAAGAGCCAAAAATACGGTAACCTTCATAATCAAAGTAAAACAAATATGGCGAAGGATTGACCGAACGCAGCGCCCTGTAAACATTAAAATCATCTCCTTCAAATGTCTGCGAAAATTGACGTGATAGAACAATCTGGAACACATCGCCACGATAACAATGCTCCTTACCTTTAGTTACAAGGTCCTTGTAACCTTCATCGGTTAGATTAGATTTTTCATTGTTGCCTGGAATGAACTTTTGGGTATCGGGATAATTTGATTTAATTAATGTTTCAATCTCCTCCATATTGCTTTTCTCACCTTCTTGAAGATTCTCGATGATGTACAAATCGTTTTTATAATGATTAATCGCAATAATGTACTTATAAAAACTATATCTGGCCTGAGGGATACTATGGGCAGTAGTATGTTGATTCGTAAATTTAATAGTTTCAAAGTATTGAACAGCATCAAATTCACAATAGCCAAAAACTCCATTGATTGGAAGGTCTAATGTATACTCTACATCAAATAATCCCATGAAATCAATAAAGGAGTTTCTGAAGTCCAAGGGTTTTTCTATGGTAGAATTTAATACCTCCTGGTTAGGCAGTTCAACTTTAACTTTAGCATTTTCTACTGTATAGTTAGCTATAGGCTCAAGGCACAGGAAGGAGTAGCTATTTTCATTGCCATGATAATCTGAACTTTCCAGAAGAATTGAATTTTTATATTTCTTTCTTGCCGACAAAAAAATGCCTACTGGGGTTATAAGGTCAGCCAGCATGTGTTTTGAAATGCTTTTTATCTTTATTTTGTTCATTTTGCAATATTTTAAGTCGTTGGTTACTAAATATATTGTATTATTGATATTAGCTCTAGAAAAAAGAAAGCGGCCTATCGTGAGTACGACAGGCCGCTTATATTTTTTTATTTCCGGTCAATAGGGTCGTTAGCTCACGATATCGTGCAGTAAGTAAGCCACCAACGCCATATTGTACGAAAAATTTGATTCATGTTTTTATAGTTTCTGGTACAAAGATAAAATATAAATTTTTAAAAAAACAAGTCCTAAGCAACCTTTAACCTCTTAATATCTTGTTTGTCAATCTTTTCGACTGCGTATTTTTTTGTAATATTAATTTCTTTAGACTCAGAAGAAGGCATATCAAACATGGCATCCATCATAATTGCTTCACAGATTGAACGCAATCCGCGGGCTCCCAGTTTAAATTCAACCGCCTTATCAACAATGTATTCAAGTGCATCGTTTTTGAAGGCTAGTTTAATGTCATCCATTTCAAACAACTTAGTATACTGTTTAATAATGGAGTTTTTAGGTTCTGTAAGGATCTGTCTTAATGCATTCCTGTCTAGAGGATTTAAATATGTCAGGACAGGCAAACGACCAATAATCTCAGGGATGAGACCAAAGGATTTCAAGTCTTGTGGGGCAATATACTGAAGCAGGTTATACCTGTCAATATTTTCATTGCTGCGTACTGCATTATAGCCAACCACTTGGGTGTTTAGCCTTTGACCAATTTTCTTTTCGATACCATCAAAAGCACCTCCACAAACAAACAGAATATTTTTGGTATCTACCGGGATCATTTTCTGATCTGGATGTTTACGACCTCCTTGAGGTGGCACATTTACAACTGATCCTTCTAACAGTTTCAACAATCCTTGTTGAACACCCTCACCGGATACATCCCTTGTTATTGAAGGATTATCTGATTTACGGGCAATTTTATCGATTTCATCAATAAAAACAATGCCTTTTTCTGCAGCTTCAACATTATAATCAGCCACTTGCAATAGACGGGTCAATATACTTTCAATGTCCTCACCAACATATCCGGCTTCTGTAAGCACAGTAGCGTCAACAATAGTAAATGGTACATGAAGCAATTTAGCAATAGTGCGTGCCAGGAGTGTTTTTCCTGTCCCAGTTTCACCAACAAGGATAATGTTCGATTTATCAATCTCAACCTCATCCTCTTTGCGTGAGTGATGCATTAGCCTTTTATAGTGGTTGTAAACGGCGACAGAAAGATATTTTTTCGCCTCATCTTGTCCTATTACATAAAGATCCAGAAATTTCTTTATCTCGTATGGCTTAACCAATTTAATTGTACTGATGTCGAAATCGTTCTTCTTTTTCAATTCTTCCTGGACAATCTCATAGGCCTGCTCAATACAATTGTCACAAATATGACCTGAGATTCCAGCTATCAGCAAGTTGGTATCCCGCTTTTCTCTGCCACAGAACGAACATCTATCCATATAATTTATTTTTGAGATCTAGTAAGTATCTCATCGATCATACCATAATCTAAAGCTTCTTTCGAAGTCATCCAGTAATCACGATCAGAGTCTTTCTCAACAACTTCGAATTTCTTGCCAGAATGATTAGCAATAATTGTATAAAGCTCGTTACGTAACTTTACAATCTCCTTGGTTGTAATTTCTATATCTTTTGACTGACCTTGAGCCCCACCCATTGGCTGATGTATCATAACCCTGGAATGTGTAAGTGCCGAACGTTTGCCGGCTGTGCCCGCTGCAAGCAATACTGCTGCCATAGAGGCTGCCATTCCTGTACATATGGTCGCAACATCAGAATTGATATATTGCATTGTGTCATATATTCCCAGTCCTGCATATACAGATCCACCAGGAGAGTTAAAATATATTTGTATGTCTTTGCCTGGATCTGCTGAATCCAGATATAGCATTTGTGCCTGTATAACATTGGCAACATAATCATCAATTGGAAGTCCCAAGAAAATGATGCGATCCATCATCAATCTGGAAAATACATCCATTTGAGCTATGTTTAGTTGTCTTTCTTCAATAATTGTTGGAGAAATATAACTGTTGTAAGCAGATGATACTTTATGTAGAGTCATACTACTGATGCCTCTGTGCTTAACTGCGTATTTTTCGAAATCTTTATGATCCATATAAATAACCTTTTTGTAAAGGTATTGATTTTTTGTTCAGATTGAAACTAATTTTTAGCCAAAGCTAAATAAAACATGATCCTGTTTTATTTCTCTTCAAACATCTTATTGAACTTTTCTGCTGTAATATCTTTTTCGTCAATTTTAATAACGGTCCTAGCGTGCTCAATAATTTTATCTTCCATTTTTCCTTCGGCTATCTTACGTATCTGCTCCTGGTCTTCCATGGTTCTTTGAGCAAATGCTTCCAAATGTTCATCAGGAACATTGTTCATTCCATAATAACTGAATTGCATGCGCGCATTGTCAATAGCTGCAGCCTTAATGTCTGCTTCATCAATTTTTATTTCGTTTTCCTTAGCAATTTTATCCTTTATAAGTTGCCATTTTAGGTCTTCGGTAAATTTGTCGAAATCTTTTTCAATTTCTTCCATAGTGAATTTGCCCTCGTTAATAGCAAACAACCATCTTTTCAGAAACTCATCCGGTAATTTCTGTTTGAATTTCTTAACCAGAGCATCCTTAACATCAATCCTGAATTTGTAATCGCTATCGCGCTTCAATCCTTGAGCTGCTTCTTCTGATACTTTTGCGCGGAATTCTTTTTCATCTTTTACTGTGCCTTCGCCATAGATCTTATCGAACAATTCCTGGTTTACTTCAGCATTAATGAAACGCTGTATCTCGTTGATGTTAAATTTGAAATTACCTGATACATTTGCTGCATCCTCAGTCTTTAACTTTAGAATAGAAGCTATCTCGGTATAATTAGGATATGCCTTTTTAATATCGACGACAACAGAATCACCTTTTTTAGATTGCAGGAAAGCGTCTTTTATTTTTTTGTCCTTGATTATTTCAACAGAAACCCTTGCTTCATCATTCTTCAGACCTTCCTCCAATACATTACCCTCTGCATCAAGCTGCTCAACAGAAACGGTCAATAGGTCTTTCTCTTCTATTTTTTCTACATGAATATTTTCACCAAACTTAGCGGCATAACTTTCAACATATTTGTCAATTAACGAGTCATCAACTTTGATGTTGTAATAGGGAACCTTGTCCTTGCCTGTAAGATTAACATCAATTTCAGGAGCCATTCCTAAATCAAACTTAAACTCAAAAGACTCATCAGTGTCCCAGTCAATCGGCTTTTGATCTCCTTCATGAGGAAGAGGTTCGCCAAGGATATTCAGCTTTTCGTCAACTAAATATTTTGAAACGGACTCAGAAACCAGTTTGTTAATTTCTTCAACCAATACAGGTTTACGGTACATTTTATTGATCATACCGAAAGGCACTTTCCCCGGACGAAACCCTGGAATATTTGCTTTTTTCTTATAATCCTTTAAAACATTGATTACACGCTCATCATAATCCTCTTTTGCCAACTCCAATTTAAGGACTACATTCAATTCATCGATATTATCACGGGAAATATTCATGCTATAATACTTTTATAAACGCTTTAAATTTTAAAAACCGCCAATACTGCTTAGAATTTGTGCGAGTATTAGCGGTTTAACTTTTTTCGATGTGCGGATGGAGGGACTCGAACCCCCACGCCTTGCGGCACTAGATCCTAAGTCTAGCGCGGCTACCAATTACGCCACATCCGCGAAAGAGTTGGCAAAGATAATTTAATTTTTTAAAATACAAAACAAGGATTTGAAATTTTATTTTACGAAATTTATTGCAGAAACAAATAACCAAAAACCTTATGAAAAAACTAGCTCTAAACCTAATATTTGCGGGTATCGCAGCAACATTAGTCATGAGTTGCAAACCTAAAGAACCTACAGTAAAATTTGAAAAGGTATGGGAAACAGTAGGATTTAACACTCCTGAATGTGTCGCATACGATGTTGATCATGACATCTATTATGTGTCAAATATTGGTGGACAAAAACCTTTGGAAAAAGACAGCAATGGTTTTATATCCTCGTTAAAACCAGACGGAACCATTCTTGATCTTCATTTTATTGATGGATTGAACGCCCCTAAAGGCATGGGCTTGCACGATGGGTTCCTGTATGTGACAGACATTGACAAAGTAGTGAAAATCGACCTGGAAAAAGCTGAGATCGTTTTGGAAATACCTATTGATGGTGCCAAATTTTTAAATGACATTGCCATTTGTAAGGATGGCAAAATATACATTACTGATTCGCAAACAAAACAGTACCTGGAGATCAGCGATAGCTCCTATAAGGTAGTCCTGTCTGACAGCACTTTTGGATCTCCTAATGGTATCCTATCAGAAAATGGCACCCTGCTGAGTGGAACTGGAAACGAAGTTATTAAAATTGACAAGTCTACCGGAACCTATGAGAGTTATATTTCTGAGACCGGAGGTGTCGATGGGCTTCAAAAGGTTGATGATGGCATATATATTATATCAGACTGGCAAGGAAAAGTACATTTGATATATACTGATAAAGAAAAAGAGCTTTTACTGGACACAAGCACAGAAGAAAATGTAAATGCTGCTGATTTGTATTATGACAAAAAGAACAGCATGGTGTTTATTCCTACATTCTATCACAACAGTATTGCTTGCTACAAACTAAACTTATAGGACCTTAGGGAAAAGTTAAACTAGTTGTGCCTCCTGTTTCTAATTTTATATCAACCTGGATACAAAGGAAAGAAAAAGGGGGCATTTCTTTTATCTAGAGCCTGCTGAAAAACACACTTTTAGCACATTATCTGCATGATATATGGAGAGAATTAGTTTTACCTGCAAGGATTAGTCCAAGTATCTGCTAAGTTCCAAAATTGAAAAGGCAATTCTACCGAAGAGTAAAATTCTGTCCCAAATAAACACTCCGGACACGCTCATCATCAGCTAAATCTTCAGCACTACCAGCCTTCAAAATTTCACCTTCAAATAGTAAATAGGCCCTGTCTGTAATAGATAATGTTTCATGTACATTGTGATCTGTAATCAGTATGCCAATGTTTTTTTCTTTCAATTTTGAAACAATATCCTGTATATCTTCAACTGCAATAGGATCTACGCCAGCAAATGGCTCATCAAGCAATATAAATTTGGGGTCAAGTGCCAGTGCCCTGGCTATTTCCGTTCTTCTTCTCTCACCCCCGGAAAGCTGAATGCCCAGGCTTTTACGAATTTTGGTCAGACCAAACTCAACAAGCAAAGACTCTACCCGATCTCTTTGCTCAGTTTTGCTTAGCTTTGACATTTCCAAAACGGCTCTTAAATTATCCTCAACACTTAACTTCCTGAAAACAGAAGCCTCTTGGGCAAGATATCCAATACCTTTCTGTGCACGCCTATAAACAGGCTGCTTGGTAATTTCTTCATCATCAAGAAATATACGCCCGTTGTTTGGAGTAATCAGCCCCACAATCATGTAGAAGGTGGTTGTTTTACCTGCTCCGTTTGGTCCAAGCAAACCTACTATCTCTCCCTGATTGACTTCTACATCAACTGATTTTACAACTGTACGAGAACGGTATCGTTTTATAAGATCTTCGGTCCTTAGTTTCACACGATTACTTTTAAATTAGACAATAAAAGCCAACTATTATTTTAGTTTGTTATTCTTCAATGCTGAAATTCAACAGCAGAAAAAGTTGTTAATTTTTAAAGGATCAATATAAACTGATTGAATAAAAGGCAGTTCATCATATTCCTGGCAACAAAAATATAAAATTGAACCTTAACTTATTTTTTGAAACGCTCTTTTTTAAAAAAGTTAACATTTAAAATGTTAATTGCATCATAACCCTTGCACTAAATTTCTGGATATCCGGGTTGTCTAAATAAGAAAGTCTCCAAAGGGCTTCAACCCTGAAAAGCTTGAGTATGTTTTCAATACCTATACCAGCTTCGCCATAGGGTACAGTTAGCCCCTTCAGACCGTCAGGGAATGCCATAACACTTTGGTGTTTATCCGACACCCCACCTACAAGAAACTTGGCCGAAGCTACCTCCCTCCATTCCAACCTGCGCAACAAAGGAATTTTGTTTAAAAAGAAACCCTGCAGGTGCTGCTCTGCAAAAATACTGGCATACTGGTCCGATACAAACTCATAATAGTTCATCATGTTATATGAATATACATCATATGCATAGGTTTCATTGCCTTCGTGCAATTCTAAAAATGGATACGGAACCTGTCCAAATATTTTTCCTGCAGTAATCAAATATCTAGTGTAACCAAAAGGATTGGTTTCAATCTTATCGGTTACTTGCACCCTAAGTTTATAATACTCATACTTATTTTTTAAGGCGTCTTTAGGTGCATAAGTAAAGTCAATATCCAGCACAGGATAAATTGATCCAAGGCTCTTTCTTTCAAATTTCCCTAAAAGAAACTTTTCTTTATATGCAAAATGAGTGGAAATTGTAACCTCTGTAGTTGCTATAGAACCCTTGGAAATGGGATCACCCTGCGGGTTTAGCTCCTGAAACTGAACATAAGGGGATGAGTATAACCTAAAATGTGTGACATTAAATGTGTTAGAGAAACCCTGGAACCATTCATGCTCATAAATTGCAGTATACTGGTCCATCATTGTGAGTTTATAATTTGGCCTACGCCTGAGCATTGTTTCCAATATATTATCATCCATGAAGGCATTTTGACTTTTACCCAGTTGCCGCATATCGTTATTGTAAGTAAGTTCCAGTCTTCTTCTGGGATCCCTGTCAAACATAATCTCTGTATTTAGCCCGTATTTGAACCGTTGATCAGAGAAACCATATGCTAAATGCCCGCCAAAACGGTATTTTGTGCTAAAATTATTGCTTGTCCGTCCTCCAAATTTTATTCGGTGGCCCTCGATAGGATTATGGCTATAGAAAGTATAATAGGGTCCAAGTTCAAAGTTTCCGACAACATAATAATAATCAAAAAGCAATTCAACAAAACTATACATAGTCTTAAAAGCAGGTACTTGTTTTACGCTGTCGACCATTACATAAATATTAGCTTCCTCTTCATCCAGATCAACCTGACGATTTTCCTGCCAATAGTTTTCATTGCGCTCAAGGCTATCCTCCATAACATAGGTGTTTGTCATCAGCCTGGTAATTTCATCGGGTATGGGCTCATCCAATGTTATATCGCTATAGGTTGCCTGTTTTCTTCCAAAAAAACCAAATGATTTATCGGCAATATTAAAATCGATAAAAAGATCCTCTTTGCTTAAAAACCAGGTTGAATCATTGATTTGGCTATATTCGTTGATGGCCACGAGGTCATTCATGAAATTGATATTCACATCGGACGATACACGCAACTGGATTTTTTTTATTGCCCAGGAGGTATCTGCTACCCAAAAATAGCCAAAGAAAGTCCTTTCTTGTGTTCTTTTGGGTTTAAATGCAACCTTATAACACCAATTGCCATCCAAGCTGGCACTATCTTCTAATATATACTTATAATATAATCGTCCAAAATCAGCAATAGGACTTATAAAACCTGGTTCAAACATGGTTATGAAATTATCGTATATGTTCAAACGCTGATACATCTTTCCTGAAAATTGGGACATCGTATTATTTTCTATTCCTGATATTTGAAAAGCTTCAATAACTTCCTTTTCAACAGAAGGGGACTTTTGATAATAAAACCTTGAAACACTTTCTGAAATAAGTGCCGGAAGATAATTTTTACCAAACACTTCTGAGGTATCCATATTCTCAAAAATAAACTGAAACTGCTTTAGTAATCTCCTGTCTTTAAACTCCTTATCGATATTATTAATGTCTAACCGCAATTTGTTGTAAGTCTTATATTGATAAGCCTCAAACCTGTCTGGATTGTTTTGTTTTCGGTATGCTTTTATGCTGTCAAGAATCCTGAAAGCCGGGTTCTCACCTGGAGTAACAACAACAGCCTCTATGGATAGCGATGTCTCAGACAAATAAAAATCCAATTCCTGATATCCGTTTTTCAAAATTTTCACTCGTTGGATATCATAACCCAGACAAGTAGCAATTAAAGTATCTTTAGGATTATTTGTTTTGAGATAATAATTTCCTTGATAATCTGTGATTGTACCAACTGTGCTGTGCTGAAATACAACATTGACAAATGGCAAGGGCTCTTTAGTAGTTTTATCATATACCATCCCGGTAATAATGGTCTGGCTAAAAGACAATTGCCACCCTAAAATAAAAACAAGCCCTATAAAATAGAAAGTTGGTTTCTTTGGGTTCATAAATTATTGTTAAACTAATACAAACGGTATCTCACATATTTATGTTATAGGTAAACGACAATAAATTGATAAAAAGATTGCACTGCTTATAAAAAATCTAGACTTCAGTCTCTGCCTTCTTTGTATACCGTTTCGATATTTTTATGCTGATTTCATAAAGAACAATTAATGGCAAACAGACCAAAATCTGACTAAAAATATCGGGAGGGGTAATAATGGCAGATATAATAAGCATGATAACCAAAGAGTGCCTCCGGTATTTTCTAAGAAATTCA
>JBNKPU010000087.1:0-19625 GCA_050295515.1 Bacteroidales bacterium | reverse complement strand
ACCAACTGAAGAAGGCAGTGGAATATGGTTATTACTGTTCTTTGCCCAAGCTGGTGGCTCAAAATCAGGAATATCTATTAGGTATGCATGTTTGCCTTCACCGATCACAAGGGTATCAATTAAAAAACGTACAGTACCTGGAGGGTTCGTATCCACCTCATCATCGTTTGTTTTCTTTTCCCCTACTGCGACAATGATGGTATCCTTTTGAGGTGAATTTAATGTTAATCGTAATTTCCCGAAATAAGCTTTCTCAAAAGCAATAAAATACCTTTGGTTTATCTGCTCAATACTTGTTGGATATAAAGTATCATTGACCAGGTCTTTGTATTCCAGACTTTTATCTTGCCCATTTGCTACATCGCATTGAATAACAACCCATATTACAAAGAAAAATATTCCAGTATATTTTTTAGAAAGACACATGATGTTTGGTAGCATTATTCGTGTTGTTGATCAATAAAATTTCTATAAACCTAAATCATTTTAATGGATGTAGCAAATTAATTGTTCCGTTTAAGTTACTGTTTCTAATCACATTGCTTTCCATTCCCTGGAATATTACTCTTTGGTAATCGATTGAATTTTGTAATCTAAACTACCCATCTGAATACTATGAAGCAATCGAACCGACGAGTATACATAATTGTAAATTAGTTATTCTACTTTTAGATGTATTTTTAACTGCTTAATTGTATAATGTGCTATTTTGAATTTTAAGACAGCTCCTTATTCATAGGCTGTAATACCTTCCTCTGCATTAAGGGCATCGATGGCAATATGGTATTTCTCGCGTTTAACCATGAGGTAATCCGTATCAAAGGTTGAAATTACAAAAGCACTTACTCCTTTGGCATTAAGTGGTGCTGTCATACGGAACAGAATTCCTACAAGGCTGGTATCAATCTGTCCGGTTATGCGCAAAAGCCGCCAGTCCAGATCTTCTTCTGCTCCTGGCATATCCACATCGCTGCGACAGACAATTGAAATTTCATCGAGGGTTTTTGTTATCGAAACAATGTCTTGTCTAAATAGCTTATTATAGTCAATCTGCTCATTTACAGAATAGCGGTAGATCGAAAATAGACCAGGAATTGATTCTATTCTTATTTTATACATAATATGAATTCAATTCATTAATATTGCTACTTGTTCGAAGGTATTAAAAAATACAATCAAACAAAACATATTGACCAATGGCTAATTGCTGAACACTATTTTAAAGACAATTTAACATGGTGTACAAGAAACAATCATCTTTCATGAAACTGAATTGAAAAAAGCCGAGAACCATAAAAACATTGCAGAACTTGAGTCAGGCAATATCCGTTCAGTTCTATGGAAATATTTTCTGCCGGCATTTAGCGGTGTAATATTAAACTCGCTCTACAATATAGTTGACAGGATTTTTATTGGACGTGGAGTTAGTGAAATTGCACTCTCTGCTTTAAGTGCTGTATTCCCTATCATGCTCATACTTATGGGATTTGGAATGCTGGTAGGTATTGGGGCCGGAGTGCGTGTATCAATTAACCTTGGTTTGAAAGACAATATTAGAGCGGAGAAAGTCCTGGGCAACGCAACTGTTCTAATCATTATCATATCAATATCCTTAACAGTAGTAGGCTTTCTTATAAAAGGCCCTATGCTCCATAAATTTGGTGTTAGTGACGAAACTTTTGCCTACGCCAACGAGTACCTGAATATTATTTTGTTCAGCACAATATTTGGCATGATGGGATTTTCCCTGAACAATGTGATCCGGTCCGAAGGCAATGCCAAAATTGCAATGTTTTCTATGTTAATTAGTGCCGGGTTAAACTTATTGCTTGACCCCCTCTTTATTTTTGTCTTTGAAATGGGTGTAAAAGGAGCAGCGTGGGCCACTATGATTTCTCAAATTGCCCTCATGCTATGGGTCCTGTTTCATTTTAGTGGAAACCGATCGGTTATTAAGCTGCGTCTACAAAACTTCGTCCTTGAACGAAAAATTATCTGGCACATCTTCAGTATCGGTTTTGCACCTTTTACCATGCAAATAGCTGCAGCTACGGTACAAAGCATGTTTAACACACAATTGGTAAAACATGGGGGCGACCTTGCTGTTGGAGCAATGGGTATAATCAACAGCGTGGCCATGCTTATCATCATGTCAATTATAGCCGTAAATATGGCATCGCAACCACTTATTGGATTTAATCACGGTGCCAAAAACTATAAGCGGGTAAAAGAAACTTTCTTGGCTTGCCTTCGGGCAGGAACCTACTTGTCAATTGGAGGATTTTTACTGGTACAACTATTCCCGGTTGCCATTGTAAGACTATTTAACACTCAAAGCGAAGAACTATTGAATATTGGAGTAAAAGGATTGAGGATTTTTATGGGCGCTTTTGCTTTGGTAGGCTTTCAAATTGTTTCAGGAAGCTATTTCCAGGCTATAGGCAAGGCAGGCACAGCCACCCTCCTATCGCTTCTAAGGCAGGTTATTGTACTGTTGCCCGCTGTAACTATTTTACCTACATTTTATGGTCTAACAGGAGTTTGGCTTGCAGCTCCCATATCAGATGTTCTCTCCGGGATAACAGTCTCAATCTTTCTTATAAGAGAGTTTAAACACATCAACCATTATATTCAATTTCCAGAGGCAATCAGGACAAGCTAACAGACTGGCAGGTTGCCACTGCTAATTCACACAAACAATAGCCTACATCCATTTCTTCAATGCTTTTTTCATCTGCTTCATCTGATCAGGGCTCAGGTTTTTTATACGGGCAGTACCATGGCTCCTACCTTTAAGAATAAACCAAAGTGAATTGACTTTATCTGAGGGGGGAATAGCTGTTGCACTCCAAGTATCATTCCCGCCATAAATATAGATAATATTGTTCCCTTTATTCTGGAGCCACGCATAGGCATCTTTAACCAAACTATCGTTAAAGGAAGTTTCTATTTTATTGGGTGGAAAGGTAGCCAATGGATTCTTCGTTGTAGGCAAGGCTTTTAGGTATTCCTTAAAATCTTCTATTTCATATCCATAATAGCCCATCTCTGTTGCTGCCTGGTAATAATGCGAACCATATATGGCCATTGACATGTCCCCATAGAAACCCAAATCGATAACTTTAAACAGATGCTTCACAAATTCGCCAATATCCTCCCCCTTCTCTGGAATAGTATTGCAGTCATATCCCCATTGCCAAAAACTAAACGGATATTCCAGAACAGCATATTCAAAGGCTTCTTCAAGAGTTATATAGGTAAATGAATAATTTGATTCTTTGGCTATTGATTTGAGAATAGGCAAAACAGTGTCGCGGGCCATAAAAACACGTTCCTGCACATCGGTAATCTTATCACGGCATTCTTTTGTGCCAATTGTGTCGAAAAAGTGATAGATGCGTTCATCCTCAAGCGAAAGGTTGAAGGGTGCCACCAATGGAATGGATGCGTCAACATCATCGGGATAGAAGTACTTATAAAAGATTGAAGTCTGCCCCCCTTTACTAATTCCTGTACTGGCCCATGAGCTTTTATAGAATTCTCTGAACAATTGATTAATCCTGTGTAAATCGGCAGTTGCCTGCTTAAGGTTTAGATACTTGAAATCCGTGTTTGGGGGTAAACTTTCACCAAAATACCGGTGTTCGACTTGTATTTGATTTGCCTTTAGTAGGGTTGTTGTTTCATATACCCTGGCACTATTACATTGATAACCTTCTGTTGCAATTACTGTTGGGGCATTTTGCTTTCGGTGAAACATATAAACTGTCTGATAGAAGTATCCTTTTGTACTATCGGTATGGTCAAGGGGTTGTTTAATTTTAAGCTTATAAGCCTCTTTAAAACCTTTTGGGATTTGAACTTTCTCATAAGTAATATCTAAGCGGTTTGCCAGAAAACTGCCCAGGTCATTTGATAAAACATGATTAAAAAGCCCACTAAGAAAAACGATTAAAACTACAATACGGTTCATACTACCTTTATTTGATATAACATAAATTAAGCACTTTTTTATCGAAGATAAATAAAAGAAAAGTCAAATAATTATTCAGAATGCAGTTTCATGTACTTGCTAGCACTCATCCCAAACTTTTCCTTAATCCCAAATTAGGCATTAAAAACAAAAAATAATGCCGAATCAACTAAGTTTGCCTTCCACGAGCTCGTAAACTCGGTTCACATACGAAAGTAGTTCCTTTCATTCACCGCTTAGGTGATCATCTAGATCGGATTAAAGTCGCGCACAGAGTTGACAATAAATAAAATTGGCCAGAACCTCAGGTCCTGGCCAACATACAATGCAATTAGCACAATAAATTTAGTTCCACTACAAAAACAGAAGAGATAAGTGACGGTTAAGAATGTTATACTTCACATTTTTAGCAATTACATCCCTATATTCGTCAAGTGCACTTGTAAACTCATCTCCCAGTTCTACAGCAATTTTATATCCCACATGGATCAATTGCCTAAAGCTTGGGTTATAGTCCGCACAACTTTGATCATGGATAAGGGTTTTAGTAAATTGCTCACTTGTATAAGCATTTACCTCATCAACAGTAGGCAGTTTGCTCTTATCAATATCAAGAACTGTCGCATACGGACCAGTAAGTTCATCGTAGCGTCCCATTGAACCTTTATAGATTTTCTTTGCAATCTCAAGTCCTTTTCCACCTGCTTCTGCCAATCCGATTACTTCTTCCAACCAAGTGGTACCGGCAGTTTTCACATGAATACCTGCATCAAATTTTTCAATAGCATTTTTTATGGCCGGATAAATAGAAAATTTATCACTACCACTATGGACACTAAGCTTCAGGCTTTCAGGAAGTCCTAATTCTTTTTTCGCAAATTGACAAACTGCTACATCCTGTTCAAATTCTTTTGTGAACACATCTACATCACCAATGTAGTCAACACCTTTTGCAAAAAGACCTGTAAATTTTGGTGCTATAGTCTGGATTTCCACGTCCTGAGCTTTTAATTCAGCAAGGATAAAGAACAGTTCAATTGGTGATTGTGCAATTTCACACTCATCCATTGAAGCTTCAGGAATGAAATTGTCCTTACCTTTTTTAGAACAGATATGGTCATAAATAGCTTTTACTTCTTTAATAGCAAGAAGGTAATTATCAGCTATACTCTCAAGGAATTTTGTGGTTACATCAAACTCACCATCAATACCAGAGATGGTCATTTTACCCAGGTACTTGCTGTGCCGTTTTACAAATTCAATTTTTTCAGTAGGGTCGCAAGCCTCTCCAATAAAATGGGCTACATCGATTGTATAAAAATTACTATAATCGATAAACTCATCGACTATTTTCATGCCAATATGGTCAGCATCTACATAATAGTTACCTTCCCATCCATTAGCAGCAACAGCATCGGCAGCTTCTTTTGCAACTGAAGAATGGTTGGTTTTAACAATAGTATGTTCCCTATATGATTTGTTCCAAACCGGAGCTACAGAAACACCTTTTTTATTAATTTCCTGGATAGCTTCCAGTTGAGCTACTCCTTCTTTGGTAAAGCGGTCGCCTACACCAAACGAATACTTATCAATTAGCATAATATTACTTTTTAAGTTCATTAATAAGCGCGATAACATCACGCATTTTTTCTTCTACAACACTGAAATTACCAGATTCTACAATATCTTTTGGGAATAATTGTGAACCCAGTCCAACACAAGTAACACCTGCAT
This sequence comes from Bacteroidales bacterium, assembly GCA_050295515.1. Classification (GTDB taxonomy): domain Bacteria; phylum Bacteroidota; class Bacteroidia; order Bacteroidales; family UBA10428; genus UBA10428. The sequence goes on along the minus strand of JBNKPU010000087.1, from coordinate 13,918 downwards.
TAAACCATGCTTCCAGATTTTCTTTGTCTGGAGAAACACCCCCCGAAGGCATGATGCTTGTCCATGGGCATGGTCCTTTTATTGCTTTCACAAAGGAGGGGCCTCCAACTTCTTTTCCCGGGAATATCTTTACAACTTCCACTCCCAGTTCTTCGGCAAGGCCAATCTCTGAAAGTGTTCCACAACCGGGCATCCAGGGGATTTTCCTGCGATTGCACACTTTTGCAATTTCAGGGTTAAGGTTTGGAGAAACAATAAAGTTAGCTCCTAGTTGAATGTATAGTGATGCCGTTCCGGGATCAATGACAGACCCAACACCCATAATCATCTCTGGGCATTCCGAAACACACCATTTATTAACCTCGGCAAATACTTCGTGAGCAAAATCGCCACGATTCGTAAACTCGAAAACACGGGCGCCCCCATCGTAACACGCTTGAACTGCTTTTTTTACAATTTCGGGATCTTTATGATAAAACAAAGGCACAGCACCAGTTTCTGCGACTGTATTGAGCACCTCCATTCTTTTAAATTGAGCCATATACTATTATTTTATAATTTAGATACGTTTTGCGTCTGTACCCTAATTTAAATATCCTGATTATCGATCAACACGGGCGCTTCCACCACCAATAATCTTTTCCACTTCTGACAAAGTAGCCATTGTAGTATCTCCAGGAGTTGTCATGGCAAGCGCTCCATGCGCAGCACCATATTCTACAGCTTTTGCTCCGTTATTAAACTCAAGGAATCCATAAATTAACCCTGAAGCAAAACTATCTCCACCACCAACACGGTCCATTATCTCAAGGTCTTTTCTGTGTGTTGCTTCGTGGATTTCTCCTTCTGAATAGCAGATGGCTCCCCATGAGTTTACTGTTGCAGACTTTACTGTACGTAAAGTTGTTGCAATTACTTTGAAGTTTGGAAAAGCTTCTACAGCTGATTTGATCATACTTTTGTACCCCTCCAGATCAAGCTCTTTAAGGTTTTCGTCGTTACCTTCAACTTCAAGACCAAGACAGGCAGTAAAATCTTCTTCATTACCGATCATAACATCAACATACCTAGCAATCTCACGGTTTACTTCCTGAGCTTTTTCTTCTCCGCCTATAGCTTTCCAAAGAGATGGACGGTAGTTTAGATCATACGATACAATCGTGCCGTATTTCTTGGCTGTTTTAACCGCTTCGACAACTGTTTCGGCTGCAGTTTCTGAGAGTGCTGCAAAAATACCTCCAGTATGCATCCAGCGCACACCTAATGTTCCAAAGATATATTCCCAATCGATATCACCTGGTTTCAATTGTGAAGCTGCAGTATTTCCACGATCAGACACACCCTTGGCACCGCGTATTCCAAATCCTCTTTCTGTAAAGTTCAAACCATTGCGAACGGTACGGCCACATCCGTCATAGTCTACCCATTTAACAAACTGGGTATCCAATCCACCCTGTAGCATAAAGTCCTCAACTAATGCTCCAATCTCATTATCTGCTAAAGCTGTGATTATCGCTGTCTTCTTCCCGAAACATCGTCTTAAACCACGGGAAACATTGTATTCGCCACCACCTTCCCATGCCCTAAATTGCCGGGTAGTCCTAATCCGACCTTCACCTGGATCCAATCTCAACATTACTTCACCAAGTGATATACAATCATAAGCACACTCCGATGAAGGCTTAATATTCAATTTAGCCATTTAATACGTTTTTAAGCCTAAATTAATTGATAAATTTTGAAATATAGTCGCGGTTGAATTATTGGAAATTAAAATAATTCTTTGCGTTATTGTATGAAATATTTTCCACCATTTCTCCCAGAAGTTTCATATCGTTTGGTATTAACCCTTTTTCAACATCGTTACCCAGTAGATTACACAATATCCTTCTGAAATATTCATGACGCGGATACGACAATAAACTTCTTGAGTCGGTTAACATTCCGACAAAACGGCTTAACAGACCTAGTACCGAAAGGGAATTCATTTGCTTTTCCATACCGTCTTTTTGATCAAGGAACCACCAACCCGATCCCATTTGGATCTTTCCTGGTATCGAACCATCCTGAAAATTACCCAACATAGTTGCTACCAACTCGTTATCTCGAGGATTTAAGTTGTAAATAATCGTTTTTGGGAGTTTATCTTCCAAATCAAGACGGTTTAAGAATTTCGACATTGCTTTGGCAACTGAAAAATCTCCAATGGAGTCAAAACCGGTATCAGGACCCAGTTTATTGAATAAACGGGTACTGTTGTTTCTGATGGCACCATAATGAATTTGTTGTGTCCACCCTTTTGAATGGTCCATCACACCAAATTCATACATCATGGCCGATTTAAATTTCAATACGTCTTCGTTGCTTAATGATTTTCCTCCTCTGACCTTATCAAAAATTGTATCAATCTCGCTTTGCGTATAATCTGCAGCATAGAATTCTTCGATTCCACGGTCAGATAATCTGCACCCCATCTTGGCAAACAAATCGTGGCGCACTTGCAATGCTGCAATTAAGTCTGAAAAATTTGAAATTGAAGTATTACTTACCTCGGACAATTTATCGACATAGACATTGTAAGTTTCAACATTTTCAACAGCCATAGCTTTATCAGGTCTCCATGTAGGAAGTACTTTAATAGCAAAACCTTCGTCTTTACATTTTTTATGATACTCAAGACTATCGACTGGATCATCAGTTGTGCAAACGGCTTCAACATTCATTTTAGCCATTAGTCCCCTTACTGAATATTCAGGAGTTGTCAGTTTAGCCGAAGCTTCATCGTAGACTTTCTTTGCACTCGAAGGATTCAGTATATCCTCAATGCCAAAATATCTTCTCAGCTCTAAATGTGTCCAATGGTATAATGGATTCCTGATCGTATGGGGCACTGTAGCCGCCCATTTCTCAAATTTCTCATAATCACTGGCATCGCCTGTACAATACCGTTCATCGGTACCGTTTGTACGCATTGCACGCCATTTATAATGATCGCCATACAACCAAGCCTGAGTAAGGTTTTGATAAATTTTATCCTCACCTACTTCCTGTGGAATTAAGTGGCAATGATAATCTATAATAGGCATTTTGGCAGCATGGTTGTGATATAGCTCTTGTGCGGTTTTTGTTTCCAACACAAAGTTATCATCCATAAAAGGTTTCATAATATATGAGTTTCTAGTTATTTGTATTAAGTTATTGGTCAATAGACAAAAGCGTAAAGCTGGGAACAAAAGGTTATAAGCTTTCTGTTTTTACTTTCTGCCTGATACTATATATCGTTCTCCCCTTTTACATATCCAAAGTTTGCAAGGATACCACCATCCACATAAAGAACGTGTCCATTCACAAAATCACTTGCTTTAGAAGCTAAGAAAAGTGATGCATTTCCAACATCTTCAGGTTCTCCCCATCTTCCGGCAGGTGTACGGGTCATTACTAAATCGTTGAATGGATGACCACCTTCGCGAATAGCAGCTGTTTGAGCTGTAGCAATGTATCCCGGACCAATACCATTAATCTGGATATTGTATTTCGCCCATTCACAGGTCATATTTGCAGTAAGTAATTTTAAACCACCTTTTGCAGAAGCATAAGCCGAAACATTATTACGGCCATACACGCTCATCATTGAGCACATATTAATAATTTTTCCTTGACGACGCTCAATCATACCAGGAGCAACACGTTTTGCAACAATTAATGGAGCTACCAAGTCAATATCGATTACTTGCTTGTAATCCTCTATAGACATGTCAAGGATTTGCTTACGAATAATAATTCCTGCATTGTTAACCAGAATATCTATAGCACCAACTTCTTGCTCAATCTTACTTATCCCTTTATCAACAGCATCAACATCAGTAACATTAAAGTTTAAAGTAAAAACATCCAGACCAGCTTTCTTATATTCTTCCTTGCACTCGGTAAGTTTTTCGTCAGAGATGTCGTTTACACAGATTTTGGCACCTGCAGCACCAAGTGTTTTTGCTATGGCCATTCCGATACCATGAGTTCCGCCAGTAACAAGCGCAACTTTGCCAGTTAAATCGAATAATTCATTAATCATTTTTCATTGTAGTATTTAGATAATAGAAGTTAGATAAATTACCGCAGTCTCTTATCTAACATCTCCAAAACTTCTATATGTTATTATCTCAATTCATGAGGTTGTACATGATCCATATCAGTGTAATCAAGGTTTTCACCTCCCATTCCCCAAATAAATGAGTAGTTGGTTGTACCAACACCAGAGTGGATTCCCCATTCAGGAGAAAGAACAGCTTGCTCGTTATGCATAAACAAGTGACGTGTTTCTTGTGGTTGCCCCATCAAATGACAAACAGCCTGACCTTGAGGAATTTCAAAATAGAAATAAGCTTCCATCCTTCTGTCGTGCGTATGGCAAGGCATGGTATTCCATACGCTACCCGTTTTCAACTCAGTAAGTCCCATAACCAATTGACAGCTCTCTACAATTCCAGGAACAATAAGCTGGTAAATTGTACGCTCGTTACATTCAGCATTTGACCCCATGTTTAACACATTGGCTTTATCTTTATTTACCAATGTTGTAGGGTATTCTTTGTGTGCTGGAGTTGAACCAAAGTAAAACTTAGCAGGTTTGCTTTTATCAATACTTTTTAATTTGATGTCCTTACTTCCGCGGCCAATATAGATGGCTTCTTTTTCTTTTAATGGATAATCTGTGCCATCAACAGTTATAACACCTTCGCCACCGATATTAATAATACCAACTTCGCGGCGCTCGCAGAAATATTCTGCACGCATCAGATCGATTGGGTCAAGGCTTAAGACTTCGTTCACAGGGCAAACACCACCCAAAACGAACCTTTCGTATTGTGAATAGCAGATATTGATTTCATCTTCTGAGAAGATCTTTTCCACTAAAAATTCATTTCGCAATCTCTCTGTGTCATACGATTTTGCATCATTAGGATTGCAAGCGTAACGTTGTTCAATATTTGTCTTCATAATCAATTAATTTCTAAAAATTCAGAATCCAAAAACACCTGGTAACCACATACTAATTTGTGGAAGGTATGTAACCAGCAACAGGCATATAATCATAATAATAAACATGGGCAAAAGTGGCCTGATAACTCTGTCAATTTTAACATTGGCCACACTGCAACCTATAAATAAAACAGAACCAACCGGGGGGGTACATAATCCCACACTCAGGTTTAGTACCAGGATAATTCCAAAATGTACAGGATCGATTCCAATATTTGTTACAATAGGCAAGAATATAGGTGTAAATATCAACACCGCTGGTGTCATGTCCATAAATACCCCTACGAACAGCAGAATTAAATTGATAATCAATAAAATAATTATAGGATTGTCGCTAATTCCAAGAAGACCTGCACTTACGGTTTGAGGAATATTTTCATATGCCATAATCCAGCTTAATCCTATACATGTTGCAACCAGCAACAGTACAATAGAAGTAGTCTTCACCGACCTTAAAATAATAACCGGCATATCTTTTAAAGTAATCTCTTTATAAAGTAAAGCGAGTATGAGTGCATAAAGCACGGCTACAGCAGATGCTTCTGTAGCAGTAAAGAAACCGGCAACAATACCACCAATCACAATAATCAGTAGCAATAAACTAGGAATTGCATCCCACAATGTTTTAAAGGCCTTTCTACCTTTGGTTTCACTTTTGCGTGATCTGTAAATTACATAGGCAGCAACAATTCCAGCTAGAATGGCATAAGCTGTGTAAAGTAACCCTTTTGATTGTCCGCCAGCTAATTTAATACCGACACCAACTCCAATGATTGCTGCAATACCAGCACTGAATTTAAGAAGCGATGCTACAACACCCTTAAAACCTTTATTTTTATAAACCATCATACTCATAGCCATCAGCATGATTCCTACTCCTGTAAGAATTCCAGGCATATACCCGGCTAAAAACAAGGCAGTAATAGATACACCTCCACTAGCCAGAGAGTATACAATAAGAATGTTACTTGGAGGAATTGATAAGCCAGTAGTTGCTGAAGAAATATTAACCGCAGCACTAAAGTTTTCATCATATCCTTCTTTCTTCATCTCTAATCCCATAATAGAACCAATAGCAGAAGCTGATGCGGCAGCAGAACCTGAAATTGCACCAAACAACATGTTGGCAAAAACATTCACAAAAGCTAATCCAGCAGGCCATTTACCTACCAATATACGAGCCAGGTTGATAAGCCTTATGGCAATACCACCACTGTTCATAATATTACCGGCGAGAATAAAGAAAGGAATCGCCAGCAGAGCAAAACTATCCAGACCAGTAGCCATCCGTTGTGCAAAGGTTGTAAAAGCAGGCAATGAATCAATACTCACCAGCATAGTAAGAATACCTGAAATTCCAATACTGTATGCAATTGGAACTCCAATTACCAACAATACAATAAAGCTTGAAACCAATATAAGAACACCTAAATAGTCCATTATTTTTCTCCCTCTTTTTGAAACATGAATACCAAAGAATAATACAGCATGAACAAGCCACTTAGAGGCAGTACACTGTAAACATATCCAAGAGGAAGATGCAGTGCTGCTGAATTCACATTGAACTGGAAACGGGTAATCACTAACCAACTTCCGCCTATTATCATTACCAGTAATGCAAATAAGGCTATTAATAAATTAATTAAAAATGTGAGTTTTACCTGTGTTTGAGGTTTAGATTTTTGTATAAGCAGATCTATAGCCAGATGCTCCTTTTGTCCTGTAACATATGCTGCGCCAAGTACACCTACCCAAATTAGCAGGAAACCTGCAAGTTCGTCGGTGAATGAGCTAGGCGATGACAACACATACCTGCTCAACACTTGCCAAAGCACATCTATTACAAGAAAGCTTAACAGGAAAACAAGAAAGCGTTCAAGCATTTTATCAATTTTCTCTTTCATTTTATGATAAGATTTTAAGCCAGTTTATAGTATTATTATTCAACTGCTTGTATTCTTTTTATGAGGTCATACAATTCGGGCTTCGACTTGTAGCCCTCAATCACTCCCTTAACCTTTTCGGCAAAAAGTTCTTTATTTGGATAAGTTACCTTTACACCTGCTGCCCTGATTTTCTCAAAGGATTCTTTTTCCGATTCTTCCCAGAATTTTCGCTCTGCGATAACCGATTCATCGGCAGCTTCCTGCAGCCATTCCTTTTCCTGATCAGAAAGACTGTTCCAAACCACAGTACTGATTATCATCACATCGGGTACCCGTGTATGTTCATTGACACTGTAATATTTACAAACTTCATAATGCCTTGAGGAGAATAAGCTGGGTGGATTATTTTCTGCACCATCAACAACTCCACTTTGCAAGGCTGTATAGAGTTCACCCCAAGAAATTGGAGTCGGTGATCCGCCCATTGCATGAACCATGTTCATGGCTGTTTGACTTTTCATCACCCTGATCTTTAAGCCATCCAGATCGTCAGGTGTTTCAATGGGTTGGTCGATGGTATAAAAACTTCGGGCTCCTGCATCGTAAAAGCATAAACCACGAATGTTGAATTGTTCAGTGGATGTCAATAATTCCTTTCCAATTTCACCATCCAGCACATGGAAAGCATGTTCCCTGGAACGGAAAACATACGGCAAGCCAAGTACCTGGAAATTATCTGTGAAACTTTCCAATACAGCAGCAGAAACTTTTGTAATGGCTAAACTTCCAATCTGCAACAATTCAACACACTGTTGCTCAGAACCCAACTGACCACTTGGGTAAATGGTCATGGTAAGTTGCCCTCCCGACTTCTCTTCAAGTTTTTGAGCCATAAATTCCATCCCTTTATGAACCGGATGGGTTGGATCTAAACTATGTGCCAGTTTTAGGGTTTTTTGACTTTTTCCTCCGGAACAAGACCAAAAGCCTAATAAAACCACTGGAATTGCAAAAAGCAGGGTTCTGAACATTTTTTTCTTTATTTATTTAATTCTGTTATACATTATAAGTCGAAGATGATGTTTGTCCACCTCTACCTGTCCAGTTAGTGTGGAAAAACTCACCCCTTGGTTTGTCTACTCTTTCGTATGTATGCGCACCAAAGTAATCGCGCTGAGCTTGTAACAGGTTGGCAGGCAACCTTTCAGCACGGTAACCGTCGTAATATGACAATGCTGTTGAGAAAGCCGGTGCTGGAATACCATTGGCAACAGCTGCACCAACTACTCTTCTCCAACCAGCTTGAGCAGCATCAACTTTTTCTTTGAAATAAGGATCTAACAATAAATTGGCCAGTCCTGGGTTATTGTCAAATGCTTCTTTTATTTTCCCCAGGAATGCAGAACGGATGATACATCCACCTCGCCACATAAGTGCTATTCCACCGTAATTCAATTCCCAACCATGTTCTTTGGCTGCTTCGCGCATTAACACATATCCCTGTGCATAAGATACAATCTTAGAAGCTAAGAGAGCATGTTTAATATCCTCAACAAAAGTTTTTTTATCGCCTGTAAATACAGGTTTTGGTCCACTTAAAACTTTAGAAGCTTCGACACGTTCATCTTTTTGGGCTGACAAACAACGCGAAAAAACGGCCTCTCCAATTAATGTTAAAGGTACACCCAGGTCGAGTGCAGAAATACCTGTCCACTTACCTGTACCTTTCTGTCCGGCAGTATCCAGTATTTTCTCCACAAGAGCTTCACCATCTTCTTTGTAACCTAAGATATCGCGTGTTATTTCGATCAGGTAACTATCTAATTCACTTGTGTTCCACTCTGCAAAAACTTCATGCATTTCGTCTGGTGACATACCGACATATTCTTTCATAATTTGGTAAGCTTCGCAAATCAGCTGCATGTCGCCATATTCGATACCATTGTGCACCATCTTCACAAAATGTCCGGCACCATTTTCACCCACCCAATCACAGCAAGGAGATCCATCTTCTACTTTAGCTGAGATATCCTGGAAAATAGGTTTAATTTCCTGCCATGCTTTATTTGAACCTCCAGGCATGATTGAAGGTCCTTTTAAGGCTCCTTCTTCTCCACCAGAAACACCAGTTCCGATATAAAGGAATCCTTTACTTTCAACATACTCTGTTCTTCTGTTGGTATCGGGGAAATGGGTGTTTCCACCATCTATAATAATATCTCCTGGTTCGAGATAAGGAATGATCTTCTCTATGAAATCATCCACAGCTTGTCCTGCTTTAACAAGCATCATTATTTTACGGGGACGTTTTAAAGACTTTACTAATTCTTCAATTGAATGTGCTCCTATAAAATTCTTTCCTTTTCCTCTTCCATTGACAAATCTGTCAACTTTTTCAACTGTCCTGTTAAATACAGCTACAGTATAACCGTGGCTTTCCATATTTAAAACCAGGTTTTCACCCATTACAGCCAGGCCAATAAGACCAATATCAGCTAATTTCTCCATAATTATGAGTTATTGTTTAATAATTATTGTTTTTTATAATAGTTTTTTATAATTTTTTCCATCACCTTATTGGTCCGCATACCAGTCTCCCCAGTTGAGGGAGACTTGCCTTTACCCAGCAATTCATTCACTATTTCTTCAATAAGGTAGTACTGCACATGGGCAGGTTTTTCATAATGTAATGCTTTTTTACCAGATTCATTTTCCAGGATAATTGGATTAAAACCAAAACAGGAAAAAGAGATTCTGCCTCTGTCACCAACAATATCCATGCGGTCGCAATTGCTCTCATGCGAACCAGAAAAGCACCAGTTACCAGTGCCCACAACTCCATTCTCAAATACAAAGGATGCAGAAACGGTATCTTCGGCTTGATATAAGCCCCCCTGATTCTTAGCTATGCCCTGAACCTCGTTTATTGGTCCAAACAGATAATCGAAATAATCCAGTTGGTGTGATGCAAGGTCATAGAAATGACCACCTCCCGCAATTTCGGGAATCACCCGCCAAGGTAAAACCTTACTCAACTCTTCGAAAGACGGAGCTTTAAAAAGTTGGATATTGACAGTTCTTGGATTTCCAATCTCGCCTCCATCTATTAATTCCTTAACCTTTCGAAATCCTGGCAAGGATCTTCTGTAATAAGCTACAAACAAAGGAGTGTTGTATTTCTTCGAAGCTTCAACCATTTTCTTGCATTCCTGATAGGTCCTTGCCATAGGCTTCTCCACATAAACGGGCTTGCCAGCTTTTAATGCTTCAATGGAATAATATGCATGTGTGTCGGGTGGTGTTGCCACATACACAGCATTTATGTCTTTATTGTTAATTAGCTCAGAAGCATCTGTATACCATTTGGATACATTATGCCTTTTGGCATAATCCTTTGCTTTTTTTGCATCACGGCGCATAACAGCAACAAGTTTCGAGCCTTCAACCTTATTGAAAGCCGGTCCACTTTTCTCCTCTGTGACATTTCCACAGCCAATTATGCCCCATTTAATCTTTTTCAATATTATCTGATGTTAATCGATTTTAAAACTTCCTGGTATTTTAAATAATTAGGTCTTTTCATTTCCTTCGCCAATTGTGAGATTGACTTTTCTTCTTTAAGTTCCTGTATTTTTTTTTGAGAGCTAAACATGATTGCTAATTTAGTCTTTAAATCTGTCTTTTGTTGCCCATAATCCAACCGCTGGATTTGAAATGTAGAATATCTCCTCTCCATCAGGCATTGTATTGTAACCATCCTTCAATTGATCAGGATTATACTTTTGCATCATTTCATTCAAATCGGCATACTTAAAGTTCACTCCTTCAATTTGATCCCGGGTAAGTTTTCCCGGGCAATATGTAATTGAGAACCTATCCTCTGAACTACCGTGGATTAAGTGTGCTGCAGCACTCAGGTTATCCTTAAGTTCTTGGTTACCTTCTAATGCTTTAAGTGTTGCCGGAGTTCCCCTATATCCGTATTTTCTGATAAGGCGGTCAATTTCCGGATCTTCACCAAACTCCCTTAATCCAGGAGCCAGAACAAGTAATTCACCATCATCGGCAAGAGCCATTCTGGTCCGGTAAACACTCTTGTTGCCTAACCAGGTACTCTTAAATTCTGAAGGATCTAAATATACAACAGCTTTTTTAATTGGCTTATCCAACATTGTAAAATTGACCTTTAGCGAAAGATCTGCAGCTTCGGTAAATACGTCATAATCATCGCCTATAAACAAACCCCTTACGACTAATTTGCCCTCTTGGTTTCTGCCCACAACAGTATGGACATAAACAATAGGCAAATTATTGGTAAAATTGTCGGAGGCGTAGTTTAGCAGCCTGCGAACCGGATTGTCAGCTCGGCCCATTACTTTTTCCATACCATATACGGCCCCTACAAAGTGACTTTTGTTAATGCCTTCGGCACCACCTGTACCGACAAAAATATTTTTGTTGTAGTTTGCCATTCCAATTACTTCATGAGGCACTACTTGTCCTACAGATAAAATTAGGTCATGACCGCCTTCCCAAAGTAATTTGTTCAGCTGTGCTGGCCATTCATAATTAAGACCTCCATTGGTGATTTCAGAAACAAAATCGCCTGGAACTTTACCTACTGTAACAACATCGTTTCTCCAGTCATGTTCCCTAAAAAGGTTTTTGGGAACTCCTGGGAACATATGTTCAATTTCATGATCTGCCATAGGGAAATGAGTACCTAAAGCTGGAAGAATATCTGAAACCCCATCTTTGAAGTATTCATAAGCAAAAGAAGTTAACTCACCTGCCTTCGAATGGTAGCGTGTATAATCAGGAGGAATAACAAGCACCTTATTTTTTTTGCCTATCTTCTTCATGGCTTCAAACAAGCCATTCTTTAAATCCTGATCTGTTAATTCGGATTTTTCCGATCCAGTTTTAAAATACATCATTTTTTTAATCATTATTAGGTAAAACCGGTTAGACACCACAACCACCCGGATTGAAACTCACCAACATTACCCCAAATACATATACCTTTATAAAAATTGACAAGTATTTTATTGATTATACACCTCCGAAGGCACTATATCCACCATCAACCGGGATGCAAATACCTGTCACAAACTTTGATATGTCAGAAAGCAGGTAGGCAACAGTGCCTGAAAGCTCTTCCACTTCTCCATATCTTCCCATTGGTGTGTTGGCTATTATTTTCCCACCTCTTGCTGTTGGTTCACCTGATTTTTCATCTATCAACAGGAACCTGTTTTGGTTAGTCAGGAAGAAACCAGGAGCAATAGCATTTACTCTGATATTTACTTTAGCAAGATGTACCGACAGCCATTCGGTAAAATTATTAATTGAAGCTTTTGCTGCAGAGTAGGCAGGGATTTTAGTAAGCGGTTTGTATGAGTTCATTGAAGATACATTCAACACAGCTCCACCTGTCATAAGCATGTCTTTGGTAAATACCATTGTTGGAAGCAATGTTCCTTTGAAGTTCAGGTCAAACACCCATTGAAAACCTTCCATTTCCAACCCATAGAAGGATTTATCAAGATCTGAAAGATTTCCTTCATCCAAAGTTTCAATTTGCGTAGTTGCTTTGGGGGAGTTTCCTCCAGCACCATTGATCAGAAGATCAATTTTTCCCATTTCACTATTGATTTTTGCTTTAACCTCCTCTAGCGAAGCTTTATCAAGTACATTTGCCTTATAGCCTTTTGTTTCAACGCCATATTCGCTTTGGATCTCATCCGCTACTTTTACAGCCATTTCCTCATTAATATCAAGTATGGCCGTTCTGACACCAACAGTTGCAAGACCTTTGGCTATTGCTGTTCCTATTACACCAGCTCCACCGGTAAGTACACAGACTTTTCCATTTAAATCTTCAAAACTTATTTTTTTCATTGTTTTAAACATTTTTGTAATATGCTAAGTTGTCTTTTACAATTATATCGATTGGGCTGTAATTTACCCGTTCAACATTCCTTTTTGAAAGTATATAATTAAATAATGCCAATACACTCTTGTACCCTTGGTCTTCGGGCTTCTGGCATATTAAAAAGTCAATCACTCCATCTTCCAGGTATTTCACATTTTCATCAACAAGGTCATGTCCTACGAGTAGAATGTCATTTAATCCCAATTCTGAAATAACTTTTGCTGCCTTATGAACCCTTGAATTCGTCACAAATACTCCTTTAATACCTTTATGGATTAAAAATACATCCTTTAAAGCTTTATGTGCTTTTCTTTTATTTGAAACATCTACCTCGCAGGATATAGTTTTAAAATACTGGTTGAGGTCGGTGTTCACTTTGTCCAGGAATCCCTGCTCCCGTTTTGCCAGGTGAAAACCTGTTGCTTTATTTTTTGTCAAATTAAGTACCAGTACAGTAGCGCCTTTTGGCAGTCCATAAACCATCAGACTTGCAGCTAAGTGCCCACTTGAAGCAGCATCTTGCCCAAAATATCCTAGAACATCCTCATTCTCAAGGTTAGAATCCAAAAAAAGTACAGGAATACCTTTCAGTTTACATTCTGCCACAAATTTGTGGGACAATTCAATGAAATGAGGCGTAAAAATTATCCCATCAGGATTAAGTGCAAGAAGCAATTTAAATTTAGCTTCAAAATCTTTTTGACTGTCTATGCTATAGGTATAAGTGTCAATGTTTGTACTGAAATGTTTGATTTCCTCCTTGGCAAGCTCAATTCCATTGAGAGGTTTTTGCCAGTAGGGATTTTCCTGTTCAGCCTCAGGAATAAGCACGCAAATGCGATATACTTTCTTTGAGGCAAGTGATTTGGCTATAATATTTGGGGTATATCCTAAATCATCAACAATTTTAAGGATTTTTTTTCGCGTTTCTTCTTTTACTTCGCCACGATTGTGTAAAACACGGTCGACAGTTCCGGCTGAAACCTTTGCCAATTCAGCAATATCTTTGATTCGTATTTTTGGGTTCTGCTTCAATTAAATACTGAATTTATATAATTTC
>JBNKPU010000086.1:0-19627 GCA_050295515.1 Bacteroidales bacterium | reverse complement strand
TCGATTATTTAATGAAAAGCTATGAATTTCACTTACTAAATACCGATTTTCTGCGTCATATTTGCTTACCATAGCCCGCTATGCTTTCGCAAACATTCCTTGAAACTCAATATTTATAAGCGATTTGAGCCATTAATTTTAATCGAACTCAGGTTATTACATTTGGAGGAAACGATACAATACCTAACTCTAGCAGTAGAGTTAGGTATATACAGATGTTACCACCAAGCAGAGAAAAGAGAGAATCCGTTGCGGAGAAAAGATGATGTAAATAGAGCATAATCTGCGGATAATATTTGAAATGCGGAGAAAAGAGTTTATATTTACCGCATAATTTGCGGAGATATAACATTGTATATTCATAACAGAAATAATTGGACGGATTTTACTTGGAACAATAATAAGGTATTGTTAAAACTAAGTGAAACTAGAAACTTACAGGGAATACTATTGGGGCGAATGGATTCTATTGGATTTGATTTACAAAATGAAGCAATACTGAATACCCTAACGCTTGAAATTGTTAAATCATCTGAAATCGAAGGAGAAATTCTAGAAACAGAACAAGTACGTTCATCAATAGCTCGTAGACTTGGAATCGATATCGCAGGTGCTATTGAATCGGAAAGACATATTGATGGAATCGTAGAAATGATGCTAGATGCGACTCAACGCTATGATTTGCCCCTTACCAAAGAACGATTATTTGGTTGGCATTCAGCACTATTCCCTACTGGCTGGAGTAATATGTTTAAAATAACCGTAGCGGATTGGAGAAAAGATACTAAAGGTTCAATGCAAGTTGTGTCAGGACCTTTGGGAAGAGAAAAAGTTCATTTTGAAGCCCCTGCTGCAGAGCGAGTAGACTCTGAAATGGAGAAACTTCTTGATTGGATTGAAAATGAAATAGAAGTTGACCCTGTTCTCAAGGCTGCAATATCTCACTTGTGGTTTGTAACTATACATCCCTTTGAAGACGGAAATGGAAGGATAACAAGAGCAATAACTGAAATGATTTTAGCTCGTTCAGACAAAAGTATAAAACGATTTTATAGTATGTCGGCTCAAATAAGAGCTGAACGAAAACAATATTATGAAATATTAGAACGAACACAAAAAGGAAACTCTGACATAACCGAATGGATTTTATGGTTCTTAGAATGCCTGCAAGGAGCTATAAACTCAACTTATGATGTGCTTCAGAGAGTTTTACAAAAAGCTGAATTCTGGAAAATTCATTCGTCTACTATTTTTAATGAACGTCAGCAAAAAATGATTAACAGATTACTTGATGGATTTACAGGTAAGCTTACAACCACAAAGTGGGGAAAGATTTGTAAGTGTTCTCAAGACACCGCTCTTAGAGATATTCAAGACTTGATTAAGAAGAACATTTTACGAAAAGAACCTAGTGGAGGAAGAAGTACAAACTATGAATTAATAGAAATTCCAGGCGGTAACAATGTCTAAAAACAATAGCCGTAAAAGTGCATATCAAATGATTTTAGCCCTCTTTAAAATTATAACGATTTGATAGGTGAATCACCCGCAATCGGCTAATATTCTTACACTAAACGTTGTGCTTTAACAAACAGGCTTTACGTTCAATGAGAGTTCAATATACATATTAAAATATGCTAAGAAATATTCTATATAAACTGATTAGAAAAATGTTCTTTCCATTTCTTAATTATTCATACTTCAGTATTAAAGCGAAGTGGTTAATTGGATTACATTTAGTTGAACCTTACTATTTTGATTATTTTTTGACCAATAAGAAAGATAAATATCTTAATCGCCTAAATCCTAATAAAAAAGTCGAAGATCATTTTACAGAATTACTTAAAGATGTGTCTGGCGATAAAATTAAAATACTTGATGTTGGAGCAGGTCCAATTACGGCAATTGGTTATAAAATAGAGAAAAAAATTGTTGATTTATATCCAATTGATCCTTTAGCAAAGGTTTATAATAAGATATTAAAAAGTAAAAAAATTCATCCTCCAGTAAAAACTATAACTGGAGATGTTGACAGGCTAAGCAAACAATTTCGCGAAAATGAATTTGACTTAATTCATGCGAATAACAGTATCGACCACACGGCTAATCCAATAAAAGCGATCAAAGAGATGCATCATGTTCTAAAACCTAATCGATACTTATATTTAAATCACTTCAGAAAGGAAGGAGAACAACACAATTATTATGGCTTACATCAATGGAATTTTTATTGTGAAAATGATAATTTGTTTGTTTGTAATAAGACAAAAGAAATAGACGTAAACATATCGGATAAATTTAAAGATATATTTAGCATTGAAATTACTGTTATAAAAAGAAGAATTATTGCAAAATTTAAAAAAATCGGTTAATTAATTTTACCCCGCCCACAATAAATAGGACTATGAGCGGTATGTAAGACCTGGCGATAAGTCTATAGCCTGCCCCGAACCTGATTCGGGGTTGAATGGCACCCCGACCAAACTAGCAGGATATTTTTCTATGCACTTATCGATGGTTTTATGTTTTTTGCTGGGATTAAGGAGGCAATTCCCATGGAGGTTTGTTTTTTATTTCGTGTCATGCAAAACCCTTGCTTTGTTTTTTAACCCAAATTAGGCATTATAAATAACATGTATTACCTAATCGACTGAGATTGCTTTCGGTGAGCTCATAAACTCGATTCACAGACCAAAGCGGTTCCTTTCATTCTCCGTTTGCACCACGGCTAAGGCTTTTGCGGCAAGCGGTTGGTGCTTATTCAGGCCGGAGTTTAGCCTTTTTGCTGTATCTGGAAGGCATTCATTCTTCATGTGACTTATCCCATCCAGACATATCCGGCGAAACCTGAGGATCAGAATTTCTATGAACCTGTTGCCTGAAAACAAAAACCGTCTGGCATTCTCCTAAAATCCTTTTTTAAAAATATCGTGCAACATGGTTGCATTTACTTTTAATTGGTATATTTGCAACATCGTTGCATTAAAAAAAACAAACTTAAAAAATGAATCCGGTTGATATACTTATCCAACATAATCTAAAACGAACCAGTTGTCGTGAAGGGATTATTGAGGTAATAATGTCAACCAACAAGGCTCTTTCTGAAAATGAAATACGGGAACGACTTGAAGGTGAATACGACAGGACTACATTTTACCGCTCTTTCAAAACACTTGAAGAGCATAAAATAATACATAAAATTGTCGTGGGTAATCAAACTATTAAATACGCCCTTGATAATCCGACATCACATAATAACGAACATGCACATTTTTATTGTAACGAATGCCATACTGTGCGGTGCCTGGAATCAACATCAGCACAGCAAATAGAATTACCTGAAGGATATACTGAAAATGAAACCGAAATACTCGTAAAAGGAACATGTCCTATTTGTAAACTTGATAAGACGAATAAAAATTGATCAAGATTAAAAAACATATAGCAAGAGTTTTACTGGGAATATTTTTCTTTCCCATTGTATTCCAATCTGTTCATATTGTTGGATATAATCATCATGGCAATCCGCAAGATCATTTTTTATGCGAAATTGATTCGGATTTTCACGGAAGTATATTGACAGCATCCGAAAAAGTTGATCATTGCCCCATATGTGATTATGAATTTTCAATAAACAGGTTACCGATTTATTCAGTATTCGATGCTATCGTTCCAATAGGTAATGAGATCTTTACCGCAACTGAAATAAAACAACCTCACCTACAAATATTTGGCTCCCTCCCCCCACGTGCACCACCATTTCAGGCAACTATCTCTTGAGTTAAAAAGCAACTTAGAGCGCCCCTTCCGACCCATAATTTACAAAGACATATTTTGACTTGAATTATTATCAGGTGGTTTTAACACAATTCGTTTAATATGAGCAAATTTATCGTGCTTTTGTTTAACATGTATGTTTTCTGTTCTCATGCATTTGGGCAAGAGAAATACAATTTATCAGGTTTAGTTGTTGACGAAACCAACCAGCCCATGCCTGGAGCTACTGTTATTCTGTCGCCGGTTAACAAAGGTATAATTACTGATAACCAGGGACATTTTGCAATAAGTGAGTTAACACAAGGGATTTATACCATTGAAATATCGTTTATCGGGTATAATTCAATAATCGACACTTTAAAAATCAATAAGGATAAAACCTACAATGCCCAACTCTCGGTTAATGCACTTAATTTACTGGAAATTGTTGTTACTGATAATTATGCTGAGACACGAAAAAATGAAGAATCGCTCAATGTAGAAATTGTCAATGACCACTACCTGAAACAGAACCTTGGTGGAAGCCTTATGAATTCGCTCGAAAGATTGCCGGGAGTAAGCACCATTGATATTGGTTCGGGCCAGTCAAAACCCGTCATACGAGGACTTAGCTTCAACCGCGTGGTGGTGGTTGAAAACAGCATTAAGCACGAGGGCCAGCAATGGGGCTCCGACCATGGCCTTGAAATTGACCAGTATGCCATTGATAATATTGAAGTGATAAAAGGACCTGCTTCGCTCATGTATGGTTCCGATGCCATTGGTGGGGTAATTGATATGAAAAACCGGAAACTTCCGGCCGAAAATTCCATTGGAGGCACTGTTGACCTGTCGGGCAAAACAAATAATGATTTCCTGGGAACCTCTGTTTCATTATATGGCAGAAAGAAAGGGTTCTTTGCCGATCTTCGTGCAACATTGCTGGATTATGGTGATTATAAAGTTCCGGCGGACAGTGTCGATATTTATTCGTACCGTGCAGCATTGTACAGAAACCATTTGCGGAATACAGCAGGTAAAGAGCAAGATCTGCATTTCTCCTTTGGAATATTAAAGCAAAAATTCCAAAGTAGGTTTTATATAAGCAATATTAACAGCAAAAGCGGATTCTTTGCCAATGCACATGGTTTGGAACCTCGAAATATTGATACTGAACTGCATGATAAATCAAACAGGGATATAAACTATCCTTACCAATCCGTTAATCATTTCAAGGTTACCAATACAAGCCAATGGCTATGGGAAAAATTGAAACTGGAATCTGATTTGGGTTTTCAGCAGAATTTCAGACAGGAATGGAGCCAGTATGTAAGCCATGGCCATATGCCAACTGTTTTTCCTGATACCCTGGACTTCGATCCCGATCTTGAGCGTCAGTTTGAAAAATATGTTTATTCAGGAAACCTTAAACTCACCTATCACAAGAATGATAAAACTCAATTCATTATTGGAATAAACAGTGAACTGCAGGACAACCACATTGATGGCGGTGGATTTATTATCCCTGCTTACAAGCAAATATACTATGGTGGTTTTGCTGTTGTAAAACATAAGCTTTATGAAAAAAGCATGGTTCAATTAGGTACCCGTTATGATTATGGCAATATTAACACGGTCGAATACCATGATTGGTTTCCTTCTGCGTTTGTCAAAAATGGTGATACAACAATGCAGTATTTATCAAGAGCTGGAAATATTCACCGTAATTTTTCAAATTTGACATGGTCTGTAGGGTATAATTACAATCCTGAAAATTGGATGCTAAAAGCCAATATCGGTAAAAGTTTCCGTATGCCTATAGCAAAAGAATTGACAGCCAATGGAATCGCTTATCACATGTACCGGTATGTTGTTGGCAATGCGGAATTATCCCCAGAAATATCCTATCAGCTCGATGCAGGTATAGAATACAATTCAAAAAAGTTCGCAATCGGAACAACACCTTTCCTGAACTATTTTACGAATTATTTATTCCTCAATCCTTCATCGGAGCACAACAGTAAAAAAGGGGGTGGTTTACAGTGGTTTTATTACACCCAAAGCAAGGTTTTCAGATATGGTGCTGAAATCCATACCCATTACCAATTACTAAAATCCATTCAATTGGGCATAATAGGTGAATATGTTTATTCCGAGCAACTTTCTGGTGAGAAAAAAGGATATACACTACCATTTTCGCCTCCAGTCTCAGCTATTATCAATATTAAATATCAAAAGCAAAAAATAGTTTTTGTTGAGCATGCTTATTTCTCCATTGATTACAAAGTTACAGCTCCCCAGGATAATATTGTGCCACCAGAAGTAACCACCGATGGCAACCATGTTGTCAATGTTGGACTGGGTGGAAATGTTCGGGTTAAAAATCAAAAAGCGAGCATTTCAATACAGGTGCAAAACCTGCTAAACAAAAAATATTTTAACCATACCAGCTTTTACAGGCTGATAAATGTTCCTGAGCCGGGAAGGAATTTTATTGTGAACCTTTCCATTCCCTTTTCAGGAAAAATCAGAAAAAATAAATAGTTGCAAACCCGCCTGCCGAAAAGGCAGGCATATAAATTTTAAAATTATGAATATCAAAGCATTTTATATTGCCGCAATTGTTGCCACTGGATTGTTTTTTACCTCTTGCAACAATGACGATAAACAAATAGCAAAACCTGAAATTTCACTTGATGAGTTGGGAACAGGTAATAGCAAAATTGGAATAATTGGTTCCGATTTGCATGTAGAGGCTGAGATTGTTGCTGAAGGAACAATCGATAAGGTAAAAGTGGAAATTCACCCCGAAGGAACCGGTACTTGGGAATTTGATTCTATCTACACCGAGTTTTCGGGCAAAAAAAACTGCACATTCCACAAACACATTGACATCCATGCAACTGCATTAGATACCGGAGCCTATCACCTTCATTTGATTGTTACCGATATGCTGGGCAATGAAACTACTGAACAAGCTGAACTGGAAATCCAGGCACCATCAGATGCAACTGCCCCGGTTATTAGTGTAGCAACATCACCAACAACTAATCAATCTTTCTCCAATGGCGAAACAATAAGCATTTCAGGCTCTGTAAGTGATGATATAGCATTGGGAGGCTTATATATAGGATTAGTGCGCGAAGGGCAGAATTTAACCGATGCAGAGGTTGATGCCACCAATACCATTACTATTTTGCATGCCCATGATTTTGACTATCCAAATTCAAGCGATTTTTCAGCAAGTATAACAGTTGGGGCAGCTCAGGACAACAACATTAGCCCTAAAGACATCACTGGGGATATTGCCTGGCAATCGGCCAATTATTATATTGTTGTTAAATGCAAAGATGAATTTGGAGGTAACTGGACTTACTCAACTCATTATCCATTAGTTATAAATTATTAATCACAAAACACAGAGGTTCTCCAATAAGTCCATTTCAAGTCATTCTAAGCAAAGTCGAAGAATCATTATTGCTGACAATCAATAGATTTCGACTCTGCCCCATGAGACAAAACAAGGAAATATCGACTTTTTGTACCTTCTCTGCAAATAGGCTGACATTATGAAAATTTTTAAACTTTTATTCCCTGCAATTTTGTTAATACTTGTTATCAACTCCTGCAATGATGAAGAGATTGACAAACAAAAACCGGAAATAGATATAGATATCCAGGGGGCATTCCCAGTTAACTGTGACACCATATACTTTGGCGAAGCTTTTAACTTTAAAACCTTATTTAAGGATAATGTAGAATTGGGTTCTTATAAGGCATTCAGTATTGACATTCACAATAATTTCGACCTGCATTCTCACAGTACAGAAGTAACGGAATGTAACTTTGACACAAAAAAAGATCCGGTTAACCCCTTCACTTTTATCCAGGATTATGATATTCCTGAAGGAGTGAAAGAATATGAAACAAATCTTTCAATTACAATACCTTCGGGAAATGATAAAGGGTTATATGATGACGGAGACTATCACTTTTTCATCAGTCTTACAGACAAAGAGGGATGGTCTGCACAAATGGGCTTGAGTGTTAAATTGATACATAGGGAGTAAGAGATGTATCTAAGAAATCTTTCGTAAAGCTTTAATAGGCGACATACATGATAAAATGCAAGTGATTAGAAATTTGCTGGTAAACGATGTATAAAAATTGAATGAAACGGTTGTTGTACTTATCACAAAGGTGAGTTACCTGACCAGAGAAAACGAACACCTGAAAAAACATTTATCCAAATATGAAACACAGAAGAACAGCAATAACAGCAGCACTCCCCCATCGAAAGACGAAAACCGCCCCAAGCGCAAAAGCTTGCGCGAGAAAAGCGGACTGAAACCGGGAGGACCAAAAGGCTGAAAAGTCAATGTGTTAAAAGTACAATCAGCTGGTGCAAATGCTTTAAATTATTTTCAAAGGCTTCAATCAAAACAGCCCCTTGGTTTTAGTTTTGGCAAGGTTGTAAACCCCTACCCCTTTAACCCAATATCCTGCAACTTGTTTTCATTGGTAATAATTATATCTTTTCCATCCAGTTTTAAAATGCCTTCTTTCTCAAATTCTTTCAGGAATTTAATTGCGCTTTCGATGGTTATTGAAGCAAAATCAGCAATATCCTGCCGGGTTAGATACTGAAACAGGTTCTCCCCTGCAAATTCTTCGCCTGTTAAGTACAACAAGGCCGATGCAAGTTTCCCCCGCATTTGTTTATAAGATATATTACCGATTATTTCGAGGTAGCGGCTTTCATTTTTATAATTCCGCGAAGTAATTTGCAAAGCAAAGTCGGGGTTTCGGAGCAACAACTGTTTCAAGGCATCCTTATCAATCATGCAAATGACTGAATCAACCAAAGCTACAACCGAGTAATTGTAGATATTTTCACCAAAAACTGATGAGAATGCCATAAAATCGCCTTTTTGGGCTATGCGGATATTGAGTTGTTTGTTTGTTCCTGTTTGCAGGTAAATACGTGCAAGTCCTGAGTTTACAAACAAGACATGAGGAGCAAATGCCCCCTGCTTGAAAATAGTTTCGCCTTTCAGGTAGCTGATTTGCGTCTTTTTGTCTTTGATAAAATCCAATTCTTCCTCATTTAACTGTTGAAAACACCCAGAGGTGTTTTCTATCCGGTCTGTTTCAGGGTTATTGTCCAATTCAAAGAATCTTTAATTGTTTGAGTACACAAAAATAGATATCAATTGGAACAATTCATAAAGAATAGGTTAAAACTATCTGGTTAAGTATTTGTTTAAGGTTCCTTCCTACTCCGAGGCTCCGCTGGACGAAGAAAGCCGAGGAACCCTTCATTTTACATCATCAGCTATATTTTGACAGAAAAAAACCTATAATTTTTCATATCCTGTTCCAATTTTCCGCAAGGGTCTAATTAAATATCACATTGCTGCTACTGCTACCTTTGTTTCAAATACAATTTAATATGAAACGAGTAGCAATCCCTATTAATAATGGCAAACTAAGCGAATATTTCGGAAGGTGCAGCTATTATAAAGTATTTGAAATTGAGGGAGACTCCATTCATGAAAAAGATTATGAGCTACCAATAGTCAATAGTATTGATGAACTGCCAGCATGGGCTTTTAAAAATGGAATTACAGATATAATTACCTACAAGATTGACAGGCAAATCATCATGCTCTTCAATAAATACAAAATAAACCTGTTTGTTGGTATTGACATTAATACACCCGAACAACTAATAAGCGAATATTTGAAAGAGAGGATTACATCCAACCACAAAATAATTTCTGAAATAATTAATAATAACTATACAACAACATGAGCAAACCTAAAAGAAACACCTTGGTAAATATATTGGCAAGCAAACGGTTTTATATCCAGCTTATACTTGGTGCAATTGTTTATGTCGCTGTTAGTATATACCATATTTCTTTATGGTGGGTTTTAGGTGCTGGTGTGCTTACAGGAATAATATGGGGAAAGGTATTTTGCCGTTGGATGTGCCCCTTGGGCATTATGATGGAATTTTTAATGAAACTAAGTCCCGACAGCTCTCTGCAAAACATGTACATGTACCATAAAGTAGGTTGTCCGATTGCTTGGATTTCAGGCTTTTTGAACAAAACCTCACTGTATAAAATACAAATAAACAAAGAAACGTGCATAAGCTGTGGCAAGTGCGACAAAGTATGTTATATGCCTTCTCTGGATAAAGACAAATTCAGTTTATATAAACCAAACAAGAAAAATCCGGCAGAAAATTTCAGTTGCTCAAAATGCCTGAGCTGTGTCACGAATTGTCCTAATGGCAGTTTGAGCTTCAAACCTGTAATGAGTAAAAACAGCAATAAATAATACCATGACGAAAGAAATAACCTCATACGAAAGCCTGAAGCAGGTGATAAGCAAAACAGACAAAGCTTACCTGCTCCTATTTAAAAAAGGCAATGAAAAAAGTGATTGTGCATTTGAAAATTATTTGCAAGCAGGTAAAATGGTGAAAGATATTGAACTGTATTTTGCAGATGTTACTACAACACGCGACATCCATATACAATACAATATAACCACTGCTCCTGTATTGCTCGAATTTGAGCAGGGCATTTTTAAAAACCAGGTAAAGGGTTGCCAATTACCAGAGCAATACAAGGCGCTGTTCGAAGAAGCCCTGTACCAGGCCGAGATTAAAACCAATGAAAAACCACAAAAACGGGTTACGGTATATTCAACACCTACCTGTTCGTGGTGCAACACCCTAAAAGGGTATTTAAAAAAACACCGCGTAAAATTTACCGATGTTGATGTATCAAAAGACCAACGTGCAGCTGATGAACTGGTAAAACGCAGCGGACAAATGGGTGTGCCGCAAACCGATATCAACGGTGAAATAATTGTTGGTTTTAACCAGGCCCGCATCAACCAATTGCTTGACATACAAGGATAAATTAAAACAAATAATTATAAAGTTAAAAAAATGAAAGAGTTACAACCAGTAAACCAGAATGTATTATTGGATATTGCTGACGATAAGCAAGAACAAATGACAGCATCAGGAATCATTATCCCCGATTCGGCAAGGGAAAAACAAAACATTGCCCGGGTAATGGCCATGAGTACCATTGAAAATGCTGAGATTGCAGTTGGCGACAAGGTTTTATATAAAGCATATAGTGGTTCCGAAATTGAATTTGAAGGCAAAAAGTACCTGCTTGTTCAATATCCCGAACTGCTTGCTAAAATTGTTGAAACCGATGAAATTTAAATAATGGGTATGAGCCGGCAACACGTTTCTATTAGCCGGCTGCTCATAAATAAAAAAAACAAACAATGGGTACAAATAAGCATATTGTAGTAATTGGTGGCGGTTTTGCAGGAGTTGAAGCAGCTATTGAGCTCCGAAAGAAAAAACACCAGGTTACACTGGTCTCAGACAGGGACTACTTTTTTATATATCCAATCTCAATCTGGATACCCACAAACAATTTGGACTTTGAGAAAGCCAGCTTAAGTCTGAGGAAACTTTCAAAAAAACATGGATTTAGCCTCGTAATTGATGAATTTACAGGATTGGATGAAGAAAAGAACATTGCCCAATTTAAGACCCAGACTATTTCATACGATTATTTAATTATTGCATCAGGGGCTTGGAAAGTTCCTCATAAGGGAATTGAAAACACCTTATCGATATGCGGACATCCGGATCAATCCTTACTCATAAAGGATAAATTCGATAAAATAGTTGAAAAAGGTGGCAATATAGCTGTCGGTTTTGGAGGGAACCCAAAAGACAAAAGTGCTGTTCGGGGAGGTCCTGCATTCGAGATCATGTTCAATATGATCCATGAACTAAAGAAAAGAAAAGCAAGCGACAAAGTTTCGTTTACCTTTTTCGCCCCTATGGCTGAGCCCGGCAAGCGAATGGGCGAAAAAGGATATAAAATGCTGTTGATGATGCTTGATAAATACGGCATTGATAAAAAAGTTGGGAAAAAGATAAAGCTTTTTGAAAAAGATGGCATTTTGTTCGAAGACGATACTAAACTAGAAAGCGATCTCACACTTTTTATCCCGGCATCGCATGGACCAAAATACATTACAGATTCAACACTACCGGTTAACGAGGCAGGTTTTATTAGAATTGACGGTACCTGTAAAGTACACGACAGGAAAAACATTTATGCTGTTGGTGATATTTCAGCTCTTGAAGGTCCCGATTGGCGCGCAAAGCAAGGCCACCTGGCTGTAGTAAAAGGCAAAATAGCAGCCTACAATATCGACCAGGAAATTAAAGGCAGCACTAAACGAAAAGATTACAAATCGCATGTAAATATTTTATGCATTATGGACACCGGCGATGGGGCTGCAATTGTCTACAGAAAAGACAACAGGAATTTTGTTGTTCCATTGCCAATTGTTGGGCATTGGCTTAAAAAAGCCTGGGGAATTTATTACAAACTTTCAAAATAATGCTGCATCTTAATGGATACCCCTGCAGAACAATTCTTATATACACTTGACAATAAATTCAGGATGGTCTCACGCGATGATCTGGAAAAGAAAATCTCAGATCAATCTGGTGCTCCGCTTCTAATCATCGACTTTAGAAGTGCTGCGGCTTACACTAAAAGTCGTATTACAAACAGTATTAATATTGAACTAAAAGATTTACCAGAGAAAATATCTGAACTCGATAAAGATGCTGAAATTATTGCTGTTTGCAATGGCAGCATTCAATCGGCTTATGCAATTTACTACCTCTATATGAATGGTTTTAAGCAGGTTTTTAACCTTGCAGGCGGTTTTTCGGGATGCGAAAACAATAATTTTCCTCTGATTGAAACAAGCTGTAATTAGAACTTGTACTAAAACCAAAGTAGCAGATAAGAAAGCTTCATTTTTGAGGCTTTCGAAGCTCGAAAAATGTGAGTTTACTGCCGTAAATGATCATTTTGAGAGCAAGAGTAACGAAAAAAAATGGAGTTTACTTACTGACACTAATTAACAAAAAAATAAGTATGGGCAAAGAAACAACAGAAACCCGGTGGCTGGAAAACATGGCTTTCGAAACCGAAATCAACGGCCACAAAATAACCATAGATGCCGTACCCGAAGTAGGGGGCGAAAACCGTGGACCAAGACCAAAACCTTTTATGCTTGCTGCTTTGGGAGGCTGCACCGCAATGGATGTAATTTCAATTCTAAAAAAAATGCGAATTGAAGTCGATAAATTTAATGTTACGGTTGAAGGCGATTTAACCGAGGAACATCCAAAACAGTTTTATAAAATGCATGTTATATACGAGTTTACCGGCAAAAACCTTCCCTTGGAAAAGTTACAGAAAGCCGTTGATCTTTCGGAAGAACGATATTGCGGTGTAAGCGCAGTATACAAAAAGGTAATGGAACTAAGCTCTGAAATTAAAATTATTGAATCGTAAAATGGCAGAAATGGAATACAACAGATTATATAACGAACAAGACAAGCAGATTTTAAAGGATGCCGAGGATGCTCTTAATCCAAAGATTGACCGTGTGCAGGAAATTATAGAATATGCAAAGCACACAGGCTTGAAGACTATTGGAATAGCAAATTGCGTATCTTTTAACAAAGAAGCTGATAAATTAGAAGAAATTCTGGTAGGTGAAGGTTTCTCGGTATCTAAGGTGAATTGTAAATTAGGCAAGGTTCCTTTTAACGAACTAGTCCCTGGCTATAGCGGAATAAGTTGCAATCCGGCAGGACAGGCAAAATTTCTTGAAGAAAACAATACGCAATTAAACATTATGATGGGGCTTTGCCTTGGGCACGACCTGATATTTAATACAAAATCAAAAGCCCCTGTAACACCGCTAATTGTAAAGGACAGAAAACTGAAACATCATACACTCGAAATTTTAAAAGATAACTAACACAAAAGCTATGGGATGGTATATTGCAATTGGACTTGGAGTTTTATTGGTTGTTTATATAATGTATAACTACAACAAGATAAAAAACACTGAAGATGTTCCTCCAAGCAACAAAATAAAAGTGGTGAACACTAAAAATTTCAAACTGGCAATAAAAAACGGGTTGGTTTTGGCCGATTTCTGGGCACCATGGTGTGCGCCCTGTAAAATGATTGCTCCTACCCTGAACGAAATTGCCGAAGAACACCCTGATAAGGTAACCATTGCAAAAGTAAATGTTGACCAAAATCAGCAGATTGCCCAAAAATATAAAATCAGGAATATTCCTACCATGATCTTATTTCAGGATGGTAAAGAAATAAAACGCATCACCGGTGTGAAACCTAAAAAGGTACTGCTGAGAGAAATTGGAATATAAAATTTCGGGACAGTGGATTTATTGTTGAAACTGAAAAAACTTATTGAACTTTATATAATAAAATCGATCCCGAGATTGGCAGCAGGCTAATAATTCATGTAAAAAGATGTAAATATTGATAACTAATCAGAGATAAGATATATATATTTCTCGTTAATGTTCCATATTTGCTCGAGGCGTAACAGAATAATCTCAAAGATTACTGTTCAGCAGAAACCGATTCCAATATATAACTGAATTGAAAATAGTTTAGGTTAATATTTTAAAAATGCAACTTAACTATATCAATGGTGATATTTTTATGAAAACTTACAGCATGATAAATAAACATATGAATATCAACAGGCTATTCCTTTTATTCATACTTTTTATTTCAACACCCCATTTCATAAGCGCATCATACGACCCCCAGGTAGAAATCGACAGCCTTGCCCTCGTGTATGAAAAAGCAAAAGGGTTTGTGGAAAAACAGAAAATTCTGAAGGCTTTATCCAACTGCTACCAGAATGAAGGTGACTGGGAACAGTACGAAAAAGTGGTGCAGCAAATGTTGCTTTTACAAGAAGAGAAGACTGATAGTTTTTACCTGGCCGAAACCTATAATAAATTAGGGATATCAAGCTGTATCCTGGGCAAAAACAACGAAGCTCTAGATTACTTCTATAAGGCCCTGGACATTAACCTTGCGCAAAAAGATGAAGAACTTGCCGCTAATAGCTATGAAAACCTGGGTATAGTATATAAAGATATGGGCAACTATACACAGGCTGTTGATTGTCAGTTAAAATCACTAGAAATTCGAAAAGTGATTAATAGTGATCGCATGTTCAATAACTATATCAAACTATCCATTGTTCAGGAACTTCTTGGCGATAGAGAGAAAATGGATTTCTATTTGGAATTGGCCAAAAGTGAAATGAGCCAAAGAGATAGTGTTACTCCTCGAAATAAAGCACTGTTTTACAATCAACTTGGAGATATTTATAACAAAAGAGGATTAAATGACAGTAGCATTGTTTGTTTTAGAAAAGTAATCTCGAACTCGGAACAAATAGGTTGGAAATTAGGAATTGCTGAAGGTATAGGTAATATTGCAGATATTTTTTACGACGAAGGACTTATGGACAGCGCTATCTTTTATCACAAAAAATCGTTGAAACTGTCTCAAGAGATCTTGAACAATATAAGTACTACAGAAGAATATTTAGCCCTCGCAAAACTTTATAACGAGGTTAGACGATACGATTCAGTGATGTATTTTGCCAATAATGCCTTGCAACTGGCAAAAAAAGGGGATTTACTCCGCGAACAAAGCAACACTTTAAAATTTATAGCCGATTTCTACAGCACACAACAAAATTATAAGCTTGCCAATATTTATTTGAAGCAACACTATATAGTCGAAGATTCCATCTCATCGTCTGATGTAAAAAACAATGTTGCCGAATTGGAAACCAGGTACGAAACCAAAGTGAAAGAACAACAAATTGAGCTTCTTACCACCGAAAATCAGATTAAACAACAACGAATGTGGCTTTTTATTGCTGCAACTATCATTCTTATTCTTGCCTTTTTATTCGGAATATTTATTTTTATTCGCAACAAAAAAGAGAACCTTCAGCGGCAGGAAGACCTAAAACAACAGTTGTTACGCTCGCAAATGAACCCTCACTTTTTGTTCAATGCTTTGGGGAGCATCCAGAATTTTATGCTAAAAAACGAAACCCAAAAAGCTGCCGGATACCTCAACAACTTTGCATCGCTAACACGCAATATTCTAGAGCATTCTGCCCAGGAGTTCGTGTCGGTATCTGATGAGATTGAGACCCTTAGCAATTATATGGAGCTGGAGAAAATGCGGTTGGAGAACAGTTTTGAATTTAAAATAAGCTACGACAAAGAATTAGAAACAGATTTCATTAATATCCCTCCAATGCTTATTCAGCCTTTTATTGAAAATGCCATAAAACACGGTTTGAATAAACTCGATTATAAAGGAATGCTCGAATTAAGCTTCAAAGAAGAAGATTCAGTTTTACACATTGAGATTGCCGACAATGGTGTTGGTATCAATCATGCAAAGGAAAACAAACCTAAACTGCATCGCTCCATGTCGATGAATATATTTGAACAGCGCAGAATTGTTTTGGCAAAGAGAACAAAGCAGGCTATCGGGCTTGAGGTATGCGACCGGAGCAACTCAAGTACATCAACAACTGGCACTTTGGTAAAAATTGAGATCCCAATACTAAATTAACATGATAACAGCAGTAATAATTGAAGACGAAGCTCAACTAAGGGAAACCAATCGACTGTATTTGCAGAAAAATTTTGCAGACATCAAAATTGTGGGTGAAGCTGGTACGGTTCCAGATGCCATTAAAGTAATAATGGAAACCAAACCGCAACTGGTATTGCTGGACATAGAGCTGGCAGATGGCAACTGTTTTCAGGTACTGCAAAAATGCAAACCTTACACATTTAAGCCAATATTCATTACTGCATACAACCAATATGCCATAAAAGCCATTAAATTCAGCGCTATCGATTACATTCTTAAACCCGTGAATGAATATGAATTCTGCAATGCTGTTCAGTTGGCTATAGACCATTTGGGGAGCGACGAAGATACTATACAAACAGAGAATTTTCAGAATCATTACAACAATAGTCCGGGTACAAAAAAAATGGTCTTGCGAACAACCGAAGCCCTTCATATCATTTCCATAACAGACATTTTATACTGCAAAAGCGACAATAGTTATACTACCTTCTTTATTAGAAACGGGGAAAAAATTATGGTTTCAAAAAGCATGAAAGAGTATGATGATTTACTCTCAGGTTTTCAGTTTATCCGGCCACATCAATCCTACCTGGTAAACATGGAGGCCATTTCCAGAATTGATAAATCGGATGGAGGTTTTATTGTTATGAAGGACGGAAAAGAGATTCCGATTTCGTCGAGACGAAAACAGCTGATTTTGGATAAAATGAATTATTTGTAGACTGGGATTCCCTAGCTTTTTTCTATCAATCGACGAAGCTTCCAACTACAGCAAGGCAAATCATTTTTTTAATATGCGTTAATCGCTTCCTCTTAATTGCATGAAATACTGAATATTCTTGAAAAGGTGCAGTTTTGTTCAGGGTACTCTATGTATTGAACCCCTATTATTGTTGTGTCAAACTGCTTTATATAGATCTATTACCTTTTTAAAATCGATTATATTACCAATTTCATAAAAATAACCGAGTTGCCATTTTTGGGATTGTTCTGCTTGTTTGCTTTTCGCAATATCCCAAGATGGATAAACCCGAAAAGCTCTTTTTCCTTCTTTTTTATCGGTTGAGATTATTCTTTTTTCAACCAATACAGATTTCGGAAATACAAATTGCCCAAATTGCTTATCAGTCCGCACGTTCACTAAGTAAAAATCAATTTTGTCAGTTTCAAAGAATGGCTCAATAACTCCTTTTTCATTTCGTTTCCAAAATGTAACAAACTGCCCTACTTTTTTGGGGGTGATTTTTGCATTTCTGCAAACAACATTCATTCTATTAAGCTGAAATCGACATGCATCATATTCAAAACTTTCGATTTCGGCTTCAAAATTGGAAATCCGGAACCCAATTTGATCATAAACCTGTTGTTTAACCTTTAATAATCCGTTATTCATTTTTATTTAAAATCTTAAAGTAAACCATGAGTGTTTGTTCTGAAAGTTTGAGGGCAAGGCATGTGAAAATTTAAGCTGCAGGACACTATTGTATATGTAGGTTTAAAACTAGATAAACAGTGCAGCTTTCAGACTTTATGCAAAAACCCTATTGCCCCTTTTTCCAGCATGCAGCAAACCGAAATTTCAGCAATTGGCATTATCTCCATTTGGGTTCAACTGGAAGTCTTTCTCCATCACCTGAAGAGTGTTCCTCCAAGGAATTTTCTTTCGACTGTATTACCATATATATCATTGTTTCTTCAGAAGAATTAGAGATCCCTCTTTTACCTTGTGGTGCCACTCGTATTACACTCCCTTCTTTTATTTTAAAACAATCCTCATCTACCTGAAAAAAACCAAAACCTTTTAAAATTATATAAGTTTCTTCATTTTTTCTATGAATATGAAAATAAGGTTGCTCCGATTGGGGCGGAAGTGAATTGAACGAAATTTCAGTTCCTGTTGCCTTAGAGGCTTCTTTTAAGAATACTTTACCTTCTATGCGCTTTTTATTCACAGGATGTATTAACGAGTAATCCATTAGATCATTTAGTTTGCCTAAATTTATGGCAGTATAATTCGAGCTTTCCGACAGTTTTTCAATTTCTTTCATGTTTTTAACTTTTCTTTATTTCGTTTGATGGTATAAATTTATCACAAATTAAGCACTCTATTCTTTAATGGTATTTTTCTTAAATTGACTAAGTTGTGTCGATGTCCACAGGTTTCAGCTTAGGGCTTGGTTTATTTTTATGCTATTGATATTGAAGTCAGTTGGCAACACCTTAGCTAAAGCTACGGTGTTAAAAAAGGCCATACGAACAACTCAGGTTTTTTGCTTTTGTGCTTTGAAGAATGGGGCGTTTTTACCCTCAATTATTCTACATGGGTTATTTTTCGTATTAGATTAGCAGAATATTTTAAAAATTCGCGGTCTCTAATTCCATAGCCATCCAGTCCTCTTAATTTAACACCATTGGATTCTTTCTCATTAATTTCCAACCAAAACAGTGTATAGCCATTTTTTGAAGAAAATATGAGTTTATTCTCTTCTCTTTGTATTGAATGTTTGCTTAGTTCATCTGCATATGGAGAATCACGTATCAATTCATAATTTTTGAGTGTTAAAAGTTTTTGAGCTTCTTCTAATTCCCTAATTTGCTTTCTCCCGGAAAGTACCATATAGCTAACAAGGATTATAATTACCACAACTAGGACTAGGACTATTTTCATTGTTCTTCCTTTATTAAATCACAATTAACGTATGAATTTCGCATTTTAAACTACAAAAAAGCAAGTTTTTTTTGTAAAAATTATGGATTCTTTGTTATCAATAAAAACCTTCGTTTTTTTTAGACAATCTGACCTACGTTAAGGAATCGTTAGAGATTCGGACTACTTTCGAATCTACTGCAAGTGTGTTTGAAGCACCTGTCTGCAAGACGAAGGTAGTGGCTACTTAGTGTTTGTCAATAAAGTCCAACTACTGCGTTGTTGCTCAACCGAGGCTTGCCGAGCTCAACGTAGTTAAAATTTAAATCCTCATATACACAAGTATACTGCGGTTTAAAATTTTTTTTCACACCGTGTTTCATTTTTAGTTGTGTTCAAGAACTCACTTTGTTCGGTTCACACGCCTTGTATTTGAACTTTATACCTCAAACACCCGACTTTATGGACAGACTCTACTTAGTGTCTGTCCATAAAGTCGGGGTTTTTTGAGTTTTTGATCCAATAATTATCTGAAAAACGTTGTTAGCCGGGCCATTTTTCGCCATTGTGGGTATCACTTTATGTCACGAACGATAATCACGATGTGTTATTGGCCTAT
>JBNKPU010000085.1:0-10294 GCA_050295515.1 Bacteroidales bacterium | reverse complement strand
AGATAAAAACATTGATAATGTTTCTGGAAGAATACAGCTCTGGGGAGGTGAATACCATACAAGTTATAAAAATGAGTATGGTGATTTTGGAATACAGGGAATATTGCCTGGGCACCAGGTAACCGAAAATGTGCAATTGAGATCAGGTCGGCTTTTGAATGTGTTCGACATGAAAAAATTCCGAAAAGTGGCTATTATAGGTGATATCGCCAAAGATAGGTTGTTTAAGGAGGAAGATCCTATCGGGAAATATGTAAATATTAGCGGTGTGCCGTTTTTAGTTGTAGGAGTGTTTGGGGATGTGCATCCAGGTGAAACTGAAAGGCTTTATATTCCTTTAACTGTTATGCAAAAGACCTTCAGACCGGGTACACAGGTTGGAGTAATGACATTTACAATTGATGAGGATGCCACAGTAGACGAGAGCAAAGCACTCATTGCTAATTTGAAACAAAAGCTTGCAAGAAAACACAAATTTGACCCCGAAGATCAAAGTGCAATGGGTAGTTACAATAACCTTGAGGACTATCAAAGAAATTTAAACGTATTCATAGGCATTAATTTTTTTGTTGGGGTTATTGGCATCTTTACACTTATTGCAGGTATTGTCGGCGTCAGTAATATTATGCTTATTGTTGTTAAAGAAAGAACAAAAGAAATAGGAATTCGGAAAGCAATTGGAGCCACACCTGGTTCAATTGTCGGATTGGTAATTCTTGAGTCCTTGATTATTACTGCAACAGCTGGTTATATTGGCTTGCTGTTAGGGATAGGGCTTTTAGAATTTTTTAATGCCCTAATGCCAGCATCTGATTTCTTCAGAAATCCTGGAGTGGATTTTACAGTTGCAATCGGTGCAGCTTTAATGGTAGTGATTGCCGGAGTATTTGCTGGATTGGTTCCAGCACGAAGAGCTGCTAAGATAAAACCCATCGTAGCATTACGAGACGAATAAAATCCTGAAAACCATGATAGATATTGATAAGTGGCAAGAAATTTTCCACACTTTAAAACAAAATAAACTTAGGACATTCCTAACTGCCTTTGGTGTTTTTTGGGGCATCTTTATGTTAGTTATAATGTTAGGGGCTGGTACTGGTCTGCAGAATTCAGTTTTTTCGCAGATGGGTGGCTTTAAGATGAACAGTCTTTTTATTTGGGCCCAAAGAACAACAATGCCATATAAAGGATTCCAAAGAAACAGGTCTTATCATTTCGATTATGGCGATTTAAAAGCCATACAGGATAACATTGATGAAGTTGAAGTAATAGCACCTACTGTTAATGGAGGTGGTTTTCGTAACGCAAACCTTGTAGTTAGAGGCCTTAAGAAAGGAAGCTATCTGGTTTATGGGAAAACATATGAGGAAAATGATATTGATCCGGTTACAGTTGTAATGGGCAGGTTTTTAAATGAGTTTGATCTGAGAGAAAGGCGAAAATCTGTAATCATTGGGCATAGGGTTTATGAAGAATTGTTTGATAAAGATGAAAATCCACTAAATCAATATATCAGAATAAATGGTATTTACTTCCAGGTAATTGGTGTTTATAAATCCCAACATAGTGGAGGTTGGGG
The DNA here is from genome assembly GCA_050295515.1 of Bacteroidales bacterium. GTDB lineage: Bacteria > Bacteroidota > Bacteroidia > Bacteroidales > UBA10428 > UBA10428. The sequence goes on along the minus strand of JBNKPU010000085.1, from coordinate 8,715 downwards.
AGATAACCAAAACAGAGAAATTTTAATGCCTTTTACTACTGCTCAGCAGGTTTATAATTATGCTAATAAGGTTGACCATTTCTCTATAGTGGTAAAACCTCAGTTTGAGGTCACACCTGTACAGGATAAAGTAATGGCTATTTTGGCAAAAAGACACAAACTGCATCCAGATGATATAGGAGCTTTTGGTTTCAATAATGTTGGAGAAGAATTCAAAAAAATTAACGGTCTCTTTCTTGGCATTAAAGTATTGATCTGGATAGTAGGGTCAGGTACATTACTGGCAGGTATAATTGGTGTGAGCAATATTATGCTAATAATAATTAGGGAACGTACCAATGAATTTGGTATCAAAAGAGCTTTAGGGGCCACTCCCTTAAAAATAATTACCAGTGTTTTATCCGAATCAACTTTTCTAACTTTAATTGCAGGAGTTGTTGGGCTTATGTTAGGGGTATTGGCCCTGGAGGGGCTCAATAATATTTTTGAGGGCCAGGAGGATTCTCCATTGGTTAATCCAAATATTGACTTTAACTTGGCAATGATGGCACTATCTATAATTGTTGTTTCAGGATTATTTGCAGGATTAATTCCTTCAAAAAGGGCAGTTTCCATTAAGCCTATTGAAGCAATAAGAGCCGAAAATTAAAATATTAAATACTAAATAACCATGAAAAAGTTTCTTAAAATAAGTTTGCTCGTAATTTTTGTTGGTCTACTGTTATATGGTTTCTACTTTTTATTTCAAAAATCCAGGGATAAGGATATAATCTATGAAGTTAAGAACCCTAAGATCGACAATGTCATTAAAAAAACAGTAGCAACAGGTAAAGTAATTCCACGAAAGGAGATTGCCATAAAACCTCAGGTTTCAGGAATAATTGCTGAAATCTATATTGAGCCAGGTGAATATGTAACTAAAGGTGACCTGCTCGCCAAGGTAAAAATTATACCCGATATGGTCGCTCTGAACAGTGCTGAGTCTAGGTTGAAAAAGGCTGACCTTAGATTAGAGAATGCCAAATTGGTATATGATCGGCAGAAAAAAGTATATGAGCAAGATGTAATACCCCTTGCCGAGTTCCAGAAGTACCAGATCGATTACGAATCGGCTTTGGAAGAGGTTGAAGCTGCTGAAAATAACCTACAATTAATTAAAGAGGGTATCACTAAAAAATCAGGAGAGTCTTCAAACACATTGATCAGGACAACCATTAATGGGATGGTGTTGGATGTACCTGTTGAAGTGGGCACATCAGTAATTCAGACAAATACCTTTAATGAAGGTACAACAATTGCTTCAATAGCCGATATGGGCGAGATGATCTTTGAGGGGAAGATTGATGAAACAGAAGTCGGAAAAATCAAACAGGGTATGAAGCTTGAATTAACAATTGGAGCGATAGAAGAAACTAGTTTTGATGCGGAACTTGAATATATATCACCTAAAGGCGTCGAAGAAAACGGTGCAGTACAATTTGAAATAAAAGCAAAAGTTGAACTCAGCAAAGAAAACTTTATCCGTGCAGGATATAGTGCAAATGCAAATATAGTACTTGAGCGCAGGGACAGTGTATTGGTTGTTTCAGAATCCCTGATCAAGTTTGAAGAAGATAATGAAGATTCGGTTTATGTTGAAGTTGAAACCGAACCACAGGTTTTTGAAAAGCGCTATATTAAAACAGGCTTGTCGGATGGCATTAACATTGAAGTAATCGAGGGCATAACCGTTGAAGACAAACTCAAAGGCGGAGAGAAGAAAGAAGAAAAACCAGAGAAAAAAGGTTAATGTATAGGGCTATACTTTAGTTCATTTCATAAATTAGGGTTAGGTGAGGAAAGCTGTCGAGGGGCAGCTTTTCTATTTTATTTTCGATACTGGAAAGTTTCAGCAACTTGTTGATATTGATAGGTTTTATTCAGATATTGTCATGTCTTTTTATGTATAGTTGTTGCCGTAGTCTGGTTCGCACAAAATAAAATACTATCGGCAATATTTACATGGGCAGGCCTTGAGACAATGTAGTAAATATGATCTGCAATGTCTTCAGCAACTAAGGGTTCATACCCCTCATATACTTTATCTGCCTTTTCTTTGTTGCCCTTAAACCTGACATTGGAGAATTCTGTATGCACAGCACCCGGACTTACAGATGAAACCTTTATTCCTGTACCACCAAGGTCCATTCGCAATCCATCATTGAATGCATCAACAGCATGCTTTGAGGCACAGTAGGCATTGCCTTTATAGTAGGCTTCTTTTCCGGCAACAGAGCTAATATTTACTATATGGCCACTGTTTCTTTCCAACATACTGGGCAGGACCGCTTTTGTTACGTACATGAGTCCTTTCACATTTATATCGATCATACTTTCCCAATCATCTAAAGATGCGTCCTGGGCAAGGTCAAAACCATGAGCATTGCCAGCATTGTTTATCAGTAAGTCTATTGGCTTCCACTCGTCCGGGAGTGTTTCAATTTGATTGAATACTTCTTCACGATTTCTGACATCGAAAACCAGTTTAAGGACGTTGACTTTTTCCCCGATTTCACCTTCAAGTCTTTTCAGTCGATCCATCCTTCGGCCACATATGATCAGGTTGATATTGTTTTCAGCAAATTTTATTGCAGTGGCATAGCCTATACCAGAAGATGCACCAGTAATAAATGCTATTTTGTTCATGAAGTTTTTTTGTGAAGATAACAATGATTTAACCTCTATCAGAAAATATTAATCTATTTTTGCATTCCAAAAATCTTTAAAATATGATCGTAAACAATTATAGGAGCAAAGAATTAAGTTGGTTGTCGTTTAATGCTCGTTTGTTACAGGAAGCAGAAAGGCCAGAAGTTCCTTTAATTGAGCGAATCAAGTTTTTAGGTATTTATTCGAATAACCTGGATGAGTTTTTCAGGGTACGGGTGGCAATTTTAAAACGAATTGCTAAAGATGGTAAAAACCCCTTGATGGATGGAGGGCACCCCGCAGACATTGTTCAGGAGATGCAACGGATTGTAATCCAACAGGGCAAGCGGTTTAATACTATTTACAGTAAACTGCTTAAAGAACTTGAGCACGAGGGGATCTTTTTGCTTAACGAAAAACAGTTTAACGAAGAACAAGGAAAGTTTGTTCGCAGGTTCTTCCGTGATAAGGTTAGGCCAAAGCTTGTCCCTATGATTATTTCGAAAGACAGGGATTTGCCTGATCTAATCGATGCTGCAATTTATTTTGCTGTTGAGTTGATCAATACAAAGGAAGGAAAAAAAGAATATGCCTTAATAGACATACCATCTTCAATTAATCGTTTTGTACAACTTCCGGGAGATGGCAAAAATCAATACATTGCCTTATTGGATGATGTTATCAGGTATGAATTGAACGATATCTTTTATATGTTCGATTTTGATCAGGTAAATGCTTATACAATAAAACTTACGCGAGATGCTGAAATGGATCTGGAAGACGACCTTTCCGAAAGTTACATAGAGCAGATTGCCATGGCGCTTGAAAAGCGAAAGGATGCGCTGCCAGTGAGGTTCATCTGTGACAAGAATATTCCTGAAGATTTCCTTAAAATTTTACTTAAAAAACTTAATTTCTCCAAAGAGGATGTGATTACAGAGGGAGGCAGATATCACAATTTTAAAGATTTTATGGGTTTTCCGAAGTTGGGAAGGAAAGATTTGGTCTATCCCGATCTGCCTCCAATTCCACATAAAGACGTTAATCCTTGCCAATCCTTTTTATCTGTACTGAAAGAAAAAGATATTTTATTCCATTTCCCCTATCACTCTTTTTTAAATTTTATTGATTTTTTACAGGAAGTGTCCATTGATCCAAAGGTAAAGTCGATACATATAACAATTTACCGCCTGGCAAAAAACTCCAGTGTTATCAATGCACTGATTAGTGCAGCCCGCAATGGAAAGAAAGTTACAGCTGTACTTGAATTGCAGGCACGTTTTGACGAAAAGGCGAATATACATTGGGCCAACATACTAAAAAATGAGGGTGTCCGTGTTATTTATGGTGTTCCGGGCTTAAAGGTGCACAGTAAACTATGCCTGGTTGTTCGTAAGGAAAAGAGACAAAATGTTAATTATGCTTGCATTGGAACAGGCAATTTTAATGAAGACTCAGCCAAAGTGTTTTGTGACCACCTGTTGCTTACCGCACATAAAGAAATTACCAAAGAAGTTGCGAGTGTATTTGGCTTCATTAACCGCAATTATATAACATCAAGATATAGCCATTTGCTTTTGTCTCCTTTTTCGTTGAGGCACAAATTTTCTCAAATGTTGCAGAACGAAATCAGGAATGCCCAGTCTGGCAAACCTGCTTATGCATATTTAAAATTAAATAACCTTGTAGATATTTCAATTATCAAGAAATTGTACAGGGCAAAAAAAGCCGGAGTCGATATAAGATTAAATGTCCGCGGAATGTTTTCCCTGATCCCCCAATTTGACAAGCCTTCAAATAAGATTCATGCAATTGGTATGATCGATAGGTTTTTGGAGCACTCCAGGGTGTTCATTTTTTGCAATAACAATAAGCCAAAAGTATATTTATCATCAGCCGATTTAATGTCCCGGAATTTGGACAGAAGGACGGAAGTTGCCTGTCCGGTATATGATGAAAATATAAAACAAGAATTGATCGACATGTTCAATATTCAATGGCAGGACAATTGCGCTGCCAGAATACTGGACAATTCGTTAAGCAATAAAATGAAGACAGTAAAAGGGAAAAAAATGGTACGCTCCCAGCTAGAGTTTTATAATTATTTGAAAGAAAAGTCCCTCAAGAAATAATCTGATTTTCTTAAAGTTTTGGTGCAGTTTAAATGACCGTCCAAATTATGCGGATTAAATCCAGCTTACTCAAGCGGCTCCAGTTTTATATGGACTTATTTGGAATTATGATGGGATTTACATTTCCGGTATATGCCAATTTTTTTGTGGCTTTTTAAAACATCAAAAGTCTTTGTTGAAACTATAATGACAAATGTTGATGTGAATAATACCAACAGCGATATGATTAAAGAACAGTTTGATGAAATTGCGAAAATTATCAATTATAGTGTTGAAGCCAACGGTGACCCTGCTATATCAGTAAGCAATCTGATTAATTTCTTCCATGCAATAAAAGTAGCTATTGGATTACTTTCAGAAAATAGCATTTCGCTGCAAGGAGCTATTGACTCCTATGTACAATAAAACTATTTTGATATTGGGGCAGCAAAAGTTTTAACATCGGCGCCAGTAATTTTTTTATCGCAAAGAATAATCAGCCGTTCAAGCACATTTCTGAACTCCCTGATGTTACCGGTCCAATTAATCTTTTGGAGCTCCTCAATAGCATCATCAGTAATTTCCAGGCGTTGTTGCCCATACTCTCCGCAAACTTGCTCATTAAAATGTTCAGCCAATAGTGGAATATCCTCCTTGCGGTCGTTCAGTGAAGGGACATGAATCAGGATAACACTCAATCTATGGTATAGATCTTCCCTAAAATTCTTCTCATCAATCTCTTCTCTTAGATCCTTATTGGTGGCAGCCAGCACACGGACATTAATATTTATATCCTTGTCGCTACCTACACGCGAAATTTTATTTTCTTGTAATGCCCTGAGCACTTTGGCCTGGGCAGCAAGGCTCATATCTCCAATTTCGTCCAGGAATATAGTGCCACCTTCAGCTTGTTCAAATTTGCCTTTGCGTTGTTTGTGTGCAGAGGTAAAAGCTCCCTTTTCATGTCCGAAAAGCTCACTTTCAATCAGTTCAGAGGGTATAGCAGCACAGTTAACCTCAATAAACGGTCCGGAAGCCCGGTTACTTTTCTCATGCAGCCATTTGGCGACAAGTTCTTTTCCTGTACCATTGCCTCCGGTAATCATAACACGGGCATCTGTTGGTGCAACCTTCTCAATCATATCCTTTACCTTGGCAATTGCTTCAGATTCACCAACTATATCATTTTTCTTGCTGATTTTTTTCTTCAGCCTTTTTGTTTCTTTTACAAGGTCGGTGCGTTCAAGGGCATTTTTTACAGTTACCAATAACCTGTTTAGGTCAAGGGGTTTAGATATAAAATCATAGGCACCTTTTTTGATTGACTCAACCGCGGTCTCGATATTGCCATGCCCCGAAATCATAACAACCGGCACATCATTGTTCAGTTCTTCCAGTTGTTGCAGCACTTCCATTCCATCCATTTCGGGCATTTTGATATCACAAAGCACCAACTCGAATTTTTCTTGTTTGAACATGTCTATGCCAGAGGGACCATCTTCTGCCAAACTAACTTTATGGTCTTCGTATTCCAATATGTCTTTAAGTGTATTTCGTATACTTCTTTCGTCGTCTATTACCAGGATTTTTGCCATAGTTTAACATTCTTCTTTTATCAATTCAAAAACAGCACCCTCTTTTAGTGCGTAATTCGATTGAATGATTTTTTCAAAATTGTGATTATCGAGGATAAATTTAACAAAATGACTAGCCAGTACAATCATTTCCACTCTCATTCTTTCTAAACCTTTCATTTTTATACGTTCTTCATAGCTGCTTTTCAACAATAAACTGTTCAGGTTAACAAAGTCTTCGATGCTTATTGGTGTTGATTTTTCAGTCAATGCACATTCTGTTTCATCAACATCTATTTGGTTGATCATGGTTACAAAGGTTTCAAAGGATCCTGAAGCACCGATCAAGGTCCTGATATTGTATTTGTCAAGTTTTTCAAATAAGGACTGAAGCTGCTCAGCCAGATATTTGTTGATTTGCTCAATTTCATCTCCTTGAATTGGATCAGAAGGATTAAACAAGTCAAGCAAGCGTGCGATACCCAATGGGTAGCTGTGTTTCCAGAGTATCCCGTTCATATCAGCAATAATAAATTCATTGCTGCCACCTCCTATATCAAGAATTACAAACTTTTCATCATTTAGGTCAATAGTCTGCCTGGCACCAAAATAGATAAGTTCAGCTTCCTTGTCGCCTGTAATAATATGAACAACGATCCCGGTATTTTTCCTGATCTGTTCGAGAAACTCAGGTCCATTTTCTGAAGTTCGTAAGGCAGAGGTGCCAAAAGCTTTAATGGTGCTAACATTAAGGTCAATTATCGATTGGTAGTGCGTGTTTATTGCTTCAATCCCTCTTTTAAAGGCTGCCGGTATTATTTTGCCATCGCGCATTTTGCCTTCCCCAAGTTTTACAGGTAATTTTTTATTGACCAACATATCATACCCACAGTTACCATTTGCCTGAACAATTAACAGGTTAAAGGTATTTGTCCCCATATCTATTATTGCTATACGGTCCATTCAGATTTCTTTAAAGCATAAAATTAATCATTAATGATTTACGAAACTGTAAATTATCATTGTATAGGATGTTAAAAGTTTGTTTTTTTGTATGGATGAGTTTTCAGGTTCTAAAGACCTGATATCATATAAACGATTATTCATGAGCGGGCAGTCATATATTTCGAAGTTAACTGTAAGGTCCAGGGGCAGCCTGTTTGCCAATATCAAGAAAAGAGACTCTTTTACTGCATAAAGTTTTCCAACCTGATTTTTTTCTTTTTTATTAATCACTTAAACTTTCTGAGATGAAAATACCTTATGCAGAACCGTATAAAATAAAATCTATAGAACCCATCTATTTGAGCTCAAAAACTGAGCGCCAGGAATGGATTAAAAAGGCACACTATAATCTGTTCAATCTCCACAGCAACCAGGTAAATATTGATTTGCTGACTGATTCAGGAACTGGAGCAATGAGTCAGGAACAATGGGCAGCAATAATGGTCGGAGACGAAAGCTATGCAGGCGCTAGTTCATATTATCGTTTAAAAGAAGTTGTCACAGAAATTACCGGGTTTGAATATTTCCTACCTACACATCAGGGCAGGGCAGCAGAGAATGTCCTGTTTTCGGCTTTGGTTAAAAAAGGTGATATTGTTCCCGGAAATACGCATTTTGACACGACCAAAGGGCATATTGAATTTCGTAAAGCACATGCTATTGATTGTACTGTATCAGAATCATGGGATATTTCCAGCACATACCCGTTTAAAGGGAATGTGTCTTTGGTAAAACTTAGTGCTGTAGTTGAAAAGTATGGGAGCAGCAGGATCCCCTTTATCCTTATTACGATTACGAACAATTCATCCGGTGGGCAACCGGTTTCTTTAGAAAATATTAAAGCTGTTGCCCAATATGCTAAAAAGCATAATATCCGCCTGTTTTTTGATGCTGCTCGATTTGCAGAAAATGCCTATTTCATTAAACAAAAAGAGGATGGTTATGCGCATAAAACAATTCGTGAGATTGTAAAGGAGGTTTTTAGCTTTGGGCAGGGCATGTTGATGAGCAGCAAAAAAGACGGCTATGTGAATATCGGAGGATTTATTGCTTTACGAGAGAAGGAATTGTTTGATCAGGCCAGTACGTTCAATATCTTATTTGAAGGATATATTACTTATGGTGGAATGTCGGGCAGGGACATGAATGCCCTGGCTGTTGGTTTGCAGGAAGGAACCATTTTTGAAGTCCTTGATGCGCGCATAAAGCAAGTTGCACATTTGGGCAAGGCGCTGGATGATTTTGGCATACCTATCCAGCGTCCTTATGGAGGGCATGCTATTTTTGTGAATGCCAACGAATTTCTGCCGCAGGTTAAAAAGGAAGAATTTGTTGCC
>JBNKPU010000084.1:0-6579 GCA_050295515.1 Bacteroidales bacterium | reverse complement strand
CCAATACCACTAGATGCCCCAGTAATCAATGTATATTTTTCCAAACTATATAATTATTTAAAATAAGAAAGACCTTCATAAAATTTATTCTTATAATAAACCATATTGCGATTTACCTTAACATTTAATTGTATAAGATCGCGATAGATTTGAAAACTATTGACAAACTCATTGGCCAAATACTCTTTTTTCCCATTGCTATAGAGCCATAATCTGTTGCTCTGGTCAAGATAGGCAAGCGTATTCCAATCCAATTTATATACATTGGGAACATATGCCTCTATCTCCATAACTTCGCCATTGTGCCACACTTTGAAATAATCATCTTCGATAAATACAAGTACATTATCCTCGGCAAGATACCCTTGTGGTTCAAAAGAGCTGACTACTTTAACTTCGCCTTCAGAAAATATCTTAAACTCACCTGTTTGACTAACAAAAGCAACAAATTCATCCCCAACTTTATATGACAAGGGTTTAAAATTATCCAAATCATATAACTCACCTTTATAGAAAGCTTTAAAGTTTTGCTCCACAACATCTATATATGCAACAATATCGCGCCCTGTCATAAAACTAGTATTCTCAACATTCCTCTCAATAGTATAAAGTTCTCCACCATACCAGATTTTAAAATCGCTATTCCGTAAAGATATATAGGCCAATATATTATCTGCAGCATCCCAGATCTTTACCGGGAAACCAATCATACCCGACTCAATATCTGTAACTTCTCCTTTATAAAAAACCTTAAACGATTCTGCATTTTTATCGTAGAAAGCAATAAGGCTATCTGCCGCAAAATAATCAGTACACCGGTTGCTCAGATCAACAACCTTTCCTTTATATACTACCTTTAGTTTTTCATAGATACTATATGCTAAAAGATGATCTGTTGCAAAATACCTCGAAACCCCACTAGGCTCCAGGTCAACCACATTTGCATTCGAATACATTTTTAGGTGCCCCGCACTACTAACATATAATATAGCTTCTGCACCTACCCGAAACGACTGTGGTTCAAGGTCTTCTACCTTAATATTCTCCCCTCCATCAAACACATAAAATCTCCCCATATGGTCCACATAAGCACTTAAATCTTGTGAATAGCTATAAATTGGAACAAGAATGTAGAGAATTAAAAAGAAAAGGTTGGCATGTTTCATTTTTGTGCATTTTATAACTATAAAAATAATAAAGCCATTGAACATATCATGCCAATGGACCTAATATTTTGGTCTAAGTAATTGTGATTGTATAATTTCCGATATAAATTTAACAGATTATATAGTGGATTATTGTAAAATAAAGAGAGAAACCCTTCAAGCTAAAGAAATTCAAATTGATTTAAATCATCTGGATACAATAACCAAGATCACTTTTTAATGAAAATATTAGGCTGCTTTTTTAGTATCTTTATGCTAGGCAAATTATCCAACAACACAAAACAACATGCTAGACGTAAAATACAACATTAAAGGCTTAGTATCTGGTATTTACGAATGCCAAAAAAAAATTATTCTTAACCGCCGTTTCATGCGAGAAATGGAGGCTGAAGGTCAAGACATTTCCATGTTATTAAATGAAAACAGTAAGCTCGAGGAGAAAATTAAAGAGTTCCAGAAAGAGCTAAAGAAAAAATACCAGTTTTCATATTAATTACTCATAAGAAAAAAGGAAAGAGGCTGATATATACAATATGCAGCCTCTTTCTTTTTTGTGGGAAATACTACAAACTTATATATGAATAACCTCCCCATAAGCTGCTGCAGTGGCCTCCATTATAGCCTCTGACATTGTAGGGTGAGGATGAATAGCCTTGATAATTTCATGTCCTGTTGTTTCCAGTTTTCTTGACATAACCATCTCAGCAATCATTTCTGTAACATTAAGTCCTATCATATGTGCTCCCAACAGTTCACCATATTTGGCATCAAAAATCAATTTTACAAACCCATCTTTATTACCAGCAGCGGTGGCTTTTCCAGAGGCTGTGAAGGGGAATTTACCAACTTTAATTTCATAGCCTGCTTCTTTTGCTTTCTTTTCTGTTAGTCCAACTGAAGAAACTTCGGGCATTGTATATGTACAGCCTGGTATATTATTATAATCAACAGGTTCTGGAGACTGACCTGCTATTTTTTCAACACAGGTAATACCTTCTGCTGAAGCAACATGAGCAAGTGCTGGACCACCAACTATATCACCAATGGCATAAATGCCCTCTACACTTGTTTTATAAAAATCATCTACTTTTACCCTGCCATTTTCAAGAACAACACCTACATCTTCAAGCCCAATGCCTTCAATATTTGGGGAAATTCCTACCGCAGATAATACAACATCTGCCTCAACTTCTTCAGAACCTTTCTTTGTTTTTATTGAAACCTTACATTTCTTGCCTTTTATATCAACACTTTCAACCGTTGAATTCGTCAGAACTTTCATTCCGGACTTTTTAAAGGACCTTTCTAAAGTTTTTGAAACCTCTTCATCTTCTATTGGCAAAATGTTTGGTAAAAATTCAACCAAAGTGACTTTTGTACCAATAGTTTGATAGAAATAGGCAAACTCACTTCCGATTGCCCCTGAACCAACAACCACCATGCTTTCTGGCTTCTTATCCAAAGTAAGAGCTTGTCTGTAACCAATAATATTTTTTCCATCGATTGGCAGGTTGGGCAATTCTCTTGAACGAGCGCCTGTTGCTAGAATAACATGTTTGGCTTTATATTTTGTTTTTTTGCCCTTTGCATCTTCTACTTCAATTTCTCCTCCACCTTTTAGTTTGGCAAATCCCTGGATTATTTCAATTTTGTTTTTCTTAAAAAGAAACTGAACCCCCTTGCTCATATTAGCGGCTACTTCCCGGCTACGACCAACCATCTTGTCAAGTTCGGCAACAGCTTTTCCTTGCAAGGTCACACCATAATCTTGGGCATGTTGTGTATATTCAAATACCTGGGCACTTTTTAATAGGGACTTTGTAGGAATACAGCCCCAATTCAGACAAACTCCCCCAACTTCTGCTTTCTCAACAACAGCAGTTTTCAGCCCTAATTGAGAAGCTCTGATTGCAGCGACATAACCTCCTGGACCACTTCCAATAACTATTAAATCAAATTCCATCGTAATTATTATTTAATTTATCGTTTTATTATTCTCAAATCATCATGTAATATTAAATAACAAAATAAATTGAAAATAGTTGGAATTCCTAAAAAGCTTCCCACCCCAACCATTTTTAATAACAACTTATTCAATAATTTATAGAGATATGTTTTTCCCAAATCATTTTATCCTAATCCGATTTTGGCTTATTCTTCTGTAATTCCCTCACATACTTTTCTAATAATGCCTCAGCAGCTGAAAAGGAACTTAATTCAAAGTTCATGACTTTTGATTTAATGTTCTCAATCGCTTCTTTTAGATTCGGATTATTATAAAAACTGTTCCGTAATTGTTCATTTATAGTTTCGAACATCCAATATTGAGATTGTATGTTTCTTTTATTTTCAAAATAACTATTGTGCTTTGTAAATGCCTTGTATTCAACAATCTTCTCCCAAACAGTACTGATACCTGTACTATCTATTGATGAGCAGGTCAGTACCCCTGGGGTCCACCCTGAATCTGCCGGAGGAAACAAATGCAGCGCCCCTGCATATTCTGTTTTTGCAATTTCGGCTTTTTTAATATTGTTACCATCAGCTTTTGTAATGGCAATTAAATCTGCCATCTCCATGATTCCTCTTTTAATCCCCTGAAGTTCATCTCCTGCACCTGCAAGCATGAGCAACAGAAAAAAGTCGACCATGGAGTGAACTGCCGTTTCGGACTGACCAACGCCAACTGTTTCTATTATAATAACATCGAAACCGGCAGCTTCACATAAAAATATTGTTTCCCGAGTTTTTCGGGCAACTCCCCCAAGCGAACCGGCCGATGGTGATGGCCTAATAAAAGCATTTGAATCACTGCTCAGACTCTCCATTCTGGTTTTATCACCCAGAATGCTTCCCTTACTTCTTTCACTACTAGGATCTATAGCCAATACTGCTATTTTATGTCCCAGTGAAGTGAGGTATTTCCCTAATGATTCAATAAAAGTACTCTTGCCTACACCAGGCACACCTGTTATACCAATTCTTATCGATCTGCCAGAATGGGGCAAACAGTTGTTTATTACTTCATGGGCCAGTTTAATATGCTCAGGCAAACTACTCTCTATTAATGTTATTGCTTTGCTAAGCATAGTACGGTCTCCAACCAATATCCGCTTGGCAAGTTCATCGGCAGTAAACTGCTTACGCTTTATTTTACGGAAATTCTTAACTGCAGACTGATTTACCATAGGAGGTTGTTCAACCCCATCTGATACCGACAATGCCGATTTATTTTCTTTTTGCTCCATAATGTGCTTCAAAGATATGCAACCTTAACAATAATTTTATAGGCTTTCAATAAACTATTTTCAATTTCATATGAGTCAATTATAGATGAGTAACCTTTCCACTTATCTTATGACAAGCCCCGCTATTTAATTTATTCCATTGTATATCTGATATTTATATGACTTAAGCCATATAACAGAGTGCTTCCCAAAAAACACATCTATACTAACCACAGCTATGTTAGTCAATGATTGTTCTCCAGTGATCAAAGAAACCTTTACATTGTATGTAGTATAGTTTAACTTGTATCCTAATTACAAAAAATACAGGACTATAAAACGATCAGGAGAATCACCATTGGTAGTCTATTTGTTTGTTTTTGTGGTTTTTATTCATATAATCAAAATGAATATACCTTAGAGCAGGTTGACTAAACTACCTGGGCAGGCAATTAAAGTTTTGAAGATTATTTTGAATTTATCGGATGGGTCAATTATGAAAATATTACAAACAACTATTGTCCTGAATTCTGGAATTTTCCACACCAATTATGGATACTCAGCAAAAACCACACTTTAAATATTCCTCTCAATTAACAAACAAAGTTAAAACTAGAAAAAGCTGCTTTTAAGGCAGCTTTTTCTAGTTTATTTTTTTTACTACCCCTGTTATCCATAAAAACTGTTTGTAGTTTAAGGGATCATCGGTTATTACTGAAACCCCCTGTTTGGTCATTCCTGAATATCCTTGGGGATCAAAATGCACATGAATAAATGTAGAATCACCAGGAGCAACCACATTAGTGCCAGCAAGAGCAGCAGTACAACCACAAGTCGGTTTTAAAGCCCTAATATTTAACTGCTTCGAGCCTGAATTGACTAATAAATAGTTGTAATCAACTACTTTAATATTTGGAATTGTATCAAAATTAAAAACCTTTATAGGTATCTCAGCAATTGGATGAAGGTTGCGGTCTAATTGTGCTATGGAATCAAAATTCTCCCGAATATTCGATGTTAGCGAAATAAAACCAATGGATGGTTTATCTCCATCCACTTCAACAGCAATCTTGTCAATAACAAAGTCCCAGCTACTGCAAAGGTTCGTATTGTAGGTCACTTCCAAAATCCCTAGATCATTTGGTGCCAGCTTATTAAAATTCGGCTCAACAGTAATATAATCAGGTATTTCACTAAACTTTAGGGTTAAAGCATCATTGGAAATATTTCGAACAGGAAAATACCTTGTTACTTTTTCTCCTTTAAAAATATATCCAAAATTAAGCTGCGATTGTTTGAATACTGCACCCCCAATTTTGTGCCGATATGAAATACTATGTGAACCACTAAATATTTTTCCTGATACGATGAATTGCTGTGGGGAATTTAGTGCATTGGAGAAAATCGTAATTGTTTTTTGAATGGGCCCAACCGAAGAAAATGGATTGAACCCAACAATTATATCTGATTTTTGCCCCGGCATGATACCGTCCTTAGGCATTGTCCGAACAGTTAAGCCTGGAGATAAAATTCTGTTTAGAAATAACTTTTTCTCTCCAGTATTAATAATTTCGATTTTAAAAACAATTACTCCATCAGCTTCATATACAGTTCCTAAGTTTAAGTTTTTAACTGGTAATTCCATGTATGCACTATCATTTTGCGCTATTAAATGGAGGCAAAACAGGAAAACAAAAAAAAATAAAGCTGATCTTTGCAAATAATATTTTCTCACAATCTAAGCCCTAATGATATAATCTCTCATTGTTTACTACTAAAAAAACGATTAAAAAGTTTCAAATAGCATCTTTTTATTTGTCATTAAATCGTCTAATTTTAAAGTTTATAAGTGATCAGATTGCACAAATGAAGACTAAAATACTGATTTACATACTATTACTGCCCGCCGCCAGTTTATTTGGCCAGTTTTACAATGGCCATCAAATGCAGTTTGGCAAAAACAGGGTCCAGTTCAATGATTTTTATTGGAATTATTACAGGTACGATGATTTTGACACTTATTTTAATGAATATGGACAACAGCTGGCAAAATATACTGCCGATTTTGCCAAAAAGGAAATAGAAAGGTTAGAAAACTATTTCGATTACAACATCGACCACCGGATAATATTTATCATTTACAATAAATTGTCGGACTTTAGACAGAGTAACATTGGCCTGGTAAC
>JBNKPU010000083.1:0-12468 GCA_050295515.1 Bacteroidales bacterium | reverse complement strand
TATTTAGACGGTTGAATGTATAGCCATCATATTGCCAGAGCTCTTTTATTGTAATTATTTCTTGCTTAAGTGTATCGTCGGGCATCTCATCAGCATCCAGTGAGAGAATGTGAGGATATTTTGCTTGAGAAATAGCCCAGTTTTTTTGTTGTATATGACCTTCAAATTTGTGTTCGATACATCGGGCGCCATTTTCTTTTACAATTTGCTTGGTCTTGTCTGTAGAAAATGAATCGACAACAACAATGTCATCTGCTATATCCCTGATACTATCAATACATCTTCCAATGTTTTTTTCCTCGTTGTATGTAATGATTACTACAGATAATTTTGGCATAAGTCTTTTTTCAATTCTGGTATAAAAGTATATTAATCTTTGAAAAATACCCGTTTCACTCTGGATGAAATATTTGTCAGGATCTCGTAAGGGATGGTGTCAATCTGTTCAGCCAAAACCGTTATTGGATTTTCTTTGCCAAAGATGATGGCCTCTTGTCCCTCTTTGTAATTTGAGGCACCTAGATCAACCATGCTCATATCCATGCAAATGTCACCTATAAAAGGAAATGCATTCCCCTGAATAATAACTTGTCCATTGCCATTGCCAAATTTGCGGTCTAGCCCATCGGCATAACCAATTGGTAGGATGCCTATCAACATATCATCTTTGGCCAGGCCGTGGCGGTTATATCCAATGGTTTCGTCCTTTGGTATTCTTTTTACCTGCGTAATGTGGGTCTTTAATGAACTTACAGGCAAAAGATTCTTGTTTTTGGCCGAAATGCCATGCAGTCCAATTCCAAGCCTTACCATATCAAAATGGGCCTGTGGAAATCGCTCTATTCCTGCCGAATTCAAAATGTGTCTGCTTGGTGTATAGCCCAATGCATCAGAGATTTTGCAGTGTATCTTTTGAAAAAGTTCTATTTGTTGTTTGGTGAAGTTGTCATGTGTTTCACTATCGCTTGCTGCAAGATGAGAAAAGCACCACTTTATTTTTATTGCCTTTGTGCTCTTGATTACTTGTAAAAGCCTATCAACCTCCTCTTCCATGAATCCCAACCGGTGCATTCCTGTATCAATCTTTATGTGAACAGGATACTCAGATACCTGGCATTTTGAAACTGTGGAAATAAAATCATCTAATATTTGAAAACTATAAATTTCAGGTTCAAGTTCATTTTCAATAATCCGCTGTAGGTCTTCAAGTCCGGGAGACATAACCATAATGGGTAGATTTATCCCGGATTGACGTAGTTCAACTCCTTCATCGGTAAAAGCAACACCTAAATAGTCTACCTTTTCATGTTGAAGTAAATTAGCAACTTCATTGCCACCGCTTCCGTAGGCTAGAGCTTTAACCATTACCATTATTCCTGTTTCTGGTTTAAGCTGAGACCTGTAATAGTTAAGGTTTGAGATTAGGTTTGATAGGTTTATTTCAAGTTGTGTGGTGTGATTTTTTTTTGCCAGCACTCCTGCAATATTTTCAAAATTGAATTTTCGGGCACCCTTAACCAGTATAGCACTATTCTTTATTTCATTTAATAGGCCAGATTGTAGCAGTTGATCGGTCGAGCTGAAAAAAACTGTGCGAAGCTCTTGAAAGGCTGATTTATTTGCTGTCAAATGTTTTCCGACACCAATGAACAGTTTTAGATTTGCTCGCTGACAAAGGTCACAGACCATGGCATAAAGTTGGTTGTCGGGCATGCCGCTTTGCACAATATCTGATAAAACCAGAACATGCTCCTGGGTAGGTTGCTGGCTCAAATAATCAAGAGCTATGTTCAGGGAATTAATATCAGAGTTATATGTGTCGTTTATAATAATGTTGTTGTTGTTCCCGTGAGCCAATTCAAGACGCATGGCAATAGGTTGTATGGTTTCTACAACCGATAAAATTTCAGCTTCTGAAAAATTGTTGTTGATCAGATAATTTGCTAAATGCAAGGTGTTCTCAATTCCGGCCTTGTCTTTAAAAGGTAACGTAAAATTAAAATTAAGGTTCAGAGAGTCAGATTTAACTGAAACTTTTGAGCCTGTTTCATCAAGTACGAACTTCGTGGAAGCATCTTTTTCATTCAATGTCCAGCTATATTTACTGATCTGCTCAAGGTTTCCTGATGTGTTTATTTCATTGCTTATCAATTCATGGTCTGCACAAAAATAGACTTCTCGGCAACTTTTAAAAAGAAGCAGCTTTTCTCTTGCTTTTTCCTCTAGAGAACGGAAGTTCTCCTGATGAGCTTCTCCAATGTTGGTAATAATTCCCTGATCTGGTTCAATTATGTTTGCCAGCTTTTCCATTTCACCTGGTTGAGAAATGCCGGCTTCGAATATACCGGTTTGAGTTTGATCGTTTAACAACATTATAGACAAAGGAACACCCAGTTGGGAATTATAACTTTTAGGACTTCTGGTAATATTGATTTTATTGTTGAGGGCATTTGAAAGCCATTCCTTGAGTATCGTTTTTCCGTTACTTCCGGTTATGCCAATAATTGGACAATTAAATCTTTTGCGATGGAAGGCTGCAAGGTTTTGAAAAGCAGAAATCGTATTTTCAACCAGGATGTAGTTAATTTCCTTATTGTTTTCCAGGGATCTGGTTTTCCTGGATATCAAGAAATTATTAATGCCCCTTTGGATTAAGTCGTCTATATATTTGTGCCCATCATGTCTTTCGCCAACAATTGCAATAAACAGGGATGAGGCTGGTTCGATCAATTTGCGGCTATCTGTAGCAAACTGTTTGATGATTGTATTGCCATTGCCCAGTAATAGGCCGTTTGTGATCTGTGCGATATCCTTTAAGGTGTATAGCCCCATATTAATTATGAATTTTGAGCCTTAATATAGCAATTTCTACAAAGGGGTTCATAAATATCTTTTTCACCCAACAGCACCTGTTGGTTGTCTTTTATTTTTCGGTGGGTATATTGAGCAAGGTTCCCGCAACTCAAGCAAATGGCATGAGCTTTAGTAATATGTTCTGCAACAGCCAGCAATTCGGGCATGGGGCCAAATGGCTTGCCTGAATAATCCATGTCAAGTCCTGCAACAATTATTCTTTTTCCTTGGTTTGCCAGTTTGTTGCAAACATCAATCAGTACTCTGTCGAAAAATTGTGCTTCATCAATTCCGATAACCTCAACATCTTTTGAAAGTTTCAGAATATTTATTGATGTTTCAACAGGTGTTGAATGTATTTTATTGTTGTCATGTGAAACAATTTCGTATTCACTGTACCTGTTGTCAACTTTAGGTTTAAAGATCTCAACCTTTTGATTGGCCAGCTTTGCTCTTCTAAGTCTACGGATAAGTTCTTCGGTTTTTCCTGAAAACATAGAGCCTACAATGACCTCTATCCACCCCTTGTTTTGTTGTTCTTTAATTTGACTTTCTGCAAACATAGTTGCAAGATAATACAGAATTGTTTGATTTTATGCTCAAATAGCAGGGCTTAAAAAAATAATTACCAATTTTGTGTGTCGAACAAAAAATCATCAAACAAGGCACTTGAATAATATTTATGCCTATTTTTAGTTTGCTATGGAAACGGATTGTTTATTTACCACAAATTACTATTCTAAAAAGACTTAAAATATGCAATATAAAAACACGGTTGAAGCCATTAATATCTATTTGGATGAAATCCAGAAAATTGTTTCCCAAATAGGAGCCAATGAGCAAATATATACTATCGATATCGATCTGGCAGCAGAAAAAATGAGGCATGTTTATGATTTATTGTTTCAGTTGAAAAACGAATCTGTTCCAGAAGATAGAGATTTTGTTGATAGAGCATTGCTCGATGAGGAGAGACCAAAAAAACCTGAGCCAAAAGTTAGTGTGGAAGAAAAAGAAACAATTGAATTTGATCTTGATATTGACCCAGAACCTGAACAAGAAAGTTTAGAAAAGGAAATCTATAATGAGCCTGTGAAGGAGGATGTTCCTCAAAAAACACAGGCAGAGATAGATTCCCGGGTTAAACCTATGAAGGAAAAGAAATTTTTAAGTGACTCTTTTGAAGGGAAAACGAAATCTTTAAATGATGAACTGTCGAACAAATCAGGGGCTGGGAAAATAACAGATAAGTTATCAAGCAAGCCCATTTCAAGTGTTTCCTCAGCGATTGGGATAAATGAGAAATTTGAGATAATCAAGAATTTATTTGGGGGCAGTGGTGATTCGTATGAAAATACTATGCATGTGTTGAATACTGCCGCTAATTTTAATGATGCTTATGAATATATGTCGAAGAAATTAGCATGGGATATGGACGACCCTCAAGTGCAAAGGATATTAGAATTAATCAGACGCAAGTTAATTGTAAAGAAAAATGATGCCTAAATTATTTTTAGTTCCTACACCTATAGGAAATTTAGAAGATATTACGCTAAGGGCCTTGCAGGTTTTGAAAGATGTTGGATTAGTTCTGGCAGAAGACACACGTACATCTTCGAAACTGTTCAAGCATTTTGGCATTAGCACTCACTTGGAATCTTACCATATGCACAATGAACACAAAAAAGTATCGGCATATGTTGATGTGATTAAGTCGGGGACTGCTGTTGCCCTTATTACCGATGCTGGCACACCAGCCATATCTGACCCAGGTTTTTTGCTTGTAAGGGAATGCCTTGCTGAAGGACTTGAAGTTGAATGCCTACCTGGCGCTACTGCTTTTGTCCCTGCACTTGTTAATTCCGGATTTCCTTGTGAAAGGTTTGTCTTCGAAGGATTTTTGCCCCAGAAGAAGGGGAGGGCCAAACGGTTTGAAGAGCTAAAACAGGAAGAAAGAACGGTTGTTTTTTATGAATCGCCCTATAGGATTATAAAAACCTTAGAACAACTTTGTGATACATTTACAGACCAGCACCAGGTTTCTGTGTCACGTGAACTCACTAAACTATACGAAGAAACCATCCGTGGAACATTAAAGGATGTTATTGAACACTTCCAGGAAAAACAGCCTAAGGGTGAGTTCGTAATTGTATTTAATCCTAGGGAGCCCAAGTAATCTGTTCTTCTTGATACCCTTTTGACAGCTTGCATTTTAAGAATTACCGTTTGGATATTCAAATTAACCATTTGCGTTTTTCCATTAAAACACCAGATAATTGAATAGCAAAAAAAGCATTAGAAAAGCCTCTATAATATAGTTTTTTTCCATTTTCGTTCATTTTCGTACACAGGCTGTTTACTGCCGTTCAACTTTTCGTTTGAAAATGCCGCTTTAAATTTTGTAATACGCTTTATATTAGTGAAATATATCATTTTGGCATGGTTCTGGATTCGTGATGTGCAAAACAAACCATTCCGAGAGTGTGGGTGAACCTAACAAATGAAAATTAAAATATAAAGAGATGAAACGTGTATATAAAATAGGAGTTTTTTTTGCAGTTTTGCTGGTGTCCTCAAGCCTCTCTTTTTTAACGGCCCAAACAGTTGTTAGGATTTTGGATAATACTGACAATTCCTTAAATATAGAACTTGTTGGCAATAAGAAATTGTCAATTCCAGATCAGATCATCCTTGTTTTTGATTCAAGCGTTGTTTCATTTAAAGCTTCATCGGCTTTTACTTCAATAAGCAAATTTGAAGAAAACAGCTATTTGTCCAATGACCTTAGCGAGCCCAGGATGCTTTCTTCCCTTTTGGCAGAAGAAATTGAGGATGATATGGAAATTGAAGGCTGGATGTTGGAACCTTTTGAAGTAAACAATACTCCAGGTTTCCTTAGGCCCGCAAAAGAAGAAGAAATACCGCTAGAACCCTGGATGACTGATTTGAGTCAGTGGAAATAAGCACTTGTTTTAGGTTTACAATAAGTTAACCTGCATCAAACAGATGAGGTTAATCATTGCCGGATTCATCAATTGCTCTTTGCAAAAGATTGTCCGGCATTTGTTTTTTTGCCTTTATGCCCAGGGTTTTTAGTTTTTCTACCCTTGAAACCAGATTGCCCCTTCCTTCACTTAGTTTCTTCATTGTGTCTTTATAGTGTTCAGAGGCATCATCGATTTTACGCCCAAGTTTTATCAAACGTTCACTCAATAAAATAAAATCATCATAGAGAGCACCTCCCTGCCGTGCTATTTCCAAAACATTCCTGCTTTGGTACTCCTGTTTCCATATGCTTTCGATCATTTTTAGTACTGCAACAAGGTTTGTTGGGCTGATCAATAAAATCCTTTTCTCGTAGGCATATGCCCAAAGTTGCGGGTCGTTTTGTATGGCCAATAAATAAGCAGGCTCTATAGGCATAAACATCATAACAAAGTCAAGGGTCTTAACTTCTTCTAAATCTTCATAGTTTTTGCCAGAAAGCTCATTTATGTGGTTTTTTACCGATAATAGATGTGCTTTGAGTTGAATAGTCTTTTCGTTTTCGTCTTCCATTGAGGCGTAACGCTCATAGGCTGTTAGCGAGACTTTTGAGTCGATTACAATACTTCTTTGCCCTGGGTAGTATACAATTACATCTGGTTGAAACCGCTTGCCGTCTGCCAGGGTGAAGGACTCCTGAACTGTATATTCCTCTCCTTTTCGAAGTCCTGTTTTCTCAAGTATGCTTTCCAGGATTACCTCCCCCCAGTTACCCTGAGTCTTTGATTCGCCCTTTAAGGCCTTTGTTAGTGAATTAGCTTCCTTGCTAACTTGTTGGTTGAGTTCTGCCAATCTTTTTACCTCCTCCTGCAGCGAGAATCGTTGTTTTGTTTCGTTGACATAGGTGTCTTCAACCTTTTTTTCAAAATCTTTGATTTTATCGCTTAGTGGTTTAAGAATCTCATCCAGGTTGTTCTTGTTTTGTTCTGTGAATTTCTTTGATTTCTCCTCCATGATCTCGTTTGCCAGATTTTTGAATTCAAGGTTTAATTTTTCCCTGATCTGGATCAATTCCTCTTTTTGTTCTTTGAGTTTTTCGTTCAGTAATTTCAATTCAGTGTCTCTTGAAGAAAGGTTTCTGGATGCTTCAAGCAAGCTTGTGTTTTTTTCTTCGGCCTCTTTTTTAAGCTCGACTAAAGTTTGTTCCAAGAATTTACTTTTCTCCTGAATTGAACTTACAGTTCCTTTGTTTTTCATATTTAAAAAGGAGTATACAAGAAAGCCTCCGATTAAAAGTCCAATAACTAAAAATAGATATTCCATAGAGTTGAAGTTTTGGAGGACTGTTGAATTGTAAATTGCCTAGTTACAATAGAGAAAAGCAATAGAGCTAGATAAAAAATGCATATAACAATTTGACAAGACATCCATTTGTTTCATATACAAAGAAAAAAAAAGTCCGCTATATTAGCGGACTTTAAACAAAATAATGCGGTTTTTATTCTGGACTAATTGCTTCTACTGGACAAACATCCATGCATGCACCACAATCGATGCAAGCGTCAGGATCAATTTTGTAAATATCTCCCTCAATAATAGCTTCAGAAGGGCATTCGCTAATGCAAGTACCGCATGCAGTACAATCATCACTTATTATGTAAGCCATAATTAAAAATTTATTGTGTTACTAAAATTAAAGTGGCAAATTTAAACTTTAAATGCTTTTATTTCATAGTAAAAACACCATTTTTTTGTCATAAAACCCGAAAAAGCGCTATTTGGAATTAGTCCAATTTGTAATTCAGCAATTTTTTCATGTTAAATCCTGACAATTGCCATTATTCACTTAAGAATTTTGTGACAAGATTTACCATTACCTCAACTCCAGTCCTTAAAGCGCTCTCATCTACAAAAAAAGTAGGTGAGTGCAATGGAGAAGCATGCTTACCTTCCTTATCTTGTATTCCAAGTCGGTAAAAAACCGAGGGAAATTGATGTGTAAAATAAGCAAAATCTTCCGAGGCCATCCAGACTTCCAGATCCTTGATATTTTCTTCACCTAGATACCCACTTGTAATTTCACGGGCTTTCTGGGTCAGCTCCGGGTCATTGATTAACGAAGGGTAGCCAACATTGATATTGACATCGCAGCTTCCTCCCATGCCTTCAGCAATAGATTTGGCAAGTTTCTTGATTTTTTCATGGGCTTCATATCGCCAAGTCTCATCCATTGTCCTAAAGGTTCCTTCGACTTTAACCTCTCGAGGGATAATATTGGCAGCCCCTGGGGCAGTAAGTTTTCCAAAAGAGAGTACAGTGGGGGTCGAAGCTTTCGAGTTCCTGCTCACAATTTGCTGAAGAGCCACAATAATATGAGATGTTATCAGTACTGTATCAGTAATTTGGTGGGGCATGGCGGCATGTCCTCCTTTACCGTGAACAATCAGTTCAATTTCATCAACAGAAGCCATGTATTTTCCTGATTTAAAGGCAACTTTTCCAGCTTGTAGTTCAGGCATAACATGTTGCCCAATGACCAGGTCTGGTTTTGGGGCATTCAGAGCACCTTCTTCCAGCATAGCTTTAGCACCACCCGGTAACTTCTCTTCAGCAGGTTGAAAAACAAATAGGATTGTTCCTTCCAGCTCTTCCTTTATATCTGACAGAATTCTTGCAACACCTAATAAGGATGCCATATGAACATCATGCCCACATGCATGCATAATCTCTTTGTTTTTTGATTTGTAGGGAACCGGATTTAGCTCCTGTATTGGCAAGGCATCCATATCTGCCCTTAATGCAATTACTTTTTTTGATGGATTTTTAAATTCAAGCTTGCCTACCAGTCCTGTCTGTGCATATCCATCTGTAAATGGGATTTTCAACTTATTTAACTGCTCCTTGATATAACCAGAAGTCTTCCACTCGCTATTGGATAATTCAGGATTCTGGTGAAAGTGCCTTCTAATATCAACTATATCCTGAGCATATCTTTGGCTGAGTTCATTTATGTCAATTTTCATAAACTTCTTCTATTTTCCTAAGATCATTTTTACTCCGGCAATAAGCATTAGTATACCAAAGGCTTTTTTTAGGGTTTTGTCTGGCAGGCTAACAGAAACAAGGGATCCTAAATAACTACCTATAAGAAAAGTGGCTACAAGTATTATTGCAAATTTATAGTTAATAAATCCTTTCTTATGATAATTGTAGGCAGCCATTATAAATCCGATGGGGACAGCTAGAACAGCAAGGCTTGTGCCTTGTGCCTGGTGCTGGGTCATTCCAAAAATAAAGACTAGAGCAGGTATAATAACAATTCCTCCGCCAACACCTAATCCTCCGGCTATAAATCCTGCCAGTAACCCGGTTGCGGCCAACAAAACAACTTGATTGATATCCATAATTAAAAATCTAATGCTAATGAAAAGTAAAACACATGGGGCAATACTTGCATGTTTTCTATACCCCTGGCCCAATCCAGTCTGATAAAGTAACCCAAAAGCTGCGACCTAAAGCCAAAACCATAGCCTGCTACAATTGGATCTCTTTGGGCGTCAATCTCTACCTCTACATTCCCTTTGTTAATAAAGTCGCGGTCGTATCCATTTTGTCTTGACCAAGGTGAAAATCCTGTCCAGGCTGTTCCAATATCGAAAAAGCCGACCACCATTAAGTTCTCAAAGAAGGCATTACTTAAAGGGTAATTTGCTATATAGCGTACAAAGGGCAACCGAAGTTCTGAATTAATAAGTGCAAAGTTGCTTCCATTTCTAATATTTTGAGAAAAACCCCGCATGTTTGTTGCAACTGTTTGAAAAGCATAATTTACATCGGGAGTAAGCCTTATTTCAGATAGGGGGATAAAGGTTGGTGTCCTGGCAGAGAGGTTTGTCCAGTTGTCTACTCCCCCCAAATAGTAAACTAACTTTGCACTACCAAGAGAGCCGCTGGCAGCAAAACGGTTTGCCCAGATAAAATTACGGTGGATCACCATATAATGCCTTAGGTCTCCACCAAAAACAAACAGATTGTCATAATTCTTGTTTAGACGCTGATGGTACTCACCAAATAGTTTGATCTTGGCCCCGGCAGGTAGGTTTAAACCAAGCGATCGTGAATTGTCAAAAATATATTCAATTTTAGTGTTGAACCAGAGTTTCTCAATATTGGGTTTATCTATAGCAGAGGTTATACTGCCTATTAAAGTAAGTGGGTAAAAAATTGTTTTGTCATTTCTTAATCCAGTAGTTAAAGCAACTGCTGATACCTGATTAAAAGGGTACCTGAACACTCCGATAACTTCATTGGTTAGGCTTTTGATGTCATAGCTAACATCATCTTCAACCATCTGGTTTTTAAATGTTTGTCTGTGGTAAAAGTATTGTTTGTTTAACCTGTGTTTCAGGTCTTCAAAACTAATGAGGTATTCGCTACTGCTTGTAAAGTTAATGGGCAATCTGTAGCCGGCTGTTATTTTATAGTCTTCAAATAAATCATGAGAGCCCACTTTAAAAAGCAGATTGGTCCCGGGATTAAAATATACAGCTCCACCCGTGAAAGGTTGGTAGGATTCATTCAGGAAGCTGAAATCGATCTGAGACACCAGGTAACTTTGATAGAATGCCTTTTGATAGATTCTTGCCCTGGGTTCTTCCAACTCCTTTTCATCAACAACTACAATGTTTACATCATTTTGCTTGAACTGTTCGTTCAGCATTTTAATCCGTTCAATTTCAAAGATATAGTTGTTGATGTCTATGATGCTTTCCTCAAGTCTAACAGTATCCTCATTTGCAATAATGTCGGAATTGAGAAGAGAGTCTAAAGGAATAATAATTTTTTTAATTCTGGAAATACTGTCCCGTTCTGCTAAAGTATTTGTATAATGTTCTCTGAACTTGGTAGTTTTTGTTTGCTTTTCGGTTAGATCATCCGGAGATATTTTTTTTGAGAAAAGGTAATACTTTCCTTTATTGAATATGATCTCGTTTAAAAAATTTGATTTTGAATTGTAATTTTGTTCGATGATGTTTCTGGAATAGTTCGTGGTAGGAAAACTTGTGGCAAAATATCTGAAATGAACTGTTGTGTCTACTGAGCTTATTGTACTGTCAAATTTTGAAACATACCTATTGATAATGCCGTTTTGGTCACTTAAGCTTATATATGTGCTTTTGTTGATTTCAAAAGGCTTGTTCTTTTTAACGTATTTTACATCTGAAACACGTTTAAGTTGGTTTGACCGGCTTTCGTAATCATAAATGAATAAGTCTTGTCCCAATCCTCGTGGTTTGACCTTACCTTCAACTTGCAATGAATCACTTTCTCTGTTCGATGCAAAAATAATGTCTTTGCCATTGTTTATGAATTGGGGAGAGAAATCATCTGCAATATCATTGGTTACCTGAAAATTGGAGCCGGCAGCAACATTGTGAACAAAAATATCGGATTGACCATCTTTTACTGCCGATAGCACAATTAATGAGCCGTCTGGAGAAAAGGAATAATCTAAAATCTTTTCAAAGTAAAGCATGTTTCGAGATGTAAGCTCTTTTGTACTAAAAGTATAGAAGTACATTTTTAAGCCTCCCTTCTCTTCAGTTATAAAAGTAAGGTACCTTCCTGAAGGGTGCCATTCAACAACGGGGTAGGAATAATCGGTTATTTGCTCAAGCTTATGTTCTTTGCTCAACAACTTCTTCTGTTTGCCCGTTTCATTATTATATAGAAATATTTTGTATTTGCCCATGTAGTTGGTGACATAGGTAAGGTATTTGCCTGTTGGGCTGGATTTAAACTGTTGATATACCCTCTTTTTACGAGGTCTTTTAAACACAGGCGGTTCAATAGGAAGTTCTTTGTCGGCTTCTTGTTTGCTGAACTGATCGTAATAGTAATTGTACCAATCTGAGGATAGAGATTTTAACGGGGCTCCCAAAACGTAGAAAAAACCAGAGTTGGCATTCTTATTGATTTTTGTAAGATACAATATGCTTGGAATTACACTGTTCCCATAAGATTCTGTAATATATCTCCAGAAAGAATGGCCTGCCCACATTGCATCTTCGCCTTGGAGACGGTTAAATTTTTTATACTTGCGAGATAAAATTCCATCGCGGATACGGTTTTCAGCTTCAAATGTCCAACCCTTGGAAACAAATGAAATCAATCCTTCAACATACCATTCGGGAAGATTAATAAGGGTTGTGTTTGTTGCATTGTCACGAAATCCGTTGCCATAAATTAGCTCACTGATGAGGACCTGGCAAATAGCTCCGGTGATCTGTTCTTCAAATTTTTCGTAGTTGCCCTCGAAGAAAAGAAATACTTTGTTTTTATCTATTTGGATAGTACCGCCAATGTTAGATTCTGTTTTGCCTGTTACCAGGCCAATGTTACTCTGTCTAAAGTCCGACAATTTATTGTAAATGATAAATACTATCCGGTGGTCGAGGTTGTAATCGAAATAGTTTTCTAATCTTTCAATTTCCTTTTTGGCAAAATCAGCTGTATATTTTGCCAGCTGTTGTCCATATTCACTAAAATAAGTGTCAAAATCATCGTACCGGTAATAACTCCAATAAAAATCGTTGTACTGGACCCTGTTTTGCCAAACTGCATTTGATG
>JBNKPU010000082.1:0-16955 GCA_050295515.1 Bacteroidales bacterium | reverse complement strand
AAATACCGATTTTCTGCGTCATATTTGCTTACCATAGCCCGCTATGCTTTCGCAAACATTCCTTGAAACTCAATATTTATAAGCGATTTGAGCCATTAATTTTATATCGAACTCAGGTTAATAGATTTTCTAATGCATATTCCGGGTTAAAACTCATTCTATCCATATAACATGTAAATAATGTGCTAAAAGTGTGTTTTGCTGCAGGCTCTATGTAATTTGTATGTATAAAAAATGGAGACACTAAGGTCTCCATTTTATAATCCTATGAATTTTAATAACTTATTTCTTTCCTTTTATCCAGTTTACAGCATTCACAAAGGCTTCTACCCATGGGGTTATGGTATCGTTTTTCCTTTCTTCAGGGTAATGAGCCCAATTCCAAGGGAAAGTAGCTCTTTCAAGGTGGGGCATCATAGCTAAATGTCTGCCATCATCAGAATAAAGCCCAGCAATGTCATAGGTAGAACCATTTGGATTTCCGGGATATGCATGATAAGCATATTTTAATCCGACATTGTATTCGCTTTCTGGCAATTCCAGGTTAAATTTACCTTCGCCGTGTGCAACCCAGATACCCAGGCGGGAATTTGCAAGGGATTCCAGCATGATTGATTTGTTCTCAGGAATATCTACAGTTAAGAATGAAGATTCAAATTTATGGGAGCTATTGTGTTCCATAATAGGCTTTTTGTTTAAGCTCGGTTGAACAAGATCAAGTTCCATCATCAACTGACATCCATTACAAACTCCAAGGCTTAAGGTGTCTTCACGGGCATAAAAATTATCAAGCGCTTTTTTGGCTTTAGGATTGTACAAGAATGCACCGGCCCAACCTTTGGCACTTCCCAGAACATCGGAGTTGGAGAACCCTCCAACAAATACAATCATATTTATCTCTTCAAGGGTTTCCCTGCCACTGATCAGGTCTGTCATGTGAACATCCTTAACATCGAGTCCGGCAAGATGCATAATGTATGCCATTTCCCGGTCGCCATTAACACCTTTCTCTCTAATTATAGCAGCTTTAATCCCAGATTTTTGCTTTCTTCTTAATTCTATATTGAACTGGTCTGTTTTTCCTGTGAATTTAGTTGGAAACTTAAAAGTCAATTCTTGTTTCTTGTAATTTTCAAGCCTTTGCAAGGCATGATTTACACCACTTTGTTGGCAATCCAATAAATACGAAGGTTTAAACCAGATGTCTCGGTATTTATTTATATTTAGAGATATTTGATCAATACCATTTTCGATGGAAAAAGATCTTTTTGTGTTTATCCTGGCAATTGTTTCAGCCTCTATTCCTGCCTGATGAAGTATGGTAAGTATTTCGATATCATCATCGACTTGTATTATTAAAGCTGGGTTTTCACTAAACATCATTCGTGTAGTGTCTAGATCGCCCAAGGTTGGTAAAAAAACATCAAGTCCAGTATCATTACGGCCAAAAGTCATTTCTAACAGAGCTGTGATCAAACCTCCTGAGGAAACATCATGGCCGGCAACTATCTTACCGTCCTTAATCAATGATTGGATGGTGTTAAATGTATTCTTAAGGTACTCAGAATCCTTAATATTTGGAGTTCTGCTGCCTAATTGGTTTCGTGTTTGAGCAAAGCTACTGCCTCCAAGCTCAAATTTGCATGCTGTAAGGCAAACATAAATCAGAGATGAATTTTCTATTGGTTTTAAAACCGGTTCAACAACCTTGCGTATATCGCTTACTTCTGCTGCAGCCGAAATAATAACGGTACCAGGAGCATATACAACCTCACCATCAGCATATTTTTGGGTCATGCTCAACGAATCTTTACCAGTTGGGATATTTATGCCCAAATCAATGGCAAATTGGCTGGCAGCTTCAACAGCTTTATAAAGTCTGGCATCTTCGCCCTTATTTTTACAAGGCCACATCCAGTTTGCACTTAATGAAACAGATTTCAGGCCATCTTCAAATGGGGCCCAAATCAGGTTAGTAAGTGCTTCAAGAATCGACATTACTGAACCTTTGGCTGGATCAATTAAGGCTACAGCTGGAGCATGTCCTATCGATGTGGCCAAACCTTTGTTGTTGGTGTAATCGAGTGCCGATACAGCAACATTATTAAGGGGCAGCTGAATAGTGCCGGCTGTTTGTTGTTTAGCAACCCTTCCGGTAACCGATCGGTC
Organism: Bacteroidales bacterium; assembly: GCA_050295515.1. Lineage (GTDB taxonomy): Bacteria > Bacteroidota > Bacteroidia > Bacteroidales > UBA10428 > UBA10428. The sequence goes on along the minus strand of JBNKPU010000082.1, from coordinate 14,786 downwards.
TACCTTATTGGTCAACCAATCTTTGCAACCAACTGCTTCGAGCTGAAGCACATCCTTGAGATACAGTTCAAAATTATCGTTTGTGTAAGAAACCTGCTTATAGTCTGATGGAATCCAGGTGTCTTTCATAATGGTTTTAGGAGGATTGCCAAATATGTCGGCAAGTTGCAGATCTATAGGCTTGTTCCCGTCTTTATCCACAAAACTAAACTGATTATCGCCGGTGGCTTCACCAATTACATATATTGGAGACCTTTCTCTTTCAGCTATTCTTTTAAATTCTTCAATGTGCTCTTGTTTCATTACAAGCCCCATCCTTTCCTGCGATTCATTGCCCACAATTTCTTTTGCAGATAGGGTAGGGTCGCCTATTGGCAGTTTAGAAATATCTATTGTTCCTCCGGTTTCTTCGACCAATTCTGATAAGCAATTTAAATGTCCACCAGCTCCATGGTCATGAATTGAAATTATGGTGTTGCTTTTATGCTCAGCCATAGCCCGGATTGCATTGGATACCCTTTTCTGCATTTCAGGATTGGATCGTTGAACAGCATTCAGTTCAATGGTATTGTCGAATTCACCTGTTGCAACAGATGAAACTGCTCCACCACCCATGCCAATTCGGTAATTGTCGCCGCCAAGCAAAACTACTTTGTCACCTTTTTCAGGTGTTCCTTTTTCAACATCATCTTTTTTTCCAAAACCTATACCACCAGCAAGCATTATAACCTTATCGAAACCAAAGGTTTTGTCATTTTCCTGGTGTTCGAAAGTTAGCACACTTCCACAGATTAGTGGTTGCCCAAATTTGTTGCCAAAATCGCTTGCGCCATTAGATGCTTTTATGAGAATTTGAGAAGGGGTTTGATAGAGCCATTTTCTTTCTTTAATGTTATTCTCCCATTCCCTGTTGTTGTCAAGCCTTGAATAGGAGGTCATATACACGGCAGTTCCGGCCAGAGGCATAGAAGCTTTACCACCGGCAATTCTGTCCCTGATTTCGCCTCCGGTACCCGTAGCGGCACCATTAAAGGGTTCGACGGTGGTTGGAAAGTTGTGTGTTTCAGCTTTTAGAGAAAGGACCGATTCTATTTCTGAAATATTAAAAAAATCAGGTTTGTCTTGGGTCAACGGAGCAAATTGATCTATTTGAGGACCTTGGGCAAAAGAGCAATTGTCTTTGTATGCCGAGACAACTTTGTTTCTATTTGTGTTGGTTGTATTCTTGATTAGTTTAAACAGTGAGCTTTCTTTTTCTTCTCCGTCAATAATAAAAGTTCCGTTAAATATTTTATGCCTACAATGCTCAGAATTAACTTGTGAAAATCCAAATATTTCACTATCGGTAAGTTTCCTGCCCAATTTTTTGCTAAGTTCATTAAGATATGTAATTTCATCATTGCTCAGAGCGAGGCCCTCTTGCTGGTTATATTGAGCAACATCATCAATGAGTTGTATTGGGTCTGGATCATGTTTAATAGTAAATATTTCCTGATTCAGGTTATTATAAACCCGTTGGAGCATAGGGTCATAAACAGGTGCCTCTTCATGAGTTTCAAAATATTCCTCTATCCTCAGGATACCTTTTAAGCCCATGTTTTGTGTGATTTCGACAGCATTAGTGCTCCAGGGAGTAATCATTTCTTTTCTGGGACCTATGAAAGTTCCTGTTATTACATCCTGTTCAATAGGTGTCGAATCTGAAAAAAGCCAGGATAGTTTATCCAGGTCAATTTTGTCGAAATTAGCATTGCTGTCAACTGCAATAATGTTGCTTTGTTTGCCTCTAAAGAAAATTACCATATTAATCTGCTTATGGAAGGGTTATTATTTGCTTGCAAAAGTAGTAAACCCACGAATATAAACGATGAACTATTTAATATTTTATGAACTATTATTTGTGGAAAAATAGCTGTACAGAATGAGTTGATGTGTCAATGCAGTGGTTTAATTAATCATTATAGGGAATAAGATCAATTGACCTGGCATTTTTCAGGTAGTTGCGTAAAATTTGTTGTACATCCCTGTCATCGGGCATACTTTTAATACATTCTTTAAGCAATTCAATATCAGATCCATAGTATTCCTTATTGATATAGCCATATCCAATGTATTTGCCATGATTGATATTGATTACAGCTATTTCATCATTGTCCCTACCAGCTTCCACAATTAGAAAACTATGATGCCTGAATCGGTGCGTTTCAATTACTTTTTGTGCCCGGAGGTTGTACTCTGCAGGGGGTTCCTTTCCCAGACAAGCTCCCTTGCATTCCATGATCTCGTGGTGAAAACACCCTCCAGAGGAAGTATACAATCCACAAAGTTTCTGACATAATTGATATTTAGTAATCAGGTTCTGTAAATAATTCTTGCCAGATTTTGCTCCACTAAAACTGCAGATTGGTGAATTGTTGGAGTTCGTGTTTTTTGCAATTTCAAACCGGATATATCCGACAGAATCTGTATAAGTATAAAGTCCATGTTGCGAAATTGCCCTTCTTTGAGCTCTGTTATAAACAGGTTTTAATACCTTGATCTCATGAGATTCTTTTAAAAGGGCAATTAGTTCATTACCTGAAAGTTCATAATCTATAGAAGCTATTTCGTTTCGCATTTCTATAGCTTTTCTTGTCGACGAGTTCCTGAAATGAGACAATACTCTTGTCCTGATATTCTTGCTCTTTCCAATATAAATCAGGTCATCTTTGTCGTTGTAGAAATAATATACCCCTGCTTCATCGGGTAGCGATTTAATTGTTTCGGGCTCAAGGTTTGGGTGCAAATCATTTATGGATATGCCTGGCAGAGATGAAAAGTCGACTTGGTTGTGGCTGTGATTCTGCAAGTGTTTAAACAATTCCACAGTTGCTAATGCGTCTCCAGCAGCACGGTGCCTGCCATTTACCTGTATGCCCAGTTCATTGCAGAGTTTTCCTAAACTATAGGATTTATGGCCAGGAATTATCTTTCGACTCAATGTAACTGTACAAAGTTTATCCCGGTGGAAATTGTAGCCTAATTGTTTAAATTCCTGCTTTATAAAATTATAGTCAAAATTAACATTGTGGGCAACAAAAATGCTGTTTTCTGTTTTCTCAATAATTGATTTGGCAACTTCATAAAACTTTGGTGCATCTGCAACCATACTATTTGATATTCCAGTCAGCTGAGTGATATGGTAAGGGATTTTCTTTTCTGGATTTATCAGTGATATAAATTCGTCGACAATTTTTTGCCCATCATAAACAAAAACTGCTATTTCAGTAATCTTCTCGGTTATCGGACTGCCGCCAGTAGTTTCTATATCGACAATAGCATACATTTGAACAAAGATAAGCTTTAATAAACAGAAAAACCCTGGCAGGATACCCGGGTTTTCCACATGGCGCATAAGTTGTTTCAAATAATTACCTATTGTTTAAATACAGGCATACTAAGCCCCACGCGCCAACAACACAGTTTTAAATGTTTTGAAAAAAAGTTCAATATCAGACTTTAGAGTCCAGTTCTCGATATATTGTATATCCATTTCGACCCAGCGGTCAAACTTAACTTCATTTCTATTGGGTACAATTTGCCAGGTACATGTTAATCCTGGTTTTACTGAAAGTCTTTTTAATTGCCAGTCTTTGTACTGATCAACTTCACTTTGCAAAGGTGGTCTGGGACCTATAATCGACATTTCTCCTTTGATGACATTGAGTAATTGGGGGATTTCATCTAAATTGGTCTTTCTTAAGAATCGTCCAATAGTAGTAATTCTAGGATCCTTTTTAATTTTAAAAGTTGGTCCGTCACTCTCATTTAAAGCAATAAGTTTTTGTTTTAATTCTTCAGCATTCTGTACCATGGTCCGAAACTTATAGATATAAAACTTTCGTCCACGCAGACCAACTCTTTCTTGTTTAAAAACTATCGGTCCTTTTGAAGTTAAGGCAACCATAAGCGAAACGGTCACCAATAGTGGGGACAATACAAATAGAATTGTGAAAGCTGTAGCTATTTCCAAAATATTTTTAATAGCGTGTTCAAAATTAGCAATAGGTGTGCACTCAAAAGTTAGCAGAGGCATTCGGTCAAAATACTGAACTCTGCATTTTAAATTCTTTTTGTTGGCAGTAAACCTTGCAGTTGTTCTTACAATAACACCGAGTGATTGGCAGTATTCAACAAGATCGAAAAATTTTTGCTCGTCAAGTTCAGAATCACAGCATATAAATTCATCAATTATATCGAAACGGATCAGACTTTTAATATTGGCTTGCCGGGGGTGAATTTTTATGCTTTTTTGATATTTTTCTTTAATTATTTCCGAATCAGTAATAATATGCAAAATTTTATACCCCCATTCTTTTTGGGCAGTTATTTTATCAATAAGAGCAATATGAGAGCCATTGGCTATGATTACTAAATTACGTATGTTATGTCCATTTGCTCTAAACTTCTTAAACACTCTAAATAGGATGAGTCTAATTATTACTAGTGCAAAGAAGTTAAAGACAATGAAAATCCCTAGTGTTAGAGAGGGGAAATTGTCGAGTTTGATTATCCAATCCAATAAAAAGATGATGAAGCCCCCTAAAAGTGTAAGCTTCATAAAATCTGCAATGATAACAGGTATTGCACTTGTCCTTGGTATCCGGGCTAAATTTGTAGCTTTAAGTAATATTAACCAGGTTATAGATACCGTAAAAACGACTATTATGAATTCCTGGTCAAAAGTAACTAGTTCATTTGTGAATTTGTTTGTAAACCATACAGCAAAAAGTAAAGTAGTGATAGTTGCTATAATATCTACAAAACCAAATAAAGGTTTTATCCACCTTTTTCTAAATTCCTTGATTTTTTCACTCATTATTAATAGCACTCCAATTTGTTGTATTAAATTTATAATATGAATTAATACAAGGGAAGTAAAAATCAACCAGTGAATGCTTTTTATTGACCAATGCAAGGATTTAGACAACAAGAGATTTTTAAGGGGAAATTGCGAATAAATAAAAAAAGCTCTGCATGATGCAGAGCCAGAGACCGTTAGCGCGTGTGACTGATATATGGTAGGTGATGTAAAAATAAACATTAATTTATTATTGACAAATTTTTTATTGGTTTTTTCATTTTATTTTGAAAAAAGTTAAAAGTTTGTCAATTTAAAATAATAAAGTATCATGGTATTACAATATTTCTATATTTGTACTAGAGTTAACTTTTTGTATCAAGCATAATATTTTACAAAGTTTTTTTGTTATGAGAAAGAATGAATCATTAGAGGAAATGGTTGCCAGGCGAAATAAGCGTCTTAAAAGCCTTTTCTCTAGAAATGGTGTTAATGTTAGGTTGGTTGGAGACGAACAAAAGCCTGCAGTGATAATGGATGAATCTGTAGTGCTTTCTTGTTATGTTAAGAACTTCGACCTTCATTTCACTAAGGAACCTTTCAGCGATGAAATTGTAAAAACAGTTAAATTAAAGCATGATCCTGAAATTACAAGGTTTGAATTACAAGAAGTAATAGAACTATGTAAACACAGGCCTGTTTATAGGATTTTACTTACTGATACTGAACTTTTTCTGGTAGGATATAATTACTTAAATTCAGAAGATTCAGTAGGACGTTATCCTGTTTTTGCAAAGCACAAGCCCAAAGTTTATTTTGATCGGAGCTATGCAGAAAAAGTTGCTGAAAACTTAACGGAAGAAGGATACCTGATTGAGATTATTTAATCTTGGTAATCCTAATAATAGCAAAGGTGGAAATTTTCCACCTTTTTTTAATTGTATTTTAAGATATCGCTGTATTCAATAAATATATCTTCAATAGGTTCCATTACCTCATACAAAAACATATTTACTTTTTCCCAATCGTTTTCGTTATAAATATTTACTCCTGTTAGCTCAGCAATTACTCTTGAGACTGTTTTGCCTCCGCTTACTTCAGCTTCCAGATCCCACAGTATTTTATGTTCTACAGCAGATTCGATTATACTTTTTAGCTTCTCAAGTTTATCAAAAAGTTCAATTCTCTTGTCCAGGTTTCTGGTCTCAACTTCAAATCCTGCAAATGCTCTTTGTTCATCGAAATGAAACTTAAGTTTCAGTTGTGGAATTGAGGTGTCGTTCATGATCCATTTACCTGGTTTACCCTTTTTGACCTTTCTTTTACCAGAAAAGGACTTAAATTGATTCCAGAATCGCTGACGTATTTGTTTCTTTTGCTCTTTAGTAAACATGTTACAAACATAAAATTCTTATTTGTGAGGAACAAAACTAAAATTATAATGTTATATTAGTATCAGGAGTTAATCTACATAACTGTTAATCCCTTATATATGATAGCTAAGGTTAGCCTGCCACTTTCAGAACCAATACTGGTCTTTACTGTTATTATCCTTATTGTTTTTCTGGCACCACTTATTCTTAAAAAAATTAATATTCCGGACATAATTGGTTTAATTCTTGCCGGAGTTGCTGTGGGACCATATGGTTTAAATGTTTTGTCAGGAGATATTGCTCTTTCCATTTTTGGAACAATTGGATTGTTGTACCTCATGTTCCTGGCCGGACTTGAAATTGACCTGAACGACTTCTTTCTGCGGAGAAAACAGGGAACTGTTTTTGGTATTTTAACTTTCATTGTACCTTTTGTTCCAGGATTCCTTATTTTTTATTATTTGCTTGGCAACAGCTTCATTACTGCATTGTTGGTGGCAACAATGCTGGCATCGCACACACTTGTTTCTTACCCTATTTTAGGGAGGTTGGGTATTTTAACAAATAAGATAGTGACCATTTCTATTGCAGGTACTATTATTGCCGATACAATTGTATTAATAATTCTAGGCTTAATATCTGAATCAGTCCACAATGAGCTAACAGTAGTATTTTGGCTGAGGACGCTTTTATTTTTCAGCATTTTCTTTTTCTATGTGCTCTATTTATTGCCAAAAGCTGCACGATGGGTATTTAATTATCAGGCAACCGATAGAAGTATTCAGTATGTTTTCGTACTTGTAGCAATTTTCATTTCTGCAACTATTGCTGAATTATTAAAAATTGAACCTTTAATCGGTGCTTTTTTCGCGGGTTTATCATTAAACAGGCTAATCCCTCGTATTTCTCCTTTAATGAATAGGGTTGTGTTTATTGGTAATACTTTGTTTATTCCATTTTTCCTTATAAGTATTGGCATGCTTGTAGATATTGAAGTATTGTTTTCAAACAAAGATAACTGGTTGATTATTTTAATTTTATCTGCAATTGCATTAGGTGGAAAGTTTATTGCTGCCTGGGTATTTCAAAAGCTGAACAAGCTGAACAATATTTCACGAAATTTAATATTTGGACTAAGTTCGGCAAGGGCTGCATCTGCAATTGCTATAATGATTGTAGGGCAGGAGTTTGGCTTAGTCAACGAAACCCTCTTAAACAGCACGATTATGTTGATTCTTATTTCTTGCTTGTTTAGTTCAATTGTAACTCAAAAGTCAGGCAAAAGAATTTCTATGGAAAGTTCTGTTCAGGAGAAAGCACAAGCAGAAGACCATGATAGGATTATGGTCAGTGTAGCAAATCCTGAAAATATTGAAAGACTTATTGATCTAAGTTTATTAATCAAATCCTCAAAATCAGACACTCCAATATTTCCAATAACTGTAATCAGAGACAACAATAAAGCAACACAGCAAATCCAGGCTAAACAGAAAATGCTTCAAAAGGTCCTGGAGCATGCTTCAGCTATCGATAGGAGATCAGAATTGATTACAAGAATTGATGTAAACGTTGTAGAAGGTATTGTTCGCGCAATAAAAGAACTCGAAATATCAAAAGTAGTAATTGGCTGGAATAGTAAAAATACCACCGTTGATAAATTGTTTGGTTCATTTTTGGATAGGTTGCTCCTTAAAACAGAGACGCAACTTTTGGTGGCTAAACTTGAAACTGCGATCAATTTGAGTGGAGACATAAGGGTTGTTTTGCCACCAAAACTTAATCAGGAAAGAGGCTTCTGGTCACTAATTAATACTGTTCAAAATCTAGGGCAGCACCTTGGGCGTAAAATCTATTTTTATGGAGACAGGGCAAACATCAAAGCTGTAAGGGTAATATCTGAAGGAACATCATTTACTCCTGAAACAGAGGTGGTCAATGTGACAGAAGGTTTTTTAAAGAAACTGAGCAATAGCAATAAACCGGATACTGATATATTCATACTCGCTAATTCCAGAAAGAATACAATTTCTTATAGCCGTATTACTGCCAAATATAAAAGTATTATTAAGGACAATTTTTGTTTCAGTAATTTATTGATGATATATCCTGACCAAAGAATCTATCCTTCTGGGATGTTCCATATATACAACCTAAACTAAGAGTAAGTATTTTTATTGAAATCTTTAATTTACTATTTTGCGTAGTTCAACCAGGAGGCTTTCCAGTCCATTCATCTTTATTTCCAGGCAAGTTTCCAAAAGAATACCCAGGCGGTTGTTCGGAAAACTTTTGCGTTTGAACCATTCCAGGTAAGCTACAGGTAAGTTGCAAATAAGAGTGCCTTTGTATTTTCCAAATGGCATAGGTGTTTTTATGATATCAATCAGTAATGTTTTATCATATCCTAATCCGTTCTCAGACATATTTTTATTGCTTTATTCTTTTTCTGCTTTTCTTCAATTCAGCAAGGTGCTTTTTTGAATTTAACCTTTTCTGAACAGAACCAAATGTTGGTTTTGTAGGCCTGCGTTTTTTAGTTGGTCTAAGCGCATTCTCAATAAGAGAAAAAAATTGCAATAAAACCATTTCTTTATTATGGGCCTGGCTTCGGCTTTCCTGACAAGCAAGGATTAATTCACCTTCTTTGTTTATTCTGTTTTTTAGCTTGTCAAATATAAGGTCTTTTTGAAATTGGCTCAGGTATTCTGATTGTATAACAATAAAACGCAATTCTACCCTGGTATTTACTTTATTTACATGTTGTCCTCCCGGACCAGTACTTTTGGAAGTAGAATAGCTGATTTCTTTGGCTATTTTGTTTTTGGTGTTATCTGAAAATGCTTCCATACTACAAAAGTAGAATTGTTTATGGAATAAAATTATGTTGAAGAAAAAAACAAAAAATGATCCTCTTTCAGTAGATTGGAGCGTTTAACCTAATAAATTATATCTTTTGAGTAATATTGGAAGACAGGGCTTCAAACTTTTTAGCAAACAAGGGATCTTTCATATAGGTTTGTAGCTGAGCCTTTTTTTCTTCTATTTTGGCAGCAATTTGCATGATTTTTTTATTCTGTTCAATATCAAAAGTGTTCTCGCTTCTATGGGCTACAAATGTTTCAAATTCTTTGAGCCATAAAATATATTCGTTCAGGAATTCTTCTTTTTCTTCACTCAAAGCTTCAGCATTAGTGTTCGATTCTTCTTTTGCTGTTTCTTTGTTGCCCTCTTTTCGTCTGAATATATTCAGAAATTCTTTTCTACTGTAGGTTTTATCACTCATGCAATTTTCACTTTACTAAATAGGAAACTTGTATTTAAGGTGATTGTTCATTGATTTGGGATGTTTTATCCTATTTTTTCATGGACAGCTTTATGATGCTTATTAAGCCTGGACGTTTTCCTTGGGCCAGTATCATCGTGCGGAATATTTTTCCTCCCAACCAAACAACTAACAAGGCGAATAAAATTACACCAATTAAACCTGCAATTGGTTGCCAGGTGGGAACACTAACTGGCGAAGCCTGTCTGACAATCATTAAAAAAGGTGTAAATGGAGGGATTAGGGATAAAGTTGTAGCAAAACTTCCAAGTGGTTCTTTCAACACAGGCATCATTAAAAACATGGGCAAAATAATCGGTAGCATGGCCGGAAACTGGAGTGATTGAGCATCCTTTGAATCGTTACAGGCCGAGCCAAGCGCAGCCATAATCGAACCATACAAAATAATACTTAAAACAGTATAGGCAAAAAACCAGGGGAGCAGGTCAAAAGGTATATAATCGGAATAGCCCATTTTTGAAACAGCTATTACACCACCAATAACATAAACCGACATACCAGTTAATGAGATGCTAATGCCTCCAAGAACTTTGCCCATCATAAACTGAAATGGAGTAACTGTTCCGAGAAGAACTTCAGCAATACGTTCGGTTTTTTCCTCCATTACCGAGCTCAGTAAAGGAACAGCACTCATAAGTACCATCATAAAAATTAATATCAGAAAAATATAAGGAATTAGGAGTGTTTCTACTATGCTGCTTTCTTTAGCTTCTGTTTTGCCTGATTTCGAGTCACTCTCAGAAACTAATCCCATGCCCTTTATATTGATCCATTGCAACAATAGTTGAGCATCTTTGTCTTTCATTCCAAATTTTTTTATTCTCGCTTCCCGGACGGTTTGATTTATGGGCCATTGCATCCAATCACGTATTTCATCCATTAGCGAATTTTCTGAATGGTAGGTTACTTTGTTCAATTCAGGGTTTTTTGTTGGAAATAAAACTCCAGGTCCAATTTCAACAAAGGCATGGAGTTGTTTTGATTTCACCATTTTTGAAAGTTCAATTCTTTTTTGCTCAAGTTTTGAGCTGTCAACTACAATTAAATCAATAGAATAAATCGGCTTAACTTGTTTTCCTTTAACCGAATCATACGTTTGGTTTTTATTGTGCAATTCAGCTTGTTCGATAATATTGTTTCCGATTAGGCCAGTCCGGTCAATAACAGCAATTTTTTTTTCACTTATATCAACTTTGTTTTCTGTTAATTTCATGACCAAAATACTTCCTCCCATCATAATTGGAGCAATAATCAGTCCTATAATAAAACTTTTGGTTCGTACCGAGGTTTTAAATTCTCTTAAGGCTAGTATAATAATATTGTACATTTTATTCTTTTTTTGATGCTAAAGGATTAATGAGTTTGGTTGTCTATGTCTGCAGCTTCCGGACTGGCGATTCGTATAAAAATATCCAGCAACGAAGGGGTTGTCAGTTCAAAACGGCTGACTTTTGTAACTTCTAATATTTGCTTAAGAATACTTTGCGGGTCAGTATCTTCTTTCAGACGAAGTTCCTGGTATTGGCCAAAATCATTTACCTTTTGGATTCCACTTATTCCGGTAAGTACTTTAGATGCATTATCGCAAGCAAGGCGTATAGAATCATTGCCATATTTATCCTGAATACCTGATAAAGTTCCATCAAGCACTTTTTTACCCTTATAGATCATAAATATATAATCACACATTCTTTCAGCTGTTCCCATATCATGAGTGCTGAAAATGATTGTTTTGCCTTGGTTCTTAAGTTCCAGGATAATATTTTTCATCACATCTGCATTAACAGGATCAAGTCCGCTAAAAGGTTCATCCAGAATTATAATTTCAGGCTCATGAAGAATAGTGGCTATAAATTGTATTTTTTGGCTCATCCCTTTACTTAGGGCTTCTACCTTTTTATTTTCCCATTCACGCAAATCCATTTTATCCAACCAATAGTCAATTTTTTGATTGATATTGTTCGACCGTCTGAGCTGTGCGTAAAAACAAAGGAGTTCCCTTACTTTCATTTTTTTATAGAGGCCCCTTTCTTCAGGTAAATAACCAATGTTTCGAAGGTTAGTTCCTGATTTTAACTCACCATTGATCAGGATTTCTCCATTATCAGGATAAAAAATATTCATAATCATCCTAATGGTGGTGGTTTTTCCAGAACCATTGGGACCAATAAATCCATATATACTTCCTTTGGGGACAATCAAAGAAAGGTTGTCGACAGCCTTAAAGCCATTGAAAGATTTTGATACTTCTTGAATCTCGATTGAATGCATAGTTTTTACTTAGGGTTTGGTTTCTTATTTAAATTTCATGATTACCAAAAAAAGATTGGTGCAATATTATATTAAATATTGATTTGAATAAATGTTTTATCCTAAATTTTGATAGGATAAAAATTATTCATTTCAGGAAGAATAGTAGATAAATAGCCTATTTTTGTGCTATTAAAAATATTAAATCAGGAACAACTCCCCATTTAATGATTTAAATATTAGATAGATACTAGTTGTATGGGAGTGTTCGGAATTAGTAACAAGTAATTTTTAGTATGAAGAAGTACAAACACTTTGAAACAAATGCAATTCGTGGGCAAATGTCCAGATCTCAAAAGAAGGAGCATAGTACTCCAATTTTTGCCACATCAAGCTTTATTTTTGATACTGCAGAAGAAGCACGGGCTGTATTTGCTGATGAAATGGATGGTTACCTGTATTCACGTTACAGCAACCCTAATACCGACGAGTTTGTAGAAAAGTTATGTGCTTTAGAAGGTTACGAGGATGGCCTGGCAACAGCAAGTGGAATGGCTGCTAATTATTTAGCATTGATTTCGTTGCTTAGAGCAGGGGACCATATTGTTGCTTCGCGTAGTTTATTTAGTTCCTCTCATAACATTATCACCCAATTGCTGCCTCGTTTTGGCATAACTCATACTTATGTTGATTGTGACGATAAAGAGGGCTGGGAAAATGCGATTATGCCAACAACACGTTTGATATTTTTAGAAACACCTTCAAATCCGGGGCTTGATTTGGTTGACTTGGAGTTTGTTGTTAACCTGGCTCATGAAAATGATTGTTTTGTAATAGTTGATAATTGCTTTGCAACTCCCTATTTGCAAAACCCAAGCGAATTTGGTGTTGATATTGTTACCCATTCGGCAACAAAGTTTATCGATGGACAAGGAAGGACAATGGGAGGTGCTGTTCTTTCGTCCGTAGATATTATGCAGGAATATCGCTATTTTGCCAGACAAACAGGACCCACCATGGCGCCATTCAATGCCTGGGTGCTTTCAAAAAGTCTTGAAACTTTGCCCGTACGTATGGAAAAGCATTGCGAGAATGCTTTAAAACTTGCAGAATACCTAGAAGGTTTAAAAGGAATTAAATCCGTAAAATATCCATACCTCAAGAATCATCCACAATATGATCTGGCAAAAAAACAGATGCGTTTAGGTGGAGGTTTGGTTACTTTTGAATTGGATGGAGGTTATGAAAGATGTATCCGGTTTATTGATAATATCCAAATGTTCTCAGTAACAGCTAACCTGGGCGATACTCGAACAGCTATAACACATCCTGCTTCAACAACGCATTCTAAATTGTCTGCAGAAGAAAGGCAGGCGGTAAATATTTCCAAAGAGTTGGTAAGGATTTCTGTTGGGCTAGAACATATTGATGATATTATTGAGGATGTTGAACAAGCTTTGAATAAATCGGAATAGAGAAAAGGGAGATAGGTAGTAGAGTGACCAGGTGATTTAGGGAATAATAATGAGTCTTGTAGCCCCTATTGAACTGGAATAGGACTGGAAACTCATTAACCTTTTTCTCATCAATGCTTATACCATAAACACCCTTTGACTTCCACATTTTGGGCAGACTTCCAACTTATCATCTCCAACACATCCATCAACTGTTTCATAATCAAGTTGATGTTCGCCTCCTAGCCAGCCGCAATCTTTACATTCGTAATCGTTGTTCATTCTATTTTTTTTTACAAAAATAATATTCCTTGGTAAATCTGATGAAAAATTGATTACATATGACCCTTTTGAAGTGAATTTTATTTGGCCTTTCATATAAAAAATATTTCCTTTGCCCGAAAAGGATTGAGATATGAGGAGATTTTTCATTTTTACTACAATTTTAATTTTCAGTACACTTTCGCTTATTGCCCAAAAGAAATTATTGAGTCCAGAAAAACTTCAGAAACAGAAAACTTACAAAGTTCTTTCGGAAGCCAACATGGCAAAAAAAAGGGTTTATAAACTAAACCTGGATGGACAAAGGTTAAATTCTGTACCAGAGGACATTAAAAAATATACGAATCTGCAGGAGCTTTATTTACGGAACAACCATATTGCATTCTTACCAGATTGGTTATTTGAACTGACCAACTTGCAGAAATTAATGCTTGGTGAAAATAATATAATGGCTTTACAACCAGAAATTGGTAATCTAAAAAACCTGGAAGAACTAGATGTTTTTGATAATGAGATTAGTGAATTGCCAGACCAGATAGGAAGATTGTCAAAATTAAAGAAGATTGATGCCAATTGGAACAAGATTAAAATACTATCAGATAGTATTACGTTATTAAACCAGCTTGAATATCTGTACCTTGATAAAAACCAATTATCCAGCCTACCAGTTGAAATAGGGGCTTGTGCTTCTATCAAAGAAATAAAACTTGTAGAAAACAACTTGGAGTCGATTCCAGAGTCTTTTGGCAATCTATATAAAATTGAGTCATTGGATTTATCGAAAAATAACTTGAAGTCGTTGCCCGAAAGTATTGGAAAACTCGAAAACCTTAAGTTCTTAAATGCTTCGAATAACCAACTTTATAGTATTCCTGAGAATCTGTCTGAAATAAAGGCATTACGACAAATAAACCTATCAAACAATAAAATTAAAGCAATTAAGGGCAATAGCTTAAATATACCAGCCCTGGAATCCATTGATTTAAGTATTAATGAAATCTCAACACTTTCATTCAATACAGATAAATTAACCAACTTGCAGGTTTTAGAGCTTGAACTCAACCAAATAGTTAAACCGGACAACCTATTTAAACTATCAAGCCTAAAGAGACTAAATTTATCAAGAAACAAAATTCAGAGGGTTGAAAGCAATATTTCTGGTCTTGTACACCTGGAATATCTAAATCTCAGTCAGAACAAGATATATTCGGTAACAAAATCGATTGGCTCCTTGGAGCATCTAA
>JBNKPU010000081.1:0-4778 GCA_050295515.1 Bacteroidales bacterium | reverse complement strand
AAAACTTTATTTACTGTGATCACTAAAAATGGGAACACCGGGTATGTTCAAAAATCATCCGATGGAGGCTTTACCTGGAATACTGTTTGGGATGGAGAAATGGATGCTCAAACCGGGCAAAACAGACTTTTTGGAATTGCTTCCGGTAACGGAACTATCGTTGCCGTGGGCAATATTATTATTACATCAAAGGATGGCGGACAATCATGGACAGAAACCGAAATGAAAGGATATGCCGGAAACAATATTTTTAGTAATCGATCGGCTTTATCCAGCATAGCCTATGGTAATGGATTTTTTGTGGCTGCCGGTCCCTTTCAGTTCTTATATTCTAAAGACGGTATCAACTGGAAATATGTTAGAACAGGAGAAATGACCGGAGCTGAAATATCAGCGGCTAAAAATCCATCAGGTCTGAGCTTAGAGGATATTGCAAAAGATCCCAAATTACATGGAAAAAGACCTTCTGTTGGAGAGTTCCCACCGGAAATCTATCCTGGATTAGAAGTTCCAAGACATGTATTACATGCCGGAGGTAAGTTTTATGTAAGCGGCGGAAACGGCCTCATGACAGGAAAAATATTAACAATTGAAGGCGACAAAATAGTGGTTGAAAAAGACATGGCATTTACCTGAAAAATTCCGGTGGATTACAGCGTATGGGATGGGATGGGATGGGATGGAAAATCAACAATTTTTGCCACCTCCATAAGTACAAAATCGGCCTATTCTACTGATATGGGAGAAACATAGAAGTATATGTTCAACCCTAATAAAAATCAAATATGGGCGGTAGCTTACCACGAGGGCTCCTGGGTAGCCGCAAGTCCTTTTGAGGATATATTTTACTCAAATGATTTACAGAATTTTGAATCATTAAAAAGAGCCGGAGGCAGAGCAGCCGTGCAGGATATGATATATGCCAATGATCGTTTTCTACTTGTAGGTACCGACAATCAGGTTTTTGGTTCTTTAGATGGGAAACAATGGGAATTATTATCAAAAAAGGTATATGGAATGAAAATTCAAGCGATTACATATCATGACAATTAACCAGCCTGACTGCCACTAACGTATGAGTCTCTTAACTAATTTGTAAACATATGAAACTGGCATACCAGAGCAATCCTGATAACTATCGGGACGAACACACAAGAGCTAGAGTGAAAATTGCATTGGTTATCAAGGTTTTGCTAAATTATAAACACATGAAAAACTTATTTATTATCTCAATCCTACTTTCAATAGGATTTTATTTCTGCCCATCGGTTCATGCACAAAGTGCTGTTTTAACAGCCGGAGGTGATGCTATCGGAACGAATGGAACTTGCAATTTTGCTATTGGAGAACTATGCTTTGGTTCAGCTTCAGACCTCGATGGAAGTATAAACATGGGGGTCATACAAGATTACACCATCAGCATTTCAACTGATTTTATCACTCCTGAGCAAAGTGATGTAGAAATTAATGCTTTCCCAAATCCAACATCGAATCTGTTGACTTTAAGTGTTGGCGAGTCGGATTTAAACAATCTGTACTATACACTTTTCGATGCATTAGGAAATATAGTTGACGGCAAACAAATTACTACTGTACAATCATTTGTAGATATGAGTAAATATCCTTTTGGCTGTTATATTTTAAAAATTTACAATCACTCAAAACATATTAAAACATTAAAAATCATAAAAAAATAGTAAAATGGTAAAGAATATTTTAATCCTCGTATGCATTTTAGCAATGAGTGCAACAATGAAAGCACAAAGCCCACAAGCTCTATCGTTTCAAGCATTGGTAAGAGATGCCTCAAACCAAATAGTGACAAATTCGTCGGTAGGCGTCCAAATTAGCGTATTACAAGGTGCGGCAAACGGTAGCTCTGTATATACCGAAACACATTCATTAACAACCAATAGCAACGGAATTTTAACCACTCAAATTGGAACCGGAAATGTAGTAAGTGGTGATTTTTCTACTATTGATTGGTCTGCCGGTCCGTATTTTGTACAAACTGAAATAGACCCTACCGGAGGCACTACGTACACCATTACAAATACAACGCAAATGTTAAGTGTACCCTATGCTTTGTATGCCAGCAATGCCAATTCGGCTACCATGCTCGGCAACTCAATTACAAAGGCACACTTTGATGATTTAGATCAAAGATTAGCTGCTATGGAGCCAGACCCGGCCATTGGAGATTTTAGGTATGGTGGTATTGTATTTTGGATTGACCCTACGAACCCAAAGCATGGTTTAGTGGTAAGCTTGGAAAATCAGAATAATAATGCGAAATGCAAATGGAGTACCGGTGCCAACCAGGTTACCGGAGCAACCGGTACTGCAATTGGAACGGGAGAAACAAATACTGCAGCAATTATAGCCGCTCATGGCGAAGGAAACTATGCCGCATCCATCTGCGCATCTTACACTTACGGCATCTATTCAGGGTGGTTTCTTCCCAGTCCGGATGAGTGTGATGAGATAGCCTTGAATATTGATGTCGTAAATCCAGCCATCACAGCCAACGGAGGTACAGCCATATCCGGTGTCTACTGGTCCTCGCAAGAACAAACACAGGATTATGTAAGAAACAAATTTATAAGCACTGGAGGCGCTGGTACTTCTATTAAAAGTTACACTCATAAAGTAAGAGCTATACGTGCTTTTTAATTAAAAAATCAATAGTGACCGGTTAAAGTAAAACATTCAATTACCTTAACTTTTTGTCTCAAGCCAACGGGCTTTTACTTTTTTTAAAAAAGATTATTGCTTTGCTCGACATAGTTCAAGTAAACTTGACTCTGCTCTCACTTATCGCAATAATTCTCTGCAGCTAGAAAAAGTAAACAAAAAGAGCCGCCGTTGACATGAAAAATCTAAAAATCAGGGTTCTATGCTAAAAGAAAAGAATTCACTGTGTTCAAACAGCTTTTATTTCTTAACGCTTCGAACTCTGATTTTATTAACGATTTTACATGAAGGTGAAAAAGCTACCCTGACATTTGAAATATATCTATAAACTATTGTTACATTATGCTTTTGTTATAGATCTATATTTCTAACCGGAACTCCTATCAAGAAACGATTCGATTCGTCAACGGGTTTTTCAGAGGAATAAACAAACACGGAGAATGACATTAGCTTTTGCGTGCATCACATATAAAAAAGGGACTCAATATAAGGTTCCTTAAAACAGTTCCACTTGCATTTACGGCCTCTTCTTTTAATTTGAATTAGTAAATTACAACGATTTACATAAAACGTTTAGGACACTATTTATATCTAAAAATTACCTTTTGCTTAATCCACCAGAATTAATCCCGGGTTATTTCCGGTGATGGACCTTCCTCCATCAGGAGTTACCACAAAAGTATTTTCAATGCCTACCATACCAATACCTTCAATACCTTTTTTAGGCTCTACTGCAAATATCATATTTTCAACCAACGGATCTTTGAATCCTTTTGCTAAAACCGGCAATTCGTCCACTGTTAAACCGATTCCATGGCCTATAAACTTCACTTGCCGGTTTCCATACCCCATAAAATTCTTCTGAAATTCCGGACTTAAACTGTCCATAACCGACTCATAAATAGTTTCAGGAATATTACCCGGCTTCAGTAATTCTGCCACTTTGTTTTGTATACTCACACACTGCTGATGAATTTTTATTACCTCATCCGGCAAGGATTTTCCAAACATGTAGGTCATTGTTTTGTCGGAATGGTATCCGTTTACTCCCAACCCCATATCCACAAAAACCAAATCACCTTTAGTCAGCTTTCGATTACGATTACCCAGACTAGGAACGGCAGCATTTAACCCCCTGTTTCCACCCGGACCATCAAAATTAGTCGGGTACAAAGAGCTATCTCCAAAACCCAATTGTGCCACTACAATTTCTGTATCATGCATACCAAAGCGAGCTGTTCCATGGTGACCTTCCTTAACCATTACCTGATATAGCTCGGCTGCCAGATCTGTTTCTGTCATTCCCTCCCTTAGCATGGTGGGAACAATATCTTCAAGCACTTTACGATGGATAGCTCCTGCTTCTTCCAGATATTTCAGTTCCCAGCTACTCTTCACTGCGCGGGTCATAGCGATTTGGAAATCCAATGATTGGTAGGCTGCAATCGGAAAGTACTTCTGAAACCTCTGATACATGGCTAAAGGAACAAATTCTGTTTCGAGATAAACCTTGCCCGGAAATTTGGCATAAGCTTCTGCTGCATCGCGATAGCTTCCCATGGATTTAATATTCGGAAACTGCGACTCTTGTGAGGTACGGTCAAAACTTTTACGCGCCCACAAAGTAGCTCCTTTCTCTCTTTCAATTATCAACATTCCGTCGGCCATGGAACCAGCAAAGTAAAGCAAATTAATCTTACTGAAAATTACAGCCATCTCCCAATCCGGATGATGAGTATCCATGATCTGACAAAAACGATCCATCCGCATATTGAGCTCTGAAACAGGAATTATATCTTTCATATGTTTATTCTTTTTGTATCAAAATGCACAAGTATAAAGTATTACAGCTGGTGAATACAAGAATCCCCCCTCTCATGACACCTTAACTTCTACAGAGGATTAATTACTCTGATTTTTCTTATCTGCTGATTACTGTTAAAGCAATTTCTTAATGACTTTGATAAGCCTTCAAAATTAGATAAATGAAAGAAAACGAAGTGCTTTATAATCTTAAACTTTATTAAATCCGGTACAAATCTCCATATTCTTAAACAATTTACCATAGTAACCTGAGTTCGATT
>JBNKPU010000080.1:0-16734 GCA_050295515.1 Bacteroidales bacterium | reverse complement strand
TTTCTTATCCTCCTGTAGCATTATGCTGCACGATAATTTGCTGGCAAGGCACACATTGCAAGTACATTCTATCATAATTCTGAAAGGATTGATGCATTTGAGATGATGTTCCAGGGGGGGCATACAGAGTATTAGTCAATACAATATGCAATGGACAAGTTAATAATGGTAGGTAGTCTCAATTGCAATTTTTGTAGCGTATTAAATAATTGCGAAACTCAATGCTTCTCGACATTGCTCCTGTCCAAATGTTTAGTTTAATGTTTTAATTTCATATTGGCTTTCACGTTCATTAGATTCTTTGAGCCACTCCGGCAATACTTCTTCGATAAATTTAGCTTTTTCAGACACCAATTTATTTATATCTAACCCAATATACATTTGGGCTTTTGCTTTAGTAGATATATCAGGATAAGCAACTTCTTCATTCATGCCCAAATCTGCCAATACTCTTGAAAGTTTGATCCTGCCTTCCTGAACAATAATTAACCCTGTAGATATTACGCGTCCAATTTCGATCGGTGAGTGAAAAGAGCCTCCATGGCTGGCTGCAGCATAGTCCCATCTCCATTGTGCATGTCTAATATCAAGTAGAATATCTTTCATTTGAATCTCTGTGGCACCTAATTCCCAGGCTGTTTTAGCTTCAACATGAGCCCTGACCAACAATTCCTCCAGTTTATCCCTGTTTTGTTTGATTTTGTCTTGTATGGATTCAACATCAGCAATTAGCCTCTCTGTTTCCTGTCGGTGACAAACCTGGCATGTATTGGCTGGATTGGCCAATGGACTGGTAACATGGTGGCTGGTATATTTTTGTCCTCCTTCACTAATATAAGGCATATGGCAATCGGCACAAGAAACACCCCTGCTGGCATGTATTCCGGTAAGGTATATTTCATATCCGGGATGCTGAGCTTTAAGCATTGGTGCCTTACTTAGTTTATGTGTCCAGTCAGTGAACTCCATATTATCGTAATATTCTTCCATGGCTTCTGCTGACATGCCGTTATCCCAAGGGAAGGTCAGGTAGGGTACACCATCAACTTTGTTCTTGTTGAAATAGTATTCAACATGGCATTGGGCGCAAACCAGGCTTCTCATTTCCTGATGCGATACCCTATTGATGTCTTTTCCTGTTCTTTTAAAAGCTTCAATAAGTGCTGGACGTGAAATCCTAAGGTTCAGGGTTTTGGCATCATGACAATCGCCACAACCTATGGCATTGACTATTTCTGGACCTTTTTCTTCCCATGACCCCTTGTATAACTCTGCAACGCTGCCAAGTTCATGCATAAGTCTTGGAACATCTGGGCTTTTACAAGTCCAGCAGGTGTTTGGCATCGGACTTTTTTTTCCTTCAACTGGAGCTCCGGTACGTAACGAATTCCGAACATCTTGTACAGCATAATAATGCCCCCTTGATTGATAGTAGTCTTTAGAAAATCCATATCCTGCCCAAAGCACAACCAATTTCGGATCTGTTTCCAGCATATCAATCATTGCAGAACCGTTGTATTTACTTCTAAATGTGGTGTCAGAAGTTTTTAGGTATGACTGGTATTCCCGGGGGAAATTTTCGCCCCATATCTCATTTCTAGGTTCAAATTGATCATATTCAACCTGTTTTACATAAGCAAATGTTGCTTCAGCACGCCTTTCCATTATTGAAGAAGCCAAAAGTCCTAAAATAAACACAAAAGCCACAGTTAATATAAACAAGAGCCATCCAAATATAGGCTTCTGTTTTACTTTTTCTGACAAGGTTTTCATTATGTTGTTTTTTTGTTTTCACAATTATACTATTTCATTACCCTTTGAAGCCATTCAGGAACAGGCGTTTCAGGTATTGGTACACGGGCGTTTGGCACACTTGATAAACTGTTTATCCTTCCATGAGGCGTTTCGCGGTGACATTCCCAGCATTTTCGTTCCATTCGGTATTGATGATATTCGAAAGTAATGGTCAACATTTTTAAATCGGTAATTATTTCCTTATGACATCTGATGCAATTGTTCTGAACAACTACTTTACCTTGGTTGTGGATGTAAATTACCTGGGGCTCTTTCCTTAATGTAAATATGGTGGCATGCCTCAAGCCATCTTTGGCTTTAAAGTAATATTTGTTAAGGATAGTATTGTGCGGTACATGGCAATCGTTGCAATTGGTTACTTCTCGGTGGGCACTGTGGCTCCAAGTTGCATATTGCGGGGCCATTATGTGGCAATTAACACAGGTTTTCGAATCGTCCGATAGATAGGAGTGGGCCTTTGACAGATAAAAAGAATACATAAACAGCCCAACAAATACTCCCAAAATTATAACTACTGGCAATCTCCAGTTTTCTGGTGGTTTGATAAGTTTAAGCAGTTTCATTTACTATATATCAATAATTGCTTAGACTAAAGTTACAATTTTTAAATCGTAATAGTTTGATATATATTGGTTAATAGATAGTATAAACTAATCATTCATATCGCAAAGCTGAGATAAAAGATTGTTTATAATCTTCCTGTTGCCATCATAGTATCTGTCTTCCTTTTCTATGACTGAACTTTCCTGTACAAATGCCCCTGGTGTCAAGTCATCTGAACACTCAACTAACATTCTGCTTACCGAAGGTTTTTTAACTTCTAAATGGAACTGTAAGGCTATAACTTTTTCGTTGTAAATAAATCCTTGGTTTTGCACAGCCTGGCTACTGGCCAGTGGAATTGCTTTACTGGGGATGTCAAAAGTATCCCCATGCCAATGAAAAACTGTTTGTGAGTCAGGAAAAACTCCGTAAAAAGAAGTATGAAAATTTACTGGAAACCAACCAATTTCTTTTTCCTGCCCTTTATATACTTTGGCTCCAAGTGCTTTGGCCAAATATTGAGCTCCCAGACATATTCCTATAATACTTTTACCCTGATCAATAGAATCCTTAATGAATGTATCCTCTTCTTTTATCCATGGATATCGTTCTTCTTCATAAACGCTCATGGGACCGCCCATAATAACCAGAACATCAAATGCATTCAATTCTGGTAACTTTTGTCCTTTATAAATATGTGTGTAGCTAATGGAATGACCTTGGTTTTTTGCCCAATCTTCTATTTCTTCAGCCTTTTCGAAAGGCACATGTTGAATGATATGGAACCGCTTTTGCTTCATTTGAAAAATTGGTTTTTATACAATCCTTGGTTGTGTTTGAAATGTTTTATCAATTGGGCCAAATATACAATAGTAAAAAACTTTGTTCTAACTATTCGGCAATTTTAATGACCAGGAAGCAAAGTGGTTCTTCCGAAGGATTTAACCAGCCCCTGTCCAGGTTTTTTGTTACAGGTATACAGTCTCCTGTTTTTGCCTGGATAGTTTCTCCATCGATAGTAATATTACCATATCCGCTTACAATGTAGAAGATAACATCTACGGGATTCTGATGTGAAGGGATTTCTTCGCCCGGATTAAGTTTAATTTCAAGTAAAGTTATTTTTTCGGTAGATACATATTGCCATGCCTCAAATTCCTGAGGCAATTTCTCTAGTTGATCCTTGTTCATGATTGAAGTAGACATTTTATTACTAGGTTAGTGCAGTATTAATTTACAATTTTTCAAGCTTTTAACATAGTAAGGAGCATTTTAAATTTACTATTTGCTTCAATTGCATGTGGAATGTTTGCTGGCATAATGATAATTTCACCTTCTTCGATTTTATGCTCAATTTTGTTAATACTAATAATTGCTTTGCCTTCAACAATTTGAACAACTGCATCAAAAGGAGCTGTGTGTTCGCTTAGTCCTTGTCCCTGGTCGAAAGCAAAAAGGGTTAGGTTGCCTGCTTCGTTTTTAGAAATGATCTTGCTGACTATAGCTCCAGGTGCATAATCTATTGATCCCTTTAGTTGTTGTTTTTTTGATTTTTCAAATGTTTCCATCATTATATTTATTAAACCCGAAATATGCATTAGAAGATCTATTACATATTGAAATTGCTTCAATATAAGTCGTTTCACTTACTTGTTTCAATTATTCATACTCACTTATTTTTATTGCATTCATGAACTCCCTATGGTCGGTTCACCATTGCGGTGCTATAATTCATCTCACCAAGTCCTTCTATTTTTGCACTTTCAACCTTCATAACGAAGTTCTAATACATAATCCAGTTTAAAGTTTCCAACCTGTTTTTTTGATAGGTTGGAAACAAGTATATTCTTTTTGTAAATTTATTCCTTTATCGCATCTAAGCCAATCATTTTTTTCATATCGTTTTCTGCGGTAGTGATACCACCTATTCCAAAATTCTCAACAAGAACCTTAGCTACATTAGGTGAAAGAAAAGCTGGAAGTGTTGGACCAAGATGAATGTTTTTTACTCCAAGATAGAGTAAAGCCAACAATACAATAACTGCTTTTTGCTCGTACCAGGCAATATTATAAACAATTGGAAGTTCATTGATATCCTCAAGTTCAAACACTTCTTTTAGTTTAAGTGCAATAACAGCCAAGGAATATGAATCGTTACACTGTCCTGCATCCAATACTCTCGGGATTCCACCAATATCTCCTAAAGGGAGTTTGTTGTAGCGATATTTTGCACATCCTGCCGTAAGAATAATATTATCTTCTGGCAACTTAGTGGCGAATTCACTATAATAGTTTCTTCCTTTCATTCTGCCATCACAGCCTGCCATTACAACAAATTTCTTAATAGCTCCCGTTTTAACAGCCTCAACAATCTTATCAGCAAGTTGCAATACCTGGTTGTGTGCAAATCCACCTACTATTTCACCTGTTTCAATCTCAGTAGGAGCCTGACATTTTCTTGCATGTTCAATAATTGCACTGAAATCTTTTGCTTGACCGTTTGTTCTGTCTTTAATGTGTTTTACACCTTTAAATCCGGCAGCACCGGTAGTATAAACACGGTCTTTATACGAATCTTTTGGTGGTACCAAACAATTTGTGGTTAAGAGTATTGGTCCGTTAAAGCTTTCAAATTCCTCTTTTTGCTTCCACCATGCATTTCCATAATTACCAACAAAATGCTCATATTTCTTGAATGCCGGATAATAGTTTGCAGGAAGCATTTCGCTGTGTGTATAAATATCCACACCTGTTCCTTCCGTTTGTTTGAGTAGCTCCTCCATGTCTTTCAGGTCATGACCGCTTATCAGTATTGCAGGATTGTTACCTACACCAATGTTTACTTTCGTGATTTCAGGATTACCATAGCTTTCAGTATTGGCCTTATCCAATAATGCCATTACATCAACGCCATGTTTTCCACATTCAAGGACCAAAGCAACCAAGTCATCTGCACTAATATTATCCTGAGTTGTGGCAGCCAATCCTTTATGTAAAAAAGCCATTACTTCATCATTTTCATAGCCCAGGTTAAAAGCATGTTCGGCATAAGCAGCCATTCCTTTTAATCCATAAATCAGAAGTTCTTTTAATGATCTAATATCTTCATTTTCAATATTTAAAATCCCAACAAGAATGCTTTTACTTGCAAGGGAATTTACATTTTTAGGTGTCCAGGTTGCTGAATCATGTAAGTTTTCTGGTAGAGCAATCCCTGAGCCGCTAATTTTATTTTTTATGTTTTTCCTAACCTTTATACCCTGTATGATCTTATCTGTAATCTTTGCATCATCGAAATTAGCATTGGTAATAGTCATAAACAGAGCCTCAAAAACAAATTGATCAGCTTCTTTAGTTTCTAATTGATGGGTACGTCCTAAATTGGCATAAATCGATACTCCTTTTGAAATATAAACTAATAAATCCTGTAGGTTCGAAACTTCTTCGGTTTTACCACATACACCTACTTTAGTGCAGCCTGTGCCTTTTGCTGTTTCCTGGCATTGATAACAAAACATGCTCATGATTATATATTTTATGTTTATTAATAAGTTCTATTAAGGATGTAACTTTTCCATTCAGATTATTAAACAATAACCTGTCAGACTAATAGTAAAAAAATCAGTTAACTAAGTTAAACCCACTCTTCTTGCAAAACTTCACCTTCTATTGAAACAATTATGGCCTTAATCGGCACTTTACGATTAGCTTTCGAAGAAGCCAGTTGCGCAACTTTTAAAAGTCCTCCACAGCAAGGTACCTGCATTATTATTACAGTTAAGGTATTAATGTTTGCATTATCAATAAGCTGTGTGACTTTGTTGATGTACGATTCCTGACCATCATCCAATTTAGGACATGCAATTGCCAATGATTTTCCTTTAAGGTATTTTGAATGGAAATCTCCCATTGCAAAGGCAACACAATCGGCAGCCAAAACTACATCTGCATTTTGAAAATACGAAGCAGCTGGATTGATTAGATGCATTTGAACTGGCCATTGCCTAAGTTCAGATTGAACTTGAATTGCAGGACCTGTATCTATTGATATACCCTTTGGCTCAAAAGATTTAGCTTGAGCTCCCGGGCAACCTCCACCATGGTTATGCTCTTCATGACCATGACTTTGCTGTTTTCCATAGTTATGAACCTCTTCAATTGCTGCACTGACATCAAATCCAATTTTTTTAGTGTTATCCCTTAAATATCTAACAGCTTCCTTTAAAAAAATCCTTTCGTTGTGATCCTTTAAATGCTTCATGTGGGCTATAACAGTATTTGCACCTTTTTCAACCATAATTTCCATGACCTTGGTTTCGTTATATGGTTCTGCTTCCCTTTTTTCTATTTCTATTGCTCCCTCAGGGCAATGTCCCAGACATGCACCCAATCCCTCGCACATCAAATCGCTGATAAGTCTTGCCTTTCCATCAATGATCTGGAGTGCACCTTCATGACAAGCCGGGACACAAACTCCACATCCATTGCACAATTCTTCGTCTATTTTTACAACTTCTCTTAACATGGCAATATTTTTTTTTAGATTTATCCTGTTTGTTTTATACAAAAGTAGGTCAGTTTATAAACTAAATTCGGTAACATATGTTACAACAAGCAAAATATTTTCAATTTTAACATCTTATAAGATATTGTCTATGAATACTTCTATTGAAAACTGTATCCTGTTTAAAGGTCTTTCCGAAGTTCAGATTAATGAATTGTTATTTTCAATTGATTATAAAGAAAAAACATATTCTAAAGGAGAATTAATTGTCCAATCAAATACTGAAGTCAGGAGTCTTTTAATAGTTGTTGATGGTTGTGTAAGAGGGGAGATGGTGGATTTTTCAGGGAAGACTATTAAAATTGAAGATATTGAAAGTCCCCGCATGTTGGCACCTGCCTTTCTTTTTGGTAAAAACAACCATTATCCGGTTGATATTGTCGCTAACGAAGAATGTGTTGTACTTGCAATCCCAAAGGACTCCTTTTTGCAATTATTGCAGAATAATGTAAAGGTACTGTCGAATTACCTGAACAGTATTTCCAACAGGGCGCAGTTTCTGTCCAATAAAATCAAATTTTTATCTTTTCAGACAATTAAAGGCAAGATTGCCCATTATTTGTTGCAAATGATGAAACAAACCGGATCTGATTCATTTGTACTTAAAAAATCCCAGAACGAACTTTCTGAAATGTTTGGAGTTGCCCGGCCCTCGTTAAGTCGCGCAATAAGGGAACTTGATAGCGAAGGCCTCATAAAAGCTGAAGGAAAGAGTATATGTATCTTAAATAAGATGAAATTATCTTCATATCTTAGAAACTAAGACTATTTACCAGCTTGACTAACTTCTTCTGCTTCGCGCATTTCTGTAGTCCATTTTTTTGCATTCTCCATTTGCAATACCACAAATAGGTGAACTGTAAGGTATTCATTTCTAGAATTCGGAAAGGACTGAAGCATTTATAGCCTCCCAGATTATTCTAAATCTTGGTTTATCTGGGAAGGTACTTGTCTGGTTTGTTTGGGTGTCGATAATACAGTTTCCCGTTTTCTGACAAAATATAAATAGAAAAACTTCCTATATTATAGGTTGTTATGGAGGAAATATCAATTTACAAAATTTTTTGTAATAGGGTCAATTCAAAATCAACTTTGAATATGATTTAACCTATACCTGTTGTTAACTGTAAAATATATCTTGAAAATAGTGCATCTTTCTAATGTTTATCATTTCATATTAAGTCAATTGTTTGTAAATTATAAATAATTAAATATTAAAGTGATGAAGAGTGGAAATATTCATATTCTTGATCTGGATTTCGAATATAAGTATTGGAAAAACAAACTGATGTTTTTCCTGACAGAACTTGATATATTCATATCCAGGGTTCAGGTGTTGAAATTGGAAAAGAATAATTTCAATTTGAGTCAAGAGAGTTCCAAACTTATTCAAATGCAGACTGAATCAATCAAGCAGATGCTTAATCAGATTGATGTTCTTGAAGAAGAAATGGCACTTTATGCTGAAGATTATCCCATTAGTAAAAGCCATGAACATTACCGGACACACTCCCGATTCAGGCATGAAATGGACAAGGTGTTTGAAAGACAGGAAAGCTTAGTGAGTATTATAATGCCTGAACTTGCTCAAGAATAGCTGGACTTAACTATTTTTTGTCTGAGAAATACGATCATTTGTCAATCAATAGTAAGTATTTGTCACAATAAACAAACTGAAATCTAATCAGTATCATCATAAATATATTCCTGAGAAAAATATTGTAAGTAGCAAGAATACAATAACATACTTATTTGTCTGTAGTGGTTGATTTTGCTGTGTTGATCAATAAACAGATCAAAATTTAAAAACATATACTAAGTAGGAGCGTATCTTTTTTAAATAGAGCTATCAATCTAGATTTCTAATCATACTATGTCTAAGAGCATTAAAATTTCTACTCTTACAATGTTGAATGTGAGAACATTTGCGTTTATACTTTCATTAATATTACAATCCGTTACAAGTTCCACTTTCGGTCAATTTTCAACAATAAATGAGCAAAAGGGGTATTGGAGTGATTCACTTTCTTGGGTAAGATCTTATGCTCCTGGCACCAGTATTTTAAAGAACGATGTTTTCTGTTTTGGTGAAATTACCTCACTTCATTGCCTTGATTTTAATCAAAGTGTATTAACTATTTATGACACACTTGTCATCAATGGAAATTTGATTGTCCAAAACAATGCTAACCTTGTTGTTGAGAGTGATGCAGTATTGATAATTTATGGCGATTTCACTTCAAAGAACAAGGTTGATGTGCAGAACAAAGGTACTATTATTGTTGCCGGAAATTTTGAAATGTTGGGATCGGTCAGCAAGGGTACCTTTAACAATGAAGGAGATCTTTTTATTGCTGACACTACACCAACCATTAAAGATGGATTTGGTTTTGAAAATATTTCCTGTACAATTACTGATTCCGATACTGTTTGTGGTTATCAGGACTTTCAAGCGTTAGAGAAACATGATATTTTTGATTATTATAGTTCATATCTTTTTTCATGCCGACAATTTGCTGATAAGAAGAATGATTGCGAATCGCTTAAAATAGTTTATTCTGGCACGCTGTGTTTAAACGATACCCTTACTTTTTTTGCTGACTTGGTTGGATACGATTATAGCGATACTATTAAGTGGAGTTTTGATGAAGGGGCCTATCCTGGAGTTGCTCAGGGGCTCGGACCGCATAATGTGATCTATGAAACATCTGGGGAAAAGATTATTACTTTAGGAACGTATGGCATAGGTATTGAAAGTGTTCAGGAAACAATAGTTATGGAAGACATACCCCTTAGTATATCTATCATTAATGATAAGGATGAAATTGCCCCTGGATTATTTTTAGATGAGGTCTGCGAAGGCACTATTGCCGAATACAGGACTAATGGTAGTGTTGAGAGTAATTATTTATGGAAGGTTCCATCGTTAAGCATTGATACTATTACTGACTATTTTTTTAATATATTTTGGGACCTTTCCCCGGGAGAGCATCAAATTTCCGTAATAGAAATGAACGCTTCAGGTTGCCTTGGACAGGAAGTATCTGAAATAGTTTTGGTTAAAGATTGCATGGAATTAAACCTATTTGAGAAAGAAAATTTTGCCTTTACTCCCAATGATGATCATGTAAATGATGTTTGGGAAATACCAGGTATAGAGAAATACCCCTTGGCTAAAATTTACATATTTAACCGCGATGGAGAACCTATATATAAAAGTAGCGGCAACTACCAAAATGATTGGGATGGTACCAGTAATGGCTCAAAACTAGGTATAGGCAGCTATTATTATGTTATTGACTTAGCGGCATATAACATACCCGAACAAAGGGGGGTAGTTACAATTATCTGGTAGGTTTAAGAGCAGAGATAGCACGGATTCCCAAGACTATGGTTGGTAATTGAAAACAAAAAAAATGATTCGGTTTTATTGTTATTTAATTGAACAAGGATTCTATATTTTGCCAGGATTCAGGTCTTTAATTTTTCTCCAGTTCCCATTCAGAAGTAAAATGAAACTCTATTTCAGGAAACTTTTCCCTGGTCATGTTCAATAGCCATTCACTTTCGACAAAAAACACAGGCCTTTCATCCCGGTCTAACCCAATGTTGTTTTCTTTCTTTTTAAGGAAATCCGCAAGGGCTTTAGGATCCTTGGAAGATACCCAGCAGGCTTTATTGAATTGTAATTGCCTGAAATTACATTTTGCTCCATATTCATGTTCTAAACGAAAACGGATTACTTCAAACTGAAGTTCACCTACAGTACCGATTACCTTTTTTGATCCCTGTTGGAAAATAAACATTTGTGCAACACCTTCTTCTGTCAATTGTCTGACACCCTTGTCCAATTGTTTGGATTTCATGGCATCCATATTTTCCACTTCTTTAAAAATTTCAGGTGAAAAGCTCGGTATACCTTTAAAATGAAGGTTTTCACCTTCTGTAAAAGTATCACCAATTTTAAAGTTGCCACTGTCGTAAAGACCTACCACATCGCCAGCATATGATTCTTCAGTTAATATTTTCTCATTGGCCATAAATGTAGCCGGACTGCTAAACCTGATTTGTTTTTTTAATCGTGTATTGTAATAAAATTTATTGCGTTCGAAAAGTCCTGAACAAATTCTTAGAAAAGCAATTCTGTCGCGATGATTAGGGTCGAGGTTTGCATGTATTTTAAATACAAAACCGCTGAGTTTGTTTTCATTGGCTTCTACTACACGTTCAACAGCCTCTCGTGGTTGTGGTTCAGGGGCTATCTCAATAAATGTGTCCAAAAGCTCTTTAACACCAAAATTATTGATGGCACTGCCAAAGAAAACAGGAGCCAATAATCCATCCTGATACAGGCTTTTGTCCAGTGGCTCATACATTTCTTCTACAAACTCAACATCTTCACGCAATTGGTCTACATCTTCTTTTTTGAAATAACCTTCAATATCGCTACTCTGTATATCATTCAGCTTGACCATGGTATCACTTAGCTTATTTTTACCAGGTTCGAATATATGCAGTTCCTTATGATAAAGGCTGTAAACACCTCTGAAGTCATAGCCCTGGTTAATAGGCCAGCTTAAAGGACGCACAGAAATTTTAAGTTTTTCTTCCAATTCTTCCAACAAGGCAAGAGGGTCTTTACCTTCGCGATCGAGTTTGTTTATGAAAATGATTACCGGAGTGCTTCGCATTCGGCACACCTTCATCAGGTTCTCTGTTTGTTCCTCTACACCTTTTGCACTGTCCACTACCAATATAACACTGTCAACAGCTGAGAGTGTGCGGTAAGTATCTTCAGCAAAGTCTTTATGCCCGGGAGTATCCAGAATGTTGATTTTTTTGTCATTGTACTCAAAAGCCATAACCGAAGTTGCAACAGAGATGCCCCTTTGCTTTTCGATTTCCATAAAATCGGAAGCTGAGGTTTGCTTAATTTTATTGCTTTTTACTGCACCTGCTGTTTTTATGGCACCTCCAAAAAGCAACAGTTTTTCTGTTAGGGTTGTTTTTCCAGCATCGGGGTGGCTGATAATAGCAAAAGTTTTTCTTCTGACTTTTTCCTTCTGGTACATGAACAATAATATTTAGCGCGATTAAATTATAATAGGGCAGGTGTTTTGCTCTTACGCGAACTAACCTGAAAAGTTCCTCTATTGGTCTAAAAACAGCCTGCAAAAGTAGAATTAATTTTGGAAAGAAAGAATAGAATGAGGTTAAGATTTAGCATGAGATAATGATTAATCTTTTACTACCAGCAAGCATGCCTTCTTAGGAATATTTTGATTAATTAGGTAATTGTTGGAATGAAGCACGATCTTGGGCCATATTACTTACTGAAAAAATGGCAGTCAGAATAATAAAACATATATATTCGATAGTAAATAACTAGTTTTGAGCATGGAGAAGGAAGAAATAAAGAATTGCATTTATTTGTGTTTACTAATTGTATCAATATTTGTTATTCAATGAAATTTAAAGCGATAAGACATACTAAACCTGAAATAGAAGATGGAATATGCTATGGACAAACTGATTTGGACATATTGCCAAGCTTCCATGATGATGTTGCCCGCATTCAAAAAAAACTAAACCATTTTTCTTCCAGCGAAATATACACCAGTCCATTAAAACGATGCGTGAAACTGGCCAAAGCAATTCAAACAAATGAACAAACATTGACTATCGACGGTAGGCTAAAAGAATTAAATTTTGGGGATTGGGAATTAATGCCCTGGGCAGAAATTGAACAGAGACCAAAGGTAAAGGCTTGGTTTGAAGACTATATTAACATCCCTTGTCCAAATGGTGAATCCTATGTTATGTTGTTAACCAGGGTTAAAGGTTTTTTAGATGACCTTAAAGCTCTGCATAATCCGGAAGATTTTATCGTTGTATGTCATGCAGGCATTATAATAGCTTTTCATGTTTTGATTAACCATGTATCGCCGGTCGAAGCGTTTAAACTAAGTCCGGAGTATGGTGAAATAGTTGAATTTATACTAGATTGATTCAATGCAGAAGCTTAAACCCGTTTAACCTTTCAAAACATCAAAATTAAATTATAGATTTAAAACAAAATGATTAAAGGTATTCAGGGCAATACTGGTGTGGTTGCATTAATTGCTGATTCTAAAGGACTGGAAACTTCAAAAATTAAGATCGAAACAAAATAAATCCATTTCACATAGAATTATGGCCGTAGAATATAGAATAGACCTACCTTCCTAATTCTTGAATTTATAAAACCATCACTCCTTCAATGGCATCTACCTGTTCAGTGATTTCTATGATTTGGTCAGCGTTATCCATAACAGCAATACAGGTTACTGATACATGTTTAAGGTTTGAAGTATGTTTATAGGATAGCTTTCCATGATCGGGCAATAGTGCTTTTATCTGCTCTACTTTTCCACTGTGGTTAGGTGTTATAAACTTAAACATGTATTTTAAAGGCCAGGAATCAATCTCTAAAAGCCTGTAGTGTAAATTTTTGTATTTGTCCGTCCCCATGTCTATATCTTTCTATGAGTATTAACGTTTTTATTTTGTAAAGGTTTACTAAAATGACCTCATTTAGTTTACAGAAAAGTAATCATAATTTGGAATATGCTGCTCATTTTTATAAATCCTAAAAAACTACTCTTCGTAATCACCTTGATCGTGCAATTGAAAATGATGAAAGTATTGCAATTCTTCCAATAATCCAGTTCAATCCGAAACTAATTGCCGACGGAGTCACAACTGAATTTTTAGAAAGTCAGGGAATACTTCGATGACCTATTTCGAGTCATTAGGCGATGGTTTTTATTGCAGCCCTGTCGAGATTACAATTTCAGGTATGGACATACAAGTTTATGGACAGATTGCCAATGCCTATGCCTATTCATTAATTGTTGTCAGTTCAAAACGGTATCATTCAGTTGTTGGAGCAGATAAGTGGAATTGTAATAAGGAATCGGGACAAATAATTGCTACTAAGAAAGGGATTTGTTTTGAATCCGAAATATGCATTAGAAAATCTATTACATATTGAAATTGCTTCAATATAAGGCGTTTCACTTACTTGTTACGATTATTCATACTCACTTATTTTTATTGCATTCATGAACTCCCTTTGGTCGGTTCACCATAGCGGTGCTATGATTCATCTCACCAAGTCCTTCTATTTTCGCATTTTCAACCTTCATAACGAAGTCCTAATACATAATCCGGGTTAAATGAAGATCAGTCCCATCAAGGAAGACATATTCGTTCATATGTTGATGATGTTACAATTTAAAGATTTACTTTATATGTGTATGAATAATAAATGGTTATTATAAACAATAAAAAAAGGGTACTTAAGATAGGCACCCTTTTTTATTTAAATCTGTAAACCTCACAAATATTACAATGTAAACTGTTCAAATACTACGTTTCTATCACGAACAACCAATGTATCGTGTACAACATGGGTTTCATTATTAGCAGCATCTGTATAATTATACTCAAGGAATAAGGCATCATGTTCCTTGCCACCCCAGAAACCTCCATCTTCAACAAATTTGCCAGTGCCTGTTACATTATTTGGATCAGTATCATAACTCTGAATGGAACAATTACCATTGTCATCAAAAATTAATTCCATATTTAATGACCCAGGACTTGCTAAGGAACCCCTTCGTATAATGTTTGATAATTCAACACTTTTAAAGCCTGTAGTTGTAATCATAACTAACTCGTCATTTTCGACATACTCAGCATGATAAGAAGTTGTAGTTGTTGTACCTCCCGAATTTGTCATAGCATCAGTCCCCCTTCGTAGATACATTGCATGATATTCATTAATGAACTTTATACCAAAAAGGGTATAATCTTTGGGGACTATATCCCAATCACCAGCAACCAAACGGTTTGGATCAACAACTTTT
The DNA here is from genome assembly GCA_050295515.1 of Bacteroidales bacterium. GTDB lineage: Bacteria > Bacteroidota > Bacteroidia > Bacteroidales > UBA10428 > UBA10428. Next base: position 1,902 of record JBNKPU010000080.1, on the reverse strand, counting down.
GGCTTTCCGCTTAAAACAGTATCAAGATTTTCAACATCTGTGATTAAAAGTGGCACTACGTAATTTACCATATCCTCAGGAGCAATGGATAGTGAATCCTGGAAAAATGCATCTGTAAGCTGTATAGTAATCCTCCCTTTTAGTGATCCTGCTGGTATGGTAACAGGGCTAGGCGTTTCAATAGTATAATAACTGGCAGGTAGAACTTTTACAATAGAGTCGAATCCAGCAATCAATTGGGGAGCAAGTTCGAAATATACCCTGCGGTCTTCGTTATTTTCATAAACACTACCCATGGTAACACCAATTTCAAATCGGTGGAGATTATCGTTATCGTTATAACCTAAATCATAATTTCCTAGAATTAGGGTTCTTGCTGGTGTTTGGTAGGGGAAATAGCAAGCTGTAGTACCAAAATCCTCAAAATCAGTTTCTTGGTTTTCACAGGCTACCATACCCAGAACAACTGTCAGCATTAATATAATTTTTGTCTTCATTATGTTCATGTTTTCAAATTTAACTTAATATACCGGATTCTACCAACCTTGATTTTGCTCCAATGCAGGAAACTTTAATATTTCACTGTAAGGGATAGGTAAATATTTGGCATATTCAGGATAACTGCGACTTTCTACAACTGGAATTTCAACATATTGTGAACCATTATAAAAGTATCCTGTTGCAGTTTCATCCAAGGAAAGTCCCCATCTGCGCATATCCCAAAAACGGTGTCCTTCGAAACAAAGCTCTATCCTTCTTTCGTTCTGAATTAGTGAGCGCATATCCTCTTTTGAAGATATAGAGGCTAGATATCCATCTGGTTGGTTAATGCCAGCCCTCTTTCGTAATGCTCCAATTATTCCTCTAGCAGACATACCTCCAACAGCATTGTCTGGTCCACCTATTTCATTGGCGGCTTCGGCAAGGATCAAATATAGTTCGGTATACCTGAAATACACATTAACATGTTTGCTTTCAACAGTACTTCCATCATTGTTGATACGCACATCGTTGCGCAATAGTTTTTTCAAATAATAACCTGTACGTGTTGATTTCTCAGAAATAGAATCAAGCCGGTCAATACCACCACCGACTCCGGTAGCTATATTGGCTCCGCCATAAAGCGAAGATCCATTGTAAATAATATATGCTGCTAATCGCGGATCTCGGTCTGTATATGGATCCTGAGGATCGTACCCATTCTCAACAGAAGCAGGGTAGCCATTGGCCATTGGGAACGCACTGACTAAATTGTGAGTGGGATTTAGATTCCCACTACCGTTTATTGAGGGAGGAAAATTCTGTTCTTCTAACCAGGATGAACCTGTACCACCTTCCTGGGAGGAGCGCCATAAAAATTCTTTGCTTTTTATAGCAGCATCATTCTTATAAAATTCAAAACCATCAGCATTCAGACCTGCTATTCCACCTTTTAAATTAATGAGCTCTGCAGCAATATTTGCAGCCTTTTCATAATGACCGCCGCCATTTAAATATGAAGGACTTGCCGCAAAAAGCTCGACACGGGCCTTCATTGCTGTAGCTATTCTACCAGAAACCCTCAAATTGTATTGTGCACCATTGACAATTACATATTGGGATTTATCATATTTTTGATGCTTTGGCAATACATCTAAAGGAGAATTTGAATAATCCCGTGGTAACAAACTAATGGCTTGATCCAAATCAGCAATAATTTTAGTAATAGTTGCTTCAAATGATAATCTTGGACGATTAAAATCAGCATCGATGTCATGGTATTCCTCGTAATAAGGGATACCTAATAGATTTCCTGAAGAACCGATTCCAGCATGTGCCTGAAGAATATAAAAATGATAAACAGCACGCAATGCCAAAGCTTCACCGAGCAACCGTTCTTTAAAAAGTAGGTTTACTGTATCG
>JBNKPU010000079.1:0-5754 GCA_050295515.1 Bacteroidales bacterium | reverse complement strand
ATGCCATTAGTTTAATATAGTAAGTATTGGTGGCTATCAAGTTATTGAAGTTTTTGAGCAACATGGGCAACTCATATAACAAAACAACCAGAGGGACACAGGCTACCAGAAATGCCACAACCAAATTGCCCAGTAAAACCTGTTTTTTGTAAGTGGTGGAGTAAAACCAAAGCACGCCACTTATAACAGGAAAAATTAAACTTAGTTTTAGAATTCCAGTTTTCCAAGAAACATAAGTCCCCAGTAAAATTCCTACACCCGTCAAAACTGTATGCCAAAACATTCCTGCCCTTCGGCTCAATATCCTTCCAAGTATCACTTTACCTGGTTTATTGATCAGGTCTGTTTTTCTGTCGAAATAATCATTTATGATATAGCCTGCTGCCGCTATACAAACTGTTGCAAGCACCAATAAACTAAACCGGTACTCATCAATCTGTGGTTTAAGGTTATAATCGGATAAAATAGGTATAAAAACAAACCATCGGATGAGGTACATGGTAGCCGCAATAATGAGCAGGTTATTCCATCTGGACAGGCGTAAAAATGCAATCGAATATTTATAAACCCTTACCATTGAAAAGATTCACTATTTAACCATTTATCATTAAGCCTCAGAACCTGCTCTATAATATCGCGCACACAGCCTTGCCCTCCGCCAAAATTTGAAATATAAGCTGAGATTTCCTTAACTTCATGTGCTGCATCTATCGGACAAGCAGCAATACCAACCCTCTGCATAACTGGTATATCAGGAACATCATCGCCCATATATAGAATTTCCTCATGTTCAAGTCCATATTTGAACCTGAAGTCTTCATAATCGTCCCATTTATTTGAGGACTTCAAATATATATCGGTGACTCCAAGGTTCTTGAACCTCTTTCTTACTTCCTCAGAAGAGCCTCCTGAAATAATTGCGATAGGGAAACCTGATTTTATACAATGTTGCACAGCATAACCATCTTTAATATTCACTGCCCTGATAAACTCACTCCCTGGCAACAAATAAACCTGCCCATTGGTAAATACTCCGTCAACATCAAAGGCAAAGGCTTTTATTTGCTGCAATTTTTCCTTTAGGTTACTCATTGTTTTTATGGTAATATTCAAAAATACGCTTGCTAAGATAACTATACAAATCCTTAATTTTCGGATTATCGTTCAACAATTGCAAATGTGCATCCACAACTTCCTGGCTACCTCTTTTGGCCGGACCTGTTTGTAGTTTGCTAGGTTGATTGCCTTTAAGCTTATGCACCGTTTCGTAGATCAACGGCCTTAAGAAGTCGACATCAATATTTTTATCATTTAAAAAATCAAAGGCCTGTGCAAATAAAAAGTTCGAAAAGTTGTTGACCATAATACCTGCAACATGCAATAATTTTCTTTGCTCTGAATCAAGAGGGTGTATACTGCCTGATATTAACTCAGCCACTGATTCTAAATAGGTATAGGTTTCTTCGTTATATGCTTCTATAAAAAAGGGAATTTCCAATTCTCCCATCCTCACTCCCTTTGTAAATGTCTGAAAAGGATAAAAAACACCAGCCTTGGGATTATTGTTAAAAACTGAAAGAGGGATACTTGCTGCTGTATGTGCAACAACAAAATGGCTTTCACCCAAGTGCTCAACAATAGAAGGAATTGCATCATCTGACGCACAAATTAGCACCAGGTCACTTTGATCAGGTATATCTTTTATTTGAGTTGAGAACGGAGAAGCAACGTAATGTGCGAGGCTGCTGGCATTTTCTTCAGACCTGCCAATTACCATGTTTATACCCACACCGGATTTTTTAAAACATGCAGCCAGGTGCCAGGCCACATTTCCAGCTCCGATTAGTGTTATTCCATTGTTCAGTTTCATGCTACAAATAAGTTCATATCGTTGGGGACGAATATGATTTTGTGAAAATATAAAAAAATGCTGTAACCATAACAGGATACAGCATTTGATATCTTAAAACCGGAATACTAATCTCTATTAAGTTATTCCTCTTCAGCTTCAACAACCCCTTCAGCTTCAACAATCTCTTCAGCTTCAAGCTCCTCAGCGGATTCTTTAATGGATTCTTCAATCGCAGCACCAACCTGTTCGTCAACAATTTTCTGGAGGTAGCTATTAAAACCGGAATTCTTAAAAGGCAGGCTTTCTAAAAAGGCAGGTACTTCTTCAGGAATAAGCTCTCCACTATTTTTCAGAATTGATTTATAAGCCAATGTCGAAACAGCTACATCTTCATCCTTGGTAGTCAAATATTGTTTTTTAATCCATCCCGATTTGCTTTTTTTAACTCCAACAACTTCAACCCAATCGCTCTTTTCTCCAATAATAACAACAAATTCCATTGGATTAAACGTTTTATCGGTCTTGTTTACCAGATCAGGGCGCTTATATATTGCTGTTTGATCGGTAACCGTTGCAGGCTGACCATCAACTATTACACCGTAAGTTCTTGCCCAGGCAACTGTTCCATCAGAAAGTTCAACTTTATAAAAATTCTGTTTCTTGTCCGTACTATCGGCTTTTTCTTCTCCAAGATAAGACATTGTTTCTCCAAGGCTCAAGGATGTAAGGTATTTCCCTTTTTTTTCAGGTACTGCACGCACAGCTACCTCATCATAAATACATACTGCCTTTTGTTTTTCAACTGGACCTGCAGACTCTTTTGTCTCATTATCAGGTGTTCCACCTTCACCTTTACAAGCAGAAAAAAGAATTGCGATTGCAAAAAAGTAATATAAATGTTTCATAACTCATTGTATTTGAAAAATTGCCGTAACAATTTTTATAGGTTTGTTGCTTAAAAATAGAGTTCTGAATTGAAAAATGAAAATAAAATATTTAAAATCAAAAAAAAGACCCCTCCAAATACCTTCATTACTATATTTCTTTGAAACATATAAAATGTGAACAAGTTTTTAATTGTACATTAGCAGCTAAAAAGAGTAAAAAATGGCAGAATTGGGAAAGCTTAACAACTTGATGATTGTTAAACAAGTTGATTTTGGATTATACCTGGATGGTGGGGATCATGGGGAAATATTACTACCTACCAGATATGTGCCAAACACATTTGAAATTGGGGAAAACCTTGAAGTATTCATTTATAATGATTCTGAAGACCGTATTATTGCCACAACAGAGAAACCCTTCACCATGGTAGGTGAGTTTTCCTCTTTAGAAGTTGTTTCAGTTACACAAGTTGGTGCTTTTCTTAACTGGGGCCTGCCCAAAGACCTATTTGTTCCCTTTAGCGAACAAGCTACTCGCTTAGAAAAAGGAAAAAAATATTTGGTATATACCTATATTGATAAGGAAACTGACCGGATAGTTGCCTCGTCGAAGATTAATAAATTTCTGGACAACACTTTTCCCGAATACAAAGAAGGCCAAGAAGTTGATATTATCATAGCTGATCAGTTTGAACTTGGAGTTAAAGCTATCATTAACAATTTGCATTGGGGACTGATTTATCATAGCGAGATATTTACAGATCTTGAGTATGGACAGAGACTTAAAGCTTATATTCAGAAAGTAAGGGAGGATGAAAAAATTGACCTGAGCCTTCAAATGCCAGGTTATTCGAAAATAGAACCCATTTCCGATCATTTTTTGAATGAACTTAAGCTAAACAATGGCTATTTACCTTTCACAGATAAAAGTCCTGCCGAAAGTATTTATAATAAATTTGGCATCAGTAAAAAAGTATTTAAAAAGGTGGTTGGTAATTTATATAAAAAGAAAATAATCGAAATAAAAGAAAACGGAATCCATCTGGTTTAAACCTGGTGTTTTATTTTAAGATTGGCATCAAAATATCTTGAAGAATCCAAGGTATAATACCTTGCAAGATCTTTACCAGGAAAACTGACTCTTTTCAATGTGCACATTGAAGTTAAAGAACACAATATAATCTATTCAAATTGGCTCATTATCCAATTAATTAGTAAATTAATCGACAAGAATAAAATCATATAGTGGAGAAAAAGTTCTATATCTGGAAAGATGGCAGCGGTAATAATTCATTGATCATACTATGGCTTATACTCTTGTTTTTTTTTATTCCTCGTATTAACTATGGGCAGACCTATGAGTCACAAATTGTTAAAATAAAGGACGAACAGGGAGCATCGCCAAGTGCAACTTTTGCAATAATTGAAGATTCTTTAGGGTTTATATGGTTTGGAACGGTAGATGGGCTGTATCGATACGATGGGTATAACTTTAAGGTTTTCCGGAACGATCAAAACAACCCGAATACAATATCGAACAACACGGTGCGATCGCTGGCAGTTGATCACAAAGGCAAACTCTGGATTGCTACCCAGGGCGGTGGACTGGACTGCTTTGACATCCTGTCTGAAACCTTTACACATTATAACCATTCAGGCCAACATGAAAATGAAATAAGTGGAAATTCAATTTGGTCTGTAATGGTCGATAGAAAAGGAAACATTTGGTCGGGTGTATCAGGAGAGGGAATAGATAGATTGGATGTAAAAACAAATACCTTCAGGCATTATCACCCAGTGGCTAAAAATTACCACCTGGATCAGGGGCAAACTATACGCGAATTATTCGAGGACGAAGAAGGACTTATCTGGATCGGACTTCCAGATGAAGGTTTTTCATCGCTAGACCCTGAAACTGGGCAAGTCAAGCAATTTGAGCACAAACACGATAACGAATCCGGCCTTACTAACAATTCTGTTTATCACATGCACCTGGGCAGCGATGGAAATATCTGGATCAGCACTTTTGGTGGCGGAGTTAATATTTTTAATCGCAAAGAACATCGTTTTAGTTATATCCGTGATAAAAAAACAGATCGGGGCCTTGCCTCTGACTTTGTTTATTGTATTAAAGAAAGAGTACCAGGTGAATTTTGGATAGGCACTGAGTATGGTATAACCAAATATTTTGCTGACGAAGACCGCTATGAGCACTATCAACATTCTAACACTTTAGAATCAGGATTAAGCGAAAACAGGATTCGTGAAATTTTTATCGATTCCCGGGGTATTGTATGGGCTGGTACTGAGAGTGGTGTCGAAAAATTTGCCATCCAATCACAATTTGAAACCATTCGGTTTCAAGGTGCCGGACCAGGTGCTTTCAATGAGGGAATTGTCCGTGCAATTTGCGAAGATCACAGGGGTGATTTATGGGTAGGGGTAATTGACAATGGAATAATAAGGTATTCACCAAAAACAAAAGAACATAAACATTATAAATACAACAAAGGCTCCACATTTGGATTACCCGACAATAGCATTATTAGTATTTTTGAAGACAGTGAACATACTATTTGGCTGGGTGGTTGGAATACAGGACTAATAAAATACAACTCTAAGAAAGATGGTTTTATCCATGTTGCAAATGCCTGGAAAGATAGTACAACCTTGTCTGACAATAGAATTCAATTGATACATGAAGAAAAACCAGGTATATTCTGGATTGGCACAGAAAATGGGCTTGACATGTACGATGTGAAAGCAAATAAATACAAACATTTCACCCATGAAGAAGACAATTCCAATAGCCTGAGTGGAAAGTCCATTCAATCAGAAGCATTTGTATTTGACAATGAAGGAAACATATGGCTTGGTACCTGGTCGTTTGGATTGAATAAGATTGAATTCAGTTCTTCTGATAAAGAGCATTATACTATTAAACATTGGAGACATGCCCCTCAAAACAGGAACAGTTTAAGCAACGACAATGTTATATCATTGTATATTGATAAA
>JBNKPU010000078.1:0-106927 GCA_050295515.1 Bacteroidales bacterium | reverse complement strand
ATTGGCAGCAATGTTCTTAATGGCAGGTCTAATGAAATTAACCAGCCCAATAGAATCTATGGCTGAATTATTGCCATGGGTAACTACAGTCCCAGTTGCTTTAATACGGTTTATTGGACTATCTGAAGTTGTTGGTGGGGTGGGCTTATTGCTTCCGTCTATTTTTATGATTAAACCTCAACTAACTGTTTGGGCTGCAAGAGGTCTTATTGCAGTTATGGTTTTAGCAGCTGTTTTTCACGGTTCGAAAGGCGAATTTTCGTCTATAGGAATTAACTTGGTAATAATGGCTATTGCTTTATTTATTGCATGGGGAAGAAGCAAAAAAGCTCCTCTCAAAGCAAAATAAGAATACATTTTGGATCGTAAAAAATTTATTCATTCAATTTTAGCATTAACAGCTATGGGGACTTTAGGCAGTTTTAAAAACTTTACGGATGAATTACCTAAACAAGGTAAGAAAATGCCTGTTTTGTTTACTTCTCACGGTAATCCTATGGATATACCATTACCAAAAGAAGAACGTCCTTTTTGGAACACCTTATACGAATTGGGACTAACTCTTCAACAGAATTATGAAGTAAAAGCCGCGCTTGTAATTTCGGCACATTGGTGTACAAAAGGTTCATTTGTTAACATATCTGCAGATCAAAAACAGATCTATGATTATTATGGATTTCCAAAGCACTATTACGACCCAAAGTACAGTGCAAAAGGAGCCCCCGAAATCGCTAAAGAAGTCAGCCGGATTATTCCTTCAGTAAATGAATCGGAAGAATGGGGGTTGGACCATGGAGCTTGGCCCATGTTAATGCATTTGTTTCCTGATGCTAATATTCCCGTATTTCAAATGAGTATAGATTATTATGCCACCCCATCTTATCATTATGAATTGGGAAAGCAATTGGCATCATTACGAGAAAAAGGAGTTTTAATAATTGGAAGCGGATCGCTCATTCACAATCTGCCATTGGCAATGCAGAAAATGAGGAATAACGACATGTCTGTTTATGGTTGGGAAGCTGAATACGATGCTTGGCTAAAAGAACAAATAGATAAAAGGAATTTTACAGATATGATTAACTACGAACATAGTCATAAGCTTGGAAAATTGGCAGCGCCAACGCCCGACCATTTTGTTCCGGTCCTTTATAGCCTCGGTTTAACAGACAGTAAAGATGAAATAAACTATTTCTATGAAGGTTTTCCTACTATTCCAGCTTTCAGTGAACGAAGCTTTATAATATCTGATAAGAGAAGTTAATTTATCCGGATTATATTTTAGAACTTCGTTATGAAGGGTGAAAGTGCAAAAATAGAAGGACTTGGTAAGATGAATCATAGCACCGCTTTGGTGAACCGACCATAGGGAGTTCATGAATGCAATAAAAATAAGTGAGTATGAATAACCGAAACAAGTAAGTGAAACGACTTATATTGAAGCAATTTCAATATGTAATAGATTTTCTAATGCATATTTCGGGTTTAATGCAAACGAGTAGTAGCTAAGTAAAGATGTAAGTATAGCAACTATAACTTTTAAATTATGGAAGTAGGAATAGACAGTTTTGCCGCATCACCAGGAGGTATAACGGATGGCTCAAAAGCTCTTCGTCAACTTCTGGAAAGAATAGAACTAGCCGATCAAATTGGCTTAAACTCCTTTGGAATAGGAGAGCATCACAGAAAGGATTTCTTAGATTCTTCACCTGCAATGATATTGGCTGCTGCAGCTTCAATAACCAAAAATATTCGATTAACGAGTGCTGTCACTGTATTAAGTGCTGATGATCCGGTTCGAGTTTATCAAAGCTTTGCCACGCTCGATTTAATCTCTAATGGCAGGGCTGAAATAATAGCAGGAAGAGGTTCTTTTACAGATGCTTATCCGTTGTTTGGGTTGAGCTTAAGTGATTATGATGCGCTTTTTAAAGAGAAGCTAGGTTTGTTATTGCAAATTAGAGATAACGAAGTTATAAACTGGTCAGGAAAATTTCGCCCTGATTTACACAACCAAGCTATTTATCCTCGTCCAAAGCAAAGGAAATTACCTATTTGGTTAGGTGTGGGTGGCACCCCTGAATCATTTATTCGAGCTGGCGAATTGGGATTGCCTTTAATGGTTGCAATTATTGGAGGAGAAACACGTCGGTTTAGGCCGTTGGTTGATTTGTACAGACAAGCATGGAAACAGGCAGGACACAACGAAAATGAGCAAAAAGTAGGTTTGCACTCCCTGGGGTATATTGGAAAAACAAAGCAGGAAGCTGTCTCGGATTTTTATCCAAAATATGCAGAGATGTTTACAAAAATTGGTAAAGAGAGAGGCTATCCCCCTGTTACAAAAGGAGCTTTTGATGCTCAAAATGGCACTACAGGAGCCCTATTGGTGAGTGATCCTAAAGAGATAACCGACAAGATATTGCTTCATAGCGAAGCTCTTGGTGGTATATCAAGGATTACCTTTCAAATGGATGCAATAACAGACCATAAAAAAATGATGCAATCAATAGAGCTAATTGGAAAAGAAATATTACCTGCTTTAAAAGACTAAATCTTTACCACATCGTAAATTTGGCTCAGTATATACTCATACCTTTAACTTTTGTAAACTATGTATCATACTTGCATTTAGAAACATCCCCTCTTTAAATAGTAGGCAAACAAACAAGCAAAATGGATACTCAGAATAACATTTATTATTACAAGCATAACTTACTTGTTCTAAGTACCATGAGTATTTATGGGGGCATGAATTATGTCTGTGGTGCACCGTTTACATCTGAAGCAACAATTTATATGTTGGATTTGAAAATAGAAAATACCCCTTTAAAGTAATTTTAATTGAACCACGATAGGATGAAATATTATTATTCAGAGAAGGCGAAATAGACCTGTATTAATCATAATTTATTCAGAAAATAGCAGCATTTGGGAATGGCAGATGTTAAAATTAATCATTGAGGCATCTCCTTTTTTTATGGCATAGGGAGAAAAATAAAGCTGCCATATATTCATACATTTAAATATAATCATGTCAACATTTCTTGTTTTATTTTGTTAAAAGGTGTGTTGGTACATTGGTACATATATTGTATGATTGTTCGAAATTTTGTAAAACATAAAACAAAAATAATATGAGTTTATTCAAGCCACTCGACAATGTTGAGGATGACAATAAGAAAGAAATACCACAAGGAGAAGCTGAAAAAGTAAAATGCCTTATCGTGGGGTCAGGTCCAGCAGGATATACTGCTGCAATTTATGCGGCCAGGGCAAATTTAACTCCTGTTTTGTATGAAGGGTTGCAACCTGGTGGTCAGTTGACAACAACAAACGATGTGGAAAATTTTCCAGGTTATCCTGAAAGTGTTACTGGTCCAGCCATGATGGAAGACCTAAAAAAACAAGCACAACGCTTTGGCGCTGATTGCCGTTGGGGCTTGGTTACCGATGTCGATTTTAGTGGTTCTGTACATAAGGTAGTGGTAGACGATAAGCATACAATTGAGGCAGAAACTGTTATAATTGCTACCGGTGCTACTGCAAAATACCTGGGATTGGAATCGGAACAAACATATATGGGCTCTGGTGTATCGGCTTGTGCTACTTGTGATGGATTTTTTTACAGAGGTAAGGATGTAGCAGTAGTGGGAGGTGGAGATACCGCTGCAGAAGAAGCAACCTATCTTGCGGGTTTGTGCAACAAGGTCTATTTGATTGTCCGTAGAGATGAATTGAGGGCCTCTAAGGTTATGCAACAACGTGTATTGGAGAATCCAAAAATCGAAGTATTATGGAAACACCAGACAAAAAGCCTTTTTGGAAATGGAGTAGTGGAAGGTGCACATCTTGTATATGGTAAAGGTACCCCCGAAGAGAAAGATGTTGAAATAAAAATTGATGGATTCTTTCTTGCTATTGGCCATACGCCAAATTCGACTCCATTCGCAAAATATATTGACACATTTGAGGATGGCTATATTAAAACCATTCCTGGTTCATCTAAAACAAATGTTCCTGGTGTGTTTGCCTGTGGTGATGTTCAGGACAAAGTATATCGTCAGGCAGTAACAGCAGCAGGATCTGGATGTATGGCAGCAATTGATGCAGAACGCTATCTTTCAGAGAAATAAAAAGCAAAAAATAGTAAACTCATTTATAATCAGAAATAAATGACAAAAAAAAGCCCGGTAATTTTACCGGGCTTTTTTTTAGTTTATATAATCTTTATGAACTCATCAGTGAAGCTATATTCTCTGATTTATATTCACCAGCTTCTAGCTTGTCTTTTACTTCTTTAAAGCATTTGATAGTATAATCAACATCTTCAGCCGTATGAGCTGCGGTTGGTATTATCCGAAGCATGATCACATCCTTAGGAACAACTGGATAAACTACCATCGAACAGAAAATACTGTAATTTTCGCGAAGGTCAATTACTACGTTTGTTGCTTCGGCGACATTACCTTGCAAGAAAACAGGTGTTACCGGCGATTCAGTTTCACCCAGGTCAAATCCATTTTCGCGCAATCCTTTTTGAAGTCTGGTAACCACATCCCAAAGGTTTTTGCGAAGGCTATCTTCATTTTTAAGAAGCTCCAATCGTTTAAGTGCTCCAATTGTCATAGGCATTGGCAGCGATTTTGCAAATGTTTGTGAGCGCATGTTGTAGCGCAGGTAATCCACAACATCTTCATCAGCTGCGATAAAGGCACCTATGCCAGCCATTGCTTTCGCAAAAGTTGAGAAGTACAGGTCAATCTCATTTTGAACTCCAAAATGTTCGCCTGTTCCGGCTCCGGTTTTTCCCATAGTACCAAAACCATGAGCATCATCTACAAGTAATCTGAAGTTAAATTTCTTTTTAAGCGCAGCTATTTCATCAAGTTTGCCAAGGTCACCAGCCATGCCAAATACACCTTCAGTAATTACCATGATACCTCCACCAGTCTCTTCGGCACGTTTTTGCGCCATACCTAGCATTTTTTCACATTTAGCAATGTCGTTGTGAGGGAAAACAAAACTTTTTCCTCCAGTTGCTTTATGAAGGAAGATACCATCCATAATACAGGCGTGACATTCTGAGTCATATACAATAACATCATTTCTATGAGCTAAGGTTTGGATGATAGAAACCATACCCTGGTAACCATAGTTCAGCAAAAATGAATCTTGTTTGCCAACAAACTCAGCCAGCTTTGATTCTAATTCTTCATGGTATTTCGTTTGTCCTGACATCATGCGGGCACCCATAGGGTAGGCCATACCCCAATCAGCTGCAGCTTCTGCATCAGCTTTTCTTACCTCAGGGTGATTTGCAAGACCAATGTAGTTGTTTAAACTCCATGTTAAAACTTCTTTGCCACGAAATTTCATGTGAGCCATAATTTCCCCTTCTAATTTCGGAAACATGAAATATCCATGTGCAACTTTCTGATATTGTCCAAGTGGACCCCTATCATTTTTGATTTTATCAAATATATCCACGGTAGTTGATTTTTTATTTTCAGCACAAAAGTACTTTTTTTTCAATTCTTAGCAAACCAGATTAATATCATAGATTTCCGAGATTTAAGGATATTTAACAAATAAAGCGCACTTTAAATTCTTATAGATTGATTATTAGTTGGTTAATAGTGGTAAAAAATGTTAATATTTAAACTGTTTAGGCGTTTTGATGTTTTAATTTAGACTTGTTTTACCCAGTAGCTAACAACGAATGATGACAAAATGATAATAATGTGTTTATTTTGACAATAAAAATGCGGAGTTTTATTTGTTTTTAGTAAATTTGCGCGATATTTTCAAAGTATATGAGACAAGAAGTAAAAGTTTATATTTCAGGTATTTTAGTATTGCTGGCATCATGTTCAGGTTTTGAGAAAACATTGAAGAGTAGCGATTATAAATTTAAGTACGATGAAGCCATGCGATATTATGCCGAAGAGGACTATTACAGGGCGCAAACACTTTTTGATCAAATAGCTCCGGTGTTCAGAGGGGCTGAACAAGCAGACACCGTTTATTTCTATCAGGCGATGACTTACTTTCAGCAAAAAGATTACATCTTGTCCGGTCATTATTTTACTAATTTCTCAAGTGTATATGGGGGCAGCCCTTTTGTCGAGCAGGCCGATTATATGTCGGCTTATTGTTTCTACATGAATTCACCTAGGCCAGAACTTGATCAGGAAGCAACACGGATGGCAATTCAGCAATTCCGGCTTTATACAATTAAATACCCTCAGAGCGAAAAGGTTGCTGAAGCAAAAGAATATATTAAGGAGCTCCAGGATAAACTGGTTGAAAAATCCTTTATTTCAGCAAAGTTATATTTCGATCTGGAGGATTATAAAGCATCTTTAGTAGCATTGAATAATAGTCTTCTTGAATACCCGGAAAGCAGACACCGTGAGGATATTTTGTTTATGATATTGAAATCCAGTTATATGTATGCCGACAAAAGCATTCATACAAAGAAGAGAGAACGTTTTCAGGATGCAGTAGATGAATATTATTCTTTTAAATCGGAATATCCTGAGAGCAAATATATTCGCGAAGCCAATCGCTTTTATAGAGGAGCTTCGCAGTTTTTGGGCGATGTTGTTCCCAGAGAAGATACAGACGAATAAATTAATTTATTAATAAATAATATGGATTATAAAAAGTCAAAAGCTGCAACAACCACAATAACTCGTAATACCCACGAGTTTGAGCAAAAAGCTGAAAATATTTATGAGGCTGTTGTAATTGCTGGAAAAAGAGCGAACCAAATTAGCCGCGAGATTAAGGAAGAGCTTAACCAGAAATTAGAAGAATTTGCTAATTATACCGACAATCTTGAGGAGGTCTTTGAAAACCGTGAGCAAATTGAAATTTCCAGGTTTTATGAACGTCTTCCTAAGCCAACGTTGATAGCACTTGATGAGTTGGAAAATGAACAAATTTTTGTAAAGAAACAAGATTAAACCTGCCTTATGCTTAAAGGCAAAAACATTATATTGGGAGTAACCGCAAGTATAGCAGCTTACAAGGCTGCTATTCTTATTAGATTGCTTGTTAAAAAGGGGGCAAACGTCAAAGTTATTATGACACCTTTGGCAAAAGAATTTATTACTCCTTTAACGCTTGCAACCCTATGCAAAAATCCAATACTTGTCGATTTCTTTAATCCTGAAAATGGAGAATGGAACAGTCATGTTGACCTTGGACTTTGGGCCGATGCATATCTCATAGCCCCGGCCACAGCCAATACTATAGCTAAAATGGCTACAGGAACAGCAGACAATCTTTTATTGACAACCTATTTGTCGGCACGCTGTCCTGTTTTTGTAGCACCAGCTATGGACCTTGACATGTTTCAGCACCCAACAACCTCAAAAAACATCGATACCCTAGCCAGCTTTGGGAATACCATTTTTGAGCCTGCAACAGGCGAACTTGCATCTGGATTAGAAGGCAAGGGCAGGATGGATGAACCTGAAAATATTGTAGCCTCCTTAGAAGCCTTCTTTCAAAAAAAACAAATAAAAAGTAAACTGGCCGGAAAGAAAATCCTTATTACTGCTGGACCAACCTATGAATCAATAGACCCTGTCAGGTTTATTGGGAATTATTCATCTGGGAAAATGGGCTATGCAATTGCAGAAGCTGCAGCTGATCTGGGAGCTGAAGTGGTTCTGGTCTCTGGACCAGTTTCTATTCCTGAACCTCATGGGAATATAAAAGTAGTTAAAGTTACCTCCGCTCAGCAAATGTATGAGGCTGCAATGTTGTCATTTCCAAAGGCAGATATTACAATCTTAAGTGCAGCCGTAGCTGATTTTACGCCTGAAAAGGTGCAGGATAAAAAGATTAAGGATAAAGAAGGATTAACCCTTCAGTTAAAAGCAACTACTGATATTGCCTTCGAACTTGGGAAGCTTAAGAAGAAGGACCAGATAACTGTTGGGTTTGCACTTGAAACTCATGATGAGCTTAATAATGCATCTGAAAAGCTGAAGAGGAAAAACTTCGACCTGATTGTTTTAAACTCGTTAAAAGATTCTGGTGCAGGATTTCAGCATGATACCAATAAAATTACTATTATTGGAAAAGGCAATAAGTTTGAAAAATTTGAGTTAAAACCTAAGAAACAAGTTGCCCAAGATATTTTAAAAGTAATCGAAGGCCTATATCAATAAAAGTTTTCTGATGAGAACAATAATTGCAATACTGTCCATACTGTTTTCCATTAATTTTGCTTACTCTCAGGAGTTAAATTGTAACTTTTCTATCAATACGAGTAAGATTCAAGGGACAAACCGTCAGGTTTTTGAATCGATGGAAGAATTAATTCGTGACTTCCTGAACAATACTGTTTGGACAAATCATGTTTTTGAATCAGAGGAAAGAATTGAATGCAACATAATGTTGGATATTAAGGAGGAGATCACTGCCAATGAATATAAAGCTAGACTATCGGTGCAATCAAGGCGCCCGGTGTTTAACAGCTCGTATACTTCTGTGATTTTTAATTATTTAGATGATGATGTTGAGTTCTCCTACCAGGAAGGAGATCCCTTAGACCTGTCAGAGAATACTTTTATTTCAAATTTGTCCTCCTTGTTTTCATTTTATGCATATATAATAATTGGCATGGATTACGATTCTTTTTCCCCTTTAGGAGGCACACCTTTTTTTGAAAAAGCTGAAAAAATTGTCAGTGCTGCTCAGTCTTCATCCTATACGGGCTGGAAATCCGGTGATGACAGGGAAAGGAAAAATCGTTACTGGCTGGTTGATAATCTTCTTGATGAGGACTACGAGACATTAAGACAGTTTTATTACAGATATCACAGACATTGTCTGGATGCCATGGAAAGTTCAGTTGATCAGGGACGAACAGAACTGTTCAGAACCCTCGAAGATCTTGAAAAATTTAACGCAAATAAACCAGACCCATTTACTGGCTTACTTCAGGTAGTTGTCGACAGTAAGTTTAACGAAATTGTAAATATTTTTTCAGAGTCACCAAAAGACCAAAAGACCAAAGTCTTGAAGATTCTTACAAAGATTGATCCAGCAGGTGGAAGAAAGTTCGCCCCACTAAAAGACTGATCTTTTTGATTGGCAATCATATAACCCATTGTGTTATTAACTTCCGGAACCATGGTTCATAAGATGTTCAAAATCTTTTTTGTTGTCGCCTTTAATGCGCTTAGTTTTGATTAGTTTTGCTGATTAGAAAACGATAAAGAATGCTGTTGTCGCTACGAATACAGAACTATGCCCTGATTGATGCTCTACATGTAGAATTTAATGGGGGGCTGAACATTATTACCGGTGAAACAGGTGCAGGTAAATCAATTTTACTTGGAGCACTTGGGCTAATATTGGGTAAGCGTGCTGATACAAATGTTTTGAGTGATTCAGAAAAGAAATGTGTGATAGAGGCTGAGTTTGACATAGGCAATTATAATTTCAAGCCATACTTTCTTGAGAATGACATTGATTATGACAATCATGCAATAATACGCAGAGAGATTCTTTCCAGTGGAAAATCAAGGGCATTTATCAATGACACCCCTGTTACCCTTAATGTTTTACAGGAAATTTCGTTTAGGTTAGTGGACATACATTCTCAACATCAAACTTTACTGTTAAATAAGCAGTCTTTTATATTAAATATTGTTGACAATTTTTCTGGTGCTGCAAATGATCTTGTAAAATATCAAAATGAATTTCACAGATACAAACAAGTACTCAGTTTATATCACTCTAGAAAAGAGGAATACGACAAAATTAAAGGTGAGATTGATTTTATTTCACATCAGGTTGATGAGTTGTCTGAAGCTAAACTTACTCCAGGTGAATTGCCACAATTAGAAAGCGAGTTGTACCAGCACGAACATGCCAGCGAACTAAAAATGGTTTTTCATGAGGCAGGCGAGATCTTATCTGCAGAAGAATCAGGGGTTCTTGACCTAATGGCTACAATCGAAACCCGACTATCAAAAATCGAATCAGCTTTTCCCGAAGCTGGCGAATTGTCAGGGCGTATACAATCAGCTTCTATAGAGCTAAAAGATATTTATGAGACGATAAGTGCTTTATTCGAAGCATTGGATTTCGATCCAAAAAAGCATGATGAAATTAAAGCAAGACATGGTTTAATCCATGAATTACTTCAGAAATATCGTTGTAGGGATACAGATCAATTAATTGAAGTCTATAAAGAGCTTGATGAAAAACTAAGATTAGTTTCTGATGGGGAGTTCGAGCTCGAAAAATATAAAATCGAGGTGGATACGCATTTTTCAAATGTTGAAAAATTGGCCGAACAGCTTCATGAAAAAAGAAAAGGTTGCCTTAAATTACTGGAGACCAGTATTGTTGAGCTATTACGGAATTTGGGTTTGGAGTATAGCACCATTGAGTTTAAGGTGGAATCTACAGATTATACAATCTCTGGAAAAGACAATATTTCAATGTTATTTTCTGCAAATAAAAACTTTAAACCTCAGGATATTTCAAAAATAGCTTCAGGAGGGGAACTTTCCAGACTTATGCTCTCAGTTAAAGCCCTTATGGCAGGGGCAAACAACATGCCTACTCTCATATTGGATGAGATCGATTCAGGTGTTTCTGGGGATATTGCTGACAGGGTTGGGAATATTATTCAAGACATGAGCAATGGAATACAGATTGTTAATATTACACACCTTCCACAGGTTGCCAGTAAAGGTAAGGTGCATTTTAAGGTGTATAAAGACCACTCAGGAGAGAATACAAAAACACGAGTAAAGATGCTTTCTAATGACGAAAGACTAACCGAAATAGCTAAGATGCTTAGCGGTGAACAAATAACCGAAGCTGCATTAGAAAATGCCCGTGTATTGCTTGATCAATAAATAATTCTCTTTTTTTTCAACCAAATCGTATTTTGATTTGTTTAATTACCTTAGATTAAAATTGTAACTAAATAAAAAGTATATAAACTATTCTGTTTCCCATATTGAAAACTCTTGATTTGCCTTTGTAGGCAATTAAGCATTAAGGGAGAACAATTTTTAAATTAAACTATTAAATATGGCTTATAATTTATTAAAAGGAAAGCGAGGGATTATTTTTGGGGCTCTGAATGATATGTCCATTGCCTGGAAAGTAGCTGAACATGCTCATGAAGAAGGAGCATCGTTTGTATTGACAAATGCTCCTGTCGCTCTCCGCATGGGTGAAATTAACAAACTGGCTGAAAAGACAGGCTCGCAAGTTATTGCTGCCGATGCAACAGATGTAGATGCCCTTGAAGAATTAGTAAGTAAATCAATGGAGATTTTAGGTGGCAAAATTGATTTTATTTTGCATTCCATTGGAATGTCTCCTAATGTTAGAAAAGGACTGACATACGATAAATTAAATTACGATTATTATCACAAAACATTAGACATATCTGCCCTTTCTTTTCATAAGGTGTTATTTGTGTGCCGTAAACTGGATGCCATTTCTGAATGGGGTTCAGTAGTAGCTTTGTCTTATGTTGCTGCACAGCGTACATTGTTTGGGTATAACGATATGGCTGATGCAAAATCACTATTAGAATCAATTGCCAGAAGCTTTGGGTATATCTATGGGCGTGATAAAAAGATACGTGTAAATACAATTTCACAATCTCCTACTATGACAACAGCTGGTAGTGGTGTGAAAGGTATTGACCGCTTGCTTGATTTTTCTGAAAGAATGTCGCCTCTTGGCAATGCAACTGCTGAAGATTGTGCCAATTATTGTGTTACACTTTTCTCTGACCTGACAAAGAAAGTAACCATGCAGAATTTATTCCACGATGGTGGATTTTCAAGTATGGGAATGAGCATGAGGGCGATGAGTCAATACGACAAGAGCTTTAAAGATTGCGATTAATACAAATAAAAATTTTAATCAAAGTAGGCGGTTATGTTAGTACATTAACTGCCTATTTTGTTTTATAGCAATGTTTGAATCGGAACTTAAGGAAACTAAGGAGCCTTAGGATATCCATAATTTGTTTGCTGCTGTTGTATTAGAGTAAATAAAAAACTATTTTCGGAGGCTTAAATATTTTCAATGATTATTGTATTTCTTGTTTTAGTTTATGTCCTCTTGCCCATATTTATAATTTATCTGACCCATAAATATTCATGGGTAGAAAAAATTGGTGCAATTATCATAGCCTATGTACTAGGGATTGTTCTTGGACATATTGGAATTTTTCCACATCCAACTGAGGCACTTTCTGAACTTATGCAAACCAACCCAAAGCTTTCTGTTGAAGATTTGCAAGTGTTCGTAGATTCTGGTGCGCTGTTGGTGAAGGACATGATGGCCTTCAAAGTTTTTAAGGTGCAGGAAATGGTAACAAATTTGTCGATTCCGATAGCGCTTCCATTATTGTTGTTCTCGTTGAAAATAAATACATGGTTGAGGATGTCTTTAAAGACTTTAATATCTATGTTGTTGGCAATTTTTGGAGTCGTTGTCCTTATTGTGATAGGCCACTCAATTTTTGGAGACAAGCTGAATGATTCAAATAAAATTGCAGGAATGCTGGTGGGGCTTTATACTGGAGGTACACCCAATCTGGCAGCCCTAAAACAAAGTCTTGGTGTAGATGTCGAAACCTACTTGATGACACACACATATGATACAGCAGTGGGGGTAATATATCTTCTTTTTCTAATAACATTCGGTAAGAATATCATAAGAAGGTTTTTGCTTCCATATCCTAAAGTTGTAACCGAAGGTCAAAACAGCAATTTTGACTTCACAGAAAAAGCATATTCTGGTTTTTTTAGAAAGGAAATAGTTAAAGGACTTGGGGTTTCAATGTTGGTTTCAATCTTGATTTTTGCTGCTAGTGCAGGATTAGGACTGTTGGTTGCCCCCTCGGCTTTTATGCTTACAGTTATGTTATCCATTACAACCCTAAGCATTATCGCATCATTAATTCCCAAAATAAGTAACATTGAAAAATCATTTGAGCTTGGGATGTACTTTATTATTGTGTTTAGCCTGGCAGTTGCTTCTATGGCCGATATATCAAAGCTAATTAATATATCATCGGCATTATTTGCGTATATTACAGTTGTATACTTCGGCGCATTGCTTTTACATGTGTTTCTGAGCAAAATATTTAAGGTTGATGCAGATACATTAATGGTGACGTCAACTGCATTGTTATGTTCTCCTCCATTTGTGCCAATGGTTGCAGGATCCCTTAAAAATAAAGAAGTAATTGTATCGGGAATTACAGTTGGTATTATGGGGTATGCTATTGGGAATTATCTTGGAGCCCTACTGGCAAGCATATTATAATTAAATAGCTGTTTTTTTAATGGCTATTCTCCTGAATTGGATCAAGCATTCAATAGAGAAACTTAATTAAAATCCGTTTATATTTATTAATAACGGAGGTATAAGCAGTAAGATGCCGGCAACAAATAGTAATATCAATAGAGGGAGAAACCATTTTGCCCACTTACTATATGGTACCTTTGATACACCCAATACAGCCATCAACACAGGCGATGTAGGGGTTATCATATTTGTGAACCCATCACCAAATTGAAAAGCAAGCACAGCAGCCTGCCTGGGAATATCAACAAGGTCAGAGAATGGAGCCATAATAGGCATTGTTATGGCTGCCTGAGCGGAACCAGAAGGAATAAATATGTTCATAAGGGTTTGAAAAACATACATCAGTTCTAATGTTGCAATTTTCCCTAAGCCACCTAAGGTGCCCGATACCATATGAAGGACCGTGTGTATTGTTTTGCCCTCGTTAAGGATGTATATTATACCTCCTGCCAGTCCTATTACAATGGCAGTACCAAACATTTCCTTGGCTCCTGAAATGAACTTTTCTGATATTTCTTTGCCTGACATTCCATAAACAATGCCTGTTAATAGTCCACCTGCAAGAAAAATCCCTGAAATTTCATTGATCAACCATTCATAAGCCAATACACCAACGATTAAGTATAGCACAATGAATCCCATGAGTGTAATGATAAAATAAAGTACTGATTTTCTTAAAGTGAAAATTCCCAGTGCCAGGTATAGAACTGAAAGGACTAATAAAATTGGAAAGGTTACAATGGCATTGCCAATAGTGATGGTAGAATCTTTATAGATCAGTGCATATATCAATGTTACAGCAAAACTCAGTAGAAATCCAATCCAGGAAATTAGTGTAGCTTTTTTTGCATAATTGGTTGTCTGTTCATTTTTCTCCTTCCAGAATTTGTCTTCTTTTTGAACAGGAGATCTTTTAGGATTTTTATAGATTTTATTGGTATACCTTAATATATAATATATTCCAATAAAGTTAATAACCAGCCAGCAAAACAATCTATACTCAATGCCTGAAAATAATGGTATTTCAGATATTTCTTGAGCAATACCAATTGTAAATGGATTTAGAACTGCCCCGGCAAACCCCAGCCCGGCAGCTAAAAAAACTATTGCAATACCTGTTATGGAGTCAAAGCCTAAACTGATAGTAAGAGGTATTATAATGCCAACAAAAGCAATAGTCTCTTCACTCATTCCAAAAACAGCTCCGAAAATGCTGAAAACTATGGCAATAATGCTAAGAATTATTTGAGCAATCAACTTTTGGGAAAAGATTTTGGAATTTTCAAATTTTTGCAGCTTTCTTAATAATGCATCAATTCCAGCACCTATAGCTTGGGTTGAGTTAAAGATCCAGAATACGCCGTCAACGATAAAAACAAATATGATTATTCCAGCCTTTTCAACAAATCCCTTTTGTAAGGAAATGAAAATTTGCCAGCTCTGAGGGTTTTTGGTTACTTCATTAAAAACCATTTCCCCGTTATCGAAATTATAATTGCCACCAGGTAAAATCCATGTGAGTATGGCTGCAATTAGTATCAGAATTGAAATAATAATATAGGTGTTGGGAGCTTTTCTTAACATAATAAAACCATTTTATGGCAAATATAACAATATGTACTTCAGAATTTTCTCATGATAATAAAGTGTTTTAGTTTACCGGGATTTTTTGTCCTTTAATATTAGGCTATTTTGATTATAATGAAACAAGCATGATTTCTTTAAACATTAAAAAATGATTGCATATCAGGAGTTTCCACCTATCTAATGAAAATAAGTTTAGGCAAATGAAAAAAGGATGCAAAACAATTATTTGTAAATGGTGTAGTTTAATACCTTCGCACTATTGAATCATTGTTAATTAAGGGATCTGAAAAGGTCAATTTACGATATGAATAAAAAAATAATCCTTATCCTGTTAGGAATCTCATTTCTTACTTCATACAAGTTAATTAACCCTAGCAAAGAAATGGAATCAAAGTCTTTGTGGCAGCGATATTATATGGACAAGAAGGAGAAACGCAAAAGAGGTATTCCCGGCGATAAGGAGTATCGCATTGGCGAAATTCAGAAATACTTTGATGGATTGCGCATTCCTTTTGGCGGATCAGAGTCGGGTTATCCTTCCAATTATTTAATGACAGAATATAATAAGCTGAGAAGTCGCAGATTGAAAAGTGTTTCAAGTCCGGTTGATTTTATTAAACGGGGTCCCAATAATATTGGAGGAAGGACTAGGGATATACTTATCGATCCAAGTGATAACACACATCTTACCTGGTATGCAGGATCAGCTACCGGAGGTGCCTGGAAAACAAACGATGGCGGAAAAACCTGGAATTGTATTACCGACGGGCTCCCATATCAAGCCACAACAACACTTGCTATTTCCACCATTAATCCGGAAATACTCTATTTGGGTACAGGCGAAAGCTTTGATGGCAGTATTTACACAACAGGTGGAGGTGTATTTAAATCTGTTGATGCTGGCCAAAACTGGAAACAATTGGAATCTACTGCCAATACTGAAGATTTTCGGTTTGTTAACCGTATTGTTGTAGATCCTGGAAATCCGGAAAACTTATTTGTGGCTACTACAAAAGGAATTTTTAAATCACTTGATGGAGGAGTCAGTTGGCAGCAAAAATTTGAGGGAGGCAATGTTGAACAGATAATTTCTGATACTTCGAATTTTAACAGGTTGTTTGCTACGGTTAAAAATGCAGGTATTATCAAATCAGACGATGAAGGTGAAAACTGGGAACATGCAAACAAAGGTATACAAAGTCGTGAACGGATAGAAATAGCAATGAGTCCTCAAAATCCAATGGTTTTATTTGCAAGTGTTTCACGTCCCGATCTTACATCTGATCTTTACTATTCCAATGATGGAGCCACACATTGGAAAAAAGTAATAAACTCTTCTAATGATGTTTATGATTTTCTTGGTGGGCAAGGTATGTATGACAATACTGTTGCTTGTCACCCATATAATGAAAATATTGTGTTTTGGGGAGGTGTAAACCTTTGGAAAGCCTTGGTAGTTGGAAGTTCAGATTCTGTTGGTGCGGAGGTAACTGACTTTTATGGGATTCATACAAATGGATTCTTTGAATTTGTGGACTTCGGCGGAGTCTTTCCAGGTATTGATATTGGGGAAAATGAAGGGACAATCGGTCTTCAACCTGATGATTATTTTGACATTGAACTAAGGTTTGGTTCAGGAAAATCTCAGAAAGCCCATCGGTTTTTTGTTCCTGAAGGGGCAACTTCCGGAGTTCCAGCAGAAGATTATACCTATCAGGATTATATTAATGTGCCTTTTGAAGTTTGGGATATCACTAATAATAGACAACTGATGTGCTCATTCCGTGATCAGGAAAGAGATGGTGTATTCAACTTGTATCCTAGGACAGGGCAGGGGTATGGTGAGTTGTCCAGAGAGTATATATTTGTACATGCCATTGACTATTCAGAGTTGTCGGATAGTGGAGTGATAAACCAAGGTCGTTCATATAAGCTTAATTATTTCTTTTGGCTAGATTTGATACAAGGGGCCGAATGGAATGAAAGCCTTATTCCAGAATCAATGGCTGTTGTAGATTATGAAGGTGTTTTTGAACAAACTGCAGAAATTGTCAATATCTCAGATGCTTATGAAGAGTATGGTGGCAATAACTCCTACGGACAATCTGTGGGGGTAGGCAAACAGGTAGTCCAGGGTTTGCACCCCGACCATCACGATCTCGAAATTATACCTACAAACATTAACGAAGAGGAGTTTTGGATTGTAAACAGCAATGATGGAGGATTAGCATTGTCAATCGATACAGGAGTGTCGTTCACACAAATTTCCAACAATTACCTGACAACCCAATTTTATAGTGTTGCCAAACAACCTGGACAAAACACTTATATTGGCGGCATGCAGGACAATGGAGTCTGGCAAAGTGTTCTTGGTGATGATGCAGATAGTCTGAGCAAATACTATTTCAGGCTTTCTGGTGATGGTTTTGATGTTTTGTGGAACCAATCTGATCAAAACAAAATTCTGGCCAGCAAATATAACAACCGGATTTTTCTCTCTAAGGACAGAGGAGGAAGTTGGCAATATGCATCTGGAGGGATAAATCATGGCGAAAGCCCTTTTGTTACAAAGCTTTCAAATTCGGTTCAAAATCCAGATAAGGTTTTTGGGGTAGGCACTGAGGGTATTTATATTTCAAACGACTTTGGAGAATCTGACTGGGGAGTTACTGTTATGCCCGAGCAGTGGCTTGGTGTGGATTCAAAGGTCACCAGTTCACATGAGGTCGAAGTCTCAAAGGCAAGCAATAATGTTGTTTGGGCAGGGGCAGCCATGAATGAGGAAATGAATTATAGGATTTTTGTGTCTCAGAACTTTGGCAGATCATTTTTACCTGTTAATCTACCTGATTATGACATGCCATTTTATATTTCGGGAATAGAAACACATCCCACAAACCCAAACGAGGCTTTTGTTTTATATGGTGCATATAGCAAACCTAAGGTTCTTAGAACTTATGATTTGGGTCAATCTTGGCTGGATATCAGTGGATTTAATAACGGTGGGAATAGTTCTAATGGTTTTCCCGATGTTGGTTGTTTTTCATTGCTTGTTTTTCCTTCTGATACCAATATAATATGGATAGGTACTGAAATTGGGATTGTGGAAAGCGCAAACAATGGAATAGATTGGCATCTTCTTGATTGTACTTTGCCAGCTGTAACTGTTTATTCCTTATTGTTACAAGACAATCAAATTATAGTTGGCACCTATGGAAAAGGCATCTGGACTTGTGAGCTTCAAAATGTTATTGGTGTAGAGGATATTAAGCAAGATCAGGATATAACGGAGTATGAATGGGAGCTATATCCAAATCCTGCATCAAAAACAATAAACTTTAACCTTAAAGGTATACCCCCCAACTTGATTGATGACATATCTATTTATGATTTGCAAGGGAAACTAGTCTCGGAAATAAATTATAAGCATGTAAACATGTTTTCTTATAATTTGGAACCTCATATTTTTAATTCTGGAAATTATATTGTAGCAATTAGGTTGAAAAATGATGAAATTTTAACAACAAAGCTATTGATTTACGAATAAATTGACAGGAAATGCTTTGTTTTTATGAAAGTTTCAAAAATGTTTAAAAAAAACTCCAAAAAAAAATTATGCATAAATATACACGATCGGTTGTTCTTATTTAGTCTAAAGTTGCCTTGTTGGTGATTTATCAACACATTAAGTTTGTAAAAACTTTCGTTGCTTTTGTATTTTTTATCAAAAGCCCTTGATATTCAAATGTTACAGAAATGCCTACATATATTAATTAATAATTTTTTATTAGATTTGATCCGCAATATTGTACATTCATCAAAATACTGATGTAATATATATTGTTAACCTATTGTAAACCTAAAACAAAAATCTATGAAAAGAATTACAAGTGTAATTGTATGTATGTTGCTATTTGGTATGGTTACCATGGCACAGGACATACAAATTACAGGGACGGTGACCAGTTCTGATGATGGTGCCGCGATCCCTGGTGTTTCCGTTGTGATTAAGGGTACAACTACAGGTACAGCTACCAGCATTGATGGTAACTATACTTTGTCTGCTCCATCTGATGCAACTTTGGTATTTAGTTCTTTGGGTTATGTAACCTCAGAGGTTGCATTAGCCGGACAAACAACCTTAGATGTTGTAATGGAAATTGAAGCTACAGGTTTGGAAGAAGTTGTAGTAACGGCTTTTGGTACGAACAGAAATGCGCGTGCAGTGGTTTATGCGTCGCAAACAGTAAAATCTGAGGATCTATTAACCACTCCAAATAAAAATGCTTTAGAAGCATTAAGGGGAAAAACAGCAGGTGTTAAATTATCCACTGCTTCAGGATCTGTTGGAGCTTCCACAAGAATTGTATTAAGAGGTGAGAGTTCTCTTACCGGAAATAACAATGCTCTAATTGTTGTTGATGGTATTGCGATTGATAACTCAACTGCTGCCGGTGGAAATACCGATTATGCTACTACCGGTTATTCTGATTTTGGAAACAGATTTAACGATTTGAATCCTGATGATATTGAAAGTGTTACTATACTTAAAGGACCTAATGCTACATCGCTTTATGGATCGCGTGGTGCCTCCGGTGTTGTTTTGATCACAACAAAGAAGGGAACTAAAGGCTCAAAAATGAAAGTCAATTACAATGGTTCATATTCACAGGAATCTGCCATTGTTCTTTTGCAACGTCAAAACAAATTTGGACAAGGATATGATAATTCCCATTTTGATTCAGGTGAAAACTGGTCGTGGGGGCCTCAGTTTGATGGTGTTGTGAGACCTTGGACAACCCCCATTGATTCAGACGGAGATGGTTCATTAGAAGCACTGCTAAGACCTTACAGTGCTGTCGAAAATCAATTAAAAGATTTCTTTAATACAGGAAGCACTAAAACCCACAATCTTAACATATCTGGTTCTAATGAAGATTTTACGTATTATGTATCTTATGGAAATACCGATCAATCCGGTATTTTGGATAATACCTATTATAAAAGAAACAACTTCGCAGTTAATTCTTCGGCAAAATTAAGTGAAAAACTTCGGTCAGATTTCAAAGTTTCTTATGCTAACGTTCGTCAAAACACAGCACAGGAAGGAGCAAGACCCTTTGAAGGAAACAATGCTTATGCTATGGCAGTGCAATCTCCGGTTAACATTCCATTTACCGAGCTGAAAGATTACAATAGCCCATTTCATGATATCAATGGATATTGGGGATCTTATTCATCTGTAAACCCTTATTATATATTAAATGAGTATGGTAACGAGGCCAATATCAACAACTTCATTGGAAATGCATCTTTAACATATGAAATCTTCGATGGTTTATCATTAACAGGACGTTTCGGTGGTAATATTGTGAATACCACCACTGATGTATGGACACCTCCATTTACTCCAAACGAACAATTGGTTTGGACGGATGGTTTACAAGTTGCTCCGCGTAATACCAAACACGAATCATTGGGAAGTTATACCAGTTACACCAGAAAAACTGAAAATATTGATGCCTTGACCATGGCCAATTATTCTGAGACTTTTGGAGGAGATTTCACACTTGATGCTTCTGCAGGTTACAGTTATTTTCAAAGAAATACTGCATCTATAACGGGAACTACTGTAGGTGGCTTAACTGTACCGGGTACATACAATTTAGCAAATAGTGTTGAAAATCCTACTTCTTCACAATCGAAAAGTAAGTATATTATATATGGTGCTTTAGCTAATGCAACAATTGGTTACAAAAATGCTGCATTTTTAGAATTGTCATTAAGAAATGACTGGTCCTCTACACTTCCTGCAGAAAACAACAGCTTTCTGTATGGTGCCATTGGAACCTCACTGATAGTTACGGATCTTTTAGATGTTAAGAGTGATATTCTGAATATAGCTAAACTAAGAGCAAGTTATGGAACTACCGGAAAAGATGCAGCTCTATATTTGCTGGATTCATATTTTGTAGGTAATCCATTTATTGTTGACTTAGACGATTATGCATTATTCTTCCCTAAAAATGGCCAGCCCGGTTTTACACTTGGAAACAACATCGGTAATCCAGACCTTAAACCTGAATTAACTACAACTTACGAAGCAGGTACCGATCTGGGTTTCTTTAATGACATGGTAAGCCTGTCATATACTTATTACAAATCAAGTCATTCTAACCAAATAATTGTTGTTAGTTTGCCAAGATCTACCGGCTATACTACAACAGCAGTAAACATCGGAGAAATGCAGAATAAAGGTCATGAACTCACATTTAGTCTCAGACCATTAAATAAAGTAGTTAGCGGATTGAATTTTGAACTTTTTGCCACTTATTCTAAAAACATCAATGAAGTTATCAAAATCTCTGATGACTCGGATGAATTAAATGTTGGCCAATATGGGTTTGCTGCAGGTACTATAATTGATGTGGTTGCAAAAGAAGGCTTGCCATTTGGAACCTTTAAAGGTAATAATTTTAAGTATAATGATGCAGGTCAGGTCATTGTTGATGCCAATACAGGTTTTCCTGTTTATTCTGATGAGGATCAATATTTAGGTAATTACCAACCTGATTATTTAATGAGTTATGGTTTGAATGGTACTTATAAAG
The DNA here is from genome assembly GCA_050295515.1 of Bacteroidales bacterium. Taxonomy (GTDB): domain Bacteria; phylum Bacteroidota; class Bacteroidia; order Bacteroidales; family UBA10428; genus UBA10428. The sequence goes on along the minus strand of JBNKPU010000078.1, from coordinate 85,352 downwards.
GATTTGGGCTTAGTGTATTATTAGACATGAAAAAAGGTGGTAAATTTGCATCTCTTACAAGTTACCAAACTGCATTCAACGGTACGGCTATCAACACAACAATCTACGATAGACAACCATACATTGTACCAAATTCGGTTATAGACAATGAAGATGGAACTTATTCTGAAAATACCATTGCTATTACAGAGCAGGATTATTGGACTAATTATGATGCACCTGTTATAACTCATTTAATAGATGCAAGTTATTTGAAATTAAGAGAAGTTGAAATTAGTTATACTCTACCAAAGAAGTTATTAGAAAAAACATTTATTTCTAATGCAAGAGTGGCTCTTTTTGGCAAGAATCTTTGGTATTGGCTACCTAAAGAAAATAAGTATGCCGACCCTGAAGTCAATGGCCCTGCTTTAACTGGTAATGCTCAAGGTATTGAATCTACTCAAACACCTTCATCCAGATCTTTGGGAGTTAATCTAAAATTATCATTCTAAATAAAGAAATTATGAAAAAGAAATTAAATATATATTTATTTCTACTATTAACACTCAGCTTTTCGTGTAGCTTAGAAGATGTTAATGTAGACCCTGACACATTCCCGGCCGCAGGTGATGCTCAAGTATTGAGTTCATCCATTGGTTATCTGGGTTATATTATTGATACAGACCTGAATTACAGTGAATCATTCATGTGGAGTCAATACTATACATGGGGAATTGGTGTAGCCATAGGAAATCCGGAACGTTTTGTGCAAGCAGGTACCGATAATGACGGTTATTGGCGACGTGCTTATGCTAACTCACTTGCAGATTTAGATTACATTGATAAAAATAGTAGTTCTGCAGCTTATCGGGGAATTTCAAAAGTTCTGAAAGCATATATTTTTCAAGGTTTAGTGGATCATTTCGGAGACATTCCGTTTACTGAAGCCCTAAACGGTGCAATTGAGAATGGTTCAAATTTGGCTCCACATTATGACAATGCTGAAACTACTGTATATCCTGCTTTGATTACTATGCTGGATGAGGCATTTGAAGAATTTGATTTATCAGAAGGCGATGTTGGAGATGATGATTTCATTTATCAAGGTGACATTACAAATTGGATTAAATTTGCAAATTCACTTAAATTGAGAATACTACTGAGAACATCAGAAGTTGCATCTCAGGCTTCTTTGGTACAAACTCTTGTGACTAACGGTAGTTTTATTGAAACAGTAGCTGATATGCCATTTATACCTTATTCAGGTGCTTCAGGAGACCAAAACCCAATGTACGCAAGAGCTGAATGGGGTGTAGGTAATTTTTACTTTGCAAGTAATGCAACGTTAGATACTCTTCAAGGTCTAAATGACCCACGAAGGTTTGCCCTTTATACTTTAGCTACAACCGGAGATGCTGAAGGTAATTTAAGGGGTATTGACCAGGGTACTATAGACGATGAACCTTTTACAGCTCCGGCATCTGATTATAGTATGTCTTCCACATATGCTTACGGAGACATGAATCCTGTAATCTTAATGAGTCCCTGGGAAGTTTGGTTCTTAAGAGCTGAAGCTGCAGCCCGTTATGGAACTTCCGACGATGAAACTACTGCGCTTACAAATGCAATACAGTCGAACTTTACCTATATGGGAGCTGGCGATGCAACAGCTTACATTAGTTCTTTAAACTACGCAGGTGCAACAACCTTGGATGCTAAGCTTGATATTATAGGTATTCAAAAATGGATATCGTTGAACGGAACACAAGAGGATGAAGGTTGGATTGAAGCACGCCGTTTTGACAGACCTGCCAGCAGACTGTTTACTGATGGTATATGGCAAACTCCGCCTTTATCGGTACTTCCTGCGGGCGAATTTCCGTCAGCATTCCTATATCCGGCTTCGGAAAAAAGTTTTAACCCAAATGCTCCGGCACAACGTACCCTTACTGATAAAATATTTTGGGATAACTAAAAAATATAATTATGAAAAATTTTAAATTATTACTATATATAATTCCAATCCTTGGATTGGTTATGACGAGTTGCGAACCGAGTGTTGAGGCTCCTGGTTCAAATGACTCATCAGAAGTAACCTACTTGCCATCGATTACACTTAACGGTGGTGATGAAGAACTTGCTTGCGATGCTACTTCTTATACCGATCCAGGTGCAGAAGCATCAGCCGCTGGAAATGCTATAGAATTATCTACTAGCTTATCTGGTACATATTTTGGGAGTAGTGCAGTAGATGGACCTGATATTTACATTATTTCTTACTCTGCCTTTAATGCGGACGATATTCCAGCTACCGAATTTCGTGAAGTATATTGGCCTCCTTGTCAAGGTGATTTCGTCACAAGTATTGCTGGAGTATATACAAGTGTTATGACCAGAACTCCCGGTTATACTACCGAAGAACCTGTAGGACCTATATTTATTAGGGATATGGGTGATGGCGTATATGCAATTTCAGATGCTATTGGTGGCTGGTACGAACATGAATATGGTTACGGTCCCGATTATGCAGCAACTGGTATGACAGTTACTGCCAATGATATCGCTGCCAATGATTTTACGCATGATGATGTTATTGGAGTTGGTCCTTTTGGAGGTTCGGCAAGTATAACATCATTTTCAGTAGATCCTGGAACTAAAACTATCGATCTTACAGTTGAGTGGAGTGTTGGATATGTCTGGGAAATTACTTTGACTCAACAATAGGAGTTAAATAGTTTTATACTTTTAAATTGTTATTTAAAAAAAATGAAATTATGAGATATAATAAATTAAGAAATTTAAGCTTTTTGTTTTTTGCATTAGCTTTATTATTATCATTTGTTTCCTGCGAAAAAGTAATGCCAACAGCAGATGATAGTGGTTTAGATTTTGAAGAAATCAGGGGTACATGGGTTGTTTCGGAATATAACGGGGCAGATATATCAGAGTTCTGGTATGGTCCATATCAGCTGACGATTTATAATACGTCATACGATAAAGATTCAATCTGGATTGATAACATTTATGACAGTGGTATTAGAGTTAAAGCAAGCGCTACTTCTAAATCAACATTTGCAGTTACAAGTGCTGTTGATGTAAATGAAGAATGGGAAGGAACTATTGAAATTAGCGAAGCTAAAGTTGTTAATAACGACAGTATAGTTTTTAAGGTAATTCTTTATGATGCTGATGGCGTAGTAGCTGATGATTATTACGAGGCTGGCCATAGATTTACCACTGTAGAATGATTTATAATGATTACACAGAATTCTTTATAATATAAAGACTATGAAATTGTAAAATAATTCAAATTAATATTTTAAAAGAGGCTGTCCCAAAAGTAAATGGGCGGCCTTTTTTGTTGAAAAAAGGTTACTAATCCTTTCTTCGTAGTGTAGAACGCAAATATACAAAACGTTGTCCGTAGTCTGTGGCTACGGACTTTCTTTTTAATAAAGCTTTGCTTATTTTACTCTATCCGCAATGGTTTGGCAGTGTACAAGAGTTTTCCTGCCTCTGTATGGTTCTAATCGAACACCGTAATTTTAATGAAGCTGTTGCCTACGGATTTTTTTTAGCAAATTATTTAAAAACAAAATATAAAGCGCGTAGATTAATCTACGGACAACAATACAGTATTAATCCCTACCTGCCGTAAATTTATACCTAAAACCGTATGTTAATTCCTTGATTCAAGCCCCGTTCTTCGTAGCGAGGCAAACAAATAAACAAAACGTTGTCCCTATGGTTCTAGCCTACGGACTTCTTTTTATAATATTGCTACATTAGCAATAAATATTTTGGTACGTAGCTTTAAGCTACGGACAATGTAACAACATAGGCTATAAAAAATGTCAGACACAGGTTACAAAATTAGAAACCAGGAAGCAATGCACTATTTAACATTTGCAGTTGTTTACTGGCTAGATATATTTACAGACTTATCTATCGCGATATCTTAATAGAAAGTCTTACATATTGCCAAAAAGACAAAGGTTTAATAATCTATGCACATCTGTATTCCCTTTTTTTTGTTCTAATTTTAAAAAATATTATTTCAATTGCGCAATACTTTTATCTTTGTCTTGTTAATTCAATTATAGTATCTAATTTCATCTATGAATCACATTAAACCTCTCCATATATTAGTACTGATCTTTGTGTTTTTGATGCCTTATGCTTTGGCACAGGAAGTTAGTGTTTCTGGCGTTGTAACAGATGTCGATGACATACCGCTTCCAGGAGTCTCTGTTATTGAACAAGGTACAGACAATGGTGTGATCACTGATTTGAATGGGAAATACACAATTAAAGCTTCCAGCCCAAAGGCCGTTATAGAATTTAGGTTTGTTGGAATGGAAACACAGAGTAAACCTATAAGTGGCCAGGCGATTATTAATGTAGTTCTTAAAACAGCTTTGTTTGATGTAGACGAGGTAGTAGTTACCGCACTGGGTATTTCAAAAGAAACCAAATCTTTAGGTTATTCAGTAACTTCAGTAAACAGTGATGAATTAACAAAAGGTGCCGATAAAAATATGCTTAACGCCCTTCAGGGAAAAGTTGCCGGTGTAAATATTACTTCAGCTTCTGGAGCGCCCGGGGCTTCAACCCGGATAATGGTTAGGGGAGTATCTTCCTTAAGTGGCAGTAACCAACCCTTGTTTGTTGTAGATGGTGTTCCTGTTAATAATTCGCAAAGTGGGAGCAGTTCAATAAATGGTGGAACTGACTTTGGCAACAAGGTCAATGATATCAATACAGATGATGTCGAGTCCGTTTCATTCTTGAAAGGTGCCTCTGGAACTGCACTATACGGCTCAAGGGCTGCAAACGGTGTTATCATTATTACAACAAAAAAAGGGCGGAAAAACCAAAAAGCAAAAGTAAGCTATTCCGGTGGAGTTGGATTTGAAGAGCCCTTGCGCTTGGTTAAATATCAAAATGATTTTGGCCAGGGGATTTTTGGTGACCATGTACTCTACGAAAATATGAGCTGGGGTCCTGCTTTTGACGACAGGTTCCATCCCTGGGGCAATATAGTTGGTGATTCAATCCGTGTAAAATCCTTTCGTGCTTTACCTACCAATGTTGCTGATTTTTTCGAAACGGGTTTAAGTACCAATCACGCTATATCAGTCTCTGGTGGCAACCAACAGACCACTTATTACGTGTCTTATTCAAATGTCTTTTGGGATGGTATTTTTCCAACAAAATCTGACAGTTATGCTAAGCATACTTTTGCCTTAAGGGGTTCGCAAGAGATAAGTCCCAAAATGAAAGTTTCGGCATCAATTAACTATATAAATAAGGCAAATAGTTACGTACCTACAGGACAGAGCAATGCTTCTGTTTATAACCAAATAATGCAAACTCCACGAGACATAAGCCTTTTAGAATTAGATGACCAGGATGTGGTTTTTAACAATATAGATAATCATTACTCCCTTTATACAGTAAATCCTTATTACATTTTATACAATAATGGGAATAAAAACCAGGAGCAACGTATTTATGGGAGCCTTGAGTTAAACTACAATGTGCCTTTTGATATAGTGGCCACATGGAGGTTTGGTGGCGATATATCGAATGAAAACATAGTAAGTTGGAGGGAAGTAATTAGACCGGATGGAAACAACAAATTTGCATCAGTGTTTGATCCAGGAGCTAGGAGTCGAAGCTTTGGCAATGTACAACAATTAAATAGCGATGTTATCCTGAGTTGGCAAAAGACAATCAAAGATTTTGACCTTGGGTTAATGGCTGGTCAAGTTATCAACGAAAGAAAGTCAACCGGATTTGCCACAGGAGTATCCTACATGGGAACCACTGGTTTTTCACATTTTTCAAACAGTCTTGAAAGTCCTTCATCCGTAGAATCCTCTTCAATGATAAGAAATGTTGGGGTTTATGGTGCTGCTGATATCTCCTATAAAAGGATACTTTTTTTGTCAGCCACTGCACGAAACGAATGGAGTTCAACACTACCTGAAAAGCATAATTCTTATTTCTTTCCAAGTATTAGTGCCAGTTTTATTTTTACTGAGGTTATGCCATCTGCAAGTAATTTCCTGACGTTTGGAAAACTTCGTGCAAGTGTTGCACAGGTTGGAAATGGTGCACCCGCTTATTTTGTTAACCCTGTGTACCAACAAGCTGGCCATTCAGATGGATATGGTGGTTTTTCATATCCTACATCAACCGGCGTAAATTCCTATGAACTGGGCAACTTTATTGGCAACCCGGAGCTAAAGCCTGAAATGACAACAGAATACGAAGTTGGGCTTGACCTAAGGATGTTTCAGGGGAAAATTGGCTTGGATGTTGCATTTTATAACAAATCTACCAAGGATTTAATTTGGGCTTCGCCAATAGCTTATACCTCTGGGTATAGCTTTCAGATGTTAAACCTGGGAGAAATGGAGAATTATGGGTTTGAAGGGCTTTTGACATTCATTCCAGTAAAAACAAAAAGTTTTACCTGGGAGATATCTGCTAATTTTACCCGAAATTTCAATAAACTCAAGTCTTTGACCCCTCAACTCGAAAAAGCAGAATTAAATGCTTTGCGCGTTGATGGCGGACAACAAATTTCATGGGTAGCTATTCCCGGAGAACCAGTTGGGGTTTTCCAGGCAAGAACTCCGGCCTATACTTCAGATGGCAAAATGATTGTTGATAACCAGGGCCTGCCAAAAGCAGCCGAAGATCTTAAGACCTATGGAAACTCCCAGTATAAATACTATGGAGGGATAAATAATAATTTCACCTATAAATCCTTTTCTTTCGGTTTTATGTTTGATTATAGGATTGGTGGACTAATGTACTCACGAACAAAAAATATAACTCAATGGGCCGGAACAGTTCCGGAAACATTGTACAACAACCGTGAACCTTTTATTCTTCCCAATTCGGTATATGAAATAGACAGGGATGATAATGGCGATCCTGTTTATGCCGAAAATACAATTCCATTGGACAGGGTTAAGCTTGTTGAATACTGGGGAAATGGTGGTTCTGAGCTTGATGGAGCCTCTTTTATCGATAAATCATTTGTTAAATTGAGGGAAGTTACAATTGGATATGGCTTACCGTCAAACTGGTTTAATAAAACCCCAATTGAAAAGCTTTATATTGGTGTGTCAGGGAAAAACCTTTGGTTGTGGACACCTGCAGGCCAAACCTATATTGATCCGGAGTTGACAACCTTTGGTAACGATTTAAGAGCAGATTTTGGTGAGTATGGAGCACAGCCTTCTGTTCGAAGTGTATCATTTAATCTGAAAGTTGATTTCTAAATGAAAGTATCTTTATCAAAATATAATTCTTTACATGTGAGGGTGAGAATATCTAAATCTTTCGTTCCCTTTCTTTTTGCTGTTGTAATTACATTTGCATCCTGTTCAGATTGGCTTGATATAAATAAAAACCCTGATGCGAACGATAATGTTGATTTTAAAGAGCTCCTTCCGGCAGGGATATCATCTGTTGCCTATGTAATGGGGGGTAGATACCAGGTTTTAGGAGCATTATGGTCTCAGCATTGGACTCAATCGCCTGGAGCTTCACAGTATTCTGGTCTGGATGCATACGATATCAACTCAAGTACTTTTGATGACAGGCAGTTTGGTGAACTTTATTCAGGTGCTTTGCCTAACCTGGAAGAAGTCAGAAATGAATCCTACAAAGCAGGTCAATGGAATTATTATCTTGTTGCTACTGTAATGCAAGCTTATACATTTCAGGTTTTAGTGGATTTATACGATAATGTTCCATTTTCTCAAGCCATAAAAGGCAATTCAGGAATATATGAGCCCATTTATGAGAATGGACAAGATATTTATGATAGCCTAATTGCCAGGATTGATTTTGCACTTTCATTGGATTTTAAAAATGATGAGTTGGATGAAATTGGAATACGTGATCTGATATTCAATGGTGATATTGATGTGTGGGAAGCTTTTGCCAATACCTTAAAGCTAAGGATTTATTTAAGACAAACAGGAGTCCGTGCTGAATTGGCTGAGCAAGGTATACAGGATTTGTATGAGAATGAAGCGAAATTCTTAAAAACAGATGCTTTCTTGGATGTTTTTACCGATGAATCTGGTAGAAGAAATCCTTTATATGAAACAGAAATGAATTTTCTGGGAGGTAATCCAAACCTGGTTTTGAGTTATACATTATATAGCTATTTAAGCGATAATAATGATTTTGACCGAATGGATAATCTCTTTAATACCCCTTCTGGAGGAGGGGCGCATAATGCTCTTGAACAAGGCAATTACTATGCTCCGAACGAACCGGCAGGCACAAATAGCAGTAGTTATTCCAAACCAATAATGCTTCCATATAGTCCTGTATATCTTTTAAGTTTGTCTGAATCTAATTTTCTTCAGGCTGAGGCTATAATGCGATATAATCTCGATGATTATTCTGTCGCCCGGGATTTGTATAACGAAGGTGTAAAAGAAAGCTATAGACGAATATTTGGCATTTCTAATGTTGATCTTTATGTCGATCCACTTTTAGGCAGCTCTTATTCTTTTCCATCTGAAGGTAGTAGTCTTGATGCCTATATTAAGAGCATAATCACACAGAAATGGGTTGCACTTTCGGGCATTCAGAACCTGGAAACTTTCTTTGAACAAAACAGAACAGGTTATCCTGTAAAGAGTCCTGTTCCTGCAGATGACAATAACTATGAGCCCGGAGAATTGACAGTATCTGTTAATAATGTTACCAGTGGAAGGTTTCCCCATAGATTGATTTATCCTGAGTCTGAATATGCAAATAATCGAAATACACCAGACAAAGAGGACGTTTGGGTAAATGTTTGGTGGGATGTAAATGATTAGAAATGAAAAGAGTTGTTGCTAAATATATTGTCTGTTTTATTTTTAATAGTTGGGAAAAGCTATTTCGATATAGTTCTATTGTTTTTTTAATCCCATTGTTGCTTGCTTCTTGTGAGTCTTGGGACGAATCAGCAGAAGTGTCACATGTATCTTACTTGCCCCATTTCGAGATTATTGGGGGCGATTTTAATTCTTTTGTTGTTACGAACGATTCTATTGAATATGAAGATCCGGGAGCAATAGCCTATGAAAACAATACAGAAATAAGAGTATATACTTATGGTACCGCTGACTTGACAAAGGTTGGTGTGTATTCGATTTTCTACTATGCTGAAAACAGTGATGGCCTCTTTGCTCTAGGTGAAAGAATAGTAGCTGTGACTAATAAAGATGTGTCGAAGAATGATTTATCCGGCAAGTATACTGGCACATTATGGCAACCACTTACCGAGATGAGAGTTGATAAGGTCGATGATAAAGGGCTGTATAAATGTGCTGAGGTTTTTGGCTATCCCGGAGCAGAGATGAAAGGAAAGTTTGTTGATTTAGGGAATAATGAGCTTATACTTGTCCATGGCGAAGGCGATTTTGGTAGATATGCTAGTACAGAGGGAAATTATACTAAATCCTCATTAACCTGGGTAGTTAGTCTCCAGGACGATCCTTATTATGGAATTGATATAACAGTAACTTGGACTAAATTAGATGAGTAGGTCTATAATCCTATTCTATAAGATTTGTAAATTACAGATGAAGAAGAAAAATAGAAATACTTTAATTGCTTTTTTTTCCATCATAATTCTCTTTTCATGTTCTGAGAGCGATTATAAGATTGAATATGCATCGGGTTATCCTTCTATGCTTGCAGGAAACTGGGTAGTGTTTGAATTTCAGGGTGGCACACTGGACGGATCCCTAGGAGGCCCTTATGATATGTCTACAGCATTGGCTCCAAATGAAGGAGACAAAACAATGTTGGTCATGGATAACCTGTATAATTCTGGAAGCCGCATCAAAGTTGATGTGCTTGCAGATACTGGATTCTATGCCGATAAGGCTGACCAGCTTGATGTTATAAATATGGGGGGCTATGGTATTGAAAAAATAAGCATTTCCGGCTATATAAATGACAATTACATTTTGCAGGATTTTATTTATCAACTGGCGCAGATGTCTTTTGAGAATATTGCTTTTAGCAAAAACCAGATGACTGAAATTATATTTTACAGGGCCGGATATTATGATCAATATAATACCCTGATTGATTCTGTACTTGTTATGGGCTACAGAAAAACAGGTTTCGAAGACGAAGTTTATAAGTAGAAGAATGAAATTAAGTAATTACATATTTGCTTTTGCAGGAGCAATACTCCTAGTTGTTAGTCTTATAGGATTTTTAGATAGTAGTAATGATACTATAGAAATAGGACAAGACAAGCCTGATGGTTTCTTTGATTATTACAGGAATATAACTGTGCCTTTTGGTCAGGAGCATTCGGGCTATAGACCTAATTATGCGATTGAAGAATTTAATAAAGCACTGAAAAAAAAACCAGTAAAACTTAAGAGTACTGAAGCATCCTTTAATTGGGTACAACGTGGCCCAGGAAATGTCGGTGGACGGACGAGGACAGTTATTATTGACCCAGATGATGCAACTGGCAATACTTGGTTTGCTGGTTCTGTTAGTGGTGGAATCTGGAAAACTACCAATGGTGGTGAAAGTTGGGAAAACCTAACTCCATTGCTTCCAAACCTTTCTACAGCTGCTTTGGCATTTGCGCCATCCAATACACCGGTTATTTATGCTGGTACAGGCGAAGGATATGGCGGCGAAGGTATGGTTTCAGGTAATGGTATCTTTGTATCAGTAAATAAAGGCCAAAGCTGGGAACTAATGCCATCTACCACAGCCGATGACCGCTTTAGATTTGTCAATAAAATCTGGGTCGATCCGGCAGATGACAGCATTCTGGTTGTAGCAACCAATAAAGGAATATTTAAATCTTTTGACGGTGGACAAAATTGGGCAGAACCATATACTGTTGGTTATGCTATTCAAGATATTGTACAAAACCCATTAAACCCAAATGTGCTTTATGCAGGTGCAAATAGTTTGGGCGTTTTAAAATCTACAGATCGTGGCAACAGTTGGCATAATTCCTCCAATGGATTTACCGAATGTTATCGGGTATCCTTGTCTGTTAGTCCTGCCGATACGTCCTGTATATTTGCCGGGGTTGAAGCTCCTGGGCAACAAACACATGTTTACCGGTCAACAGATGGCGGAAATTCCTGGGCTTTGAATTACAATGCAGATGGACTCTTTATTAATTTTCATAGGCAACAAGGGTGGTTTAATAACGTAGTTGCTGCACACCCTTTTGAAAGGGATAAGGTGTATGTTGCTGGAGTTTATATGGGATTACTACAATTTAAAAGGTTTTCTTATACCAGTTCACCTGGGATTGTTCGTGTTGATACTGTCGGAACTGGAAGTCATATGCGCTTTACCGGGTTTGGTGGATCAGCCTTTCGTGGAGCAGTTGCCACAGGTCTTGATGAAGAAGCTAATGTTGAAGAGGATGATTTTGTGACGGTTGAGATCAGGTTTGGAAAAGGTCTTTTGCAAAAAGCCCATCGTTTTACTGTACCAGAAGGAGAAGGAGCAGGTGTTCCACCTGAAGATTATACTTATCAGGATTATGTCGATGTTCCATTTGAAGTTTGGGACCTTGATAACAACAGACAGCTAATGGTTTCATTCAGGGATCAGGACAGAAATGGAAAATTTAATCTATCAGAAAGATACTACAATGACAATGTATCTGGCAGGGAATATATATTTATCAGTGGATATTCATATGATTCAACAAAACCAAACATTGATTTGGCCCAGCAAGGTGGTTACGAGCAAAAATTATTGTACTTTATATGGCCTTATCTTCCCGAGGATGAAGAATGGGTACCTGATAGCCTTCCTGACTCAAAAATTAAAATACTATTTGGAACAATATCTTTCCAGGAAGCCTATACCACAATTTTGGCTGATGATAGGCTCAATGAAGACCTACATGTCGACCACCATGACATGAAGTTTTTTGTAACAAATGAAGAAAAACAAGAGTTTAATATTGTTGATGCCAACGATGGAGGGTTAGGCTTTTCAGACGATCAGGGCAAAACCTGGAAGCAGATAAACAAGGGATACCTGACAACTCAATTTTATGGTATGGCAAAACGTCCAGGCAAACATGAGTATATCGGAGGTATGCAGGATAATGGTACATGGCAATCTCCTGTGAATTCAAGTGCCTCCAGTTCGTCGGAATATAGTTTTAAAATTGAGGGAGATGGTTTTGAAACCTTATGGCACCCCTGGTACCCTCAACGGATTTTAGGCAGTAGCTATTCAAATTACATAAAGATATCAAACGATTACGGGGAGACATGGGAATGGACAATTAATGGAATGAATGGAGATGGTCCTTTTATTACAAAGCTTTCGCATTCACGTGAGAACCCAAACCTTGTTTTTGCTGTCGGAAGCCAGGGATTGTATAAGCATGTAAATTTTGGCATGGGAAGATACAATTGGCAAATTGTTGACCTGGGAGATAACTGGGCAATCGATAATTATGTTAATAGCTCCCACCATGTCGAAGTTTCCTTAGCCAACCCTGAAGTGGTGTATGCAGGAGGTGGTATGTTTAAAAAACCTGACTTGAACCTCTTTGTGTCAACAGATTATGGAGAAACATTTGATACTATGTCAACATTCATGGGTGTTGAGTTAGGCTATATTAGTGGATTGGCCACACATCCTACGAATCCTGCCGAAGCATTTGTGTTATTTTCTTATCGTGCTAAGCCAAAGGTTTTGAGGACGATGGATTATGGGCAAACCTGGGAGGAACTTTCTGGTTTTGGTACAGATAGTACTAGTTCAAACGGCTTTCCGGATGTAATTGTAAATGATTTGTTGGTATTGCCAAATGATACAAACACAATCTGGGTCGGAACCGAGATAGGACTGTTTGAATCAAATGACAATGGTGTATCATGGCATTTTGCCAATAACGGATTACCTCATGTTTCAATTTGGCAATTGGATGTGTTTGAGAATGTATTAATGGTTGCTACACACGGACGTGGTATCTGGACTTCTACACTGGGAGATGTCAATAAGGTTATTGAAAATGAGGGTGGAGTTGTGTCCAAGATATATCCAAACCCGGCAATTGACCAATTTAATCTCAAAATAGATGCACCCTATTTGGGAGACGTTGTGGTTTCAATCTATTCTCTGGACGGTAAACAGCTAAGGTCTTATCTATTGAACAAAAATACTTCAGCCTTTAATTATAACTTTGATATTTCATATTTAAAAATGGGCACTTATATCGTATCCTTAAATCTGGGTAGTGAACAAACAGCTCTTAAACTGGTTGTTCAATAGATTTTAATGTATTTTAGTGTTTCTTGAATATTATACTTCATTGGCTTTATAATCATCAATTTGTATTCGTACTTAATAACATTTTTAGGCGTTTGTGCTAGATTTGTTATCTTTGCGCTGCAAAAAACAAATAAGTAATTGCTAATTTTCTATTATGGAAAAATTTGATATAAACCACTTGCGGGAGTTAGAAGCAGAATCGATTTATGTGATGAGAGAGGTTGCTTCACAGTTTGAGCGCCCCGCACTATTATTCTCAGGAGGTAAAGACTCTATTATTATGTTTCATTTGGCCCGTAAGGCCTTTTGGCCTGGTAAAGTGCCATTTCCATTGTTGCATATCGATACAGGTCATAACTTTGAAGAAACCATTACATTTCGGGATGAACTTGCCGAAAAATTTGGTGTGCAATGTATTGTTAAATATGTGCAGGATTCAATTAATGAGGGAAAGGCAATTGAAGAAACCGGGATTAACGCTAGCCGAAATATGTTGCAGACAGTCACACTTCTGGATGCTATTGAAGATTTAAAACTTGATGCTGCACTTGGTGGAGGTAGGAGGGATGAAGAAAAAGCCCGTGCCAAAGAACGTTTTTTCTCACATCGTGATGAATTTGGACAATGGGATCCTAAAAACCAAAGACCAGAACTCTGGAACATATTCAATGGTAAAAAGAAAATGGGGGAACATTTCAGGGTTTTTCCAATTAGTAATTGGACCGAAATGGATGTTTGGCAATACATCTATATGGAAGAGATAGAAATTCCAAATCTATACTTTACCCATAAAAGGGAAGTGTTTAACCGTGATGGTGTTTGGATGGCGAAAGCCCCTTTTATGCAGCTAAAAGATAATGAGAAACTTGAGATGAAAGATGTTCGCTGCAGAACAATTGGAGATATTTCATGTACCGGACTTACCCTATCTAAAGCAAATTCGCTTGAAGATATAATTCTGGAAGTTGCTGCGACACGTACAACCGAACGTGGTGGGCGTGCCGATGATAAAAGGTCTGAAGCAGCTATGGAAGACAGAAAAAAAGAGGGGTATTTTTAACATTTCAAAAATTAGAAACAATGTCTGAAAACAAAGATAAACAAAGCGGATATCTCGATATGGAACTTCTTCGTTTTACTACCGCAGGTAGTGTTGACGATGGAAAAAGTACAATGATAGGCCGTTTATTATATGATAGCAAAGCCATTTTTGAAGATCAAATGGAAGCTATCGAACAAGCTAGTGTCAATAGAGGGGAAGAACAAGTCAACCTTGCACTTTTAACTGACGGACTAAGAGCGGAAAGAGAACAAGGTATTACTATTGATGTAGCTTACAGATACTTTGCAACACCAAAGCGTAAGTTTATTATAGCCGATACTCCGGGACATATTCAATATACCAGGAATATGGTAACCGGTGCTTCTACTGCCAATGCGGCCATTGTTCTCGTTGATGCCAGAAATGGTGTGGTTGAACAAACCTTAAGGCATTCTTTTATAGCCTCCTTACTCCAAATTCCTCACGTGATTATCTGTATTAACAAGATGGATTTGGTTGATTTTAAAGAGGAAACCTTTGAGAAAATACGCCAGGATTATGAAGCTGTCTCCTCAAAACTAAATGTGAAAGATGTTCGATTTGTCCCAATTAGTGCACTTCTTGGAGACAATGTAGTTGACCGTTCGAAAAATATGGATTGGTATGATGGTCCTACTCTTCTTTATTTGTTGGAGCACCTTCACATTAAAAATGACCGTAATTTCAACGATCAAAGGTTCCCTGTCCAATATGTAATTCGTCCTCAAAATAAAGATTGGCATGATTACAGAGGTTATGCAGGGCGTGTTGTTGGTGGCGTGTTTAAACCTGGTGATGATGTTATGGTTTTGCCATCGGGATTAACCTCGAAAATTGACAGGATTGATATGATGGGAAATGAAAAAATGCAAGCTGCGTTTCCACCTCAATCTGTAACACTTACATTAAAAGATGATATTGATATTAGCAGGGGCGATATGATTGTTGCTGCAGATAATCAAGCTCAAGTTAGTCAGGATATTACAATCAGATTTTGCTGGTTAAATGAGAAATCTCTTGTGCCTGGAGCAAAATATACAGTTAAACATACCTCTAAAGAGGTTCGTTGTATAATAAAGGCTGTTAATTATAAAATTGATGTAAACACTCTTGATAAGATTGAAGGTGACCAGTCTGTTGGTCTGAATGAGATTGGGGAGATGACACTAAGAACAACCCAACCTCTTATTTTTGATTCATACGATAAAAACAGAAATACCGGTAGTGTTATACTTATTGAAGAAGGAACAAATAATACGGTTTGTGCCGGAATGATTGTATAGGAAAAATATATAGAAACTTGTATATTAGACCATCCCAATTTTTTGGGATGGTCTTTTTTATTTCAATAGCGTTATGTATATAAATTCCATAGATGATTGTTATTTAGTTTTAAAAGCAAACCCTGCCTGGTCCTTTAAGAAGATACAGTCATGTTACCAGAAAGAAATTCTTAAATACCATAAATTTAGAAATCATAGCAGTTCCTATAGAAATCGGT
This sequence comes from Bacteroidales bacterium, assembly GCA_050295515.1. Lineage (GTDB taxonomy): Bacteria > Bacteroidota > Bacteroidia > Bacteroidales > UBA10428 > UBA10428. The sequence goes on along the minus strand of JBNKPU010000078.1, from coordinate 69,471 downwards.
TTATTGCCATGGTAGTAGCCTTCGATTGCCTTACATCGATACATCATAAGAGAATATCGGGTAAAGGAGGGGCAAGGGAAAAACTGTTTAAGGATTGGGTAGAGAATGACTATCCATTAGCGGTTGATTTGGCATATAAATATTTACAGTTAAATACCAAGGACTTTGAAAGGAATTTTTATAAAGGTTTTATTGTTGTCAAATGGATTGTATACACCATGTTCCTGATAATATCAGCCTTTCTGGTCATTATTCCAGTATTACAATTGCAGGAAGACAGGTCATTATTAATAGGTGTTCTTCTCATTTTATTGGTTACAATACCCTTATTTAAAAAAATATTGGATTTGTTGAAAGCTGAATCAAAATCGTCTCAAAGAGTCAGGTATATTAATAAAATAAGAGAAGGATTTAAATATAAGGGGAAAGATAAATCACCATTTAAAGAAGATGATGTGGTTACCCCAAAAGAGCATATTTCACTTAATCCAAAGAATGATTAATCAGTTTGTCAGGATTACGGGGCAAGGATGTACGATGCTGCTTTGGGGAGGTGGCATGTGGTTGATCCATTGGCAGAAAAATATTACAACTGGAGTCCATATATATATGCTTTAAACAATCCAATCAAATTCATAAACCCTGATGGTAGAAAAGTTATTATTCCGACAACAGAAGGACGTTCCAACAGGAGATATGCCATGAGACAATTAAGAAAGCTTTCTAATGATAAGTTGAGATATAATAAAACAACCGGCGAAGTTTCAATCAGAAAGAGCAAGGATGGAAACAAACCAAATGGAACAGCCTTAGTAAAAAGGCTTATTGATAATTCACATACAAATACAATTAGTGTAGTTGAAGGAGGAGGAAGTGGAATTAGTCCTACTAACTTTCTTGATGCTGCTTGTTCTCAAGGATCAGGGACTGATATTGTATTAGATCCAGAAGAGGCAAGTAAAGTTCTAACAGAAGACACAAAAACTGGTGAATTGTCAAAAACTGAAGCTCCTGATGAAATAGTGGCAGGTCATGAGTTTATACATGCAGATCATATTAATAGTGGTAGTATAGATCTAGGAGTAACAGATTATGATTATACCGATGAATCAGGTAATGAAACATATCAAATAGTTAAAAATGAAGAATTACGAACTGTCGGAGTCAAGGGGGTTAGGAAAGGTGATATTACAGAAAACGATTTAAGAAAAGAATCGAGAAAAGCACGCAGAACAGAAAGAAAAGCTTATTAATTAAAACGTTGAAATGAAACAATTAACAATAATTAATCTCTTATTGACACTTTTCTTATTACCAAGTATGGGGCAAGTCGAAGAAATTGATCTAAACTTATTGATTTACCCTTGGTCAGGTGGTGATATAGGATATGAGATGGGAGTACAAGGAACATCATTGAAGGTCAATGTAAAAAAGCTTCAACTCAGTGAAGATAAGATTGTATTAGGTGAGGTTCTCGAGGCTAAAGAAAGGAAATTGACTAAACGTCAAATTTCTAAAATAGACTCTCATCTGGAAAAGATAATGAGAATTCATATGATAAACACTGATGAAGATATGTATTATGATTCATGGGTGTTTGATGTTTTTATTAATGGAAAGAAGTCTATAAGAACTAATTCAATTCAACTGCATAGAGATCAATATCTAATAGAAGTAAATGAATTTGTAGAATATTTACTCAAAATATCACCTATAACAATTGAATTCTAATGATTCCCCCCACTGATGTGGGTTTGCAACCCGCATCCAACAAAGAAGAATGAGCATATAACTTGTGAAAAAATAAAGCCTGGAGAGATCCGGGCTTTTTTTATGCCCTACAGTGCGGCAATCTGGTTCCCCAACTAAGCGTAGTTTACCAAATAACTAGCACAAAAGCAAAATTGAAGCGCTGAGTGTAGATTTTCCTAGGCTCTTTTATTTTTGTAGCATTTGCTATGGTTTTACCCCTTCAGTCCAATTCCTCCATGCGCTCGGAAAAGGACAGCTTCCCCTTAAAGGGTAGCGATGGAGCATTTAATCAGGAGGGTCAGTATTTTGAAGCTAGCTCCAACTGAGCATAGGATAGCCAAATAACAAATACTGGTCATGAACAAAGCACTGAGTGAAGGTTTTCTTAGGCTCTTTTATACTGCTAGCATTTGCTACGATTCCGCCTCACCCTCTTATCCTTCTCCATCAAACCTTCGCTGAGCTTCGACTTGAGATAAAGGAAGTCTTGCAGGAATGCGTTTTTTTTATGCCCCATAGTGCAGCAATCTGGTTCAGTTTGCTGCGCTTGATAAATGCATCGATAATGTCCTTGATCGTGTTCTTGTCCTTTTCGTCGAGCTGTTCGCCTAACTGAGCTTAGTTTGCTAAACATTTACGATATGAAAGGGTTGGTGGTTACGTGGAGAAAACCTAGTGTCGACAGTGAGGCTTAAAATCCATCCTTTTTAGTCAAAATGACGTCAAATGTCGACAGAAATTTAACTAAAGTTTTTTTTATTGTAGGAAATATGAAATATGACGCCACTCTTAATATTACCGAGTTTTTTTTAAGTAAAATCATTGCAAATAGAAATGATGCAGGCAAGAACCATAATTCATTATCCAAATAAAGCGAGGAAAGAATTTTCGAAATCAATATCCAAAAGATAGTTTTTTCTTTTAAATGAAAATTAAAGTGTATTTTTGGGTAGTATGTTCTTTGAATTTAACTGTTTGTTCCGGTAAGCAGGAAGCTGTAAAAGAAGGTGATTTTTAGAAGTAGGTTGATATGATTACGGGGCAAGGATGTACGATGCGGCTTTAGGTAGATTTTATTCCATTGACCCTAAAGCCGAGACCTACAGTTTCCAGACGCTTTTTGCTTATGCAGCGAACAATCTAATTCTTTACATTGATAAAAACGGGGAGAATCCAGTTTTACCTGCATTAGCTATAGTTGTGGCTGTTGATGCTGCTTTATTTTCAACAGGAATTGTAGCAACAGGTCTCATTGTTTCAAAATCTAATAACGGTTCTTTATACTATTCTCTTCCAAGTAGTATGGAAATGTTTATCAAATTAACAATTCCCATTATAGACCTCTTTGCTAAAAACAAGGTAAGAAGTGCAACCAAATCAAGATCATATAGCCAATCGGTTAAAACAAATCAAACAAACAAAAAAACAAACAAAAAAACTTTAAACATAATAAGTATTCAAAAAGTGCTGTTGCATTAGGAGTCTCAATTTCATCATTTCAATTATATAATAATATGAAAAAAACCAATAACCCAAAATGGTCCACACCATGGTTATTGCCAAATGCTAACTAAGATGATCAATCAACTGATAAAAATAATTCTACTGATGATAAAAGCACATCTGAATCTGATACTAATAGTGAAGATAGAAAAGATGAAGACTCAGAAAAAATAGATACAGAGAGTCAAATACAACCATCTGATAACACTCAACCTTCAACATATGAGTATAATTAAAGATAAGGAAGAATTATATAATAATTTAGAAGCATATTATCTTAACAAATCTTACCATGAAGTAATTACTTTATGGGAAGTCAATAAGTATAAGATTAACTATATTAAAGAGACTAGTTTAGCGGAATTATTAGCAGTTAGTTACATTGAGAATAATGAATTGCATATTGCTTTGGATTTAGTTAACTGTAAATTAAGTTATTTAAAGGAGGATATTCATGCTAATAGGTTAAATAATGATTTAAAGGATGATTTGTATATGTTTTTGTTGCTTCAAGTTGAAATTTATCAGAAACTTAGCTTGAATTTTAAGTCACTTACTATATTGTATAAGTATAAAGAATACTTTGAAAATAGAGAGCATTTTGTGCAACAAATAAGATATTCTTTAGATGAGCTAACCGTTTCTTTGTCAAGTTTATATTGGAAAATCGGTTTCACAATAGTTGCATTTATTGTATTATCTGTAGTTTTAAACAATATTGGCGTACAATCATTATTATTAATCATTCCTTATATTTTATTGTTCTTTTATACTATCGGATATTTATTTAGGAAAGCGTTATACAACATGATTTTTAAAAAGCTATCACACCCCCTCCCGCAGCTCGGGGTTTAGCTGGCGCTGAGCTCGTCCTGCGTCCTCGGTTGTGACCGCTAGCGATGAATGATAAAAAAGTCTTTGACTTTAGATAAAAGGAAGCCTTGCAGGAATGCAGGGCTTTTTTTGTGTCTAAAATGCAACAACTCAGTTGTCCGTTGCTTGTAGCAACGGACTTCTTTTTTAATAGCACATATTGATGATAGATTGAAATAATAAACTAAGTCTGTAACTTTCAGCTACAGACAACTATTATTTGCTCAGAGTAAAATAATAATCTAAATCATCATTTCTCTGCGAAGAATGGGAGAGTAGTTTCAATAACCTGGCTCTTTTATTTTTGAAGCATTTGCTATGGTTTTACCCCATCAGTCCAATTCCTCCCTGCGCTCGGAAAAGGACAGCTTCCCCTTAAAGGGAAGCGATGGAGCATTTAATCAGGAGGGTCAGTATTTTGAAGCTAGCTCCAACTGAGCATAGGATAGCCAAATAACAAATTCTGGTCATGAACAAAGCACTGAGTGTAGGTTTTCTTAGGCTCTTTTATACTGCTAGCATTTGCTACGATTCCGCCTCACCCTCTTATCCTTCTCCATCAAACCTTCGCTGAGCTTCGACTTGAGATGCTGGAGAAGGACAGTAAAGCTGTTGTTTGCTGGTAGCAGAGCTTTGAATGGTTGTTTACCTCTACTTGGTGGCTCTGAGATAGTATATTGCTATTTTACAGGTTTGTTATTTTTCCTAAATCTAAGCCTGTAGGGCTTGCATCAATTTAGCCCAGGGCAACGTCCTGGGTAAAATGAATTGAATAATCTCCGCCGCATTTGTCTATGTTGAAAAGATACAGGTGGAAGTATGCGGCAATTTGCCAATATTCACCCCATCCGTCATCCTCATCTTCTTCTCCTTGCTGGAGAAGGGTGCAGCAGCAGTTATTTGCTTGCAGCAATGATATAGGTTCACGAATTAAATAACTATAGCTTTTTTTACGTAAGTTCTACATAAGAAGAACACCAAAACAATTAATCTGTTACCCGTCTGATTTCTTGAAGCGAGTGGGTATACTGCTTTAAGGATTCATTGAAAATACCTTGCTGGTCTATTTTGTCGATGCGCACAAAACCAGAAGAATGAAATATTTTTCCTTGTTCCAATATTATACCGACATGCGTTACCTTTCCTTCCGGATTAGTAAAGAAAGCCAAATCTCCTTTTCTTGATTTTTCTATCGACTGTACCTTCATTCCACTATTTACTTGTTGAGATGCATCTCTGGGAAGTTTAATACCAAGACACTTCATAATAACCTGTGTAAGTCCCGAACAGTCTATGCCAAAAACAGTTCTCCCACCCCAAAGATAAGGTGTGCCCATAAAATCGTTTATGTAATGGTCAAGTGTTTTGGTTGCGACTAAATTTAAGTCCGTCATCTTTAGGGGCAAATGATCTGCTGTCTGAAATTTATCATTACTAAAATAAAGCTCACCACCATGGGGAATAATCATCTTGTTTTGCCCTAATTCCTCAGAATATAGGGAGGTGCAGATTTGTTTTTTAAGATTTGAATCCTTTACAGTTACACAAACTTTTTTTTCTACCCAGCCGATGTAATTGTCAAAATTAGTCTTTATGCGAAACCATTCAGCAGTTTCTTCCAGAACTTCAGCAGTCTCGCCAAACAATAGCTGGCTCACCTGTTCAGAGCTATGTTTTGCTTCCGCTCTTATGGGAATGTATATAATATTGCTTGATATTTTTTCCATGCTCCTTTAAATCACAAAATAAAATTAAAAACATATTCTGGTCATTGGCTAATCTTTCTAGTGGTTTTATTAAGAATTAACATAAAACTGAATATTTTTTGGTATTTTAGAACCTTAACATCGGTTAAATATGTTTAAGATATTAAGATCAATAGGAAACTACCTTAAACAGGTTGTTACTTTAATTTTATTCCTTATTTCCATTCTTTTAGTTGTATATATGCTTCCTCGTGAACGTAAATTCGATTTGGATTACAGCATCGGAAGTCCATGGAAATATGAAAACCTTACAGCTAAATTTAGTTTTTCAATATACAAAACCGATGCTGAGCTCCAGGCAGAAAAGGATTCTCTGTTAACTAAAATACAGCCCTATTTTACAATGGAGCCTTTTGTCATGGGAGAGAGTCTTAATGCATTCAAGGAAGATTTTAATTCAAGGTGGGTTACTTTTTCAATCAATGAATTCAATATAAACAATGAGGATTCGGCGTATTTTAAAAAATCGAGGTATTTGCCTCTAAGAAATTTACAAGAGGATTATTTCAAATCAATATTTAGTTTAATTGAATCTGTTTACATAAAAGGAATAGTACTTGACCCACTTCCTTCTGAGTATAATATGCAAGACGTTTCGGATATTAAGCTATTAAAGGGAAACGTTGCCAAGGATAAATCCTATGCTTCGATGTATACTATCAAATCTGCCTACCAATATATTCGAACGGAGATTGATAATAAACTTAAAGAAGAAAAAAATCACCAGTTAAAGCGATATTCCGAATTCTTTAACCAGTTAGACATAAATACTTATTTGTCTGAGAATGTAATTTTTAATGCAGAAAAGACAAGGATGGAAACTGGTGAGTCAGAGAAGAGTATATCCCTAACGAAAGGTATAATCCAGGAAGGAGAACTGATTATTGCAAGAGGGGTAATTGTTACGCATGAGACATTTCAAATCCTTGAATCATACAAAAGGGATTATTCTGCTCAGTTTGGCAATGTAAATTCCTGGTTAGCCTGGGGAGGAAGGTGTTTGTTGGCTGCTTTTGTTTTTTTTGTGTTATACCTCTTCTTTTACAATTTCAGAAAGGAGGTCTTGCAAAGCCTACCGAAAACTATTTTTGTGCTCTTTATGATGCTCATCATGATCTTCATTGGTATGATGATCAGTAAATGGATATCATCAACCAAAACGTATACACCAGACACAATTACCTATTATGTTGTGCCTTTTGCAATTTTACCTATTATCATCAGGACCTTTTACGACGACAGGGTAGCCCTGTTTGTTCATTTGCTTACAATTCTTCTTGCTGCCTTTTTTGCTGATAGTAGGTTTGAGTTTGTTTTTCTAAATATTATTGCCGGTATGGTTGCCATATTTAGTCTTACAAATCTCTATCACCGTTCAAGGTTTTTTCTGGCAGCCTTGTTTGTGTTTTTGTCCTATTCAGTTACTTATACAGCAATGCTTGTAATTCAGGACGGTACGCTATCTCAGTTGAGGTTGGTTACATATGGTAATTTTGCATTAAACGGCGTGCTTGTAATGCTTTCGTTTTTGTTGATATTTATTTTTGAGAAGACTTTTGGATTCTTGTCTGATACAACATTAATGGAACTATCTGACACAAATCAACTCTTGTTGCGAAAACTTGCAGAAAGTGCTCCAGCGACGTTTCAGCATTCATTGCAGGTTGCAAACCTTTGCGAAGAAGCTATCAGGCATATTGGTGGAAACCCTATGTTAATGCGTACTGGTGCCTTGTACCATGATATCGGAAAAATGATTGATGCCTCTTATTTTACCGAAAACCAGGGCGGTGGTCCAAACCCTCATTCCAATAAAGACTTAAAGGAGAGTGCGAAAATTATTATCGATCATGTTCATAAGGGCAAAGAACTTGCTAAAAAGCATAATTTGCCCGATGTTATTGTCGATTTTATCCTTACGCATCATGGTACCTCAACAGCAAAGTATTTTTACAAAACCTATCAAAATCAACATCCAGATCAGGAGGTTGATAAATCAGATTTTCAATACCCTGGTCCACGGCCAATGTCAAAAGAAACTGCAGTGCTTATGATGGCCGATACAGTAGAGGCGGCTTCGAGAAGTCTGGAAAACTACACCAAAGAGTCGATAAGCGAATTAGTGGAAAGGTTGATTAACGCTCAAATCGACGAAGGACAGTTTGAAGATGCCGATATTACGTTTAAGGATATTAAAAAGGTAAAAGAAGTGTTTAAAACACGCTTAAATACCATTTATCATGCAAGGATATCATATCCAAAATAGGGTCTTTAGAACCGCATGTCGATTACCTCTATATCGGGAAAGTTTTCTGAGTTAAAATCAAACAAGGAATCGTTGATTTTTGTGTTGTATCTGGTGTTTAATATATAAATGGTATAATCTATGGCATCTTTACTAATTGCCTTTACCATATATATGCTGTAAGTTGATTTATCAACATACAATTTAAACCTTGAATATGGTTGGTTTAAGTCCTTGGGGTATAAATCTATTTCATACATCCAGTTTTTTTCCACCTTTACTTCACCAACCAGGCGGTATTTAAAATCCCTGTTATAGAATGAAAAAATCAGTGCCGGATTGTCGACAAAGTCACCTTCCTCGGCGCTAGGGTCTGTAATTGTTACTTCATTGATATCAGACATATAGCTCCACATTGTCTTGCCGTTGAAATAAACCTCGGTGCCCAAGGATTTCATATAATACTTGTTGCCTTTAATCTGTATGTTTCCTTTGCTTTTTGAGTGCAGGTCATCCATTCTGTTATCGATCAATAACTCAAAATCTGCAATGATCGAACTGTAAGAAGACAACTGTGATGATACCTTATCTAAAATAACTTTAGCAGCAGAATCCTGTACAAATTCCTGGTTGAAAACAGGTGAGGTTGTCAGTATAATGGCAATTATGATGAGGCTATACTTTTTCATATTATCATGTTTTATTCAAGACTGTTCAAATATTGTTCCAAAGAATATTCATCAGGGAATAATACCTGACGGGCTTTGCTTCCTTCAAAGGGGCCAACAATGCCAGCAGCTTCAAGCTGATCAACAATTCTGCCAGCTCTATTGTAACCAATAGAAAACTTTCTTTGGATCAGCGATGTCGATCCTTGTTGATGGGCAATAACCAAACGTGCAGCATCATTAAAGAGGGTATCTTTTTTGGAAAGGTCAATATCCAGGGAGCTGTCACTGCTATCATCCAAATATTCTGGCAAATAAAATGGAGTAGGGTAGGAGCGCTGGTTACCAATAAAATTATTGATCCGTTCGAGTTCAGGTATGTCAATAAATGCACACTGTAACCGAACAAGGTCGCTTCCTGGTGCAAACAATAAGTCACCACGGCCTATAAGCTGGTTTGCTCCAGGGCTGTCAAGTATGGTCCTTGAATCAATCATTGAGGTGACCCTGAATGCTATCCTGGCCGGAAAGTTTGCTTTAATAACACCTGTAATAATATTTGTTGTAGGCCTTTGAGTAGCTATAACCAGATGGATTCCGATAGCTCTGGCAAGCTGAGCCAATCTGGCCAATGGCGTTTCTACTTCCCTTCCTGCAGTCATGATCAAGTCGGCAAACTCATCAATAACAACTACTATGTAAGGCAAATAGCGGTGACCCTTTTCCGGATTAAGGTTTCGTTTGATAAACTTATGATTATATTCCTTAATATTTCGAACCTGGGCTGTTTTAAGCAAGTTGTACCTATCATCCATTTCTATACAGAGGGAGTTTAAAGTGTTGATCACTTTTTGTGTGTCTGTGATAATAGATTCATCAGCGTCAGGAATTTTTGCCAGGTAATGTTTCTCTATTTTCTGGAATAATGTGAGTTCAACCTTTTTGGGATCTATAAGCACAAATTTTAACTGACTAGGATGTTTCCTGTATAGGAGAGAAGCAAGAATAACATTTAATCCTACAGATTTACCCTGACCTGTGGCACCTGCAACCAGCAAATGGGGCATTTTTGCCAGGTCGAACACGTAAGTTTCGTTAGATATTGTTTTACCCAGGGCAATGGCAAGCTCAAACTTTGATTCCTGGAATTTTCGTGAAGTGATAAGCGACCTCATCGAAACGGTATCGGGTTGTTGGTTTGGTACTTCTATCCCGATTGTACCTTTACCGGGTATTGGGGCAATTATCCTTATACCAAGGGCCGATAGGTTTAATGCAATATCATCTTCAAGGTTTTTGATTTTGGAGATTCTTACACCTGGAGCAGGAACAATCTCGTATAAGGTTACAGTTGGTCCAATTGTGGCTTTGATCTTATCGATTTTTATTTTATAGTGCCCAAGGGTCTCAACAATCTTGTTTTTATTGCTTATCAATTCCTCATTGGTGACATTTCCGTTTGAACTGTCATGTTTCTCTAGAAGGTCGATTGGAGGTAATTCGAATTCAGCTAAATCGAGTGTAGGGTCATAATCTTCAAGCGGCATTTGGTGATGATCGCCGTCCATTTCCTCTTCTTTGTCCTTTTTGTCAACCATTAGCTCTAATTCTTCTTCACTTTCTTCCTTCTTGGTTTCTTGGTTTGTTTGATTATCAGAATTTGTGTTGGGCATAATGACTTCCATGTCATTTAAAACGGGTTTTGGGTCACTGCTTTGCACCTCCTGTTGAGGAAATTCTGTTTCAAAAACTAAATCGGAGTCTTCTTCGATATTTTTAGGCTCCTTATCCTGCTCTTCATCTATTTCATTTTCAGGTTTCTCTTCTTTAACAGAGAACCGTCTTTGGATCTTGCGGCCTTTAATAGCATCTTTTAATACATTTGTGAAACCTGGTATTGCAAATATGAGTATGCCAAAACTTGCGATAATTAAAAGAAGGCTGGTTCCGATGGTCCCTAACAAAGTCTTTAGGTACATGCTGACAAAGTACCCATGTTTGCCACCCAGTCCACTACCCAACAGAGGGGTGTTTAAAGAAAAAAGGCCCAGCCAGGCAGAACTTACTATCGTGGCAAAAATGCTTATCAACAATGATTTTCGGAGAGGAAGCAGTCTGACTTTTAGCAGTCGAAATCCTAATAAGGTAAAAATAAATGGAATGGATATTGATGCGAGCCCAAACCAGTCATTTACCACTTTTCTGGCAATGTTCGCACCCAATTTACCTGCCCAGTTATTTGCCTCAACCGCAGTGTTGCTCAATTCTGGCGACCAATCCATTGTCTGGTCACCTTTCCATGTAAAAATGTAGGATAGAATTGAAAGAAAAATTATAAAGGCTGAAGCCAGAAAAACAAGGCCAATTAGGATTTTAAACCTCTCATCTTGATAAAAAGGCTTTTTTGCTTTGGCTTTCTTCTTTGTTTTAGTTTTCGCTTTTGTGTTCTTCCCCATAAACCGGCTAATTGTGTCAAAATTCAAATTTAATATGACCCTTTAATTAAACTGGTTAAAATCTGAAATATTATTCAACAAAATCAGGAATATTTTCAATTACACTATATGAGAAGAATGTACTCACTATATTAAGTGTTACCATAAAGTGTTTTACGAAAATTATAGATAAAAATCACGAAAATATTGCTGGTTATGGCCTCATTAACCGGTCTAGTGCATAAACCATTTCATCACGCGATACATTCATTGTTTCATCGGTAGCAACAATATCTTCCTTTGGATTTCTTGTTGGATCAAATTTATTTGCAACAAAACGCATTTTATAGGGACCCATGTATAAAACAAAGTCGGTTAGTACTCCTCTTATGTCCAGGTACGGATTTGTGATGTTTGGATGATCAAGTTTAATCTCATCGGTATAAAAAATATCAAAAGTTTCACCTAAGACTGGTATATAGGCAGTTGCATGATTAGAAGTCAACCCTGCTATAACCTTAGTTGTTGTATCTTCTTTTATAAGCATGTCTTCAAAAAGGTCGAAACAACACATCAATTCATTTCTTTCTCCCTCAAAAATATAATTTTTCTCAAGCACCTTTAATTGGGTGATGCTTCTTTTCTTACCAAAATAAGTAATGTTTGCCAACCTGAAAAGCCCCATAAAACCATCAATAGTATTTGTACAATATTCTTTGTTGAATTCGAGAACCATTTTTTTTGGCAGGAAAGAAGGATCAAAACTACCGTCTTCAGCATTTAAATAGGTAATCTTATATTCGATTCTTCCATTGTTGTATTTTCCTGTAGGTTTCTTGGTTGTGCACGATAGTAAAAAGCTACTTACAGTAATCAGCAGGATAAAATTTCTTGTCATTCCCTTCATTTAATCTTTTTCTAAATTATAAATTATATACGTCATTAGGGTATTGATGTTTAGGTATATTTGACAGATGTACCTATTTCCTTTATTAAATTACAAATTAATATCGAAAACACTAAACGTATAAACATACATGCAGAAATAATAAATATACATTTATTGACTTTCGTCATACTGAAGTCCCGAAGTTTGTTTTACATTTGTACACGAACTAATATTTTGAGCTATGCCAGTAAACCTTAAAAACAGAAACTTTTTAAAGCTTTTGGATTTTTCTCGTTCCGAGATTGAATTTTTATTAAAGTTATCGGCTGATTTAAAAACAGCTAAGTACACAGGAACAGAGCAGCCCTTGTTAAGAGGGAAAAATATTGCTTTAATCTTTGAAAAGTCTTCAACACGTACCAGGTGTGCTTTTGAGGTTGCTGCAAATGATCAAGGGGCAAGTACGACTTATCTTGGGCCCTCCGGATCTCAGATTGGACTTAAAGAGTCAATGAAAGATACTGCGCGTGTTTTGGGCCGCATGTTTGACGGTATTGAATACCGTGGGTTTGGTCAGTCAATTGTGGAAGAGTTGGCAGAATATGCCGGCGTGCCAGTTTGGAATGGGCTTACCGACGAATTTCATCCCACACAAATTTTAGCAGATTTCCTGACTATACAGGAACATATTAATAAACCCCTTAGCGAAGTGAAATTATGTTACCTTGGTGATGCAAGAAACAACATGGGCAATTCGTTGATGGTTGGAGCTGCAAAATTAGGCATGGATTTTAGGGCTGCTGCTCCTAAAGAATGCCAGCCAGAAGAAGAGCTTGTCAATACATGTAAGGAATTGGCAAAAGAATCTGGCGGATCTGTTTTAATAACAGATAGTGTTGAAGAAGCTGTGAAAGGAGCAGACTTCTTATATACCGATGTTTGGGTCTCGATGGGAGAACCTGAGTCGGTTTGGGGTGAACGCATTACGCTGCTTAAACCCTATCAGGTGAATAAGCATGCATTGGAATTAACCGGCAATAAGGATGTTAAGTTTCTGCATTGTCTCCCAGCTTTCCATAACCTGGAAACTAAAATTGGACGTGAAATACATGAGAAGTTTGGACTGGATGCGCTGGAAGTAACGGAGGAGGTGTTTGAATCGAAAGCTTCAGTTGTATTTGATGAGGCCGAAAACAGAGTTCATACAATCAAGGCTGTAATGGTTGCTACGCTTGGCTGAGCGATTTAATTGCCTTATAAATAGTTTTTTTATTCCTGAAAATTTCACATAGACCTTTTTTTTTATTAACTTGTTAGTTAGTAATCATTTCAATTCTTTGTGATATGACTATTTATGTGGGCAACGTCAATTATTCGCTGAGCGAAGAAGATGTACAACGTATTTTCGAAGTACTTGGTAAAGTTGATGCTATCAAAATCATCCGCGACAAAAAAACCGGAAAATCAAAAGGCTTTGGCTTTTTAGACATGCCAAACAAGAAAGAGGCCATGGAAGCCATTAAAACTTTGGACGGCAAAACCGTTGCGGGTAGAAATCTCCGTGTTCTCAGAGCTCATACCAATAAGGTTAGGGTAGTAGCAGTCTGATTGTCTTTTTTAAGAAATTTTGCAAAGTGGGCAGCCTTTTTCAAGGTTGTTCATTTTTGCATAAATTTTCAAAAAGGTTACTGGGTTTTTACTGGTTCCCACCATTGAAAAAGCTGGGTTGCTTTAACTGCTGGCATGTGGTTGAAATTTTTCATGGTATAAATGGAAACGCCACATCCGAGCTGAACGGCATTCTTGGAGAGTATATTTGCTTTATGGCCTTTCGAATTCATCCAATCTTTTAAAATGACTTCGGCTAAGGTAAGGTATGTTCTGTAAGGTAGTTTTTCTTTTGTATCCTGATCCAGGAAAACTCCCGGAGATGGAGCCAAAACCTTATTGTTCGATTGATATTCAATAATAAAACCTTCAATTATATTTTCTGCTAATTTTGGATTGGTTATGCCAGAAGCTTTTGCCCTGTCTTCGGGTTCCCTTAATTTTTTGTTTTTTTGGTTTGTATGGTTGAAGAAATTCCAGGTTGCCATTTCAGTCGAGTGGAGCCTAGCTCCTATAGCCAGGTTTTTCTTGTAGGGCAAATAAGATAAATTATGATTTATACGCACCTCGTTGGTTAGATAAAATATTGCAGCTTCAAGGATTTCCGGCTTAAAATGGTCTGGATTTATTTTTTCTTTAAACGCTTGATAATCCCTGAAATTTTCTAGAGTCAAAGAATCATATATGTCCTGACCACAAATACGAAATGTATTCATGAAAAAGAACAATGCAACTATGAAAATTGACTTTTTCAAAATCTAATTAGATGTTTTTAACAATATGTACAATTAATATGCCAGTCATCACCAGTGATGTGGCAAGTTTCATAAAAGTGCCGGTTAAAAAGCCAATAAAAGAACCAAATGCTGCTCTTAGAGCTTTTCTGTCTTCTTGTCCGCCAATTTTTTCGCCTACATAAGCTCCAACAAAAGGACCACCCAATATAGTAATGATGCCAAAAGGGCCTATTGCCGGCACAAAGAAAAGACCAACTATTAAACCGATTATGCTGCCCCAGGTACCGTATTTTGAGCCTCCAAATTTCTTGGTTCCCCACGCTGGAACAATATAATCCAATATTTGAACCGTTAGCGCAATAAAACCAAGCATAACAAGGGTAGTGGTCTCGAAATTTGCAAAACGCGTAAAATGGGCCACTAAAATACCAATAAAGCTAATTGGAGGACCAGGTAGAACTGGAATTATGCATCCAATTATACCAACAACCATTAAAATTGCAGCGAGAAAAAGAAGTAACCAATCCATTTTTTTTTCTTGATTTTTAAAAAATAAAAATAAAAAAAATCCCCTGAAAGATGTACAGTCAGGGGATGATGTTTTTGTTGTATTTTTTAAGCTGCTATAGATCCATTGATAAGGATAACAACAAGTAGTCCTAGGATAGCGTAAAGTTCAGGGAATACACCTAAAATCATTGTGTTACCAAAAACTTTGTGTCCCGAACCTATTGCAGCAACACCATTGGCACAAACCTGTCCCTGACGGATACCAGAGAATAGACCAGCAAGTCCCATCGCCAATCCTCCACCAAAAACAGCAGCAGCTGCTGCCCAAGTCATAGTAGCGCTCACACTACCACTCATTACGAAGAAACCTACAAATCCATATAGACCTTGGGTGCTGGGAAGTGCAGAAAGTACCATGTAATTACCAAAAGATTCAGGGTCTTTTTTCATTGCACCAATTGCAGCATTGCCACTAATTGATACTCCATAAATACTTCCAATACCTGATAAGCCAACCATGAGCCCTATTCCGATATAAGCGAATACAATTGCTTCCATAATTTGAATTTTTATTAGTTTGTTTTATTTGTTTCTTATATTTTATTTACTAAATGGTTCGTATTTTCTTCCACCTCCCATAAAACCAGCATTTTTATAGAATTCCACAAAAGTTAAACGAAGTGGATGTACAAATGAGCCCAGGGCTGCCATGAAGAAGTTTAAGCCATGTCCAAATGCCAGGATAAGTACCATGGCTATGATACCAAAAATGCCTTTACCCATACCTTTAAAGGACTGAATCGCTAAGTCGTTGAAGACGTTTCCAAGAATTGCACTTGATATACCTAAGGCAAATAATCTTATATAGGATAGAATATCACCTAATAATCCCGAAGCAGTCTGATATGTTTCCCAGAGACCTGTCCCAAGGTTTAGTAGAGGATTCTTTCCGGGAGTGTTATAAAACATTGCTGGCAATCCTCCTATAATACCAGATACTATTGCTATTTGATATGCTATATTTTGATTCACAATATTTTTATAGCCTAATGCAAATGCAGGAATAGTAATCATTACAATAACATTCCAACCTAACTGACTGATTGAATATTTAAAACCGTATAATCTGGCTCTATTCGCTGCTTTTATAAACATGCCAAACAATACTTGGATATATCCTAATCCAAGTGACAAATACATCAGATTATCACTACTTACAATGAATGTTTGATACTTTTTAATCCATGGAGCAAGTACCACTGCACCTTTATAATCATCAGGATGCAACATGATACCAAAAAATGTTCCACCAACTATTCCCATAAGAGTAGTTGCAATACCCAAATACATTCCAAGTTTAAGTAGTGGCTTTAATTTTGGTTTCACTTTGAAAAGCCCATATATGGTTCCCAAAGTGATCAAAAGCCCATACCCGGCATCTCCCAAACAAAATCCGAAAAACAACATGTAAAAAGGAGCAAAAAAAGCTGTAAGATCAATCTCCTGATAGTTTGGGAAAGTGTATAATTCCCCAATCGCTTCGTACAATTTGGCAAACTTGTTGTTTTTAAGTTTGATAGGTGGTGCATCTACAGGTACTGGTTTTACACTTTCGAAATACACCCCACTCTTATCCAAAAATGCATTGAGTGATTCAACCTTGTCTTCAGGTACCCAGCCTTCAAGCACCATTAGCTTTTCTTCGGCTTCTTTTAGTGTGTTGAGTATTATTTTGTCAAAAGATAGTTTCGCTGATATTTCGTTTGCTGATTGTCTGAGCAATGGTAAATATTTAGAAGCAAATTTATCGAAAACCTCCTCTGTTTTAACAAGAATTTCATCGATGTTTCTTATCTCGTCCTGTATCTTGCTCAGTGATTTTTCTGGAAGTTGAACTTCTTCAATGTCAATATCAACCTTTTCATCTTGTTTCTCAATTAAGACAAAATAGACTAGTCCATTATTTTCGTTAATAGCTTCAGTATAGTATTGACCTTGGATGCTTTCTTCGTATTTTTTTAAAGGACAGGTAAAGAACCTGACATGAAGACCGGCATCTTCCAGATTCCGGATAACTTCCCAGCTAAATTCTCCCCAGGGCTCAACAAGGCTTAACTCTTTTTTAAACACTACTAGCTTCTGTAGGTATTCTTCTTTTTCTTTGTGAAGTTTTAAAATGCCATGAAGAATATCCAATCCGTTTTTACCTTCTGAAATATCGGATTTTTCGACATCCCGTTTTTCTAAAAACTTGATAGTCTCCTGATATTGCTTAAGCTGGGTATAGCTTTCCTTTAGTTCTTCATTTTCTAACTCACCTGAAATCTTTTCTACAACATGCAATACGCCCAATTCCTGTAAATCTATCAGAAACTGCTCATATTCCTTGTGATAAGCCAGGAAAGTATATTTCATCATTGGAACAATCATTGGCCAGCCTCCTTTTGTTGTCGGGTTTTAACAATTTTTTGAGCAGATTTAGAAAGGTTATCTTCATCTTCCATAAAGCGCTTGATCTTTCTTATTGCATCTTCATATCCTGGAATCTGCACCTTCTCAAACAAATTAACCTTTTGTGTAGTCTTCTTTCTGGCGTAGTCGAGCAATTGCATTTTTCGTGTAAAAACTTCTCGTTCAATAGCAATGCTTGCCATTTTTTTAACAATGGCAATACCATTCAGAAACCATTTCGGGGCATTGAATACGCTGAATTCAGCAATATGAAAGTCAATGCCATCTAAAACCGGAGTTTTAACACCAGCAATTTTCTTTGTTCCAAGATGAACAGCATCAATAGTAATAAGTGAGGTGTCAAACTCTCCCCATAGAGCAACCATGTTGTCATAAGACTTGATGGTATCTTGAAGCTCCGTGTCTAGCCGTTTGCTTTCGTCTTTCGCTTTTTTTACCTCGATACGTAAAGCAGACTCTTTGTTTTTTATAGTAGGCAAAGCTCTTACACGAACTTTCAGTTGCTTTTCAAGGCTTTGAAGCGATGTTTTATTATATTGAAAACTTATAGCCATGTTAATTATTTAATTCTTCCAGTACTTATCCACCAGTTCTTGCTTAATGCCAATTTCTTCAGGCTTAAAGTGCTTGTTGAATAGCTCCCATCCAGTATTTAGCATTTCGTCAGTATCAATGTTTACGTCTATGGCAAGCAATTTTTCTGAATAGTCTTTTGCAAAATCTAAAGTACGTTGGTCATATTCTGTAAGGTCGAAGCCATTCTCTAATTTTGTTTTGGCATTGGCTGCATCTGCAAACATACGAACAGCAGCATTCATAACCTGCGGATGATCTTCCCTTGTTTTTTTGCCAATTACAAGCTGCTTTAACCTTGAAAGACTACGAAATGGGTCAACAATGACCTTTCCAACATCTGAGTCATTACGAAGGAATAACTGTCCTTCAGTGATATAGCCTGTATTGTCTGGTATGGCATGGGTAATGTCTCCACCAGAAAGAGTGGTTACGGCAATAATAGTAATTGATCCTCCTTCAGGGAACTGTACGGCTTTTTCATATATTTTAGCAAGGTCAGAGTATAGCGAACCAGGCATACTGTCTTTTGATGGAATCTGGTCCATACGGTTCGATACAATACTTAATGCATCGGCAAACAGTGTCATGTCAGTTAACAGTACAAGTACACTTTCATTTTTTTCTACAGCAAAATATTCAGCAGTGGTCAGTGCCATGTCAGGAACAAGCAATCTTTCAACCGGAGGATTGTCTGTGGTATTTACAAAACTAATGATACGGTCAAGCGCACCGGCATTGTCGAAAACATTCTTATAGTAAAGGTAATCGTCATTGGTCAGTCCCATACCTCCAAGGATAATCTTGTCCGCTTTGGCACGAAGTGCAACCATGGCCATAACCTGGTTGTAAGGCTGGTCAGGATCTGCAAAGAACGGGATTTTTTGACCGGACACTAAGGTGTTGTTTAGGTCAATTCCTGCAATTCCTGTAGCAATAAGCTCCGACGGTTGTTTACGTCTAACCGGATTTACAGATGGGCCACCAATAGAAACTTCTTTACCTTCAACTGCTGGTCCGCCATCAATGGGATCGCCATACGCGTTAAAAAACCTTCCGGCAAGGTCTTCACTAACTTTTAATGAAGGTGATTTGCCCAAGAAAGTAACCTCGGCATTTGTAGGGATGCCTTCAGTACCACCAAACACTTGAAGTGTAACGATATTGCCGATGATTTTCACAACCTGGGCAAGCCTGCCATTTACAATAGCTAGCTCATCATACCCTATGCCAAATGCTTCGAGTGAGCAAGTAGCCTTGGTGACCTGTGTGATTTTTGTATATATCTTTTGAAAAGCTTTCTTTTCCATGCTTTTTGTTTTTCTGTTTTTAGAATTTATGCTGCACTACGCTCAGCCAATATTTCGGTTAATTCTTGCTCATATTTAATAAACCGCTCAGATTTAAAAATAGAATAGTTCATTTGCTTAAATGCATTGATTACCCTTTTGAAGTAATTGGAAACTTCGTTAAAAGAATCAAATTCAAACTTAGAGCGACAAACATTAATTACTTTATCAAGCATATATTTTTGCCTTTCTATTGGCGAATGGTTGTCAATATTGTCAAATGCATCTTGCTGTAGGATAACAAAGTCAATAATCTCTGATTTCCAGAATATTTCATGATAATCGATTGGAACACCATCATCACCAAGAATGTTGATCTGCTCATACACCTCTTTGCCCCGAAGCAGCAAAGTTTTTATTTCAGAAACAAGATCAATCCAGTCTTCTGAAATAATACCGGCAATATATTCAGCAAATTCGGGATATTCCAGATATTTTGAGTAGCTGTCTATAGGATCAACAGCAGGATATCTCTTACTGTCAGCACGTCCCTGGGCAAGTGCATAAAAACACCGTGCTACTTTTTTAGTCGATTCTGTTACTGGTTCTTTAAGGTTACCACCTGCTGGTGATACAGTACCTATGAATGTAATTGAACCAGTTTTCCCATTATTGAGGTATACATAGCCTGCACGTGCATAAAAACTGGAGATTACTGCAGGCAAATCCATTGGGAATGCATCCGGGCCAGGGAGTTCTTCAAGCCTGTTTGACATTTCACGAAGTGCCTGTGCCCATCTTGAAGTTGAGTCAGCCATAAGCAGAACCCTTAGACCCATAGACCTGTAATACTCACCCAGGGTCATAGCGGTATAAACCGAAGCTTCCCTTGCAGCAACAGGCATGTTCGATGTGTTGGCTATGATAGTTGTTCTTTCAATCAGCTTTTTACCTGTACGAGCATCTTCAAGTTCAGGGAACTCAGTAAAGATTTCAACTACTTCGTTTGCACGTTCACCACATGCAGCGATGATAACTATATCGGCTTCAGCCTGTTTTGAAATAGCATGCTGCAGAACCGTTTTGCCTGCTCCAAAAGGTCCAGGAATAAAACCGGTACCGCCTTCAACAATAGGATTAAGCGTATCGATTGTACGTACTCCCGTTTCGAGCAGTTTAAATGGTCTTGGTTTTTCTTTGAAATTAGTAATAGCAAGTTTTACCGGCCATTTTTGTGTCATGGTAACAGCTACATCTTTACCATTGGCATCAACAAGTGTTGCTATATTATCTTCAATAGTGAAATCACCTTCCTCAGCCACGTTTTTAACCGTGTAACTTCCCTTGAAAACAAAAGGAACCATTATTTTATGTGGCATGCCGTTTTCATCAACCTCACCAAGCCATGATGCAGCTTCTACTTTATCGCCCACCTTGGCCAAAGGTTTAAAATGCCATTTCTTTCCTGGATCTAAAGGATGCGTGTATTCTCCTCTTTTTAGGAATACCCCCTCCATTTTATCTAAATCGTTTTGAAGTCCATCATAGTTTTTTGAAAGAATTCCAGGGCCTAAAGTAACCTCTAGTAGATGTCCTGCAAATTCCACAGAGTCTTCAATTTTTACTCCGCGTGTGCTTTCAAAAACCTGAACAAATGCATTGTGGCCATTAATTTTTATAACCTCGGCCATAAGTTTAGTGTTGTCCGTTTCAATGAAGCATATCTCGTTTTGAGATATAGGACCATCAGCCTCAACAATAACAAGGTTTGCTATTATACCTTTTACTTTACCTTTTGTTGACATGTTATATCTTTATTTTAAACTAAAATCTGCTGGAAATTCGTAACTGCCTTCCAGGCTATTTAGTAATTCTTCAAATAATTTAATTCCAGTTTCCTTATCCAATGTTATCCATCTTTCAGCAATGGAAAGCTGGATCGTAAATGCAAATAGTTTCTCCAGGCTGAAATAATGAAAGAATGAATCTTCTGCAAGTTTTTCCCATTTAATTATATCCAAGCCTTTCTCCTGTTTGATGATGTCTTCCTCATCCGCAGCTTTAAATATTCTTTCGACATTTTCTATTTCATCGGTAATGCCAAAGTCTTTAGTGCTGCTTTTAATGAGTTTGTCGTACAACTCACCCTCGCCAATTACCTGTTTGGCAACATCAAACTCGTTGTTCCGGCAGTTGTATGCTGTCAATACATTATTAAAATCTTTTTCAAACAAAAACCAGTTGTTAATAAAGGTGTTGCTGGTTGAAGTTGCAAACTGATAATAGAGTTCTGATAATTGCAGGTCCCATCTTTTCCCTTCAAATAGTTGGGTTTCGTTTTTAAAGGCGTCAATAAATTCCCCAAAGTATGGAGGTGCTATTTTTGAAGCAGTATCGAACGAACCTTCCTTTACAGCAGCAAAAAGTTCATCAAGGTCATCTGCTGTTAAATTGCCCAAAGACAGGAATTCTTCATCAGAGCCATTTAAGCGGTTCATTACATTTTGGTTGTCGTAACGCCAATAGTACAGCTTAATTAATTCCATGTCGTCTTCAGGTAGATGTTCCTTCAAGTATTCACGAAACTCTAACTGTGACAAAGGAATCTTCTTATCATCATAAACTATATCTGGCAATCCGGCAACCAAGTAATAGTATTGTCGGCTCATAAAATTGTTTTTTTAGTCCTGGAATAAAAGATCAACTAGTTTTGGGCGAAGGTATTGTTTAAAGAAATTGACAAAATCTTCATTTGTGAAACTTACTTTATAGCTGCCATCTTTTGGAACTATTTGAAAGCCAGCTTGAATAGAGTCGACAAATTTAATTTCCAGTCCTTTATCTAATAGGGTTTTAAGAGATTTTTTAAAGTAATCGCTTAATTCTTTTTCTGAATCAGCAGGAAGCAAGGCTGTAATATCTGAAGATTGACTGCTTGTCCAATTCTTCAAAGTTGTTTCAATAATGGATTTTGTAAAATCTTTGTCGAACGACTCTGCAATGGCTTCGCTTACAACTTTATCATTAATTACATCAGTAATTTGTTGTTTTAATGCGTTTAATGCTTGTTTTGAAGATAGTCTAATTTCAGATTCTGTATTTGATTGGGTTTCAGAAGCTTTTTTTTGAGCCGCTTCAATTATCTGATCAGCTTCTTTTTTTGCTTTTTCAATTATTTCTTTAGCTTTAACCTGAGCATTATCGATTATAGTTTTAGCTTCGGTATTACCCTTCTCCAAACCTTCCTGATAAATTTTCTCTGTTAATTCCTGAAGTTTGCTTTGCATATTGTTATTTGTTTATTTTCAGCGATTTAACCCCGTTTCTGTTATTGTGTTCACAAAAAGGGGCTGCAATTTAGTGAATCTTTAATTTTTTCAATATGGTTTAGGCCAAAAAAGAACTATTTATATTCTGTTAAAATTAACTCAATATATCGTTTTTCTGGTAATGGATTAATGGTGAGGGTGAAACCTGCATTTTGTCGGTCAATGCGCCAAAGCTAATGTTTATTTTTTTTGTTGCAATCGCATTTTCTGTCCATGCGTTTCAATTCTCTTTGATATTTAGTAGTGGCGCATGAGGTCAATAAAAGTATAATAGCAAAGCAATAAATAAATGTTCTTTTCACAGCATTAGTTATAAATGGAAAATAATCAGTTGTTGGTTCTATTAATAAACGCTAAAATCAAAAGTGTTATTTTTAGATCGATAATAATTAAAAAATTATGCGGAACAAATATATACACAATTTAAACAAAAGGGTTGGAAGAACACTTGGCAAGCAAAAAATGTTAGCTGAAGGGGATAAAATTTTAGTGGCTCTTTCAGGAGGAAAAGATTCTATGATCCTGTTGGATATCCTTACAGAGGCAAGGAGACACCTTCCATTTCCGATCGAAATTTTTGCCTGCCACATCTATATTGACAACATTGGTTACATTACAGATATTGATTACTTAGATAACTTTTGTGCCAGTTTAAACGTAAAGTTCTTTGTTAAACAATTTCAGATTGAAATGTCTGACAAATCAAAAAAGAGCGAATGCTTTATTTGTTCCTGGAACAGAAGGAAGGCTTTATTTGAATTAACAAAGGAACTAGGGTGTAATAAAATGGCTTTTGGACACCATATGGACGATGCTTTGCAGACCATGTTTTTGAACTTAATGTATCATGGATCAATAAGTTCAATGCCTTTTAAACTGAAAATGTTTGACGGACGTGTTGAAGTCATTCGGCCTTTGTTGGAGATTACTGAAAAAGAACTGGTTAAATATTCACAAATAAAGGGGTATAAGAAAGAAGTGAAACGTTGTGGATTTGAGAATACAAAACGGTCTGAATTAAAGGGAATTATTAATAGTTTGGAGCAAATGCATCCCATAGCTAAAAAGAATATGTTCAGGGCTATGGATAACATTTACGAAGAATATCTTCCTCATTGGGAGAAGTAAATTTGATCTTATATTTTTTTTATTAATTTTATATATAGTCAATTAATTAAAACTGAGTATGATGAATATTTTAAAAGGATTTGCCGCAATGATTTTGATTTTGTCTATTGGCATAAAAGTTAATGGACAATCAAAAGATGAATTGCTGACTGATTTTAAATCATCAGATTGGAAAAAGGTCAAGCTAGCAAAACAGTCTCTGGAGAGTATGCAGGGTAAAATACTACCAGATCTGTTTGATATGTTAGGTGACAATAAGAAGGTGAAATTAGAAAATACCGGAAATTTGATATATCCGGGAGCTGAAAAATTCTTTGGGCATGGACAAATTCTTGATTATGATATTGACTATATAGTTATTAGGGCCGGTTGGTTAATCGAGGATATAAGCTTCAATAATTTTGGGTTTAGCGGAATTCATTTGCCTGCCGAAGATGTCAGGGATTTTATTAAAATTACTTTTCCAAACTATTACAATAATTCGAATAATAGAAAAAAAATTGAAAAAGCTACAGATGATGAGCTTCGATCAATTATTCTGGAACTGTCAGTTAACCAGGCAGAAAAATGGTGGAAAGAAAGCCAAGGTAGTTTCTCAAGACTTAATGCCCTTGTTGCAGCTTTGCAGAGTTATGATGAAAAAAGACAGGTTAAAGCGCTGTTTTACATGAGAAATGGAACAAGCAGTTGTGATGGATTGACTACTGAATTTTATGACGATAAACTAATCAAAGAAGTTAGCCGTTTAAGTAGGAGCAATATTATGCGAATTTCTGAGCATGCAAAGCTGATTATGCTCGACACTTCACTTGAGTGGCTAAAGATCAAAGAACAATAGAACTGTTTAAAAGTTTGTTTGTTTGCCTAATAAAAATGGTGGTAATTTTGATTTGAACAAAATATGGACATGATGAAATTTTTAAAGCCAATAGTATTGTTTTCATTGTTTAGTTTGCTTTTATCAACGCATGTAATTGCTCAAAAAGAGATTTTTATTAAACAAATCGATTTTGAACTTCAACAGGTTAGTGATATTGAATACGAAAATGAGTTCTTCATGACCATGAAATTCAACAAGGGGTCAAAATATGTGTTCCGTATCACAAACAATATTAATGACAAACCAGGAATTGCAGTTCTTGATGTTTTTGATGCAGACACTAAAGTCCTTACCAACGATCTGGGAGAGGATAAATACTATGAGGCAGCAACTTTTTTGTGTAACAAGACAGAATTTTACGATATTTTAGTAAGATTTAGAGATAATAATTCCGGGCATTGTCAGATTGAAGTCGTACTGGTTCAATAAACAAAAAACAAATGCTCGGATTACCGGGCTTTTTTTTACTCCAAAACAAAGCTGGCTAATCACTTAATATTTTGGGAATCTAATTGTTTTTATTATTTTGGGTTTCCCTAAAAACTACTAATATGGCAAAAACCAAAAAGTCTGCAAAATCCGGGTTTGGGACAGCTCCAGTCTTTTTTACTGCAATTTCAACAATTCTAGGTGCTATCCTTTTTCTTCGTTTTGGATTTGCAGTTGGTGAACTTGGTTTTATTGGTACTATATTTATTATCATGGTCGGGCACCTTGTTACAATTCCAACGGCTCTTGCAATTTCAGAGATTGCAACAAATCAGCGTGTTGAAGGAGGAGGTGAATATTTTATTATCAGCAGGTCATTTGGACTAAATATTGGAGCAACAATAGGCATTGCCCTGTATCTGTCTCAAGCTATTAGTGTTGCTTTCTATATTATTGCATTTACGGAAGCTTTTGAACCATTTTTTACATGGGCCAATCCTTGGTGGCAAGGAATTTTTGGACCAGACAGTGAAATACCAAGACAATTGATCAGTGTGCCTTCTCTGGTGGGGCTGGCTTTTCTAATTCTAACCAAAGGTGCTAATATTGGAGTTAAAGCGCTTTATATTGTGGTTGCCTTGTTAACATTATCCTTGGTATTATTTTTTATTAGTGATACAGGTATTGCTGTCGATTCTGATATTCTTTCAATTCAAATGGGCAATATAGGTGAAAAATTCTTTGTTGTATTCGCCATAATCTTTCCAGCTTTTACAGGTATGACTGCCGGTGTAGGGCTGTCTGGTGACCTTAAGAATCCAGGTAAGTCTATTCCTTTAGGCACAACCATAGCAACCATTTCAGGTATGATTATTTATGGGTTTATAGCATACAAATTAGCTGTGTCAGTACCACGAGATGACCTTTCAACCGATTACTATGTGATGCGAAAAGTTATGATAGCCGGAACGTTTATTTTCCCATTAGGACTTGCGGCTTCAACGATATCATCAGCTTTAGGATCAATTATGGTGGCTCCAAGGACACTCCAGGCTTTAGGTATTGACGGTTCAATTCCAATTAAACCTTTAAACAGGTTAGTTGCCATGGGGCGTGGAAAAACCAAAGAGCCTTATTCGGCAACTATAATAACAAGTATAATAGCACTTGTTTTTGTTCTTCAAGGTGAGGTTGATTCGGTGGCCAGGATAATATCAATGTTTTTTATGGTTACTTATGGGGCTATCTGTTTGATATCATTCTTATACCATTTTGGAGCTGACCCATCTTACCGTCCTGTATTCAAATCGAGATGGTATATTTCGCTGGTTGGATTTGTTTTTTGTGTTTGGCTAATGTTTAAAATGGATCCGACCTATGCGCTGGCAGCTGTTATAGTAATGGTTGTGCTCTATATGATTGTGAGTTTTATTCATAAAGACAGGGGAGGAATGCAGTCCATTTTTAAAGGGGCAATGTTTCAATTGAGCAGAAAGATACAGGTTTTTATTCAGAAAAAAGAGAAGGAAGATAAACATGAGAAATGGAGGCCTTCAGTAGTTTGTGTATCCAAACATTCATTTGAACGCGATAAGGCAATGCGTCTGTTAGAATGGATAGCAGACCGTTATGGCTTTGGAACCTACATCCACCTGATTGAAGACTATTTTTCAAGGGCTTCTAATATAAAATCAGAAGAGATTCATGAAAGGTTAATGGAAATTTCCGATGAAGACAGTAATGTATATATCGATACATTAATCTCTCCTTCCTTTACATCAGCTATTGCTCAAACAGTTCAACTTCCCGGAATATCTGGTCTGCCCAATAATATGATCCTTTTTGAATTTGACAAGGAGATAAGGGATGGATTGCAACAAATTGCCGAAAATGTTTCCTTGGCCAGGGCTGCAAATCTTGATGTATGTGTTTTGGGATCAACCAACAGGAAAATTAATTTTAAACAAGGTATTCATGTTTGGATCAAGTCAACCGACTTTGAAAATTCAAACCTAATGATACTGTTAAGCTATATAATACTCGGACATGCTGATTGGAAAAAGGGGAAAATAACCATTTTTGAAATATCACCAACAGGTAAGGGCGAAGAGCATAAGCAGAAATTGTTGAATACAATTCAAACAGGCCGCTTGCCAATATCGCCGGGGAATATTGAAATTATTGAGGCAAATCAGGATGTCAGTTCTAAAAGTATAATCTGTGAAAGATCACTTGATGCAGGCCTCACTTTAGTTGGCTTCAGGGAAGAGCAGCTTAAGCATAATATTGATGAAGTTTTTGGAGGGTTTGAAGAAATGGGAGATATGTTATTTATTAATGCAACAAAACAAATTTCACTGGAGTAGCATGATATTATCTTATGGAAAAAAACAAGGTTTATATAATTGGACCTAATAACAGTTTCCAGGAAGAATTAAAAGCAGAGCTAGAATTACATAAGTCCTTTATTGTTTCCGTATTTCCTGATGGTGAAACATGTTTCATGAGTCAGGCTCCGGAAGGCTCTATTATTATTGTAGATTATGTTTTGGGAGAAGGAAATTGGACTGGCGTAGAATTCATGGAAGAATATAAACGTATCCATCCTGATTCTAAATTTATAGTTGTTTCATCCTCTTTAAACCTGCGAAACACTCTGGAAGTTGTTAGCAAAGGGGCTATAGAATGTGCTTTGAAAACTAAGTCTGGAATTAAACAATTAACCAGGTCAGTACTTAAAAATCTTGAGTGACAAAGTTGTTATTTAGATAAAAAGGTAAATTTAATATTCAGATTCATCCTCAACTTCATTAAAAATAGAATTTTCTTTATTCTTTAAATTGAGATCACTAGTTCCCAATGAGGGGTCAAAATTCAAATGTTCAAGGTTGTAATCAACCGAATAATTCACAAAATTGATTGTTTTGTTAGAAAATCCATTTGTTTCAAGATATTTGAATTTATATGTGGTCTGAGGTTCTAGGTCCTCCAATGTACATAAACAATTAATAAATTCTTTGCCATAGGTTAAATATGCCCTAAAAAACACCATTCCGGTTTCATAACCTAAAAAAGTCATATTGAAACCACTACCGTTCCACACAGTTTTATAAGGTTCAGATTTTAATAAGGTCCTGGTATTTGTTAAAAACCTAATGGTTTCTTTTTTAGAATAATCGATGAAAAAAGGCGTGTAAACAATTGTATTTAGTTTATGTAACAAGTCTAGTTGCAAATTTGTAAATGTTTGCCAGGTTGGAAGACCTAAAACCTGCACATCTAGTTCTTCAGAAGAGAGGTTGATTTTTGTGAGTATGTTTATAACATCAGCTTCGTCGTTTGTGACAATGATGAAAACATTTTTCATGTCATTTCGAACGGCATGATTAATATTAATATCAAGAGAGTCATTTATCTTAAACTCTTTATACTGGGTAGTCTCAAAAACTGATTTTGCTGCAAGTTTACCAAAAATGGCATTTTTAAATACTTCGACCCTTAACATGCTTATTGAGTCTGACTTATGAATTAGGATCAAATTGTCTTTATGGTAAGCTGATATGAGTTCGGCAAAGGTATTCAGTCCTGTCTCTATATCTGGTAAAAGATAAATCGAATATGGATTCCCAATATTTGTCCTATTGCTGTTTATTGATAAGGGGAGGATTAAAGGTGTCTTGTTTTGCTCAGAAAATTGGGTGACCAGTTTAATGTTGCCCGAATCAATCGGCCCTATAATTAGATTAGGTTTAATTATATCAACCTCTGTAAGTATTTTTTTTACTTCATTGGTGTCACTACGTGTATCGTAAGTATAAAGAGTGATGTTTTTTCCTGTTTTTTTTATTGAATCAACAGCCAACAATAATCCTTCATAAAAATTAAACAGGCTTTTCCCCCTGTTTTTATATATATTGAATGGGTGTATTTTTCGTAAGGAGTCATTTTGAATAGTATCCAGTGCTAGGATTTCATTTGTATGAAATGGTAGCATGAGCACTACTTTGATGTGCTTCTCGCTATTGGACAGCTTTATGGAGTCGCATTGGAGATCATTAAAAAGATTGATCTTGGGTGACGTTACAGAATCTGACAAGCTGGTATAATTGATTTCATCAAAGGGGAAATGCCCGGGAACCCTGAGTTTCATGCCAGCTTTAAGTCCCCACCTAAGCTCAGGGTTGTACTCTATAAAATCTGCTACAGAGATACCATATTTTTTAGCAAGCGAGTATAAGGTGTCTCCTTCCTTTACAAGGTAGGTGCCAGATGTATCTTGGTTACTGCTTTCAGGTTTGATTTGCTCTGAAATAAGGTGTTTTTTGGGGATTTTAATAATTTGACCAACCTGCAATATCTCGTCGCAACCTGGATTATATTTAATAATTGTTTCTTCTTGTACATCATATTTTCGTGATAAGTAATACAATGTTTGTTGTGGTTCTACGGTATGGAGAATAAAATCGTCTTCCGTTAATCCGAAATATGACTCAGATAAATCAGCCAAAGCAGAAGTTTCAGGTATTTTTAAAGCTTGACCAGGTTTAATTACCTCTAGCAAAACTTTTGGGTTTGAGCTTGCTATATCTTGCTCGGTTACTCCATATGCCCTGCTTATGGAGTACAAGGTCTGCCCCTGTTTAACAGTATGTACATAGTAAACCTTGCCTTGAAAAAGTATCTTTTGTTTTGATTTTTCAACAGGAGTGGGTGTAAACTGGGCCTCCGCCTGAAACGAGAAAACAAAAATTGGCAGCAGTAAACACAGAATATACCGAAAAACAATGCCCATGAGATCAATGTCTATTTATTGAATTGTGAAAATACTAATTAATTGCTCATTAATAGAATTACACCTTCGTAAATATCCTTAGGCGTAATTCTGTTTATGAATTTATAAAGACTTTAAAAAACCTGTTACATTCTTTTCAATTCGGTCTTCCAGCGAGGATGCATCAGCTTTCTCAAACTCATTTCCGGTAATGTTTTCGTAAAGCTCAATATATCTTTCGCTGACCAGGTTTACAAAATCAGGAGTCATTTCTGGTATTTGTTGTCCTTCTTTCCCCTGAAATCCATTGCTGATTAACCATTCTCTTACAAATTCTTTCGAAAGTTGTTTTTGAGGTTCATTTGCATCGAAATGGGCTTTGTATCCTTCCTTGTAAAAATATCTTGATGAATCGGGAGTGTGTATTTCATCAATTAGGTAAATTTTACCGTCTTTCTTACCGAACTCATATTTAGTGTCCACAAGTATTAGCCCCATTTTTTCAGCTATCTGGGTTCCCCGCTCAAAAAGTTTTTGGGTATAATCTTCAAGCAACACATAATCGGCTTCACTTACGAGTCCCTGTTTTATTATTTCTTCTTTGCTGATATCTTCATCATGCCCTTCATCAGCTTTTGTTGTTGGGGTAATGATTGGTTTTTCAAACTGCTGGTGTTCTTTCATCCCTTCCGGAAGGGCTACGCCGCATATTTCTCTTTTCCCAGCTTTATATTCTCTCCATGCATGTCCTGTCAGATAACCACGAATTACCATTTCAACTTTAAAGGGATCTGCAAAATGTCCAACTGTAACCATCGGATCAGGAGTGTCGATTTTCCAATTGGGTACAATATCCTTTGTGGCATCAAGAAATGATGATGCAATCTGATTAAGGACTTGACCTTTGTAGGGAATACCTTTTGGTAATACTACATCAAAAGCAGATATACGGTCCGAAACAACCATTACCATATATTTGTCTTCAATATTATAGACATCACGTACTTTACCTTTGTATACACCTGCTTGACCAGGAAAATTAAAGTCGGTATTAACTAATGCTTGCATAGTATAAAATGTTTTTTATGAATTGTCGTTTGATTTATCGTATGCCTCGATGATTTTCTTGACCAATTTGTGACGGACCACATCTCTTATGTCGAACTTAACAATTGATATACCATGAATGTTCATGAGTATATTCATGGCATAAATTAATCCGGAAGTAGCTTTTCTGGGAAGGTCTATTTGGGTAATATCGCCTGTAACTATAAATTTTGCGTTTTTCCCCATCCTTGTTAAAAACATCTTCAATTGGTTTATGGTAGTGTTCTGACCTTCATCCAATATTACAAATGCATTGTCAAGGGTTCGCCCACGCATATATGCCAAGGGAGCAATCTCGATTGTTCCATCCTCTAAAAACCCCATAAGTTTCTTTGCCGGTATCATGTCTCTTAAACCGTCATAAAGTGGTTGAAGGTATGGGTCTAGTTTTTCTTTCATGTCACCTGGTAAGAAGCCCAGATTTTCACCTGCTTCAACAGCCGGACGGGTTAAAATAATCCTTTTTACCTCTTTGTTCCTTAATGCTCTAACTGCTAGAGCTATCGCGGTATAGGTTTTTCCTGTCCCTGCAGGTCCTAAAGCAAATAAAAGATCGTTGCTGTTGTATTCTTCAACTAGCTTAAGTTGATTTACAGATTTGGCTTTTATTAGCTTTCCATGATTGCCATAAACTAAGATATCGCTTGGGTCGCCATTGTCCGCCAACCATGGAGTGTCACCAGATATAAATAATTCCTCGATATCAGAAAGGGTAATTTTATTGTATTTGTGAAAGAATGAAATTAACAATTCAATTTTTTCCTCAAACCCTCTTATCTCTTTTTCATCACCAATAGAAATCATTTCATTGCCCCGGGCAACAATTTTTAATTTTGGAAAGTACGATCTTACCTTGTCAAGCAGTACGTTATTGGCCCCATAGAGGTGTAGAGGGTCAATCCCCTCTAAATATATCGACTTTTCTATCATAAATATTAAACAAGAATGTTTATTTTTGGGCACTACAAAGTAAGTCATTTTTTTAAAAGTTTCAATTTATAATATTGTTGTAGAAAAAGTTTCATGGCAGTTATCACACTTACATCAGATTGGCGAAACAATGATTATTATGTCGGTGCTGTAAAAGGCAAAATATTGACATATGACTCCTCTACAACAATAGTTGATATTAACCACCATATTGCCCCTTTTAATATAATGCAGGCTGCATTTGTTCTCAGGAACTGTTATGCTGAATTTCCTGCAAACACAGTGCATATCTTAGGAGTGAATTCAGTTCTGTCTTCAAAGAAACCATTATTGATTATTGAAAAAAACGATCAGTTTTTTCTTTGTTCAGATTGCGGATTTCCAACCTTGCTTTTTCCTGATGAAGAAAAGAAAGTGTACAAATATTCAATAAAGGACAATGAAGGTGGCACCTTTATAAGCCTGAACCAATTTGTGGAGATTGCATTCAAACTCATCAACGGTGAAAAACCAGAATCTTTTGCTGTATTATCAGATGACTATGTCCAACAAAGGCCATTGTTGCCCACCATTGACTCAAACCTTATCAATGGTAGTGTAGTGTATATAGATTCTTATTCAAATGCCATAACGAATATTACTAAAGATATTTTTGATAGGGTAGGAAAGGGGAGCCCATTTGAGATTTTTGTTCAGAGTAACCATTATGTGATTGACCGCATCAGTAATACATATTCAGATGTGGCTTCTGGAGAACTTGTTGCTTTCTTTAATTCAATAGGTGTCCTGGAAATTGCAATGGTCAATGGTCCAATTGCCCAATTATTGAATTTAAGCACAAATTCTGTGATCCGTATTAAATTCTCAAACAAGAAAAAAGCTAATCAATTATTTTAAAGCAGGTACAATGAACAGTATGAATGATAAATTAAAGGCATTTGAGAGATTATTGGATATAATGGACGAGTTGAGAGAAAAGTGCCCCTGGGACAGAGAACAAACTTTTAAAAGTATCAGAAACCTTACAATTGAAGAAGTATATGAACTTGCGGATGCAATAATTAAAGAAGATAAAAGTGAAATTAAAAAAGAATTGGGCGATATTCTTTTACATATTGTATTCTATTCAAAAATAGCATCAGAAACAAATGATTTTGATATAAAAGATGTTATAGATGCACTCTGCGAAAAATTGATTTTCAGGCATCCGCACGTTTTTGGAGATGTAAATGTGAATGATGATTCGGAGGTTGTTAAAGAGAATTGGGAAGAGTTGAAGCAAAAAGAAGGTAATAAATCAGTACTGAGCGGGGTTCCGGGATTTTTGCCCGCCCTTATTAAAGCAAACAGGGTTCAGGAAAAAGTCAGGGCAGTTGGGTTTGATTGGGATATAAAAGAACAGGTTTGGGATAAAGTACAAGAAGAACTGGTAGAATTAAAAGATGAAATAAAGGCTAACGATCAGGAGAAAATTGAGAAAGAATTTGGAGACTTATTGTTTTCTGTAGTTAATGCAGCCAGGCTATACGGTGTTGATCCTGAAACAGCACTTGAACGCACAAACCTTAAATTTATAAAACGCTTTAACTTTCTTGAAGAAAGAACAATTAAAAAAGGACTGCCTCTTAAGGAAATGAACCTAGATGAGATGAATGAAATATGGGAAGAAGCGAAAAAATTTGATTAAATTTAATCATATGAAATACAAACTACTTACTACAACTATTCTGATTACGGTACTTATGCTTCCTGTTAAAGGGCAAATCATTAAATCAAAACTAGACCTGGTTGCTGGCATAAGTGCCAGAGAATATTTACATGCAGGTTTAAGGTATCAATATACTGAAATCACACAGATTGGAGTAAACATTGGCAGCGACCTTGAATTCGTGAACAATGAAGATATCACTACTTTTAACATTGACCATATGCTGCATTTCGGCAAACACAACTACTATTCTAACAGACCGGTATGGTACTATAGGATGGGATATACTTTAATCAACAATAAAATAGGTGACTATTCTAACATTAATTACCATTATTTAAATATGGGAGTTGGACGGGAAATTGCCTTTAGTGATAGGTTAGGAGTTAATTTCGACCTTGGATTTAACTGGCAGTTTAGAAAATATACAAAAAAACCCTCTTTAGAAACACCCATTAATAACAGATTGTATACCATACCAATGGCAAGGATGCAACTATTCTTTTCTTTATAACTTTTTTAATGAGATATTCGTACTAATAGAAAAAAGTAGGCATCACAATTATCTCAAATAATTTTTTGATTTTTGGATGATATTTTAATATTTTACGGAATGATTTTTGTGAAATTAAAAACCGCTATTTTTTATTAAAATTTACAGATATGAAAAAAATTGCTATTTATAGTTTTCTTCTCTGTTCAATAGTTTTGTTTTCATTTAATGTGCCAAAAGCTGTTGTTGAATGGGAATTTACCGAATATAATTTTGGTTCCATAGAAAGAAACAAACCTGCTAAAATAGCATTCAAATTCAAAAATCCAGGAATGATACCTTTAATAATTCTTGATGTTAAGCCTTCTTGTGGATGTACAGTTCCTACTTTTCCAAAGGAGCCAATTCCCGGAGGGAAGGAAGGAGAGATTTTAGTGACTTTTGATGCTAAAGATTCTGGATATTTCAGTAAAGAAATAAAAGTTATTACAAATACTGAGGATGGTTTTAGCCTCCTTTATATTAAGGGGGAGGTTAAATAAGAAATACTATATTATTTGTAGCATACAGCTTAAATTACCTCATTATTAGTTGTTTTTAATGGAAAATGTTTAAATTTACCTCTGGTCAAAAAGTTCTTTTGAACAAATATTGGAATTTATTGGCTGGGTTATTTTGAGAGTAAAGACATACAGATATTTAAAATGCAAAGCTGTCAGTTTTACTGACAGTTTGCTTCACTTCATGGTTTCTAGGGTTTTGGTTGATTGCCGGGCATACGCCCGGCATCACTTTTTTAGCCCAAAAAAAGGGAACGCATAGCATTCCCTTAGAAAATTATATTAAGCAATATAATAAATCTTTTTTTTAGGTGTTTGATTTTTCGTCGTTACTCTTGGGCTCTTCCGCTTTCTCCTCAGCATTTTCTTCTGTACCTTCCTCTTCTTTAAGATCGTTCGGATCGAAAAGCTTATGTTCAATTAGCAGGTTATACCAACTTAAAAGTTTTTTAATATCCGAAACATATACCCTGTCTTTATCATAATCGGGTAATATTGATTCAAAATATCTTTTAAGTTCTTCATTACCAGTTTTATGACTGATAGCCTCTTTGCCATCTTCTTTTTCGTGTAATTTCAACAAGACCTCTTTTAAAGGAACTTCTTCTGTTTCTGTATAGATTGCAATGTCTTCCAACGCACTCACCTTTGTAGTTGAATGTACAGGCATTCTTTTTTTATCCAGAACAGATTCGACTATGATTCCGTTTCTGCCTTGAGAAACGAAAATGAAAAGACCGGGTTTTCCGGAAATTGCAAGAACATCTTTAAGTTTCATATATGTTTTTCTTTATTTCAAGCTGCAAAAATACAATTCTACCTTAAAGTACAAACGTTTTTTTTAAAAGGCTATTTTATTCCTCTTTCTTTTTTGATTGATTCGTAGGCTTCGTTGATCTTACGGAATTTATCTTCCGCTGATTTTTTTATGTCATCACCTAAATAGCTAACCTTGTCTGGGTGGTATTTAACAGCAAGTTTTCGGTATGCTTTTTTGACCTCATCGTCAGTAGCTGTTGTTTCAATACCGAGTATCTTGTAAGAACTTTCTGTACTTGTAACAAACATATTTTTTATAGAGCTCTTTTCGCTGGATGATATACCCAGGTAATAGGCTATTTGGTCAATAATTTTAATTTCGGATGGACTTATGTTTTTATCGGCATTGGCTACTCCATATAGTAGGTGGATTAGTTCGAGCCGGGATGAGTAATCCAGGTGCCGCTTGATTTGGTTACAAACATCATGTACAGGAATGTCCTGTTTTAAAAGATCCCTGAGCATTCTTAGGCCTTCGCCAGCAGAATCCTTACCAAACCTATGGATTAGAAAAGATTTTACATAATCGAGCTCAGATTTAACAACCTTGCCGTCAGCTTTCATTACAGCTGCAATTAGTACTAACAGGCTTATTACAAAGTCGCCTTGAGTGGTTTTTACGCTGCTATACCCCTTTTCAACATCACTTTCTTTTGCATTGTCGAACATCCATCCCAGGCTTAAACCAATTAATGCACCAATTGGCCCCCCAGCAAGAACCCAACCTAAACCAGCTCCTATCCATTTTCCATATTTAGCCATCACATAATTGTTTTTTGAAAGATTTTTATTATTTGAGGTAAAATTAATTTTTTACCGTCATTATCGATAATATAATCGGCTAAAGACATAACTTTTTCGGTTGATAGCTGATTTTTTATCCTGTTTCGAACCTCTAGTTCACTTAAATGATCACGTTCAACTACTCTTTTAATCCGTATTTTCTCGGGTGCTGTTACTAAAATGGAGCTGTCCATGCTTTTATAGGCTCCACTTTCAAATAAGATAGCCGCTTCTTTAATTACAAAAGGTGCTTTGACCTGTATCTGTTTTTGAGTCCACTCTTTAAAATCGATGGCTACTGCTGGATGGACAATTTGGTTGAGTCTTTTTAATTTGTAAGGATCAGAGAATACTATTGATGCAATATGTTTTCTGTCAATTTCACCTTCTTTATAAGCTTCTGGTCCAATAAGAGAGGAGATTTCCTTAAATAGGGACTTTGAGTTGTTCATTAAGTATTTTGCCCGTTCGTCGGAGTTGTAAACTGGAACACCAAGATGAGTAAAAATCTGAGCAATAAAACTTTTACCGCTACCTATTCCCCCTGTTAATCCAATTTTCTTCATGGTTCTGTTCAATTAAAAATTCTACAGAAGAGGGATAGATCTCAACATCTGTTCTGGGAAGGGGCATGGTGTCAATATAGACTTTTATCTTTTGGTTTGGATCAGATGATACTGCATCAAGATAATCTACATAAGGCATGAAATCTGATTGAACTACTTCTTCGTATTTACTTAGGGTAATTTTGTACTTAATTTTTACGCTTCTTGGAAACAGCTTTATTATCAAACTGTCAGGTACATGTCTGGACGAAATGGGAACATCGACTTGGGCTTCTGTATATTTATCAACTGGAATCATTACTCTTACTTTATCATCGAGCAACCTTACACCAGATATTACATTTAACTTAACTTTTTTGGTCACAGAATCTTTAAGTGATATTAAGTTAATGTGTTCTGTTTCAACAAAAGATATTGTGTCAATAATGGCTGTGGGTCCTACAATAATTATAAACTCAGGATCGATCTGAATAGGACCGTTTAATGAAAATTGCCGGGCAAATAGATTTTCCCGATTTAAAAAAACAGGTTTAACCGGCACCTTTTTAGACCTGGTTTTGGTGTAACTGAACAATATAGTATCAGGAGATGTACTTAATATTTCAAGCGGATCGTTATTGTTCTCGCTTAGTTCTGCAGTAAATATTTCTTTAGCATTCCGTGTAATAAGATATAAAGTCAATGAATCGATTGACTGGCTTCCTAATGAGAAATCGTTTAAATCAAGTTCTAGGTGTGGAGGGTTAATTTTATGACTAAGTAGTGTATATCCGTTGCCCCTTACCCTGAGTGTGATTTTATCAGGTGGCTCATTTGCTAAAATCTTGTTCTTTTGCTGGTTAATAATTTTAAGAGGATATACAATATTGTCGGCATAAGTGTCATCTAGAGCACGATAAAACCAGAATATTGTGGAGAGGATAAAAAAGATAAAAAAAACAAAAAAGCGTTTTCGGATAGTGGCATAATTTGCTATGATATAGCCTCTAAATCTTAGGAGCAATAGAACAATTCTGAACTGTCTGATTTGATTCTTCCCCAAAACAATTTGTTTTAGTTATTATTCGAAATTCGAAAGTTTGTGCTATATATCCTACAAATATAAAGAAAGAACAAGTCTTGTGCTTTTTGTTTTATAAACAAGTCTTGTTCTTTCTCCAAGGTAAAGTATGCCTCAAAGGCTTTCAAGCCTATATGAAGTTTTATTTTTTTTGCTGTTGCTCTTGAGCAAGGTCAGCAACATCCTTTAAAATAGCACTCTTGTCAACTTCAAGTTTAACGCCATTTCCAACATCAATGGATATTATATTTTCTTTAATAGAAACTATCTTACCATAAATACCTCCAGTAGTAATAATTTTGTCTCCTTTCGATAAAGATTCCCTGAAATTTTTCATTTCTTTTTGACGTTTAACCTGAGGCCTGATCATAAAGAAATAGAATACGACAATGATTAGTCCAAGCATTATGAACATTTGTGCAGGATTTTGTTGACCATCAGCACCAGAAGCTCCGGTCATCATAACTAAGTTTAAATAATTGATCATCTTATTATTATTTATTCATTAATATTTCAGATTCTGTGCAAAGTAATTATAAATTAAAGAGTAAAGCAAATACTTTAGACTTCACCTATTAATCCCCTACCTTGCTTTGCTATTTTGTTGTTTTTCTTTAGATCTGCAATGATTTTATCTAGGATTCCATTAATAAATACGTTACTTTTCTTTGTGCTATAATACTTAGATAGTTCAATGTATTCATTAATTGTAACTTTTATAGGAATGTTTGGAAATTCTGTAGCTTCGCAGATAGCCATTTCCAATAAAAGGATATCCATATAGGCAATACGGTCAAAATCCCAGTTTTTCGAAAATTTCTTAATAAGCTCTTTGTATTCAGCCTGTTTTAAAATACTCTTCCGAAATAGGTTTTTTGTGAACTCAATGTCGTCTTCGTTTTTGTACAATTGCATCAATGGAGCATTCTCATAGTCTTCCTCATTGAATTTCTTAATCGTTTTGATAATTGCACCAATAATAAATTCAATTTCATCGTTCCAAAATATGCTCTGTTCCTCAAGCGAAGCATAGAGTGGCTCATACACCGATATAATATTCCTATAAACTTTTACTATAAAAGATTTGTCAGACTGATAAGAGTTTTCACTTGAGTTTTTGTAGTCTTCAAAGATTTTCGAGGCTGCTATTTTATTGTATATGCCTTTAATAAGTTCTGGATTGTTAACCCAGCTCAACTTACTT
Organism: Bacteroidales bacterium; assembly: GCA_050295515.1. Classification (GTDB taxonomy): domain Bacteria; phylum Bacteroidota; class Bacteroidia; order Bacteroidales; family UBA10428; genus UBA10428. Next base: position 30,384 of record JBNKPU010000078.1, on the reverse strand, counting down.
GATTCGATATAATTTAATAATTGATTGTTAATTCTTAACTGGTTGATAAGCCTGTTATCAGTAAACCTTTTGTTCGGATTAAGATCTTCTTCAGTTGGGAGCTTCTTGTTTAAAGCAACTTCAATCCTCTTTTGAGCATAATCGTTTAGACTGATTATTAGGTTCAAAAGGTGGTGGTAGAGGTCATAAGTTTTATTAATGCTGAAGAATAAGTCTTTTTCTGTCTTGTTAATTGTCGATTCACCAGCTTGTTTGCTATAGGCATATAAGGCCTGCATTACCTTAATTCTAAGAATCCTCCTGCTAATCATTTTAAAAGAACCTAAATTTTATATTGAAATGCAAAGAAAATGGTTTTTTTTAGATTGGCATGCCAAAATATTTATATTTTTTTTAAATATTTTTTATGCAAGTTAAATTTATCTTATATGCCGCTTATAGTATGCCTTGCTGTATTGTTTAAAATTTGAATATTGACAGTTTGATGTTTTTGCCTGGATTGAATAATCGGTTAAAAACTACCGCATTTAAAAAAAATTTTTATTTTTGAGAAAGATACAACCGGAAAAACTATAGAGAAATGGCGGATGAAAATGAAATCATAGAAGGAACAGAAAATGTTGAAAGGGAAGAAATCTTCTCAAAAGCGATCAGAGCAGGTAAAAGAACTTATTTCTTTGATGTGAAGGCTACTCGGAAAAATGATTATTATTTAACTATTACCGAGTCAAAGAAAAGGTTTAATAAAGATGGTCGTTTTTTTTATGAAAAGCATAAGGTCTTTCTATACAAAGAAGACTTCACAAAATTTGTTGAAGGACTTGATGAAGCAGTTGAGTTTATTAAGGCGAATCAACCTGAAATGCTGGTTGACCTAACAGAAACTGAACATCCAGTTGAAGAAACAAAGAACTACACCGATGTTGAATTTGATGATCTTGAGGTAGGAGTGACAGCAGAAGAAGGACAAAAGGATTAAGTTCTAAAAAAAACTTATGGGGATTTTTTAATCCCCTTTTTTTTCGTATTTACCTATCTTGTCATTTATTCTTACATCCTCATCCTTTTTGATCTGGATTTTAATGTTTGAGAAAATTCCTGTTGCGCCATTTTCCAAAGCACCATCCAAAACTTGCTTAATAGTCTGCATTATTTTGTCATAATCTCCTTCCATTACTGTTTCAAAAGGGCAAACCTTATATTTCAGACCGGAGTTTTGTATTGTTTCTATAGCTTCATCTACAATAGTATATGGGTGTTTTGATTCAGATGAAGGTAATATCTGGAGGGATATATTTACAATATTATTCATGAGTTTTATATGTTTATTTTTTATTGGCCATTAAAAGCTATTCGTTATGGCTGCAAATAAACCAATTATGAATCAAATAAAAAAATAGGGAGGGGGATTTTAGAAGGGAGAATTTAAAGTAGGATACTGTTTGCACGTAAAAGTTCTCTGATTTCTTCTGTAGATAACGCTTTAACGTTAGTTATAATAAAATCTTCATACAAAAATTTTCCAATCTGGTTACATTCCTGAATAATTGATTGAAAGAGATTGTTCAGGTTTACCTTTAAGGGGACCATAACAAGAATAGATGCAAAACAATCATCAAACACAAGATCCTCCAGGATTGCATCTTTTTTTTGCAATTGGTAAAGAAGTTCTTTAGTAATGATGTTTTTTTGCAACTTACTCATAGGCTCTCCGTTAGGAGTGAAAAGGACACTAAAATACCTTAGGTTTAAGCCTTTGCCACCTAATCCAGTAGTAATAAGCACTTTGCTTTCATCCAATAAATTCGATTCAAGATGCATTCGGCTCTCCTGCAATGCCAAACATGCCCAATCATGGAGTTTAATGTTTGGCTTTTGGATGTATTTCTCAATAACCCTATAGGCCTCAATGCTGTTTAAAGAAGCTAATTCAACCAAGGCTGATTTTTTATTGACTAAAGGTTCATTGTTATCAAAGATTAGTTCTTTGTTTTTAATGATTTCTTCTTCTGATTTCTTTGATATTAAATTTCTGGAAAATTCAAAATACTCAATCTGTGTATCAGCATCAATGGATTCTTCAAGAATATTTATACTTTCTTCTTCAAAACCAAAATATTCCACCAATTTCTCGAATATGTTTTCTTGTTCTCTCACAGTTTTTGTATAATATTTCTTATCTATCTAATATAAACAAAACTTTAAATACTATCAAGTATTTGTAGCTAATTGTAATTAATTTATAATTAATTATTAACGAGACTGTGGAGACCTTATTGTACAACTGTTTGAGCGATTCATAATTTTATGATATTTTGGCTTTTTTCAGTATGTTTAGATTTAATTAATACCAACTATTAGGTATTGGTTGTAAGTTGCAAGATTTGTAATCTTGCTAATTGATTGGTAGGGATATGATTAGATTATCAGAACTTAAAACAAATGAAAAAGCATATATTTCCAAAATTATTGGAAGAGGTGCCTTCAGAAGAAGATTAGGAGAAATGGGTTTTGTTAAGGGCAAGGAAATTCAAGTAATAAAAAACGCCCCCCTGCTTGATCCGATAGAATATTCAATATTAGGTTACAAATTATCATTGCGCAGAAACGAAGCAGCCAATATTATAGTATCAAAAGATATAATAACTGAAAATCCGAATGGTTATAGTAGTCTCGATCCATCAAAACTTGATAACAAGGAATTAACAAAACTAAGAGGAAAGGGGCGAGTGATAAACGTTGCCTTTGTTGGTAATCCCAATGCTGGTAAGACCACTATTTTTAATTTTGCATCGGGAGCAAGTGAACATACAGGGAATTATTCTGGTGTTACAGTTGATTCAAAAACTGCCCGTATTGAGCATGAAGGTTTTTTGCTAAACATCACTGATCTTCCTGGAACATATTCCATATCAGCTTTTTCCCCAGAAGAACTATATGTCCGGAATTTTATTGTCAATAGTAAGCCTGATATTGTAGTCAATATTGTTGATGCTTCAAATCTTGAGCGCAATTTATTTTTGACATCTCAGCTCATCGACATGGATGTTAAAGTTGTTTTGGCATTGAATATGTACGATGAGTTGGAAAAAAGTGATAGTGGTCTGGATTTTATAAAATTAGGCAAGCTTTTAGGTATCCCCATAATCCCAACAGTTGGTTCAAAAGGAAGAGGCATTCATGAACTCTTTCAGAAAATAGTAAGCCTCTATAACGATAAAGAACCAATCTACAGACATATCCATATTAATTATGGGGAAGAGATTGAGAATAGTATTGAGGCCATACAAACGGTTCTAAAACAACCCGAAAACTATGATATAACTGATGTAATATCTTCCAGGTTCATTGCATTGAAGCTATTGGAAAAAGATAATCATATCAATGACTATATTTTAAATGCTAAAAATTATGATGAAATAATTGAAACAGGGAGGGATGAAAGGCAAAGGCTCCAAGGACTATATGACGAAGAGCCGATAACCTTAATTACTGATGCCAAATATGGATTTATAGGCGGAGCTTTGAAAGAAACTTATAAACCTGGAGCCAAAAAGAAGTTTGAGTTAACTGAGATTATGGATGCTTTTTTGACCCATAAACTTTTTGGATTTCCTGTATTCTTCTTTTTCCTGTGGTTAATGTTTACCGCAACTTTTGTTTTAGGGGCATATCCAATGGATTGGATTGGCAAAGGAGTAAGCCATCTTTCTGATTTTCTGTCCAGTTATATGCCTAAAGGTTCTTTTAAAGATTTATTGATTGATGGAGTAATTGGAGGTGTTGGAGGTGTTGTTGTGTTTCTTCCAAATATCTTATTGCTGTTTTTGTTTATTTCCTTCATGGAAGACTCAGGTTATATGGCACGAGCCGTTTTTATCATGGATAGGATAATGCACCGGATTGGATTGCATGGAAAATCTTTTATTTCGTTAATAATGGGATTTGGGTGCAATGTCCCAGCTATTATGTCAACACGAGCTATCGAGGATAAAAACAACAGGCTGCTCACCATTTTGATAAATCCTTTTATGTCCTGTAGTGCAAGGCTTCCTGTATATTTATTGATAATTGGAGCTGTTTTTCCTAATAAACGGGGCACGATATTATTTTTGGTTTATCTTACAGGTATTTTTATTGCTGTTGTCATGTCCTTGTTTTTTAAGAAAACACTTTTTAAATCAGAGGACACTCCTTTTGTGATGGAGTTGCCACCTTATAGGATGCCGACATTAAGGTCTACACTAAAACACATGTGGTCTAAAGGGTCACAATACCTCAGAAAAATGGGAGGTGTTATTCTTGTTGCTTCCATAATTCTGTGGGCACTGGGGTATTTCCCAAGAAATATTGAACACTCTCAACAACTATTAAATAAGAAGCAGGAAATATCAACCACCATAGGTGAATTGAAAACTAACAACGAAACTTTTAAACAGGAAGAAATTGTTCAGCTTGAAACCGAACTTAAAAATGTTGAGCGTAAACTCGAAACCGAACGACTTGAAAAATCTTATATTGGAAGAATTGGGAAAGGAATTGAACCTGTTATCAGACCACTTGGATTTGATTGGAAGATAGGGATAAGCCTTTTAACCGGGGTGGCAGCAAAAGAAGTCGTAGTAAGCACTCTGGGGGTTCTATACCAGGCAGATGATGAAGGCAATAACAGTCTGGTAGAAAAAATCAGGAATGAACACTACCAATCTGGTGATAAAGAAGGACAAAGAACAATGACTCCGATTGTTGCTATTTCTTTTATGATTTTCACACTAATATATTTCCCATGTGTTGCTGTAATTGCGGCTGTCAGGAGGGAGACGGGGAGCATGAAATGGGCTTTGTTTGTTATGGGATACACAACAACCTTAGCCTGGCTGCTTTCATTTATTGTATTTAATATTGGCTCACTTTTTGCAGGATAATAGTCATGAATCAGGATTTTTTGACATATATAACAGTTTTTATTACCGCCTGTATAATCTTGTACCGGATTTCTAAACCTTTATGGAAGAAAGAAACCAAAACCTTGCCTGCCTGCGATGATTACTCATGTTCAGGTTGCAGCCTCAAAGGCAGTTGTAAACATTAGTTTTATAGAATAAGAATATAGCGTTTATTGCAACTTTTAATTTTCAGCTTCGTTAGATAGTGAAAAGTAGGTGTGTTTATGATACTTTTTATTGGTTGCTAACAGTTGTTTTTTTATAGTGAAAAGATCTTTTAATCAGATAAGTATCGCTTAGGTACAAGTCTCCAAATAATTGTTAGTCAAAACCACAAGCTTCTTCAAAATTGTTATTTTTGAAACAATTGTATATTGTTTAATGTATACAATTGTTTAAATACTCTATTTTTAGAGATTGTGAGAAAAAACAAACTGAGCCAAACAATAGAGGGGATACAGAGAAGGGATCACAAGGTCCTTTCGGATGTTTACAGGGAGTATTACCCTAAAGTTCTAGGCTATATTATTAAGCAAGGCGGAGATGAATCTGTTGCCAAAGATATCTTTCAAGAAACCATAATGGTCATTTTTAAATACGCACAGGAAGATAAGCTTGATAATCTAGAGGATTTTGGTAGCTATGTGATAGGAATAGCAAAAAGGATTTGGTTAAAACATATTCGTAGGATTAATACTCACGAACGTTTCTTGGATCAAGTCGATATGGAAAGCTCAGAGGACCACCCATCTGATCAGGATTTGGAATATGAAATGGAAATGTCATTGATCAGAAAGCATATTGTGCGGCTTGGGAAAGAATGCCAGAATGTACTTAGAATGGTAGCGGAAGGATTGAAAAATAATGATATTGCCTGTAAAATGGGCTATAAAAGTGAAAAAACAGTAAGAACTAAAAAGTATAAATGTAAAGAAACCCTGATCAAGTTTATCAAGTCTGACCCAGACTACCAGGGCTAGGTTCAACAAGTGGAATAGGCTTGTTTTTTCTTTTTGTCACCTTTATAATGGCAAGTACTGCTGTAACCATAATAAATAGCAGTATGATCAGATGCCATCTGGAAAAGTACATGGGGGCAGGATTACCAATACAGATATAATTGGCCCAGTAAAAAGGGTGCTGTTTTTCGGGAGGGACTTCAGAAAGATAGGATTTCTTGGCCAGTTGCATTGCTCTTGGTTTCGAGTACCCCCTTTTAAGGTACTTATAATAATAGTGCATAAGTGACAGTCCGGCATTGTCATCGACATTCCATAAGGTCATTACCAGACTGGGACAGCCTGCATAGAAGAAACTTCTGGCCAGGCTGAGTACACCTTCGCCATTATTGAGCTCCCCTTCGCCAGAACTACAAGCACTTAAAACAGTCATTTTTGCATTGAGTTTCAGAGAAAATATCTCATTGGTTGTAAGAAAGCCCGATTCCAAACTGTCACTGGAAAAAACAAGTTTCGAGAAAAGAGGATTTTTATCATCAATTAAAGTATGCATGGCCAGGTGCAAAATCTGATAATCTGGAGAAGCCAAAATGAATTTCTCTTCTGTGGCTTCATGTCCTAGCAGATTGGTCCCTCCGGTAACCCTGCTCACCAACTCTGCTTCTTCTTTGGCAAAAGGCAAGGGACTTAAGCTACTTCTCGAATTGGCAAGAAAAGGTTTGTTATTAGCTAATAAAGAACTGCCTGACTGCCCGTATTCAGGGGCAATGGTCAATGCTGGATTGGATAGTTTTAGCTTTTTATCTTTACTTGTTTCCAACAATAAATTTGCTGAATATGAGTAAAATGTTGAGTAATGGTCGTTCAGGTAATCTATATCAAGGTAGGATGAGGGAGCATGCTCATTTTTTGATTGGGCAAGTGCCTCAAAAGGGATGTAAGATAAAATATTGTCAGGGATGATGATCAGGTTCTTGTTTATTGCTTCAGGATTTGCAGAACCTATTAGTTTCTGATAAATAGTAAACGCTTTGTTCTCATAGTCACTGAAAATTCCAGTGCTTTGTTTTAGGTAATGAAAAGTTTTAAAATCCTGAAGGTAATCAGATAATATGTCGAAATCATTCTGTTCTACCTTGTGCGTGAATAGCTCAGCATTTTTTTTATCGATCTGGAAAATATATAAAACAGAATCTGTAAGGGTATACTCTAAAACAGTAGTGCTGTTGGAAATGGCCTGTTGCAAGTCTTCTATGCTGCTTTGGTTCGACTTGTATTTAAGACTGTAATAACTGGGGTAAAGTTTCTCAAGCTGGTTTTTAAGCTTTTCATGCTTTTCAGTAAAATCGAATTCAATGCTCTGGAAATTCCTTAAACGACTTGTGTCTGGAGTATGATTGCTTTTTTCGGTATGCAACAGTTCCTTGTAAAAGGCAATGTTCCTTTTATATTCTTCTTCTTTTTTTAACAAGGAGTCAGGAATGTTGCCAAATGTTTTGGCTTTTTGTTCCTGCAGGGTACCTTCTAATACCGAGGACTTGCTTTTTTCTGAAAACAGAAAGGCCTGTGAAAGGTATTTTGGGTCTTTGGTTTGTCTGTATAAAATTGCAGCGGCATAAATCCCAATTTGGTATATAGCTGATTCATTTTCGGCCAGGGCCAGTTTGCTTTCTACCGATAAAAAGCTGTTTCGAGATTGATCGACCAAATCAGAAGCAACCAGCATAGCATTGATGGCTTCTTCAAGGTAAAGTCCGTTCCCTTTCTTTTTGTAAAGTTTAATAAGCAAATCAGCTTTTGTTCGGAGTACTTTAATTCCTAAGATTGGATTGATGTAATTTTCAGAACTTGGTGTGTTGAGTTTGCCAATTACTTTTTGTTTAGTTAATAATTGAAGCGATTTTTGAATATATTCAATAGCTAAATTATATTCTCCAAAAAATATATAAAAATCAGAATAATTATCATAAATGTTGAATAATACTGTGGAATCAATTTCAAAAGAATTCAATATTTTTTCTGATTTTTTAAGGTAATTGTAGGCTTTTTCCTTTTCAAACATTAGCTCATAATACTTAGCATATAAGCTGTAAATGTTAGAAAGGAAATTATTGTTTAAAAAATTTACTTCATGTGCAAGTATTAGTGCTTTATCTAATATAATATTAGCACTATCTATTCTTGTATGTAAATAAGACTTTGCTAGATTTTCAAATAGGTTTAGACGAACGTGATCAGGAATTTCTTCATAGTAATTATTTAAGGCAAAATTATAATAATCACAAGCCTTCCGATAATTTTTTTGGCTGATTTCCAGCATCCCTAGCCTATTTAGGATCTCAGATTTTCTTTGTTTAGCATCTTTTGTATGTAAGTTTTTTATGTTTTCCAATGCAATAACAAAATATTCTTCGGCTAATAATAAATTTCCTTGTAATCTATGGTTTGCTCCTAAATTAGAATTTACATTTGAGATGTGTACTTTCTTGTTATTTAAGACATATATTTCTTTTGCTTGATTGAGATAATGCTCTGCTTTTTCAAAGTTCCAAGTATTTAAATATAAAACCCCTAGATTATTATATGCATGACCAACAACAATTGATTTAGAATTATAGACCTGCAATCTCATTTCAAGTGCTTTTTTCCAACTTTTTTCTGTGTTGGCAAAATCACTAGAATAAAACTCTTTAGCACCTTTTTTTATGTAGAACAAACTAGAATCTGTTTGTTCTGCTTGTGCAAAAGTATGTTTTATGTGTATTAATATAAGAAAAGTAATTCCATAGAGAATTTTTAAAGAGGCTCTCATAAATTGAAATTTCATTTTGTTTTACGAAAATAATTAAAAAAAGCTTATGTTTTCTTGTTTTGTAACATTCAATAAATCAATCGTATAGATTGTTACTGCAAAAATAAATTAAAAAAAATATCAAAAAGTGGTGACATTTTAATGGAGAGTGGTACTTATTAATGAAAGCTTAATTATTGTTTACATAAACCCGAAGTAAAATGAAATTGTCATCTAGTAGAAATGGAATAAAAAAACATAAGTCTGTAAAGAAAGTATTACTAATTGATGAAATGCTTCAGATTAGAGGTGGAACAACAAACGATGATAAAGGAGGAGTAGTAGAAAACTAATATTAAAATATCCCCTGGCGAGATAAAGTTCTTTTGGTTTTAATGGCACTCATACACATACCACATCTATTCTTGTTCTTTTATCTCGCCATTTTTCTTTAAAAATTATATGTCCTTTGGACATTAGAATATATAAAACTGCGCTACTGGCAAAGTTTGCTTGGGACTTTTTTGCTTAAACTACTGGTGTTTTACCAGGATATATGAAAAATATGTTATCTGAGATTATCTCCGCTGATTAATTTTACGCAATTAATTTAGTACAGAATAATTATTAATTTACCGAATTCCTTTATTATGAAACAGGATCTCGAATATACAGTATTTATCGATCGATTCCTGAAGGGCGAAATGAGCCCGGATGAACTGAATTGGTTTGAAAAAGAGCTTGCTGGAAATCAAGCACTTAGCAGCGAAGTAGAGTTGCACAAAAAAGTAGATGCAACACTTTCTGATGGAGAAATGATTGACCTGAAAAATCAGTTAGAATTGATTCATCAAGAGATTGAGGAGGCTACAGAATACAGTCAGAGTGCTATCCGACATATTTACCGCAAGATACGATATAGTGGAGCTGCGTTAGCTGTTGCTGTTTTGTTATTTACCTTGTATATAGCAAACAGGGACTTCTCCTCCGATAAATTGGTAGAGAAATATTATAACCCTGAAATTGCATCACTGACCTTAAGGGGAGATTTAGATGGAGAGAGTATGTTGGTCAACGCAATGGATTTGTACAACAAAAAACAATACAGCGAGGCAATTGCTTTATTCGAAACTTTATTAAAGGAAGATGATTCAAAAATGGGGCTGAATTTATATTCAGGTATTTCCCATATGGAAATAAAGGAGTTCAAGGCCGCAAACGAGCGATTTACCAAAATAATCAATAATAAACCAAATCCATTTGTTGAGTCAGCTACCTGGTATCTTGGTATGTGCTACATTATGACTGATGATAGAGAAAGAGCTGCAGAACAGTTTGAAGCACTAGCTAAACATAGTAAATATTATGAAAAAGATGCTAAAAGAATTCTTAGACGAATCAAATAACTTAAATAATACTAACTAAGTTTTACGCGGGTTTATATTGGGACTGTTTTAAAATTCTAAATCCAACCAAGCCTTTACCTAAAACAGTCCCAAAATTTATTTTATTGTTAAGCTTTCACTTGAACAAAAACAACTATGTGGTATAGGCTAAAATTTTTTTTTAAAAGGTTAAAGCTAATTCCTGAAAACAAGCTAAAAACGGAGTATGTAGAAATGCTTCAAAAGTTAAAACGGCTTGAAAATCAGGTGGAATCTAGCGCCCAACAATTGGAGCTCGCTAAATCCAGTTTTCTTAAAAACCTATATCATGAAATCCGAACACCCCTTAATGCTATAATGGGTTTCACAAATATTTTGGCAAACGAAGAGCTGATAAATTCTTCAGAACGTGAAGACTATTTAGGGCACATTAATAATAGCAGTGCTGAATTCTTGCGCGTAATGGATGATATTATCCAGGCATCTTTACTCGAGGCTGGTATGGTTAAAATCAATAAGGATGAATTTGAACTCAATAGTATTCTGGAAGATATTCATCTTTATATTACTACCCGAAAACACATTCTGCATAAAACAGAAATTGCTCTGATTAAAAATCTTCCTTCCAATACTAACCCTATATACATGGTTTGTGATAAGCATAGATTAACACAGGTACTATCGCAATTATTAGAGAACGCATTAAAATTTACAGAACGTGGAGTAGTTGAATATGGATATAGCATTAAAAGTCAAAAGCTTGAATTCTATGTTAAGGATTCAGGTAAAGGGTGCATTGATGGAAAAGAAAGCTATATCTTTAGTCGATTCTCGAAAATAGATGTTTCCGATGACTCAAAGAATGGTCTAGGACTTGGCTTGTCCATAAGTAAAAAGTTAGTTGAATTAATGAATGGAAGTATTTGGTATTCTGCCAACGAGGGTAGAGGTACATGCTTCTATTTCACGATACCACTGGTTTCTTCAAATTCTAAAGTTTGTTCAAAAAACACAAAAAACAACTTCTTAGAAAATGTGTTTAATGGACAAAATATCCATGCTGTTTAATTCATAGCTATTGTTAATAGAAAATTTGTAGTTTAGCAATGACAAACAAATTGCATGTATTATAAATGTCAGCTTTTCCATTTTTCAAACAATTAGATGCAAATGACTGTGGGCCTTCTTGCCTGAGAATGATTGCCAAACACTATGGCAAAACATTAAATCTGTCATATCTTAGATCGAGATCATATATATCCAAAGACGGGGTATCGTTATTGGGAGTTAGTGAGGCTGCTGAATCTGTTGGTTTTAGGTCAGAAGGATATAGGATCAATCTTCAGCAATTGTCAGAGGAAGTACAGCTGCCCTGCATAGTCCATTGGAACCAAAAACATTTTGTTGTAGTATATAAAATAACCAGAAAAAATATTCTTGTTGCTGATCCTGCACATGGTAAAATAACCTATACACATGAGGAGTTCTTAAAAAACTGGGCATCTACAAAAGTAAATGGTGAACTACATGGTATTTGTTTACAGCTTATGCCAACTCCTGATTTTTTTACCCATGCTGAGGAAAAAACCAATAAGAGCTCATTTGTTTTTCTGTTCTCTTATTTAAGGGAATTTAAAACGCTTATTTTTCAGTTGATTCTAGGAGTTGTTATCGCAACAGTTATTCAGATAATAATGCCGTTTTTATTTAGGGTAGTAGTGGATAAAGGTATTATTATCCCAAACATTAGTCTTATTTCGGCAATATTTATTGCACAAGCTGTCTTAATAGCAAGTAGGTTTCTGATAAATTTTTTCAGGAACTGGATATTATTGCATGTAGGTTCAAAAATAAATATCTACCTCATATCTGATTTCTTGATCAAACTCATGAAGTTGCCATTATCCTATTTCGATTCAAAAACAACGGGCGATTTTATTCAAAGAATATCGGACCACAGAAGAATTGAAAACTTTTTATCGGAGACCCTTTTAAATCTTTTTTATTCAACACTTACGATCATTGTTCTTAGTATTGTTCTTTTATTGTTTAGTGTGGAGCTGTTCCTTGTCTTTTTAGCGGGTATTACCTTGTTTGTGATTTGGACAAGTGTTTTTATGAAAAAAAGAAGGGAATTGGACAACAAAAGGTTTGCACAACTCTCAGAAAATCAAAACTCGATTATTGAGATTATCCATGGAATGCCCGATATAAAACTTAATAACAGCGAAAAAAAGAAAAGGTGGGAGTGGGAGAGTATCCAAGCTAAAATTTTTAGGGTAAATGTTAAGGGATTGACCCTACAGGAGAACCAAAATGCCGGAGCACTTTTTTTTAATGAATTTAAGGACATTATTGTTATTTTTCTTGCAGCCAGAATGGTGTTAAATAACAGCCTTACCCTAGGCAGTATGCTGGCAATATCCTATATACTTGGTCAACTGTCAGGTCCACTGAATTTGGTCATTGAATTTATGCATAGGGCTCAGGATGCTAAAATAAGTCTTGAGCGTATGGCTGAAGTTCATGATAGCAGGGATGAAATAGACGAGAACAAACTATATCTGGATACCTTTTCATCAAAAGAAGACATAAAACTTGATAATTTATCATTCCAATATGAAGGTCCTCATTCTCCCTTAGTGCTGAACAATATTAGTTTAAATATTCCTGCGAATAAAGTTACCGCTATAGTTGGTACAAGTGGTAGTGGCAAAACAACTTTGATAAAGCTCTTATTGAAATTTTATGATCCGGTAAAGGGAGAAATTAAAATTGGGGATCAAAACCTTTCAAATATTAATCCAAACCATTGGCGACAGCATTGTGGTGTTGTTATGCAAGACGGATTTATTTTTTCGGACACAATAGCGAAAAACATTGCCATGTCAGAAGATGATATTGATACAGAAAAGTTGTTCCATGCCATTAAACTTGCCAATGTAAAAGATATTATTAAAAACCTGCCCCTTGGTATTAATACTAAAATAGGAAGCAATGGCTTGGGGTTAAGCCAGGGGCAAAAACAAAGGATTTTGATTGCCAGGGCCTTATATAAAAATCCAGCCATTCTATTCTTTGATGAAGCAACTAATGCACTTGATGCAAATAACGAAAGAGCTATTCTTGAACAAATGGACAGTTTTTTCAAACAAAGAACTGTAATTGTTGTGGCACACAGACTAAGTACTGTAAAAAATGCAGACCAGATAATTGTGCTTGAAGATGGGGAAATCAAAGAAGTTGGAATTCATGATGAGTTAATACGTTTAAAGGGCAAGTATTATACGCTAGTTCAGAATCAATTAGAATTAGGAGCCTGATCATGAGTAAAGATGAATTGAACATAGAAATCAGAAGCCAGGAGGTACAGGAATTACTGGGGCTAGTACCACGTTGGATTATAAGGTGGGGGACAATAATTATTATACTGGTTTTAGCCTTACTCTTTGTGTTATCAAAATCAATTACTTTTCCTGATATTATAGGTTCACAAATTCACCTTACAGCAAATATTCCCCCTGCGGAGCTAAAGGCTTATGCTGAGGGGACAATTAAAAAAATATATGTAGAAGACCAACAGCGGGTTCATAAAAATCAATTGCTTGCGGTAGTACATTCTTCTGCAGATTATAATGATGTGTTGATGCTTTCAGAATTTCTATCTGACACTTTTTCTGTTGAGCAACTCCTCATGAATGAGTTAAATAGAAAAAAGATTGAACTTGGAAGCCTTCAAACACCATATGCATCATTTGTTAATACTTTAGAAACATATCAGAGTTTTGTCGATATTGATTACTATCGGAAAAAGACTCTTGCTATTGAAAAGGAAATTTTTAAGTATACAGATTACTTAAAGGGGCTTAAGGAGCAGGTCATGATTCTTGAGAAAGAGGTTGAATTGGTTGAAACACAATATGACCGAGATTCATCACTTTTTATCCAAGGTGTCCTATCTAAAACTAATTTGGAAAAAAGTGAGGAGTCTAAACTTAACAAGTTGTTTGATCTTAAAAAATCAAATTCTGCATTAAACCAGGGAATGATACAGGTCTCAAAGCTTGAGCAACAAAAACTTGAACTTGAACTTCAACTTCAAAAACAAAACAAAGACCTATATAGTGATTTGAAATCAAAATGGGAAAAGTTAAAAGGTGATATTTCAGTTTGGAAAAAGAGTTATTTAATTGAATCTCCTTTTGATGGAAAGGTTTCTCTAAGTAAGATTTGGAGTGAAAATCAGTTTGTTAAGATTGGAGATGTTGTAATGACTGTGTTGCCCAATGAGTTTGACCGTATAATTGGTAGGGCGACAATTCAATCATCGGGTTATGGGAAAGTTAAAACTGGTAATTCAGTTATAATAAAATTCGATAACTATCCATATCTTGAATATGGCGTAGTTACGGGAAAAGTAAGTAGGCTTTCTTTAACTCCTGAGGGGGGCGTGTATTACGCCATGGTTGAACTGGATAGCACCAAATTAGTGACTAACTATGGCACAAACCTGACATTTACTCAGAACATGCAAGGAAGTGCTGAAATTGTTACTGAAAGTCGTAGTTTGTTTGACCGTATTGTCGCTCCAGTAAAATCTGCTGTTGAAATCCAGGAAATGTACAAAAGATAATTAATTCACACCTACCTTGTACAAAGGCAATGAAAAAATAAAAGATGCTCCGTTGTTGAGTTCACTTTCTATATGAAAGGAGCCTTTGTTTTTCTCAATAAACTCCTTACAAATAATTAATCCAAGACCTGTTCCACTTTCTCCTGCTGTGCCGGAAGTAGAAAAATATTCATCAATCCTGAAAAGTTTTTTTATGTTTTCCTTTGAAATGCCTATTCCTGTATCTTTCACAACTATTATACATTCTTTGTTGTCCTTAGTTCTACAATCGATAGTTACTTTACCATTGTTGGGTGTAAATTTAACCGCATTGCTCAACAGGTTTCTAAACACAAGGTTTATCATATTAAAATCAGCCCAAACACTCTTATCGCAGTTTCCAACTACTGATAGAATAATATTTTTCCTTTGGGCACTGGCTTTGGTTAATTCAATGTTTTGTTCGATTATATCATTGACATCAACTTCAGCAGGATTATATTTAATTCGGTCTGTTTGGGTACGGGCCCATTGTAATAGGTTTTCTAGAAGGTTGTATGCACTTTCCGAAGAAGTTTTGATCATAGTCAGCAGTTCCATTCTCTGGGTTTCTTCAAAGTCATCGAAATTACGCATTAAGAGCTCTGAAAAGCCAAAAATAGCCTGGAACGGATTTTTGAGGTCGTGAGCAATAATTGAAAAGAATTTGTTTTTAGTAGCATTTAACTCTTCAAGCTTACTGTTTGATTCTTTAAGCTCTTTGGCCTGTCTGTTCAGTTCGTCTGACTGTATCTGAATTTTTTCTTGGCGCTCTTCCAATAGAGAATTCACTTCTTTTAGACTATCGGCTTGTTCTCTCAGCTTCTTTTCAATATTTTTTTGTTTGGTTATATCTCTACCAATACCAACTATACCTATAATATTTCCTTCTAAATCTCTAAAAGGAACTTTTGTTGTAGAAATAACTTTTTCCTTGCCCAATTCATCAAATCCCATTTCTTCCTTGTTAATTATTGGATTCCCAGTTTTTATTATCTGTTGATCATCCTCAAGATAGTTTTGGGCAGCTATTTTTGACGGAGAGGTTTCAAAATCAGTTTTACCTTGAATGTCTTCAAGAGTGTCGGCATGCATTGTTTGTAATAACCGTTTGTTTACCGTAATAAACTTGCTCTGCGTATCTTTTATATAAATGTAGTCTGGCATATTATCAATCAATGTCCTGAGCAGGCTTCGTTCTTTTTCTATTTTCTCATTCTGTTGGGCAAGCCATTCTTTTTGTTTTTCAATTTCTTCTGCTCGATCTTCAATTATTTTATTGGCGTTTTGAAGATCTTCAGATTTTTTCTCCAGATCATTTAAAATGTTTTTAAGTTTTGTAATGTCCTTGCTTATTCCAACAATACCTAATATTCGTCCTTGATCATCATAATAGGGTACTTTGGATATCGATTTAATCCTTTTGCTTCCGTCCTCTAGTGTCCTATATTCCTCTTTGTTTAAAATTGGTTTGTTGGTTTTGAATATGTTTTCTTCATCTGCATAAAACTCTTCTGCAACTTTTTTATCATAAAAGTCAAAGTCGGTTTTTCCTTCTATGTCATTGATGTTCTTTATTTTTAAATTGTTAAGAACAGCCTTGTTTACAGTTACAAACTTGCTTTCGGTATCCTTAATAAATATGGATTCTTGAAGAGTATCAATTAAAACCCTAAGTAAGTTTCTTTCATTTTCTAGTATAGTGTTTTTTGAGCTTAAATCAGAAGCTTGTTGTTCTACTTCTTCCTGCCTTTCTTCTAGTAGTACATTAACTTCTTTTAAATATTCAGCTTGTTCAGTGAGTTTTAGTTCAGTTTCTTTAAGCTTTGTTATGTCCTGGCCAATTCCAACAATACCGGTGATCTCGCCATCAGAGTTTTTCATCGGTACTTTTGTTGTTAAAATGTGAACAATGTTGCCTTGTTTATCCAGTCCTGTTTCCTCTATGCCAATAAGCGCTTTCCCAGTAGAGATAATTGTTTTTTCATCCTCAATATATTTTTTTGCCATCTCATTAGGAAAGAAATCAAAATCTGTTTTCCCTTCAACATCTTGAAGTGAGTCAAGGTCAAACATTTCAAGCATAAATTTATTTACGGTGATAAAACGGCTGTGAACATCCTTTATGTAAATAAAGTCAGGAATATTATCAATAAGGGTTCTTAAAAGAGTTCTTTCACTTTCAAGAATCTTATTTTGTTCACATAGTTCATCGGATTGTTGATTGATTTCTTCCTGCCTTTCTTCTAATAATACATTGATTTCTTGGAGGTTTTGGGCCTGTTCTATCAGTTTTTCTTCTGTTTCCTTTATTTTAGTGATATCCCTGCCAATACCAACCAGACCAAACACTTTACCTGAATCGTCATAAATAGGCACTTTTGTTGTTGATTTAACACGAATATTTCCTTCTTTGTCGAAGCCAATCTCTTCTTTGTTAATAACCGGCTCTCCAGTATTAATGACCTGCATATCATCTTTATAGAATATATCTGCAATGTCTTTGGGATAGAAATCATAATCGGTTTTCCCTAATAATTCTTCTCTGCTTCCACCTTTTGTTACTGCAACCTGATGAGGATTAACATCCAGGAAACATCCTTTTTTATCCTTAATATAAATTGTGTCTGGCATATTGTCAATTAAGGCTCTTAGGAGTTTTCTTTCCTTTTCAATAATTATATTTCTGGCTTTTAATTCTTCAGTTATTTTATATTCATCGGTTATATCTGAGTTAATGCCTACAATCCCTATAATAGTGCCAATTTTATTTTTGAGAGGTATTTTATAGGTATGTGTTACTTTTATGTCCCCATTTTTTTCGTTTACTTGTTTGCGATTGATTTCATTTAGTTCACCACTTAGTATCTTTTTATCTTCATCCAGGTATTTCTGAGCAACCTCTTCGGGGTAGATATCGACATCCTTTTTGCCAATTAACTGAAGGGCATCTCCAATTTTAAGCAATTGTGCGAAACTATTGTTTGCTAATACGTAACGACAAGACGAGTCTTTAATGTAAACATTGTCAGGTAAATTGTTTACCAAGGTGAAAATTGGATCTGTATCGGCGTGTTTGATGCTGGTAATATCTTTGAAAGACCTAATCCTAATATAGAACAATTTAAAGTATAAGCTAACAAGAACAGCTGCAATTGCCACACCTATAAAAAAAGTTAATAGATAATAGAAGTTAAAAAGTAGTAAAAGATATATTTTTAACACTTTAAGCTTTTGATATGGGGTTATTCATTATATATACGAAAAAAATCATGTTAAGTTATTGGATTTTTTTTGAATAACCTGATATTTGAAAAAGTAATATTGTTCTATTTCTGACATAATTATATGATATAATAAAATGAGTTTAATTAATGAGGCTTTTGGTTCCGGTTTTGATTTGTATAAGTTTTTAAGCCAAAGGGCAAAGACCAAGAATATTTATAAAAAAATACTTGTTCGAGAACTTAGAAATAACATAGAAAGGCTAGAGCATAGAAATGTTAAGGGAGTAAACAAATTAGCAATTATAAAAAATCTTGAGAATGCCAGTATTGTAGAGGCAATGAGAAATGGATACGACTTGAATAAACTAGCTTTAAATCAAGTGGTTGATCCAAAGTTCCTCAAAAAGAATAAACAAGCAAAAAAATACTCTGGCTGGAATGCTGAAAGAGTTTTGTTGAGTATCGATGAAAAAATTGTTGTTTTAAAAGAGTTGGAGGATTTTTATCCAGATGTAAATAAAGCACCAATTAATTTGTCGAGCAGACTAAATAATCTGTATCTACTTTGTGTATTGTTGTCCTTAATGATAAAAAGGGCTTTATAAAGCGAAGCCCCTATACATAGTATAGAGGCTGTTGGGTTTACTCGCTACGGTTTAGGGTGTGTAGAATAATATCTTCTTTGCAGAAGAAATTTTAACAATCGCTAAACCATAGATGAGAAAAGTATTTAAAAGGTTGCGTCAAATAATAAAAAAAATGAAAATAATAGCAGATAATAAAATCCCTTACCTCGAAGGGGTATTTGAGCCTTTTTGTGATGTTGTATATATGTCAGGAAATGAAATAGATAGAAAAAGTGTTGGCGATGCCGATGTTTTAATTACCAGGACAAGGACTAAATGTAATCAGGAGCTATTGGAGGAGTCAAATATTAAATTTATAGCAACAGCCACCATTGGTTATGATCATATTGATACAGAATATTGTGCAAAGAAGGGAATACGATGGACCAATGCGCCAGGTTGTAATTCAGGATCGGTACAGCAATGGTTTATGTCAGCACTACTTCATTATGCAAAACAAAACAGCATTGATTTAACCAAACGGGTTCTAGGGATCATTGGAGAAGGAAATGTTGGCAGCAAGATTTTACACTTTGCTGATAGTTTGGGAATGCGTGTGGTTATTAACGATCCGCCAAAAGCCAGAATGCATGGTGCTTGTGGCTATAATAACCTTGACACTATTTTGTCTGAGTGTGATATTGTTACTTTTCATGTGCCATTAAACCTTGCAGGGGTCGATAAAACTTTTCATATGGCAGATGATAAATTCTTCTCGAAATTGAACGATGGTTGTTTATTGTTTAACTCTTCTAGGGGAAAGGTGATTGATGAATCTGCTTTATTGAAGTATGTTAAAAGTGGAAAAAACGAAGGAGTTATTTTGGATGTATGGGAACAAGAACCTCAAATCAATACTGAGTTGTTGGAGCGTGCCGCCATTGCAACGCCACATATTGCAGGATACTCTGCGGATGGCAAAGCTAATGGTACCACTATGTCTGTGCAAGCAGTTTCGATGTTCCTTGGCCTGCCACTTGAGAATTGGAGTCCCCAAGAGGTTCCCTTACCTGAGAATACAATACTAACTATTGATGCTAAAAAGAAAAGTAGACAATCTGTTTTGACAGAAGCGATACTTCAGACATATAATATTTTGAATGATGATTCAGATTTAAGAGGGAATATTGGCGGTTTTGAAAAATTACGGGGTAGTTATCCTTTAAGGCGAGAACCGAATGCCTATACAATAAACCTGTTCAATGACAATCGTAATTATAAAATTACATTGGAAAAACTGGGATTTAATGTTGTGTTAAAGTAGCAGGATTAGTGCTTCTTTAACGGTCCTTCTTCAAACATTTGTTGTTGAATTCTTAAATAATGTGCTTTATATTTTAGATAATGGTTGCCTTTTTCAAATTCCCAAATAACATTCCTAGCTTTGTGTATTTTTCCTATACAAGATTCAAATATCAGGTAATAGCAAATGCCAGTTATTCTTTCAGCTTCCAGTATTGAATTAAAACGCACACTTTTGTCTGCAAAATGACCTATTACTGGTACATTATACCTTTTAAAGGACCTTTTTTTTTCAGTTTTTAGATTCATTGTATTGTAATTGTAGTTTTTTAAACGGATTGGTATTTGTTAAGTTACACAATTTTAATAATATCTATAAACAATATTTAAACGAAAAAATCTAAGAATTATTTTTAAAAGATTTTGGTTGTCCGGTTGTTTCAATAACATTTGACCACAATTCTCCTTCAATTGATATCTTCTTTCGTTTTTTAACAGCCAAGTCTAAAGGGATTAAAGTGAATTGTGAATTCCAATACCCAACCATAAATCCTGTCCTGCCAGCCATGGCAGCATGCACGGCATGTTGGGCCAATAGGTTGCAAAATAGACTGTCGTTTGCGTTCGCTGCAGAACTCCTGATAATATAACTTGGATCGATGTATTTTAGGGCAAAAGGGATTCCTTCTTTATTAAGGTACTCTTTGATTTTTTCCTTAAGCAAGAGCCCTATATCTTTAAATTTGATATTTCCAGACTTGTCGTTTTCCTTTGGTGAATCCATAAATAGTTCTTGTCCGGCACCTTCGGCAACAACAATAAGTGCATGATGCTTTCTTTCAAGACGATTCTTTAGCAACTCAAGAAAACCTTTTGGGCCTTCAAGTTCGAATTCTAATTCAGGTACAAGGACAAAATTCGCCTCTTGAACAGCGAGGGAAGAATTGGCTGCTATAAATCCTGATTCACGTCCCATTAGTTTAACCAAAGCAATGCCATTAAATGCTCCTTTGGCTTCATTGTGGGCGCCTCGGAGTATTTCTGAAGCTTTTGTGAATGCGGTTTCAAAGCCAAAAGATTTTTCTATTAAATTAATATCATTGTCAATTGTTTTTGGAATTCCACCAATAGCTATTTTCAATCCTCTCTTTTTTATTTCTTCAGATATATCCAGCGCTCCCTTTAAAGTACCATCTCCTCCAATTGTAAACAGTATGTTTACATTTAACCTCTCAAGAGCATCAACAATTTTTTCGGGAGATTGATGCCCCCTTGATGATCCTAAAATAGAACCTCCAAACATATTAATGTCTAAAACAAAATCGGAAGTTAAATCTACTATGTCATGTTTGTACTCTGGGATAAATCCTTCATATCCATATTTAATGCCTATGATTCTTTTTACACCATACCTATTTTCTAATTGCATGACAAGCCCCCTGATCACGTTATTTAATCCTGGGCAGAGTCCTCCACAGGTGACAATGGCGACTTTAGTTTTGCTCGGGTCAAAATAAATTTTTTCTTTTGGACCTGCTTTTTCAAAGGAAACCGGTGAGCTTTCTTTTGCTTTGTAAGCAATGAAATGTTTTAAATTATTATCGAACAATATTCTTTCATCGTCTTCAATATAATTAAAAATACCATCTCCCTTTTTTTTTGAAAGGTTTAAAGGAGATTTAATTGTGTTGTTTCCCAACTGATCTACAATAAATTCTTCTGGCTTATACATTGTTGTAATACTTAATTCAACAAAAATATAAAACATTTAAAATGCTTAAAGATTAAACTCAACTAGTTTTAAATAAAAAGCTATATTTTTCTGATATAGCCTTCCATGTATAATCATTCTGAGCTTTTAGATAGGTTTCTGGATTTACTTTTAGGTCAGATTGTTTGAGCAAGGAGAGCAATGACTTTTTATCCTTAAAGTAATAACAAGTATTGTCTGTAGTCTCTCGGTTAAAAGGATTGTCAAAACATAATATGGGTTTCTTAAACCACATCGCTGTTGTCAATGAAGGATTTGTTCCTCCGGTTGTATGTGGGTGGATGTATCCATTGCAACTGCTTAACAATTCAAATAATTTTTCTTTATTGTATATGGGCCCCGTAAAGAGTATATTGCTGTATTCTTTATAGATATTATATAATTTTCTCCCATACCGATTGCCTTTGACATCAGATACTATTATCAAGTTAACTTCTGGAAGATTAATGAAGGTATCACAAATAGTATGTATTTGGTTTTCCGGGCATGATCTGGCAATAACCAGCCAGGCGTTTCTTTGATTTGTTGTTGGCTTGCCATTTATTTGGTCACCTCCATAAGCAATTGTTGATATTTTATCTTTAAAACTGTTATATCTATCTAATAGTTTGTTGTTGTCAATGATAATTTTGTTTGCAGCCATGCATGCCAACGAATTTGAAATATACAGGTAGGATTTAATTAAGTAGTTCCATTTGCTTCTTTTCCATTCCAGGCCATCTGGGTGATATAATAGTGAGATGGATGGAAAAACAACCTTAAATATGGGAAGAAAAATGCCAGCGCTGCAACCAAGGATTAAAATTGTCTTTGAGTACTGGGTTGCGTTTATTAAGCTAATCAAATCATATAGTACACTAGAAAACCCATTTGCTGAAAGATTAATAAACCTTCTTCTTGAATAGTTCCAGTTTATTTCTGGTTCGTTGGAGTACTGGTTCTTCTTCGAACAAAAAACAAGGAATTCATATTGTTTATATAGGTTTCGACAAAGTTGCTCAGCCAATGTTTCAAAGCCACCATATTGGGCAGGTACTCCTGCCGATCCAACTATAGAAATCTTAGAAGGCTGGTCTTTATGCATGTATCGAAGTTATTAACAATTGGTTTTTTCTTTAAATTCAATTTATGGTAAATAAAAAGTGTTTTGTGCAAATAATCTCCAATTTATAGTAAATATTTGTTAAAATCACTTTAACCGTTAATAAACATTTAATTAATATGACGATTGTCGTTTAAATCACTTAATGCTCTGTGTGTCAGTAGTGTAAGATTTTTTTCTTTTTTTTTAAATTTTAAATTACTGATAATAAACATCATATAACTTAATTGAGAAAGTCAATAGCAAACAAGCTTTTTTTTTATGTTTTTTTTCACAAAATTGCCATCGAAAGTAATTAACAACCCCAAAAATCTAACCGTTTAACTCCTAATCAATTAACAAAAAATGCATAGGGAAGTCTGGAATAATTGTCTCAAAGTAATCAAAGATAATGTACCTTCAATAAGTTATCGTACATGGTTCGAACCGATTGTTCCTCTGAAACTGGATAAAAATATTTTAACAATCCAGGTACCCAGCCCATTCTTCTATGAATATCTGGAAGAGAAATACATCGAAATTATTAGTAAAACTCTTCGAAAAGAGCTTGGGTTTGATGCTAAATTAGAGTATAGTGTCGTAATGGAGTATGCTGCAGCCCAGTCAAAAAAACCATTTACGGTTAATCTGCCTGCACAAAATCAGAGAGAAATTAAGAACAGACCTGTTTCTGTTCCTCTTAATGCTGAAGAAAAAAGCATTAAAAATCCCTTTATTATACCGGGACTAAAAAAATTAGACATTGATCCACATCTAAATCCTGAAAATTCTTTTGCCAATTTTGTTGAAGGAGAATGTAACCGATTAGCAAGATCGGCAGGAATTGCTGTTGCCAATAATCCTGGTGGCACTGCATTTAACCCTCTTTTAGTGTATGGTGATTCGGGCTTGGGAAAAACGCATCTGGCACAGGCTATTGGAATAGAAGTAAAAGAAAAATTCCCTGATAAAACGGTATTGTATGTTAATGCCAATAAATTTCAGACGCAATTTGTAGAATCGATCAGAAACAATAACAGAAATGATTTTCTGCATTTCTACCAAATGATTGATGTCCTGATTATTGACGATGTACACGAATTTGCTGGTAAAGAAAAAACCCAAGATACCTTTTTTCATATTTTTAATCACCTTCACCAATCTGGCAAACAGCTTATCCTGACATCTGATAAGCCACCAGTTGAGTTACAGGGGATGGAACAAAGGCTTTTGTCAAGGTTTAAGTGGGGATTGTCCGCAGATTTACAAACTCCTGATTTTGAAACACGGATTGCGATACTTAAGCAAAAGATATACAAAGATGGTATTGAAATGCCAGATGAAGTTGTTGAGTATATTGCTACGCATATATCTGAAAATATCCGAGAACTTGAAGGTGCACTTATCTCTCTTTTAGCCCAGTCAACATTAAACAGGAAAGAAATTACCCTGGAGTTGGCCAAAGAAATGATTGATAAACTGATCAAGAATACCAAGAGAGAAGTGTCAATTGATTATATTCAAAAAGTGGTTTGTAACTATTTTGATATAGGAGTTGAAATGTTGCAATCAAAGACACGCAAACGAGAAATTGTCCAGGCCAGACAGGTTGCCATGTATTTTAGTAAAAACCTTACAAAATCATCTTTGGCTACCATCGGTGCCCAAATAGGAGGGAAGGACCATGCTACTGTCCTGCATGCTTGTAAAACTGTTAACAACCTTTTGGATACGGATAAACATTTCCGTGATCAAATTGAAGATATAGAAAAGAAATTGAAATTTTAATTTTTTAAAGCAGGTTCTTTTAGAATCTGCTTTTTTTTTGCTTATGGTTTACCTAATACTTTCCATACTATCGTCTTTAGGAATAATGGTTGTATTTAAACTGTCAGGAAGAAAGAAGGTGCCTGTACTGGGAATGGTGTTTGTTAATTACCTTGCAGCTTCATTTACTTCATATTTTCTATTTCATGATACCAGAGAAGTAGTATCCCAAATTTACATTCCAGGATTCTGGATTGCAGGGATTACAATAGGACTATGTTTCTTTTTAATGTTTCTGTTTATTGAAAAGTCTGTTAGAAAAATAGGTGTTTCTCTAGTGGCATCTTCAACAAAAATGTCTGTTGTTTTGCCTGTTGCCGTTTCATTATTAATCGATCCTTTTGACCTAATTCCTTTTAATAAATTAGTGGGTATGCTAATTATGTTAATTGCATTGTTGTTTTTAATGTCAAATAAGAGTTTCATAATTGGCAAACACAATTTTTATCTTTTACCTCTATTGTTTTTGGCAATGGGTAGTATTGATTCATTAGTTAAAATTGCTCAACAATTATATGTAAACACCGGGACCGAACACTTATTTAGTTTTCTAGTGTTTGTTTCGTCAGCTTTTTTTGCTCTATCTTTTATTCTGATCCAAAGAGAAATAAAACAAATATTTCAAATAAAATCAGTATTGTTTGGCCTCGCATTAGGCTTATTCAATTTTGGTTCTTTATATTATATATTAAAAACATTAAACCTAAATTCAGAAAAGTCACTGTTTTTTGATAGTTCCAGAATATTCATGTATAACAATATAGGAACAGTATTGGCAACAGTATTGGTTGGTGTTATTGCCTTTAGGGAAAGAATAACTTTTTATAACTATTTTGGAATTCTGCTATCTGTCATAGGTTTTTATCTTTTAATCTGATTGATTTGTGTATATGACTATTGAGAAAGACTCATACAAGACAATTAAGAATTCTGCTGAAGGACTGTTTAAGGATAAAGGAAGCAAATTTATTGCCCTTGGATACTCTGTTAGCAATGAGAAAGAAATAAAAACAATAATCAAGGAGGTTAAGAAAAAGTACCACGACGCCAGACATCACTGCTATGCCTATAGGCTTGGATTAACTGATGGTGCATACAGGATGAACGATGATGGGGAACCCTCAGGTACAGCCGGGAAGCCAATATATGGTCAAATATTATCGTATGGACTGTCAGATGTACTTATTGTGGTGGTCAGGTATTTTGGGGGGACTTTGTTGGGTACCAGCGGTTTGATAAATGCATACAAATCTGCAGCACAGGATCTAATAGATAACTCTAGTTTAGTTGAACGGACAATAAAAAAGCAACTTCAAATTATTTTTGCATATGATCTTTTGAATATTGTCATGAAACTTGTAAAGGATGAAGAACTTGATATTGTCTCACAGGATTTCACGGACAGATGCAAGATCGTGCTGGATATAAGAGTGAGCAATTTCGATGAAGTGAAGGGGAAATTAGAATCTATATATGGTATAGATGTGAAAATAATTTAACAGTTTTATTTTCTTAATATGTCTTGAATTGTAAAGAGAGCAATATTAATTTTAATATACAATGTTACTATAATGAAGAATAAAAGCTTAGTTTCAATCACGGATTATTCGAAAAGCGAATATTTAAAGATTCTTGATGTTGCTGCTGATTTCGAGAATAACTCATATCAAGATTTACTCAATGGCAAAGTGGTTGGCACATTATTCTTTGAACCTTCCACAAGAACAAGGCTCAGTTTTGAGAGTGCAATTAACCGTCTTGGAGGTAAGGTCATTGGTTTTAGTGATGCAAACTCTTCCTCTGTGACAAAAGGCGAGACACTTTACGATACAATTAAAGTGGTTAGCAATTATGCAGAACTTATTGTAATGAGGCATCCTCTGGAAGGTAGTGCCAGATATGCAAGTGAGAATTCAAAAGTACCAATTATTAATGCTGGTGATGGTGCAAACCAACATCCAACCCAAACCTTACTTGATCTATATTCTATTTACAAGACTCAGGGCAAACTTGACGGATTAAATATATGCATGGTTGGAGACCTCAAATACGGACGTACAGTCCACTCCCTGTTAATGGCTTTGTCTGAATTTAAGGCTAATTTTAATTTTATTTCTCCAGATGAGCTTAAAATGCCAGTAGGCTATAAAATGTATCTGGACAAACTCGGGCTCAAATATGAAGAAGAAAAGGATATAGGAGAAAACGTTAAAAATGCAGATATAATTTATATGACCAGGGTACAGAAAGAAAGGTTTTCTGATCCTATTGAGTATGAAAGGACAAAAAATGCTTACGTGCTTAAAAATGAAATGCTTGATGGCGCCAAGCCAACAATGAAGGTGTTACACCCATTGCCTAGAGTTAATGAGATTGATATTCAAGTAGATTCAAGCAAACATGCTTATTACTTCGAACAAACTGAAAATGGTGTATACGTTAGACAAGCAATTATTTCTTTAATTATGGGGCTTAAATAATGAATGCAATGAAAAACAATAAACTGAAAGTTAGTGCTATTAAAGATGGCACAGTTATCGACCATATACCTGCAGATAACTTATTTAAAGTAATCAATATTCTCAAGCTCGATCATATTGAGCACACAATTACTTTTGGCACCAATTTTAAGAGTGAACGGCTAGGCAAGAAAGCAATTATTAAACTGTCGAATGTTTTCTTTAAAGATAACGACATTAATAGAATTGCCCTGGTTGCACCAGAAGCTAAACTAAACATTATTAAGGATTACAAAGTTGTCGAGAAAAAAATTGTGGAAGTCCCAAGTGACATTCAAGGTATTGTGAAATGTGTGAATCCTAAGTGTATTACGAATAATGAAATGATCCAAACCAAGTTTAATGTAGTGGACAAAAAGTTTATTAAACTAAAGTGCCATTATTGTGAAAAAGTAACAGACATAGAACATTTGGATACATTATAGAAAGGAATTAGCGTAACCTTTCATAGGCTTTAACCAGGACTTCATCTTTCCTGATGCCCCTAAAAGCAAGGTAGAGAAGGATAATACTTGCCAATGGTATTGGAGTTGCCAAAGAGTAGGAGTGCACACTTACTGTATTGTGCTTCATGAAGTTAACAATCAGATACGCCATCATGCCAATTGTCCCTATATTCAGTAATATAGTATATATACAAATACGAATTTGCAGGATTCGTTTTTTATAGAGGAAAATATCTATAAAAACTAAAACAAGTATACCAATAGATAATATTAGAAATGCTACTGTAGATACAAGAGTTTCGCCACTTTGTGATTTAAATGCACCCGCGAATAGTTTTACCTCCTCATTACCTTCCACTAGAAAAGTTGATAGGGGCGAGGATAAAAAAATAATTTGTAAGACTAAAGTTGCCAATAAAAAAAGTGTTTGAGTTCTTTGTATCATAGTTTTCTTATTTGAGAGGCAAAAATATAAAAAGAATTAAAAACCCGGAAAACAGATTATGAATCCGGGTTAATTTTTAACAATTTTCACTTGTTTTTTAACTTATTAATTTCTTCTTCTTTAGATTTTATTTCCTGATTAAGACTTTTCAGTTGTTTACGTAACTTATCAATGAGCACTTGATAATTCTTCTCTTGCATTTTTATTTTTGTAATATTCTTTGAAATGCCAAATGTGCCAATACATTTTTTATCTTCATCATAAAGAGGCAACTTTGTGGTAGATACCCATTGCTCAACTCCATTGTCCATAATTTCATGTGCTATCTCATCTTCAATCCCTTTGCCTGTTTTTATTATCTCCATTTCATTATTGTAATACTTTTGGGCAATTTCTTTGGGTTGAAAATCAAAATCACTCTTGCCAATCATTTCTTCAAGCGATTTTACAGGGAACAATGGTAACATCGATCTACTAATGCGGATAAACCTACTTTTATTGTCTTTGAAATAAATGAAATCAGGGAGATTGTTCATAAGAGCATTTAATAAGGCATTGCCCTCAGTCATTTCTTTCTGGAGTTTTTTATTGCTTGCAACCTGTTCTTCTAGATTTTCCTGTATAGATTGCATTTCTTCAAGATTTTGTCTTAATTCTTCTTCTTGGGCTTGAAGTTCTTCATTTTGTAATTTAATGCTTTCTTGCAGTTTATAACTCTCCGTTACATCTTTAGTAATACCAAAAGTTCCTATTATTTCTCCTTTTTCATTATACAATGGCATTTTAGAGGTGCTTACCCATCTAACAGTTCCATCAGTATAGGTTTCTTTCTCTATTTTATCAATTATTGGCTTGTCTGTTCTAATAATTTCTTGTTCATCTTCATACGCAGGTCTGGCATGCTCTTCGGTAAAGAAGTCAAAGTCTGACTTTCCGTAGAGTTCTTCAACAGATTTAACTTTGAAATCATTTGCCATTGATTGACTGGCTTTTATGAATTTACTTTCTTTATCTTTGAAGTATATACCTTCTGGGGAGTATTTCAATAAAGTGTCAATTAAAGCCTTTTCTTTTGAAAGCTCTATTTGGGCTTTTTCCGAGCTTTCCATTTGCCGTTGCAGCTCTTCCTGGGTGGCTTGCATTTCTTCCAGGTTTTGTCGCATCTCTTCCTCTTGAGATTTAAGTTCTTCGGCTTGAAGCTGGTTTTGCCTCAACATTTTTTTTGTTTGCTCATTAGCTTTGGTGATTGCAAGCGCTGAAGCAAAATTTTCTGAAAGTTTATAAATAAACTCAAGTTTGTAGCTCTCAATTTTATTAATTGATGCCAGTTCAATTACACCAAGACAGTTTTCTTCGTGCAAAATGGGCGCTAAGATCGCATGGCGTAAATTGGTGTCTCCCAATCCAGATGTAAGTACAAAATAGCCATCTGGCAGGTTGTCAAGTAACAAAGGTTCTTTTTTTAAAAAACAGGTACCTATATTCCCCTCTCCAATATTATAGTAATTCTCCTCCTTATTGTCAATGTTGGCACAAAAAAATCCTGTGGGTTTCAGGAGTTGTTTGTCTTCATTTGAATCATCCAGCACATAAATAATCCCTGCATTTGCTCCAATATACTCTACTAGTTCAGAGATTAGATGAGTGGAAAGTTCAGCAACATTCTCTCTATTCTGAGAAATTATTTCACTAAATTTGGAGGTTCCTTCATGTAGATATTTAATTTGCAGTTCTTCCAGGTTTTTTTTGTTGATCTCTTCCTCCTTAAGTTCAAGCTCTTTTATTTTTTCGTTAAGTAATTGCTTATTTTCCTCGATTTTTTGTTCAATTTTTTCGGAGTTTTTTCTTCTCTGTTCTTCTCGTTCTTCTATATATCGGTACAAGAGATAGATAATGCCAGCAATAATAATTATCCAAAAAACAATAGTGTTATACCACTTAGGTTTAATTATTATTTTGATCTCCTTAATTTCTGAGGGTATGCCATCATTATTGAAAGCCTGTACTTTTAATGTATATCTGCCATGTCTAAGGTTAGTATAGCTTACATAATTATTTTTACTGTCAATCCAGCTTTTATCAACTCCTTCTAATATATACCTATATGTATTCTTCTCTGCCTGATAATAACTAATTGCTGTAAAATTGATTCTGAAAAAGTTTTGATGCTTTTTTAATTTAAGTTTTGATGTGTGATCAATACTGTATTCTAATATTTTTGATTTTCCAGGTACAATTAATTCGTTGTTAACCAAAAGTCCAGTAAATTTAACAGTAGGTATAACTGGATTTTTAGTTATTTCGGAAGGATTAAAATAACAAATTCCTTTGTTGGTGCCAAAATATAAGAAATTATCACTTCCTTTAAATGCAGCCCCCATTTTGAACTGATTATCGGGCAGTCCATCACTTATATTGAAATTGTGAAACTTTTTATTTTCGACATCAAATTTTGAAAGTCCTCCCAT
>JBNKPU010000077.1:0-26686 GCA_050295515.1 Bacteroidales bacterium | reverse complement strand
TTCAACTATACTGTTCCTAAAATCAAACTAACGAAACTAAAACTACAGTCGCTTAGTTTTTACCTGACCATAAATAATTTGTTTGTATGGACTAAATATACAGGAGTAGACCCTGAAGTCGGATATTCTGATTTTGGAGTTAGTGCAGACAAGTCAGCTACTCCTCGTTCAAAAGATATGACATTAGGTATTACTGTGGGTTTTTAAATAATAGATAAAATGAAAAAAATAATATATATATTAACAATTACACTTTTTGTTGCAGCAGGGTGTACCGATTGGTTAGATCTAAAACCTGAAGGTGAGGTTATACTAGATGACTATTGGCAAAACGAAAGCCAAGTCAATCAGGTTTTGGCATCCTGTTACCGTTCAATGTTAGGATCTGGTTTTATGTCAAGAATGTTGGTTTGGGGCGAACTGCGTTCAGATAACGTAACTTTTGGCAATGGTATTTTGTCCATCGATATGTATAAAATGCTAAATGTTGACATTACTCCTTCGAATTCATTCTGCCATTGGGGGGCAATGTATACAACAATCAACTATTGTAATAATTTCTTATATTATGCCCCTGAGGTATTAAAAGTTGATCCGAACTTAACAGAATCTGAGCTCCGAGCCATGGAAGCTGAAGTATTGACGATCAGGTCTCTGGCATATTTTTATCTGGTACGTACATTTGAGCAAGTCCCCTGGAATACTACACCAAGTATTGACGACACCCAGAATTACAACATTCCAAAATCAACAGAGAGTGCTGTGTTGGACAGTATTGTAGGTGATTTAGAAACTGCATTAATCTATGCACGTGAGAAATTTGATATAGAGGAATACAACAAAGGGAGAATTACCAAAAATGCTGTTAGGGCTTTACTGGCCGACATATACCTTTGGAGAAAAGATTACAACAATTGTATAATCATGTGCAATCAGATATTGGAAAACAATGAACAAGACTTGGAACTCGAGTTGGGCGAAAACGTATTGACAAATGTCTTTGGCAAAGGAAATTCGAAAGAAAGTATATTTGAGCTTCAATTCGATGATAAAATCAATAATTATAATATTGTGCTTTCCAGTTATTATGGTATTGATGGCAATGAAGAAGGTGCTTGGAGTTTTCCTGCTGTACTGGTCACAGGCGATTACAGTCCTTTTAACTATAAGGTCGGAGCCAGTATAGAAAGCAAGGAAGATCTGCGCGAAAAAGATTTTTTAAAACCAGAAACTGGAGGTGATAAATACTGGGTGTTTAAGTATGCCGGAGCATCCAGGGAGCCTATTACTAGTTCTGAAAAAAGTAAGTATTCTTACAGAACCTTTTCGGCCAATTGGATCGTATACCGTCTGTCTGAAATATACCTAATGAAGGCTGAAGCACTTATACAACTCGAAACCAATATGCAAGAGGCCCTGGACTTGATCAACATTACCTATATGAGATCAAATACTGATCTGGAAGCTACAGAATTAACTCTAAGCAATTATAATTCCAAGCTTGACATGGAAAACTTGCTTTTGCGGGAGCGCCAACGCGAGCTTATGTTTGAAGGCAAACGATGGTTTGATTTAATGAGAGTGGCACGTAGAGCAGGTTCTCCAACACCTCTGTTAAATTATGTCGCAAAGAAAGAAGGAGCTTCCACTTCGCAATTATCCAAAATAGCTGTCATGGAAGCGCTTTATTTGCCTATCCATACAGATGAACTAAAAGCAAATACAGCTTTGGAACAAAATACCTTCTATGAGTTAAATGCTGAAGGTAATAACTATTAGTAATCTTGAAATCATGAAAAAAAACACTATGGTACTAAAAGGTCTAATTGGTTCAAAATATATAGCAAACCGCAGGTATTGGTTTTTTGTTAAAAGCTCTATCCTTTTTATAGCTATAACCGGATTTTTTTCAGCTTGTGTCGAAAAAATTCCTGATGAAGCATACTATACATTCACAGGGGAGACAATAGGTGCTTATATTTCCAATCCAGAACGCCCTGAATATTCGGAATTTTCGCAATTGTTGGAGATTTCCGGTGTAATGGGGTTATTGAAGGCTTATGGTAAATACACCTGTTTTTTGCCTGATAACGAGGCAATGCAATTGTTTTACCAATCTAAAGGAAAAAGTTCGCTGAGTGATTTTACTCCCGATACACTAAAGAAAATAGCTTATGACCACATAATAAAAGATGCAGAAGTCACATCCGATATCTTTGCTGATGGTTTTCTGCCTTATTTAACCATGAACAACAGATATCTCAGTATTGATATAGATGTAAACGAAGGTAATCTAACTTATAGGGTCAATACTACCTCTGAAATAGCTTCAAGGAACATTGAGGTTCATAACGGAATAATTCATACAATTAGCAAAGTATTATCTCCCACTGAGAATACCCTTGTTGAAGCTATTGCTAATGAAGATAAATTTTCACTCTTTTTTGAAGCTCTATTGGCTACAGGTTTGTACCAAGAGCTTGAGCTTATAAAAGATGAAAGCTATGACCCAGGTAGTTTAATTGAAATAGATGGACTTGTAAGAGGCCATGGAATTGTTGTAAGGGTCCCAAAAGAAAAAAAGTACGGATTTACTGCATTGATGGAAAGTAATGCTACTTATGCGGCAAATAGTATTACCAATCTGGATGAAATGAAGGCTTATGCCAGCCAGGTTTATGATCAGCTTTATCCTGAAGATGCATCGATCTCGGATATTACTGACAGAAAAAACAGTTTGAACCGCTTTGTTGCTTACCATTTGATTAACAAGAAAATTTCCAGCAGATTATTTGTTGAGAAATATGACAATACTGGAAGAAATTATGAGACAACAGGAGAAACACACTCAGTCAAAGTTGTTGATATGTTTGAATATATTGAAACAATGTGCCCAAATACATTGATTGAGGTAAGAACTCTTCGTACTACCAACGAGTATAACCTCTTTAATATGATTGAAGAATCCGGAGAGGCTATACACCTAACAGATGATTTTGATAATGATGCTGTTAACGGAGTATTTCATGAAATTGATAATATTTTGGCCTATACTCCCGATGTTGACAGGATGCTGTCCAGCAAGCGGTTGAGAATGGATGCTGCAAGTTTCTTTCCCGAATTGACCAATAACAATATGCGGATAGGCCATGCTTCTCCTGACATACCATCTGAAGAATGGCAATTCCCTGCAGGTTATATAGAAAAGTTAAAAACAGGTACTACTACTACTTTTGGATATATTAATGCAGACGACCGGTTTTTGGATTACCAGGGAGATGAGGTTTTTCTGAGTAATTCTTTGTACGATTTTGAAATCATTACCCCTCCAATCCCTGCCGGAACATACGAAATAAGGTTTGGCTATCAGCCAACGGGGAACAGAGGGGCAGCTCAAATGTATTGGGACGGTTTACCAACTGGCATTCCCCTTGATTTACGTATAAATGCAAATGATCCTAAAATAGGCTATGTCCAACCAGGTATAGATGAAGATGATCCTGAAGGATTTGAAAATGATAAGATGATGCACAACCGGGGATATATGAAGGCACCAGCCAGCTTTAAGGTTTTAGATGAAGCTTGGTATAGTGGTACCGGACGTATGAGCAATAGAGCTTTGCGTAGAGTGCTTGGGATATATACATTTTCCGAAGCTGGAACACATACCTTCTCGGTTAAAGCTGTTCGAAAGGGCGAGTTTATGTTTGACTACCTGGAATTTGTTCCAGCAGAAGTCCTTGAATACGAAGATATTTATTAAAGATTGATAACAAACTTGATATGAAGCAAATATATCTTAAACGTTTCTTTCCACATTTCATGATGTTAAGCTTATTAATATCTGTATCATGTACAGACATTTGGAAAGAACATTATAACGAAGAGTCTTTTATTTTGTCTGATAAAACAATAACAGAATGCATTCAAGAGAACTCGCAATTAAGCACATTTTATAATATGCTTAAAATAACAGGATATGACAAGATTCTGAATTCGTCGCAGTCATATACTGTTTGGGCTCCTACAAACGATGCTCTGGCAGGTATAGATACAACCAATAAATCATCGGTTCTTAATATTGTTGAAAACCATATTGCCAGAAGCAGACATACCACATCTGGTATAGAAACCCAAGCTGTTCTAATGATCGATGGAAAGTACATATTCTTCAACAGGACGGATTCAGGTTTCAGTTTTGGCAACAACACTATTGTTGATCCGAATTTACCTGCATCCAATGGCTTGGTCCACATAATAGATGGGTACGCGCCATACCTGAATAATCTGTGGGAGTATATAGGAACAGCAGAAAGATTGGATTCTTTAAAGAAATACTTGTATGGTGCTGTACAAAATGAATTTGATCCCGAAAACAGCATAGAAATTGGCGTTGATACAACAGGTGCAGCTATTTACGATTCAGTGTTTATTTTATCAAATCCAGTATTAAAGAAAATTGGACAAATTGACTCTGAAGATAGTGTCTTTACTGGAATATTTCCTGATAATGATGCCTGGTCTGAAGCCTATGGCAGAATTGAAGGCTTTTTCAACTTTCCTTTAGATGCAGGCTCTGTTAAACGGCAACGTGCAATGACACAATATACTCTTGTAAAGGATATGCTCTTCCGTGGTTGGTTAATGCAACCAGAAACTTTGGATTCGCTTGTTTCTAGTACAGGGAATGTATATCATAATCCTGGTTTAATTTTCTCAGGTACTGAGGGGACATATCTCAGTAACGGAATCAGTCACATTACTAGTCAAATGCCTTATGTAGATACTGTATCGTGGTTTAATGAGCTTAAAGTAGAGGCAGAAGATGAGGAAGGCAGAGAAAAATCCAGTAGTACTATTTACCCAAAGAGTGGATATGGTTCTGGAATGAATGTTTCCAACAACAAGTATATATATGTAGACCCAGGATCCTCCACATCGCCAAGTGTTACCTTTTCGATCCCCAACACATTATCAGCCAAATACAATATATATTGTGTTTTTGTTCCGGCAAAGATCGCTGATCCAACAGATTATACGCCTACCAGGGTCAAATTTAAACTCACATATATCAGCCGTGGGACTGGAAGTGTTTTTACAGAAAGTATTATACCAACAAACAATATTACAAGTCCAACAGGACTTACAAAAATGTTGGTCAGCCAGTTTGACTTTGAATATGCAAATATTGTTGATGAAGATTATAAACGGGTAGCAGTACAACTGGAAGTTATAAATGATGTGACAGTTGAAGAAGAATCTGCTCATGAATATAGCCGAAAAATGAGAATTGATTGTATCATTTTTGAACCCGTAACAGAATAGGGTTTTAAAATTATTTAAGATGATCATGAAAATAAATAATAACATAAAAAGTTCCGTCGGAGTTTCATTCTTTCAAAAACTCCTCCACTTAACACTAATTATAGCGGCTTTATCCTATGGGCCAATGCTGCTGGGACAAAGCGACTCGTTGCAAGCAAGAGCATTACAAAAGGTGAAAGGTGTCATTCGTGATGCACACTCAAAAGAACCTTTAGTAGCTGTGCAAGTCACAACACTCAATCATTTAGCAGCCGCAACAACCAATGAGAATGGTGAATTCGAAATTGACGTTTATTCATTAAGTGAGGTTTTGCTTGTAAAAGCTTTTTTTTACAACACCCGTGAAGTAGCTATCAGAGGTAGAAACAAATTGGAAATAGCCCTGTACCCTGAGTCTTTTACAGAGCTCTATCCCGTAACTGAAGGAATCAACGGACCTGTCCGTTCAAGTTACCTGACAAATTCCACCATTGGCCTGAATGAAATTGATATGGCTGCCTATGCATCCATAGACAATGTGGTTCAAAACAAAATGGGAGGCAATGTTCGGGCTATATCTAAGTCAGGTTTGGTTGGTAGCGGTCAGTCCATTTTTATCCGGGGATTAAACTCAATCAATTTAAATGCCCAGCCATTATATGTTGTTGATGGTGTAATCTGGAATAATTTCTATGACTTGAACTCCATACATGATGGGTATATCAACAACACTTTAGCAAACATCGACCTGAACGACATTGCCAGTATAACTATAATAAAGGATGGAACCTCTATATATGGAAGCAAAGGAAGCAATGGAGTAATCCTTATCAAAACAAAAAGAGGAGTGGATGTTGCAACCAAAATTGAGGTAAATGCTATAGGTGGAATATCTGAAATGCCAACATCCTTACCTGTTATGGATGGCGATCAATTTAGGCTATACATAACTGATTTGCTTGGCCCCTATAAAAGATTTAATTCCACGCCTATCAATGAGTTGGGGTTTCTTCAAGACGATCCTTCTCACAAGGATTACAATATCTACCACAACAATACCGATTGGGATAAAGAAGTTTATCAACAAGGCAGGTACCAAAATTACAATATAAATGTAAATGGAGGTGACCAAAGGGCTCTTTATGCATTATCTATTGGATATACAAGCACTCAAGGTGTAGTAAAAGTACAGACATGCAGCGTTTGAGCACCCGTTTCAATGCCGACTTTTTCTTATCTGATTACATAAACCTGGGAATGAATATTGGCTATACAAACATCGACAGGTCTTTATACAATGACGGAGTAAACTACAATAATTCGCCTACTTTCCAGGCCATGACAAAAGCCGAATTTATAAATCCATATTCTTATACTTCTTCAGGAACGCTGACCGCAGATGTAGAAGATAGCGATATTTTTAACATTGGAAATCCCACTGCAATTTTTCAAAATTCGTCAAATATTAGCAGGCAATATAGGTTAAACATGGGTATTACTCCTCAATTCAAGCTATCGCCCACTTTAACACTAAGCAATCAATTTGATTATAATTTATATAAGTTGAATGAAAATTTTTATAGTCCATTTATTGGTACTCCAGGAGAAACACTTGATGGTTTAGGCTTTTCATATAATTATGCCCTCGTTCAGAAAATGAGAAACAATGGTATGTATAACGATACCAGGTTAACTTATGAAAACAAATTCGGAGACAGCCACATGGTGAAAGCAATAGCAGGATGGCGTTACATTTCTGACTTCTATGAATTGGATTATGGAAAAGGACATAATACCGGATCTGACCAGAAGCGTTGGTTGGCCACCGATGAATTATACAAAATTACAGATGGATCCAATAATGCAATTAAATCTGTCTCTAACTATGCAAATGTTGATTATAGTTATGAAAAAAGATATTTCGTAACTGCAACTTTATCTATTGATGGTTCTTCCCGCTTTGGAAGGGAAACCCAGGGAGGATTCCAGTTGTTTAATCACAGTTGGGGATTATTCCCATCGGCTTCGGCTGCATGGCTTCTATCATCAGAAGAATTTATGGCTGGAGTTTCATATGTTGATCAACTGAAACTCCGTGCTGGTTATGGCATATCCGGAAATGATGCATTTGATCCATATGCATGGAGCGCTTATTTCAGCTCTATAAATTATATGGAACGTGCAAATGGATTAATACTATCCAACATAGGAAATCCCGAGATCCAATGGGAATCAACATCAAAGCTTAGCCTTGGGATAGATGCTACAGTATTAAACGATAAGGTTGATCTTTCAGTTGATTTGTACAATAACCTCACTAAAGACTTATTGGTATTAAGCGCTATACCACAGCATGCAGGATCTGGCTATTATTGGGAAAACAGTGGTGAATTATCAAATAAAGGTTTTGAAGTCTCCTCAGTTGTTAAACTATTGCACCGTAATAAATTGACTTGGGAATTAGGTGCTTCTGTAGGCCATTATAAAAACCAAATAGAATCCTTGCCTAATGGCGATTTTATTTCAACTTTTAAAGGAGCAGAAATTCTTTCATCTGTTGGACAGGCTGCCGGGGTATTCTGGGGATACGAAACCAATGGTGTATTTGCCAGTGAAGCAGATGCAGAAGCTGCCAATTTAACAACAACTACCACAGGTGGGGCAGAAAGCACATTTGGAGCCGGTGATATGCATTTTGTGGATCAGAATTCTGACGGCGTTATCGATGATTTGGATAAAACAGTAATCGGAGACCCAAACCCTGATATATATGGTTCATTCAGCACAAAATTTGTCTATGGTAGGTTTACTCTTGATGCATTGTTCTCTTTTTCCTATGGAAATGACATATATAATTATCTACGTTCAGAACTTGAATCGGGAAGTTTATTCAATAACCAGACTACTGCCATGATGAACCGCTGGACCTACGAAGGCCAGGAAACAGACATGCCTAAAGCAGAATATCTTGACCCTATGGGTAATGCCCGGTTTTCTGACCGGTGGATTGAAGATGGATCATACCTTCGGTTTAAGTCCTTATCATTAAGCTATAACATCCCCTTAAAATCAGGGTTTATTGAAGGGCTGACCGTTTGGGCATCGGCAAATAACCTGTTCACTTTTACAGACTATTTGGGACGTGACCCTGAAGTTTCGGCAAATAATTCTGTATTGTTCCAGGGAATTGATACGGGCTTGATACCAACTACCAGAAGCTTTTATCTGGGAATAAAAATGAACCTGTAACACTAATAACAGCATAATACTTACCTGTTTTATTGAAACAGTACCATTATAAAAAAATTAAACAGATGATGAAATTGACAAAAATATATTTAGCGCTTCTGGTTTTTATGTTAATAACTGCAGGATGCGAGTCTCTTCTGGATTCCAAATCCGATCGGATATTACTCCCCAACCAGCATCAACTTAATTCGCCTAATGATACACTATATTCCATGATAGGTATATTTTCCCAATTGGAAAAATTAGCGGATCGCTATGTACTGTTAGGAGAATTACGTGGTGATCTTACCGACATTATTGAGTCTGCAGAACCAGAATTACTGGAAATCTATAACCTTGAAATTTCAGAAGATAATCCCTATAATCAAATCGAAGATTATTATTCAATAGTTAACAATTGCAATTACATTATCCAGAATATTGATACAGCCCAAAGGATTGGTGTTGAAAAAGTGCTGTACAAAGAATTTGCTGCTGCGAAAGCAATACGGGCATGGACTTACATGCAAGTCGCATTAAATTATGGCACAGTTAAGTATTACGATCAGCCCATTACAACCATTGGAGATGGCAACGATTTTACGGAATATTCCTTACAGGAATTATTACCAGTGTTGATCCAGGATCTTGAGCCCTGGAAAGATATAGATGCCCCTGGAGGAGTTAATTTAGGAGAGAATTTTTCCAGCAGTATTACTTTTTTCCCTATTCATTTTGTATTAGGCGATCTATACCTATGGAATGGTGAATATGAAAATGCCGCAGTTGAGTACCATAGTCTCATGGAAAAACAAAAGTTAGTGAATAACACTGATTACCAAGTACTCTGGGAAGTAGAAAACAATGAGTTTACGAATAAGTTAACGTCTGATAAAGATTGGCGTAACCAGTTTCTTTCTGAAAAGGATGAACTCATTAGTGTTCTTGCTGGACCTGTAGAAGTTGGTCAGCTTTCTTATATTGAAGAGTATAAACGTTATTCAAATCTGATACCCTCTGATATAGCTATAAATAACTGGGATAAGCAAACGTATTATCATACTGCAAAACTAGTTAAAAATGGAGATTTAAGAGGTGATATGGAATCATATCTTCCACCTGAGACCTCAGAGTTATCCTATGGTCAAACTGTTTATAAATTTTCTGGTTATAACACTAACCAAATAGCTAAATATTTATACTTAGCACAATATGGCAAGCGTATTATACCTGTTTACCGTACTGCTTCATTGTATTTACGTTACGCAGAAGCGGTGAACAGAGCAGGTAAACCTAATATGGCTTTTGCCGTTTTAAAACATGGACTGAACTCAAAAACAATGGCTGTTGACTCTATAGTGCCCAAATCTGAGAAGTATATCAGCTTTACAGATTCTACTGGTACATTTTACAACTATGCCAATTTTGAAGATGTTACATTTGACCAGAATATAGGTATACACGCCCGTGGTTGTGGTAAGACAAACCTTGCCCTCGATTACAAAATTCCATCGCAGACTTCTTTTACAGATTCTATTATCTGGGTTGAAGATAAAATTATTGAAGAGTTGGCATTGGAAACTGCTTTTGAAGGCAACCGTTTTCAGGACCTAATGCGCATTTCCTTCAGACGAGGCGATCCTGCATATCTTGCAGATATTGTTTCTGAAAAGTATGACGATAAAGCAGGGATGCGCTCAATACTTATGGATGAGAACAATTGGTATCTTCCATAATAACAATACAACTAAACAAACTAAATTCTCACATACAATTGAACAAGATAAAGGGCACGGGTAATTCCGTGCTTTTTTTGAATTTCCGTAGTTGTATCTCTCAAACAAAAGTTTTTAAGTTGTATTGTTATTACGGCTGATTTGTTGTAAAACAAGAAAAACAACTCGTTTAAATTTCAAGCTTTTTCTGAAATTGCCAAAAACACTTGCAATATGATAGGAAAAATAGATAAGAATCGACAGTTGATTGTTTTTCGGGTTCCCTTGATCAACCTTATATAAAAAGACCATAGTTATGCTTCTTAGCCGACAAGATCAACTGGGACGAACTTGAAATTGATTGTTCTGTGAACTAGTGTTTGGATAACGAGTAGGCAAGCATCCCCATCCATAAAAAAGTCAATTTGCTATTGTTGCGAAGGATTTTTAATATAAGTGATGAACAAGCAGTTTGCAGGAGGAAAGAGAATCCCTTTTAGTAATACTTTCCAGGGGAGACCTTTTTCAGTTCCAAGACCTCTTTTTTAATTCTTCAGAACTGATTAAACCAAAATTAGGCATTACAAATAAAAAATAATGCCTAATTTGGATTAATCACCATATCACTTCTTCAACAGTCTCACATAAAAAATTCTTGGAGTATAAGATCCTTTATTTGCCTCAAACCTGACAATAATTTTTCCATCCTTCGATTTGTTCAGGATTTCATCAGACAGCTCATAATCTGAATCGAGATATTCATCCTCGCTTATCACCCTATCAGTTATTTCGTCCAACAGCACATCATTGACAAATATTTTAAACTTGTCTCTCTCTCCAATTCCTTTGAAGGTAATTCTTAAAACAGAACCCTCTTTGTTTTTATCGTTAAGTTCATAACTAAACCATCCGCCAGCACCTCTCCAATAACCATTACCTGCAATCCCAGTGTAAGTATTTTCTCCTTTAAAAGCATGGTCTGATTCAGGTTGCTGCTCACCTGTAGCTACTTGATCAACAGTTATTGCTTCAAGTGCAAGGAAATCTTTTTCTTTTTCTTCAATGGCTTTTTTTCTCTCTTCAAAACCTTCGCTTGTAACAATAGGCCAATAAACCATATATCTTGCTTCATGAATTTCGAAGAATGGAACCAGCTCTAATTTTTTATACTTCTCTGGATAAATAACATCACTAATCTGAAAATGTAACAGTTTGCCTTCAACAGGCACTAGTTCGTTCTGAAGCTCTTCGGGAGTTGAAACAATCATTGGAGCTTCATCAACAGGATACAATGGCCCATTGGCAACATGCCCCATGCGGCTGTCATCTGCCCATAAACCGACAAGATCAGTAGTATCAGTAGCTGCACCTAATACGATGGGACCATGGACCAATGAAATCCATGGAGAACCATCTGGCAAAAGCTCAACTTGTGTTTTCATATGAAAAGAAAGCTCCAGTTTATCTCCATTTTTCCATTTTCTTTCTATTGATGCATAACCATTCTCTCCCACCTTAAAAGAAACATCTTTCCCGTTTACTTTGACATCAAAACTTCCATCTTCCACCCATGAAGGAACACGGACAAAAAACTTGAATTTTTGACTTGATTTCATGCTAAAGTTGAAAACTGAATTTTCTTCATAAGGAAATTTTGTTTCCTGGGTAATAGTCACATTTTTATTCTTCCAGTTTACCTCTGAAGCTATAAAAAGGTTTACCCAAATAGAATTGTCACCATGGGCATATATTAAGTCGCCATATTTTCCTGGATTTTCAAGCCCAGATCCTACGCAACACCAAAATCCCATCTGAGGTTGTGAGTAAACCCTGTAATGTCTTGGGCGCATTGGAGTAAAATAAACAAAACCTCCCTTGTCAATATGCTCCGAAGACAAGATATGATTGAACAATGCACGCTCAAAATAATCGGTATATTTTGAATCTGGATTACTCAGGAACAAAAGCTTGGTCAACCTAAGCATATTATATGTATTGCAGGTCTCGGGTCCCTGGTTTGATTCAACCATAGATGAAAAATCATCGGCTGGATGAAAATGCTCGCGAACACTATTGCCACCTATTGAGATTGTCCAATTATCGATCACTGTTTTCCAAAAGAAATCAGAAGCATGGTCCCAATCTTTGTTTTTAGCAACATCGGCATATCTTTTATAACCAACAACCTTTGGTATCTGGGTGTTGGCATGTAAGCCAGTTAGCTCATTCTTATCTTCCAATAATGGATTTAAGATAGCTTTATGAGAAAACCTTCGGGCCAGCTCTATATATTTTTCATCACCAGTAATTTCAGCCACATCGACAAAAGTCTCATTTAATCCTCCATGTTCACTAGCCAACATTTGCTGGACTTGTTCATCTGTAATCCCAGATGTAAGATCGATCATCCAATCGGTCAATCCCACAAGAATTTTCAAAGCTTTTTCATTACCTATAACTAAATATACATCTCTTAATCCTGCATATAACTTATGGATATTATATAGGGGTACCCAGCCATGATTTAGGGAGAAGCTACCTGCATCAATCTCACCTTTTTTTATTTCTTCCCAAATTTTATGTCCTTTTGGTATGCCTCCAACATAACCATTCCCGTTTTTTTGCTGGCAGGTATCCAACCAATCGATCATATAATTGATACGTTTAAGCAGCTCTTGATTTGCAGTAGCTGCATACATGTAGGAAAGAGCGGAAAGATAATGTCCACCGATATGGCCATCAAGACCTGAATTCTCCCAGTTGGGGTAATTATCTTCTTTTGGAGAAATACCAGCATCTTTCAGAAATGGAGCTAAAAGCCTATCAACATCGAGGGCCAATATATATTCAAGTCCTGTTTGCTGGGCCTGATAAAAAGGTCCTTGAAGTATTCTAACTTCAGATAGTTCAAAACTTTTTAGTTGTTCAGGTTCTTCCCCAAAACAACCAAGAACCATAAAAACTAACAACATGCTGGTAAATACAGGCTTTTTCATTTTAATAATTTTTAAATAAAATTTGCAATCTTATCAAATATATAAAATCGTTGCAGATTTTTCTCGTTAAATCAAACATTCAGTGTAAAAAAAAAGGAGCCCATATCCCATTATCAGTTTAACCCGGAATATGCATTAGAAAATCTATTACATATTGAAATTGCTTCAATATAAGTCGTTTCACTTACTTTTTTCTAATCACCATAGCGGTGCTATGATTCACCTCTCCAAGTCCTTCTATTTTTGCATTTTCAACCTTCATAACGAAGTTCTAATACATAATACGGGTTTAATCAGATTTGTATGTCATAAAAAATCCTATACAGACTGCTGAACGCAATCAAATGTATTTCTTAAGTAATCCCAATTAACTAGGCTTGCTGAAAAAGTCAGAAAGTAGTGAGATACGACTTAACAAAATGAAGAACTATTAGCATACTTCGAATTGCAGGCAAGGAAGTAGATTGCTGCTAACACGTTAAAAAAACAGCAAGTAAATAGTGTGGGAAAATTAATGAGAGTTCAACTAATCAACAAAGCCATTTTTAATTGCATAACGTACTAGTCCTGCTGTATTCCTTATGTTCAGTTTGGAAAGCAGGTTTTTCCTGTGTGTATCAACAGTATGCTGGCTGATACAAAGCTTATCAGCAATTTCCCTGGTAATGTACTCATTTG
Source organism: Bacteroidales bacterium (assembly GCA_050295515.1). Taxonomy (GTDB): domain Bacteria; phylum Bacteroidota; class Bacteroidia; order Bacteroidales; family UBA10428; genus UBA10428. The sequence continues at coordinate 12,765 of JBNKPU010000077.1, read as the reverse complement.
CTATAAGTTTAAGGACATCCACCTCTCTTCTGCTAAGCTCTGGAATAATACTCCCCTCTTTCTCCCTTGAAAACATACTATCCATATAATTATCTTTAACCACTTTGGAAAAGTAGTTTTCACCATTCATGATCGTGTCAATAGCTAGCAAAAGTTCTTCAATCTCAGCATTCTTTAATAAATAACCATTCACATTATTCCTGGTAAGACGTGCAATCATTTCAGAATTATTATGCATTGTTAGAACCAGAGTATGTACTTCCGGATAATTTTTTTTTATCGCGCTATTCAGTTCGATACCATCCATTCCTGCCATGCTTATATCTGTGATTACAAGATCAACATGCTTATTAGTCTCCAGAATTTTAAGCACATCATTACCATTCAGGGCTGTATTTACAATATTGATATGGTCATACTCCTTAATCAAAGAAACGAGACCATCAAGAAAAATATGATGATCATCGGCAATAACAATATTAATTTGGGTTGCTTTGTTCTTCATAAAATGCTTTAGATGTTTTTTTATCTGTATCTGTTGGTATGTCAATAATAACAATAGTCCCTCTACCTTTAGATGAATCAATATCAAAATCACCGTTAAGCAAATTAACGCGAGACACTATATTGTGCAAGCCAATGCCGTGGTAGTTTTTCGAAGTATTAAAACCAACACCAGAATCTTCAACGATAAGATTGATATTTCCTGTCCGTTTTGTAATCTGAACATCTACATGTTTAGCTTGAGCATGTTTAATAATGTTGTTCATCAATTCCTGAATGATCCTATATATCTCAATCTTGATTTCATCTGATAATTGGTTCAATTCATTTTTTGGATAGCTACTGAACGATAATTTAATTGAATTTGATTGTGCAATCTCATCCAGGTAATATTTAATCATTTCTATGAATGATTGGTTTAAAATCTTTATGGGGGTAAGATGATGGGTAATTGTTCGTATTTCATGACAAGAATCGTCTATTTTTTTAATCACTTGTTGGAGTCTTTGTTGTCCATCACTCTCTTTTTGTAACCTTATTAGATCAAACTTTATACTGGCAAGGGTGCCTCCAATACCATCATGTAAGTCACTGGCAATCCTTGTTCTTTCTTTTTCCTGCCCTTCAATCATGGCCTTTATAGCCTTAATTTCGTGATCTTGGATTAGCTTAAGGATTTTCTGTTTGTTTATCTCTTCATTTCTGATGGACAGCAGTTCGTTCGCTTTAATTTTCTGCTGATATACGATTAATAAAATCAATATAGGAATAATAATACAAAATGAACTAATAACTGTTATGTTCCTAATTTGGCTTTGACGCTCTACTTCAGATTGCTTGGTAGCCAAAACAGCATTTTGCAATTGATTTTCTTTATTTAAAAGCTCTATCTCCTTTTCTTTCCTGTCAATTTCAAATTTAGCAAGCAACTTTTCAAGTCGCCTGTTACTTTCAGCACTTACAATACTGTCATGCAACTTCTGGTAATCATCCAGGTTATCCCACGATAAATCAATCTCTCCTGCTGTCCTATAGGCCCAGGCAAGATTATAATGCAGCTTATAAAGCAAAATTGGATTATTCCCCTCTTTTGCAAATTTCATAGCCTTTTCTAAATAGATTATCGAGTTTTTATAGTCACCCATATTCTGGTAAACCCTCCCAATATTAGACAAAACAGGTATTTGTGGTTCTTTTGCACCTATTGATTCATATCGTCTTTTTGCTTTAAAAAGAAAATACAGGGCTTTTGTATATTCTTGCTTGAATAAATATATCTCTCCAATATTGCCAAGAGGATCGGCTTCACATACATCACTTTCCAGTTTACCACAAATTACTATGCTTTGATTGTAGCACCAAAGAGCACTGTCATAATCTGCCAATTTAACATACTGTATGCCCAGGTTGTTGAGAATAGAATTTTCTAAACCTAAAGGGGGATTGAGAGAAAGTGATTTTTTGATGTACTGTTTTGCTTTTTCGTAAATCCCTTGCTTGCTGTATACAAGACCAACATTATTATAGATACGGATTTTTTCGTTTTGGTAGTTCTCTCCTTCTGCAATAAACATGGCTGTCATATAGCTGCTCAATGCATCTTCGTATAACCCACTGGTAAGAAAAAGATTTCCCCGGCTTTTATAACATTGAAACAGGAGCATCATATTATTAAGTGCCTTTGCCAGATCGATGCTTTGGTTATAATTATCAAGTGCATCTTTAAAGTTTCCCTTACTGGCCATAATATTTGCTGTACCTAAAACACTTTTAGTATATCCTGCCTTATATTCTGCCACTTTACTTAATTGCAAAGTTGTATTGATAACCACTTCTGCTTGTTGGGGATTCTCATAAAACAGGCTGTCGAACTGGAGTAATAAAGAATCTATCTCATGTATTATGTTCAGAGAGTCTAACTGGACTTCATTTTTAGTCCCGAAACTAAACTTTGGGCAGTAAATAAGCAAAAGCAAGGCAACAACAACCTTCTTAATTAAACTGTATTTTGATTTATCCCTCTGCAATACACTTGAAACTTTCATGCTACATAGTTAAAAAAATACCTCAATAGCTCATTCCCTAAAAGTAGTGATTTTTTAATTTCCATCTTTTTGGTGATGTATAAAGAAAATAAGCAGCCTAGATTTGCTATCATAATTATTAACAAATAAACCAAATTAAAATGAAAAAAATTAAAATTATCAGTTTATTAGGACTTTCCCTTCTTTTGGTTTCTCAATTAAATGCTCAAAAGCTAGAGAAATTTGGAAGTTCTACCGAAAAACAAGTAGGACCAAAAACAATCAGGGTTCCTTATACCGATGTAGTTTCTTACCTTGGTTATGCAAAGCCTGGGAATGAAGATGAAGTAAAGGATAATAAAAAGTTTTATTACATCTATGTTTGGGTACCTGCAGTTGCTCCTGAACTGGGTGTAAGAATGATGTCGCCAGTAGGTAATACAAAGATCAAAAATGCTATTGAGTCTGACCAATTTACAAAAAACAAGACCTCTGAAGACTACTTTGATACCTATATTACTTTAGAAAGGTCAAATATTGTAAGCCTTGAAGGATTGACCGAAGAAAAAGCGATGCAAGCCAAATGGATAACCCTGGAGCAAAACGATGATAGTGGTGAAATGCCCAAGCAACCTAGTGGAAGCAGCTACAACTCTTTGTTGAGATATAAAAGTGAGGCCAGCAATCCACAAAAAGCACTTACCAGAGGATTGTACAGGGTTGGTTTTACAACCTATAAAGTAGGTGAAGTACACGGTACTTTCCTGGCTGAGGTAGCAGCTCCAATTAAGTTACCTGGTGTAGGAATGGCCAAGACTATAGATGAACTGATCAAACAAGTAAGTAAGTAAATAAAAAAGCCATTGAAAGGAGTGCCAGGCTCACTATGAGCAGGCACGCCTTTTAACACTTTATCATCATTAAAAAACAAAGCCATGATTACAGGAATAACACTTATCATTTTAAGTCTCATAGCAGTACCTTCTATTCTGCTGGCAAAAAAACCAAATGCCAAAGAGCTTCTTAGTAAAGTAGCCCCTTATCAGGGATGGATAGGACTTATTTTTTGCTTCTGGGGCATCTACGGAATAATCTTTTCAGGTATTTTAGGCCTAAGTTGGATGAGTAGCTGGCCTATTTACTGGGTCACTGCCCTTATGGTTAATATTATGCAAACAGTTTTAGGGTTTATGTTAGGTTATGGCATGATTTCTAAATATGTATTTTCTAAAAGTAAAGAAGCGCAAGCCAAAGGTGAACAATTGTTGGCAAAACTAGCTACAATTCAGGGAAAATTAGGAATTAGCGGAATTGTGGTAGGAATATGGTGTATTGCTGCTTCCATTCTTTTTTATAGCGTTTAATATATTATCCACCCTACAAATAAGGGCTGACTCAAAAGTCAAGTCCCGTTATTTCCAAGACGAAGTACGAGGATGAAGCAATCTGTTGTTGGTAAGAAACAGATTGCTTCGCCATTTCTCCTTGCTACCACAATTGTAGATGGAGGTGAATATTGGCAAATTGCCGCATATATCAACCTGTATCTTCTCAACATTGGCAGATGCGGCAGAGACTATCCAATTCATTTACCCATGACGCCGTCCTGGTCTAAAATAATGCAAGCCCTTAAGGCTTGGTCTTAGGAAAAATAACAAACCTGTAAAATAGCACTATACTATTTCGGAGCCACTAAGAAAAGGTAAAAAACTATTAAAAGCTATGACGCCAGCAAACCTCTGCGGTATCGTCCTTCTCCTACAAGGAGAAGGATAAGAGGATGAGGTGAAATCGTAGCAAATGCTACAAAAATAAAAGAGCGTAGTTAAAAAAACTACGCTCAGTGCTACTATTTTGCTTTAGTGCTAAATTTTTGGCAAACTACGCTTAGTTTGGGGATTAATTACCCAAACCACTATCCACTAAAATTCCAAAGACCATCGTCAACAAAACTATTATGAGTATCAATATTGAGCTAAAGTTTCTAAAGAATTTGGGCTTCTTGTTAAACTGCTCATAAATTGATAAGTATTTTTGATCTTTTATGAAAAGCATATAGTTTAAAGAAAACAAGATAAAGAATACTCCGACTATGATAAATTTGTTATTATCATTTTTATAGTTTTTCAGGCGTTCGTATACATTCAATCCAAACACAAAATTCATTATCATTATTGCTGTTAAGAATAACATGGCTAAATATGCATTATCTTCACCTTGAAATTTCTTCCAAACCCTATATATACCATAAAATAAATAATTGTATAATTTCATCATTCATTAAAATAAGTTATAGAAAAGATTGGTTCCCCTGAAGGATTAAATATATCCTTTGGGATGTGAGTGTTTAATTCATAAAATCCATTTTTATCATACCAAACTTGGTATTTATCTGCTAAATTATACATCCCATTAAGTGCCCCACTTGCATCTAAATATCCAAATGCAATACCAATTTTTGAAGTTACAGGTATTAAGGTTAAAATAGCACTTACATATGCCATCCGTATTTTTGCATCATCACCCCAACTCTTATCACTTTTATTATAATTGTATTGTGCTAATGCTACATTTAGGATAGTACCTGCTTGTCCAGTTCTGGTTGCTATTCTTCCTATGCCCTTAATGTTTGCTATTTGTTTTAACGACCAGTTATCCATAGAAAGTACTTCTGGAATTTGTTTGCTAACCAATCCTAAAACCATAAAATCTAAACTGGTCAGTGCCAGACTATTTATAGAACTGCCCCCTCCGTTTGCGGCAACATAGAAAACTACTTTTTGAGATTGGATTTAACGACACCTAATCCTTGCCAAAACTCTTCTGGATAGTTAATAGATATACCTTCTTTCACAGTATCTCCTTTCACATTAATCAAATCCATTTTAAGATTTAAAGTATATCCATTCTCTAATCTTATATACTCTAAGCTTTTATATGCACTAGAATCTTGGTAACCAATATATTTAATGGCATTTAAATTCTCAGGATAGTCTCCAAACCGAAGTTTATAAACTTCTATTAGGTTAATTGTGGTTTTAAAATTCTGGTCTGCAACTAATTTTTGTGCAGATACAATACCGGAATTTAATAGCCTCTCAATATTTTCTTTTTCTTCTTTATTGAGACAGCTTTGTAATAATATAACAATAATTACTACAATATATTTACTACTACTTTTTATTATCATTTGAAACTTTATTTAATTTATCATATTGTTTTTTCGTTAATATTGAGAAAGGAACAGAGTAAAGCAAAATCTTTCCCTTATACAGGCTAAAGAAATTTTTCCTTTTTTCAACAGAATCTAAGGAAGAAAATTTTATTTCTGATGTTACTTTGTTGTTTGATAATTTTATTATTTCATCAGTAATTTCAATCTGAATAAACTCATCTTTAAAATAATAGCTAATATTTAACATAATTTTAAAAAATGGTAGAATTAGTGCAATTATGCCCAAACCCAAAGACAAAAACCGAATAAGTATATCTAATAATCTTAATGAAATTTCCATTGTATTCATGGTACCAAGCAAAATCAAAAATACACCAATAATAACTCTCAAATGGAATCCTAAATGAGGATTACCAAAATAATCCTCATATAAATACATTTTCACTTTTTCTTGTCTTCTTATTCTATGCATTATTATTGTTTTTTATTAGTATGACCATGCAGGAGATGGAACCTTCATTCTAGACAATGATGTGCCTAAATATGGACCTAGATAATATGCACTTAGGGCGAAACCAGCTGCACGAAATGCGTTTGGATTCTGTTTTAAACTGATTTCACTTCCAATTGTAATATTGTTTATACTAATTGATTCACCCCATGATTGATTCCCACTATTTAAGTCCACACTATAATATACAGAATGACCATCTTTACTGTAGGAAAAACCAAACACATTAGATGTTAGTGATGTATTAATACTAAAATTCCCTAGTTTTAACTTATTTGTTACAGAAATATTTCCATTAGTATTAGTTATTTTAAGCGGACCATTTCCTATTGATTTTGATACATAGTTGGATAGTTCAGCATCGTAGTATCCATAATTCATCTTGAGTATGGTCTGTTTTGTTTTATTTGTTAATGTAACTACATCAAGTAATAATAGATTGGGATCATTATAATAGTTTGCATATGGTGTGCAATAAATAGGATCAATATTCTTTGGAGTACTCTCATTCGTTCCTGATGATTGAATTCTATCAGAAGTATTTGTTGTAACTTCTACAGATTCAAGAGATTCAGAATCATTTCTCCCAGTAGCTTCTTTCCACTCTTCCCGTTCAAGAATATCTTCAATATCCTCTTTTGGAGGATCTGCTGGCAGTTGAGGTTGCTGTCTTTTTCCTAAATTAAAATTAAATGTTATAGATGCTTGTAATCCAAAATAGGTTGAATTTTCATCCCAGGTTCCTCTTCCACTAAAGGTTTCTTGTGCTGTATAACCAAAATGGACAACGCCACCTAAAACTAAACCTTTACCAATTGCTAATAATACAGGTGGTGCAGCCGCTCCCCCAGTAAAAATTATTAGGGCAACACCTCCAACAATCATAGCTCCTGCTCCTACATCCCACCAAGTAATATAACCTGAGGGATCAGTATATATTAATGGATTCCCAAAAGCATACCCATACCTGTTATAATTTTGTGTATAATCAGGAGCCTGGACATAAGGATCAGGACTAAGGAAAGTTGCTGTTAATGGGTCATAAAACCTTCCGTTCATATTAATGAGTGTCAGCTCATCCATATGCTCGTGTCCTGTAAATCCCCTTGCAAACAAAAAGTCAGTTGGTAAACTTTCATAATCCCATGTGGAGGCATTTCTTCTCCTGCCCCAGGGATCAAAGCTGTATACCTGTTCGACACCATCAAGGGTGGCAATATCACCGTTTTCATCCGTTATGGTCTGGTAACTGCCCAGATAATCCTTGTGGATGTAATACATTTGCCCTGTACTGCTCCCTTCAGAGACATAAATGGCAGCTTCTCCATCAGGTCCGGGAATATAGTGCAGTTTCCTGTTGGTTCCGTTAGGGTCTTCTATTTCATAAAGACCGCCAACATATAGTTTTGGCTTATGGTTTTTAAAATTATCTACCTTCTTTCTTTTTCTGTCAGGACCATAAGAAATAATTATATCATAGTCATCCCGCACTATTTGTTCAACCTTATTGTAACTGTTGTAGTACAAGCCATCGTATTGATCTGCCCATGAGAAATCTTCTGTATCAGGACTTATACTATTGAATGCATGGGCACTCGAGCCTTCGTTGTAAGTGTAATTCCCCATACCCTTTTTATAATCAATTGCTCCATCGAGGTCATTGTTATAGGACATGGTATATCTCTGAACACCTGATACCTGATAAGATACAAGCCTGTCCAGATTGTCGTAGGTGAAATCTTCAGAAAGACCATGAAGGACATCTTCCCTATTGGTCAGGTTACCGGTTTCGTGGTCCCATTCAAAACTTAGTTGTTGACAAATGGTTGAGGCTGAACTTTTTTGATAAGTTTTAATCTCTGTTGGCCTATAGTCATCGTTAAATGCAAAGTCAGTAACCAGCCCATTCCCATACTCTATCTGCTCTGGCTTACCATAGGTAGTGAATCCTTTAACTTCCCAGATTTTACTTCCATCCGATTTATTTATGCCTTTTAAGTATCCATAGTCATTATAGTCATGAACAATTGAAAAACCATCCGGATAAATGGTTTTATCAACTCTTCCAAGATCATCGTACTTATATTTCATGGAATAGGAATTACTGCCTATGGTTTCCTCTTTCTGGATTACCCTGCCAAACTCATCATAGATATAATCATAAATTAAGGTTGCTATATTACTGGATCTTACAGATTGGACCTGTCCTAGTCCGTTCCCTTCTGAAACATAGGTGTATTCATTAACATTGTCATCTGCTTCTTCCCGTGTAATCCTCCCCAACAAATCGTATTCATAATAGGTGGTACCGTGCTCTGTATGATTTTTTGTCAAAACCCTGCCTAAAGCATCGTAGGTATAAGTATAGGTTCCCGCATCGGCATCTGACATGCTCCTTTTGTTGCCAGCCAGATCATAAGTCATTGTTGTTGTGCCCCCAGGTGAATTAACAGTGACCATATTGCCCAAGGCATCGTATTCATAGGTAATGTCACCACCATTATCATGAGCTTTAATTAATTGTCCAATTGCATTATATTCTTTATAGTTATCCTGGCTACCCCCCATTAAATCTGTTGTTGTAACCTTCCTAATACCAGCATAGCTATAAGAGAAAAGGTCTTCGTTATTTGTATGGTCGCTTACCAGGTTTATACGATTAAAAGAATCATATGAATACTCTGTCAATTTAGGAGTTTCTGAAATTTTATATGGTTTTGATTCTTTAACCAAACGGCCAAACACATCATACTCCCATGAAGTATATATCCATTCCCCATTAAACCCCCGGGATTTTTCATTTACCCTTTGACCTTCAATGTCATAATATTCATATTTCTCACTTCCAATTAAGGATACTGAGTGTTTATAATATTCTGCATTGGAAAATTCTGTTCCACTATATCGGTCCAGGACAATTGTATTTTTCCCAAATGGTGTTGTATTCGAAACCAGTTTCCCCCATGCATCGTATTGATATTCTGTTGTGAGTCCTATTGCATTGGTCTGAGACAATATGTTCCCATATTTTGGTTCATAACTGGAATATATAGTGTGTCCAAGAGCATTGGTTGCCGTTGCAACAAATCTTTTATTGGCTTCATAAGTATAAGATACTGTTGCCATTAATGTATTACTTCCATCGTATACCCCTTTTTGCAGAAGATTACCACATACATCAAAGGTATAATCTTCCTTAACCTCAACTGAAGAAGCATCATTTACAATTTTATAATCCAGATTTACGCCGGAATATACAAAATCAACAACTTGTGATTTTTGTTCCTGTGTTGAAACCAATAAATTTTCCTTTGTTATTTTGGTAGGGATATTTGGATAATATGTACCATTTAAAATATCAAAAATTGTTGTAGTCGTTTCTTGTAATACTGCTTCCTCTGTTCCAGACTTTGTGTCAAAATACACTGTTCTCGAAATTGTAGGGTTACCATAGGCATCGAATGAATCGTAATATAGATAAGTATTAACAAAATTTTGTTTATCCTTAGCTACAGTTTCAACAGGTTTTGCCCAATAAGCTTTTCCAACGGTAGACTCTAAAGAGATACTGTTACTTGTTTCAGTAATTAGAGAGCCACCCAAATAAACCTTGCTGGATAAAAGGTAATGATGGAAATTGGAAGTTTCGACAGCATAAAAATCTTGCTTTAGAGTATTTCTTAATAGGTTTGTTGTATATACAGTTGAAAAACCCAAAATGCCCTTACCAAGTCTATGGTATTTTAATCCCCCATATGTATAGGAATTATTTGATGTCAAAACTTCATTATTATTGTGCTTTGTGTATGATTTCACAACATATAATGGCCCAGAAGACTCTATTATCGGGAAAGAGGGACCTGTACCTTTAGAATAAACACCAGAACCATCATTTATTCGGTTATATGCTATATTAATTAAATTGCCTTGACCATCACGGATATTTTCTACAAAATTCTCATGAGAATTATAATTAAATGCCACAACAGAATAGTTTGGATTTGAATATTTTCTATATAGCAAATCTTGGTAGCCATCTCCGTTGATATCAAAAAAACCATGGTACTTAAGACTTACCGGGGTAATATATTTGATTATATCATACACAGAATTCCATACCCCTCCTAGGTCAGAATATACAGTTACTTTAGTATCTGTAGTGCCATTCTTAACTGCAAGTAAAACTTCAGATTTTCCATCACCTGAAATATCAACAACACTGATATTATTATTATCAAATTCGGCTTCAGAATCCATATCAGGAAGAGGTGGTGCATTTCCAGTAATAAATGTGCTGCCATTTTTGTTAATATATAGTTTCCAACCTGTAGTTACATTCCATTGGAGAATATCCGGATAGGCATCGTCATTAAAATGTCCAAAGTATGTGTTTTTCGCAACGGGAACATCTGAGATTGATATTTGGCTTTCCCCGCTTGAAGAAATTGTATATGCTAAAAGTGAATTTGTTCGAGTTTTATATACAATATCGGACTTACCATCTGCATTGATATCCATGACCTGGGCAAGCAGATACTGGGTACTTGGTAGCAGTCCAACTCCAGTATTGGAAACAGTTGTCAGGTCACTATTCAAGTCGTAGTACAAAGTTGGAGTACAGAATTCCATTTTGCCATCTCCATCAAAGTCCCCTACCTGAACATCTGATGGAATGATATATTCTGAATATAAACCAGTTTTTTGAAAACCTTCTGAAGATCCTGGAACAGCTTTCCAGATATCCATATAGTTGTTGTAAAAAAACATCACATCAGTTATTCCATTTCCATTAAAATCTCCAGGAATAAAACTAAGTGATGTTCCTGTACTATAGCTGTATTTGTCAGTATGGGCAAGGTCATAGTATAAGTTACTTCTACCATAATATAGCTGACAGAAATAATACCATTTATCGTCGATGTCTTTATCTACATACACCCTGATAAAATCCATTACACCATCACCATTAAAGTCCCCAAAATAAAATTCTGCCTGTTCACTTATACCCATCGGTGAGCTTAGACTCAATCCCTTCTTGGTCATCAAATCAGAACCTTCACCGTAACCAACAACAATGGAATTATAGTATTCACCATTAGCATTAAATTCAACAATTTCATTCAGCTTTGTTTTCTTATCAAAGAAATACTGCAACTCATATTTTCTGACCAATTCACCTTCAGCATATGTACGGATATGCTTTAAAATCCTTGAATTTGTAAGTTTGCAATCCTTTATATATGACTCACTTTGGTCTGTGCGTACTTCATAATTAAATTCAACCTTGTTATATAGATCCAGGTTAGCATCTTCATTTCCTGTATATTCAATACTTGTTAGCCAAGTTTCACCATTTGTTTCGTCCTGCTCATAATTATAGATCATGTAGTTGCCATGTATATCTTCAATCTTATACAGATACCAGGCAAGGATATAATCACTGGATAATGATTTTAGAAAAGCTTTGGAATCAGTATTTTCTACACGACCATAATATTTTTTTATGCCGTTTTTTTCTTCAACTATGAAGTAATCTGCTCGCGTAGTATTAGTATAACCCTTAGCAGTAATCTTGCTGAAATCATCCAGTTCTTTGCGATAGGTGGAATTGTTGTACTCATAGTTATATCCATTCTCAAAAATTAGACGTTGCCCATCGAGAGCAAACCTGTCAGAGCTAGATAGTGAGACATTGCCATTATCCCCATCGTGATATACAGTTTTTCCAACTCTTGTAATAGCAGAAACTGCAGAGAAGTTCCAACCCACCCCGCAAAGGCCATTACCTGCTTGGCTATTGTAGCTTAAGGCTATTTGAGGTTGCATGCCAGCTGTACCCGGTGCCACCTGTATCGGTACTGTATAGTTGGCAGCACCCATTTGGTTTACATTAAATACTGTAGGAGTATTGCCAACAGGCAGGCTTTTGTCCAGGCCCCTTGTTGTTGGGTCTATTTCATTACCGGGAAGGATATAATCGGCACTGACCAATAAATTAGGATTGGTATATGCCTCTAAGCTACCTCCTATTGCTGGTTTAAAAGTAAAAGGCGGAACAAATATTACTTTGTCCCTGGCAACCTCTACAAAATGTTCCTCAGGGTTAAAGGTTGTAGAATTTAAAGTAATTATTGCTTCCCCTATTTGTGCATTTACCAGTATAGACAATACACATAACTGTATAATGATTAGAAAAACATGTTTTTTCATAATTCCTTTACTGTTTAATAATGGTAAAATGCTGTTTCTTGCCGTTAACTTCCAGATCGAGCAGGTAGGTTCCGTTTACCTGTTCAGAAATATCCACTGTGAAATTTGTCGACTTGTATTCATCCTCCATTATAAGGCTACCGTTCACAGAATAGATTTTTACCTTTACTTCTGCATACTTATACATTTCCTGGTTCGTGACCTCAAAGTTGAGGATGCCCGATGTCGGGTTGGGGTAGAGCAGGATATCCGAATCTTTGTCAAGGTTGAATTTTTGTGGATCCTCACTCTCAACATCGCTTGCCGATTTATTGGCTGTTACCAAATACTGGCGGCTTATC
>JBNKPU010000076.1:0-14501 GCA_050295515.1 Bacteroidales bacterium | reverse complement strand
TTATGATTCTTCTCATCAAGTCCTTCTATTTTTGCATTTTCAACCTTCATAACGAAGTTCTAATACATAATCCGGGTTAAAGGCCCTGTCCATATCGACTTTTGAATGCCTTATTAGTATTGTTTTTCCTGTATATTAAAGTTAACAATGGACTGTGGGGCTGTTTACCCTGAAAATGTTAGATTATAATAGACAACGGATTGCTTCTGAGTTCATTCTCCTATAAAATCGGCTTACAGAACAAACTTTTGGTAGTCAGTATGTTTTTTTTGGACTATTTGTAGGACTCTTTACTGTTCTCTGGCAAGTTTTTTTACTCCTTTTTTTTGAAAATGGATCCACTTAAGCAGCTTAACTCAAACCTAATAATAAGTATGTAAAAAGGAGAAATAAATCCTTCAAGCATCTGATATTAAAATAGAACTCAGTAAATCAGTTTGACATGATAAAATTCGAAACAGGTAAGGTCTTATTCTATAATTTCTTCGTATTCGTCAAATGAGAAATTAAATCGAGGGAATAACTCCTTGTATATCTCTCCAGATTCCTCCATTTCATCGTCACCCTCTTCGAAATGCCATGTTACATTAATTTGTACAGATTCAGGTTTGCTGTTCAGGATAGTAAAAAAATCATGAAGTTGTTTTGATACACTAGTATTGAAGTATTCGAGATTAATATCAATCGTAATGTTTTCACCATTGAATTCTTTCGACCAGGTTTGTATAGGCTGAAAAAAGCGAACGGCATCTTCTGGCAGAGCCCTTCCTTCAAGAAGAATTTTGCCTGAGGTGTTCATCTCAACTGTTGGCAATGATTCAGTTCCCTCTATATTTAGATTTTCCATTAGCAAAACCTTTTTCTGATAAATGTAAAAATAATAACAATAATTATAACTTCTAAACCTAATTGATCAACAAAAGGTTACAATAGACCAAAGATATATTTTTTCTCTTCAGCCTAATACATAAATCTTTTTTATTCCAGCGGTTTGATTTCTTATAGGTATTTTAGATAAACTTTCTAGCTTCAATTGCTTTAACAATGATTTTAACAATTTCATCAACAGAGAGAGTCATACAATTAAAAGTGAGGTCAAACCATGTGTAATCTGAATTCTTACCTTCGAAATATTCTCTGAATTGTTTCCTTTTTTTGTCAATATCATGGATTACTTTTTCAGCTTCTTCAAATGATACTTGATATTTTTCAGCTATTCTGACAATCCTCCACTTCAAAGGGGCATCAAGGTTTATATGAAGAGATTTTGGTATATCATGTGTGATAGCAACCCCACCTCTACCAACAATAATTACGTTTCCTTCAATGGCCATATTTCTGATGACCATAGCAATGGTATTTCTTATCTTTCTATCACTCTTATAATATTTACTTGATTGTGCTGAAAGGATATCATCTATTAACGATTTTTGCTCATAATCAAATACATATTTTATTTGTTTTGGAGCCATTTCTAATTCCCTGGCAGATTCACTCATTATTTCTTTCGTGACATATTTCCAACCGGGATCTTTTTTCCCGAGGACCATTAGTTTCGACTTGAGTTTTTCATTAAGTCCCTTGGCAACTTTCTTGGCCGGACAGCCATACAACCTGGAAATAGTAATCACTGGACCAGCATCCTGGTATTCCTCCGTATCCTCATTGAGCCTTTCTGACATGTATTTGAGCAAATCAACCTTCATAGGGAATTGTTTGTTTCTCATTTATTTAAATATACAAATAATCCTAATAATATTCAAATAGTAAAGGTAATCACCTTTTTATTCTTCTTGCACTATAGGTAAGATTTTGAATTTTTAGTATCTTCAAAAAAAAGATTTAATGTACACAGCTGATTACTGGATACAACATTTGAACCTTAAGCCTCATCCAGAAGGTGGATTTTATAATGAGGTCTTTCGTTCTAGCATAAAAGTGCCCAAAGAAGATTTACCTGTTGGCTATAAGTCTGATCGAAGAGTTGCCACAAGTATATATTTTTTATTGAGGTCAAACGATATTTCAAAAATGCATCGTCTCAGGTCAGATGAACTATGGTTTTTTCATTCAGGTAGTGCTGCAAAAATTATCGTCATTGATCATGAGGGAAAAAAGAATACAATACATTTAGGTTCTAATCATCAAAAAGCTGAACAGTTATTTGCCCACATACCTGCAGGAAATGTTTTTGCTGCAGAGGTTACGCATCCCGGTTCATACTGTTTAATGAGCTGTGTGGTTGCTCCTGGCTTCGAATTTGAAGACTTTGAAATGTTTTCGAAAGAAGATTTGATCCAGGCCTATCCCAAGTATGCTGATCTGTTTGAGAGGTTTTGTTAATATCCTGGTTCACTTTCTAATAAATATTGATACAGTTCATGTGCTTTGGTTTCTACAAGTTCATATCCATCAGGAATATGAATAGGAAAACACTCAACTGATTCCGTTTTAATTTCGATGACCCTGATTTGCCTCAAAATTAGATTGCTGTTGAGTTTATTGAGCAACATGATTTGATCATTTCCAATAATGGATGTTTTTGGAAGCTCCATATAGGATATGCTTTGCGTTATTATTCCATTAACAAAGCTATTGTCTGAAATGAAATTGTCAGGCAGTTTTGCTTCTATGGAATAGCCAAAATCTTCCTTCTTGAGCAGATAATCACTTAGATTAATAGTGTCTTGTTGATTCTGTATTATACTAACATTTAGGATGTTAACAGGGTTTCTTGGATTCATATTTCTTAGAGAAGAACTGATATATTTTTCTGATCCTGTTGACAATGTCAGAATCGAAAACCCATTGGGGCAATATTGACCAGGTATTGCATCTATATGTTCAATTTTGCCATTTGCCTTCGAGAAAATATATGCCAGGCTGTTTAGCTTTTCAGAATTAAGACTTTTGGCATTTATACCCAGGAATTTTATCTTTTCTTCAAGCCCTGCATATTTAATTTCTGCCTGCTTGTAATCCCTTTCAGCAATTTCCATTTTTTTAATTGAAGTAGCCATTTCAATAGCTAGTTCACCTTGTCGGGCATAATTTTTTTTATGGTATTCCAGTTCATTTTTGACTTCCAGATATTTTGTTTTTAAATCTAAATAATCAGGGTGCGATAAAATAGCAAGCAAATCTCCCTTGCGTATCTTTTGTCCTTGTTCTACTTTAACAGATTCCAGAAATCCTGGTATAAAAGCTGTGACCTGATAAATCCCTTTTGACCTACTGTTGATACTAAAACGAGTGTTTTCAGACTTGGATTTAGTTAGGATGTTTATTTTAACTGTGCTTGGATCTGTGACTTTCAGTTCTTCTATACTAACCTGATAGTTTTGCATGGCATCAAGTTTCCTGTGCTCCGAAGACTTTTTCGAACAGCTGGCAAAGAGTATAACTATTAGTGCAAAGTATAGACGCATGCTTTCTTTTATTTAGTATATAATTCTAGTTGTATTGCAATGTTGTTATATTCATAAATGAGGGCTAAATATTCCTTTTTTATGTCAATGGACTGAAAGGCCTTTTCCGTAAATTCTGTATAGTCTATTTCTTCCTTTTCGTATTTGGTTATATTTACGCTCATTAAAAGGTTTGCTGTAGGTAAGGCATGGTTCTGATAATGCCGGATTCTGACAAACTTCTTATCTAGTTCATATATCAGCGTATTAATTTCTATTTCTGCAGATGATTTTGCTTTCTGGTATTCATTATATTTTCTTTCGGTACTAATTTTTGCTTTTTGAACTTCTTCCTGAATTGATTTTTGCCAGATCGGCAACTTGATTCCTGCTTGAAAGCCTATCATTCCATTGGTTTCTGCTATATCCTGATAAAAAGCGCCTGCCTCAAAGCTGGGTCGTAATTTTGTTTTTACCTTATTGGTTAGGGCTTCTTCGAGTTTATAATCAGAGAGTAGAACATCAGTGATGTACTTACCATTGTATTTTGATGTATCATCTTTTTTTGATATCTGATACATTTCATAATTTATTGATACCGGCCTTAGGTTTGCCTTACTGCCCATAAGCCCTTTTAGTCTATTTTCGGCAATATCTATATTGTATAAACATTCAAGATATTCAGTTTCAATCTCAGAAGTTCTTAAGGTTGCCAATGCTTCTTCAAGGGGCTCTGATTCGCCAAGGTTATTTTTTACTGTTGCTACATACAGGGCCTGTTGGGCGTATTCTTTTTGCTTGTAGATTTGATCAAGCAGGTTGATAAAGTAGAGCCATGTGTTATAAGCAACTTTAACTTCGGATTCTGTTTTTTTAGTATTAAGCAGGGCACTTTCAGCTTTATAGTTGTCAATAGCCTGGTGGACGTTGTCAATTTTTTTCTGGCCAAAGGGTTGAAATTCCTGAGATGCCTCAATTTTCCACCCAATATCCAACGAATAAAGTTGTCCATATTGGTAGTTTATTTCTAAGGGATGTAGAACCTTACTTTGGTTAGAAAAACCCTCCCGACCTAATATTTCTATATTCGATTGATTGTTCAACGCCAGATCAACAGCCTTTTGTATATCTATATATAGAGTGTCCTGGGCTTCTGATGTGAGAAGACAGCAAAATAATATGATTAAAAGGTGTATCTCTTTTATGTTCTTATAGAATATCATATTGCAGCAAATTATGTAATCCTTTTCCCAATACAATATCAATCACTCGTTTTTTCTGAACAATTTTGCGAAATAATTTCCGCATATGTCCATCAGGACCGGTTGTTGACAGTGTTTTTAGATAACACCCTGTCGGTAAATAGCCATAATATATACCGGTATCTATCAGATAAAAATGCTGGTTAATCCCTTCTTTTTGAGTACAAACCATCAAATTTTATAGTTTTTGCTTCTCTACTTTTGTAAAGTACTTAAAAGACCAGATTATGATTGACTCATTTAAAGTAAAGGCTTATCCAGAAAAAAACAATCTATTGATCCAGCTTAGGGGCTATTTTATGAAATCTGAACTGGAGCTTGCATTTTTCCTGGGTAGGAAAGAAAGTAAAAAGTTGAAACCGGGATTTTCAGTTGTACTTGATCTTGATGGTTTGTATACTAATAAAGGGGCAGATAGTGCTCTTATAAGCAAAGCTAAAAGAACCTTTGAAACATTAGGAGCAAAATCTATCCGGTCAATAGGAGCTATTTCTCAATTACCGAAGATACAAATGCATGAAGTTGAATACTTCGCCTTCAATAATGTCGGTTATCACCCAAATTAAAATGAGTATATATATCACAAAAAATGGGGTATGTACGACTTGATGATCTTTAAAAACAATATACTTTTGCAAAGAACAATTTACGAATCTAGGCATTTATGCCATTTAAGTTGTTTCAAGATTAAAAATTTTGATGTAGGGTTTGGTTGGATTTAGGTAGACGACAGGGTGGCAGATTCGATTTTGTCATCCTGTTTTTTTTTGACGGAAAACCCTTATTTTTGTATAAGTAATTTTGCAATCGTTTCTGAGTACTAATGCTATTTCAATTGTTTAAAGCATTTATTATAATTGTAATTGGATTTTAGATTCTATAGCATGAAGAAGCAAAGGATATTAATCGCCGATGATAACCCACATTTTGCGAAGGCATTAAAGTTTATGCTTCTTGATTCATTTCAGAACCAGGTAGAGGAAATTAATATTGTGAAAGATGGTGATGAATGTCTGGATGAGTTAAGCAACAAAATTTACGATACTGTCTTTATGGATATTAACATGCCTAAGGTTAATGGTATTGAAGCAACAAGGAAGGCTACCCACTTATATCGTAATCTCATCATTATAGCAGTTTCGTTTCACTCCGAAATGAAATATATAGTTCAGATGATTGAGGCTGGTGCAAGAAGTTATATCATAAAGGACGAGATTTGCAACGAAACGTTAGATAAAGTCCTGGCAATAGAATATTCTTTTTAATGGGCAGCATTTTAGACTGTCACAAGATTCATTAATCTTTAGCAGCGAGATAATACTACATTCTTTTTGGGATGTTTTTTAATGATATCTATAGATTTAAAGGAAAGTGATTATAAATTTTTTGTGAGAGAGATATCAAATATAGTTGGAATTGCTTATTGTTTGTATTTTTGTTAGTCCTGCATTTTTTGCCGGACTAATTTTGTTTTAGATGTATATAAAAAGTTTTTTAAAATATTCGCGTAGGCATACCAATCCGGTGCAAGTTGGACGAGTAACTATTGGGGGCAATGAAACATTAGTTGCCCAGACTATGGCAAATACTCCAACTTCAGATGTTACGGCTACAGCAATTCAGGCTATTAAGACGTATAGTGTCGGAAGCAAAATTTTTAGGATAACTGTTCCTGCCCTGAAAGATGTTGAACATATCAAAGGTATCAGGGATTATCTTGAGCGAGAGGGGTATGAAATACCCTTGGTTGCAGATATTCATTTTAATCAGAAAATTGCTTTTGAAGCAGCCAAAATAGTCGATAAGGTTAGGATTAATCCCGGAAATTTTGCCGATTACAAGAAATTTGAAAGCCACTCTTATACACTAGAGGAATACAATGTTGAACTTGAAAGAGTGAGGGATTTATTTTTTCCCTTGCTTGAAATTTGTAATAAATACAATACTGCAATACGAATTGGAACAAATCATGGTTCACTTTCTGACAGGATTATGAGCCGATATGGAGATACTCCTGAAGGGATGGCAGAATCTGCTATGGAATTCCTTAGAATGTGCAAAGATTTTGGATTTCAAAGAGTTGTTATTTCGATGAAAGCCAGCAATACCAGGATTATGGTCCAAGCTACCCGTTTTTTGGTCAGTAAAATGAATGATGAGGATATGCTTTTTCCAATACATTTAGGTGTTACTGAAGCAGGAGAGGGTGAAGATGGGAGGATAAAGTCTGCTGTTGGAATAGGCTCCTTATTGGCTGATGGTATTGGGGATACCATTCGAGTATCTCTAACTGAACCGCCCGAAAATGAAATTCCTGTTTGCGAATCATTAATTGACCATTTTTCGACTTTGAAGGGACATGGCGAAATTGAAAGTTTTGGAAAATACCCTATAGATCCCTATCAATATACAAGAAGGACCACCAAAGAAGTTTTGAATATTGGGGGAAACAATGTTCCTGTTGTTGTTGCCCCGAAAGGATCATCAGATAGATATTCTGTACATCCGGATTATATATATGACTCGCAAGCTCCTGACAAACTATCTGTATTTAATCCAACTACAATTGATGGACTATATCCCTATTTCAAGTTTCAAGACGGAGTTGTTTTAGAAGATGCTATTCCTGGTTTTATTCATTTATATTGTAATGAACTTTCTGCCAAAATTGTTGAAAAATTGGACCTGGCTCAAAACAAAGTAATTGTTTTAGAATCGACAAATGACAATCGTTTTGCTGATTATAGGGCTGCTATCTTCAGGCTTATAAATGCTGGGGTTCAGCTTCCGGTAATTCTTAAAGCACACTATAGCCTGAATAACCTGCAAGATATACAAGTAAAAGCAGCAGCTGAACTTGGAGGGATATTTATTGATGGGCTGGCTGATGGTATCTGGTTAGATAACTCAGGGGACATACCTGACCAAGATGTCGAAGCAGTTTCTTTCGGCATTTTACAGGCAACACGCATGAGAATGATAAAACCAGATTACATTTCTTGTCCCTCTTGTGGGCGTACTATGTTTAACCTGCAGGAAACTACCAGAAAAATAAGGGAAAAGACTTTACATCTAAAAGGCCTAAAAATTGGCATTATGGGATGTATTGTCAATGGTCTTGGAGAAATGGCTGATGCTGATTACGGATATATTGGAGCTGGCCTGGGCAAGGTAAACCTATATTTCAACAAGGAACTTATAAAGAGAGGGATACCAGAAAGCAAAGCGGTTGATCAACTTATTGATTTGATCAAAGAAAAAGGAGACTGGAAAGAGCCTGGAGAATAAACTAATTCCTGAAATTATTGTTCTATTAAAAAACTGAGTTATGATAAATTCTTCCACCTTTGCATTTCTAAAAGATTTAAAGGCTAATAATAACCGGGAATGGTTTCATGATAACAAGAAACGGTACGATGAGGCAAGGCAAAATTTTATCCATGTCCTCGAAATATTAATTCATGAAATTGGTCAATTCGATAGCTCGATAAAGGGTCAGTTGCCAAAGGATGCATTATTCAGGATTAACCGTGATATTAGATTTTCTAAAGATAAATCACCATACAAAACCAATATAGGAGCATTTATTACACCCAAGGGCAGAAACAGTGGTTATGCTGGATATTATGTGCATCTTGAACCCGACAATTCCTTCCTTGCAGGAGGAATCTATATGCCACCTTCACCAATACTGAAATCAATACGACAAGAAATATTCGAAAACTTTGATGAGTTTAAAAGTATTGTAGAAAATGCCGAATTCAAGAATCAGTTTGGAGAAGAACTATATGGTGATAAGCTAAAAACCAGGCCAAAAGGGTTTCCTGAAGATTTTATTGGCATGGAGTATCTTAGATTTAAGCATTTTACAGTTGCTAAATCTGTCAGTGATGTCTTTATGACCAATAGTGATTTTTTAAGGAATGCTTTGGATACATTCAAAATTTTGCATCCTTTTAATCGATTCCTAAACTATGCGGTAGTTAATATAGAGGCTTAAGTTTGAACTTTTGCAAGATTTAGCTCCCTGATAAAGACTATCTTAAGTTTATTATAGTCTATAGGTTTGAGTAAATAGGAAGAACATCCAGCCATTAAACAACTGTTAAGTATTGCTGGTTCTGCAAAAGCAGTTTGAGCTACAATAGGTAGCTCAGGGCGTATTGACTTAATCCTCTTAGTAGTTTCAGTTCCACTCATAAATGGCAGGTTCAGATCAACCAAAACCATAGAAATGTCAGTATTCTTTTTGACTATCTCAAGTGCCTGCATTCCTGATTCTGCCCAAATTGCTTTTCCATTCCACATCTCAATGATGTCGCGAAGGAGGTACCAATTTTGTACTTCATCCTCAACTACCAGAATAATGCTATTTGAAAGGTTAGGTTCTTGCATAAAATTTTAAAACCAGTTATACATTGGTGTACGAAACTGGCTTTAAAAAGTTGTTGCTAAAATGTAATTATTTTTGCAATTCTTTCCAGATTAATGCACTTGCTCCTAGTACTGCGGTATTTGTATCCTGCAACTGCGATGGTAAAAGTTTTACCTTGTTGCGGTATATAGGGAAGAGGTTTTCTTCCATATATTTTCTGGTGGGCCCAAAAATTAGTTCTCCTGCCTTGGCAAGTCCACCAAACAGGAATATTGCTTCTGGACTTGTACAGGTAATAGCATCGGCAAGTTTTACGCCCAATATTCTGCCGGTAAGCTCAAAAGCTTCCTGAGCAATTTTATCTCCTTTTTTTGCTGCTTCTGATATCATTTTTGCTGTTAGATCATTGTAACTGAGTTCTCGTAACTCAGATTTTTCAACCCGTTCAGCCAGCAACTTAAAAACTGTCCTTTTTATACCTGTAGCAGATACATAAGTTTCAAGACATCCGCTTTTACCGCAACCACAGTGCCTTCCTCTATGTTTGACATTCATATGCCCCAATTCTCCGGCAAAACCATCATGCCCATAAACAACATTGCCATTCACAACAATTCCACTGCCAAGTCCGGTCCCCAGGGTGATAACAATAAAGTCATTCATATCTTTGGCGCCACCATAAATCATTTCACCTATTGCTGCTGCATTGGCATCATTTGTAAGGACCATTGGCAGACCAGGGAAGTAACTTTTGAATCGCTCAACAAAAGGCACTATGCCTTTCCAGTTCAGGTTTGGAGCATGTTCAATTGTTCCATTGTAATAATTACCATTTGGCGCTCCTACTCCAATACCTTTAATGTCTATATCTACATTAAGGCCATTGATTAGTTCTTCTATTTCCGTGTGAAGATGGTCCAGGAAAACATCGAATTCAAAATATTTATCTGTACTGGTGAAATTTTCACCCAGGCAGTTACCGTTTTTATCTACGATTCCAAATTTTGTAAAAGTACCCCCAATATCAATCCCAATTACTACTTCAGTCATTATATTTTCAGGTGTTTGTTGTTTATTAATTTGAGTCACAAAAATATAAGTTTATTCTTGAACCTCAATGTTTAAAGCTTACCCCAACTAAAAAAAGGGAATAGCATAATAATATATAGAAAGAATATAAGCTTATTAGATAAGCCGTTATAAACCTTTAAACAATCTTTTTTGGAAAATAAGAATAAGGCTAACCCCAATTGTAATTGCTGAATCAGCAATATTGAAAATGGGCCTAAAGAAGATCATGTGTTGACCTGGTTCAGGAAACCAATTTGGGAGCCAATTCCATGCTGGCCACCACTCCGGATAATTGCCTTCAATCAGTGGGAAATAAAGTAAGTCTACAACACAACCTTTAAAAGGTGTGGCGTACCCAGAAAAATCTGCATGGGCAACTCCAGCATATCCCAGCCACCTTTGAAACTGCGGATCATAAATTGTGCCTTTGTCAAAAATGGCTCCATAAAACAGGCTGTCCAGTATATTGCCCATAGCCCCTGCAAGAATCATAGCTACGCTAACAATCAATAGAGTGCTTGCTTTCTTTTGGACAAGTTGGCGGATATACCAAATTATGCCACCTATGGCGATTAATCTAAAAAGACTCAAAGCAACTTTTCCAAATCTGCCAGGAATGTCGAGTCCAAAAGCCATCCCAGGATTTTCAATAAAGCGGATATGGAACCAATCGCCCAAAACAGGTATCGATTCACCTAAATACATATTTGTTTTTACAAGAAACTTACTGATTTGATCAATAATGAGTATTAAAACAACTGTTAGTATTGCTTTATGACTTCCGGAGATTTTTAATTTCTTCATAGCTGGACGCAAAAATAAAAAAAATGATTGGATTTATTTCCAATCATTCTTTAACATATTTAAATTCAATCAGTTATTTTTGATTCTGCTTGGCGTCAATGGATAGTGTAGCGTGTGGGACAGCGCGTAATCTTTCTTTTGAAATTAATTTGCCAGTTTCGCGGCAAATACCATAAGTTTTGTTTTCGATACGTACTAGTGCGGCCTGTAAGTGTTGTATAAATTTCTGTTGGCGCTGAGCCAGTTTACCCGATTCTTCTTTAGAAAGGGTTGCAGCACCTTCTTCCAATACTTTAAAAGTAGGAGAGGTATCCTGTGTATCATTACTTTCGCTTTGAGTAATAGCACTCTTCAATAAATCGTAGTCTTTTTTAGCTTTGTCGAGTTTACCCAGAATTAACGTTCTAAATTCTGTAAGTTCTTCGTCTGAATATCTTGTCTTTTCAGCCATTGCCGTATTATTTTGTATAGTTAAAAATATAAAAAATATTGATTCGAGAAACTTTTTGTTCTTAAATCTTATCAATTATTATTGATGTGTTAATTTCCTCATCAATTGCGAGATTAAGAGCCTTGCTATTATCAAGGCTATCAACCAATTCAATATTGTTGGCCAGAGTCTGGGAGCTGATATAATTTGAATAATTCCCAACAGCTTCGTTTAAATTCTCAGCTTTTAGCAATTTTATGGAAATCTTATCAGTTACCTCGAAACCACTGTCTTTTCTTATATTTTGAATCCGGTTGATGAGTTCACGGGCAATGCCCTCCTGTTTGAGTTCTTCAGTTAGTGTTACATCCAGGGCTACAGTTAATTTCCCCTCAGATGCCACCAGCCATCCGGGTATATCCTCAGAAGTGATTTCAACATCTTCGAGGGTTAGTTCTATACTTTGGTCATCAAGGTCGAATTTTAAGTTGCCCTCGGATTCAATTTCAGCAATTTTCTCTTGAGTAAACTGAGATACCATGGCGGCAATTTGCTTCATCATTTTTCCATACCTCGGACCTAAAGCTTTGAAATTTGGTTTGATTTTTTTCACCAAAACTCCAGTTGTATCTTTCAGATAATCAATTTCTTTTACGTTTACTTCTGAAAGGATCAGGGGTTCTATAGCGCGCAATTGATCTTCAAATTTCTGATCCAGTATTGGCACCATAATTTTGCTTAGCGGTTGTCTTACCTTAAGATTTTCTTTTCTGCGCAATCCAAGGATCATTGAAGAAAGGTCTTGAGCTATCTCCATTCTTTGTTCCAGGTCCTTATCAATAAGTTTTTCGTCATATGATGGAAAATCGCTATGATGCACAGACTCTACCTTAAAACGTTTCGATACAGCATTCAGGTCGCAGAAGATTTTATCAGAATAAAACGGAGCAATTGGCGCCATTAGCATCGATATTGTTTCCAGGCATGAATATAAAGTCTGGTAAGCTGATATTTTATCCTGATCAAATTCGCCGCCCCAATATCTCTTCCTGTTCAACCTGACGTACCAGTTGCTTAGATTCTCAATCACAAAGTTTTGGATAGCACGGCCAGCGCGGGTTGGTTCATAATTTTCAAAATGACCTTTAACTTCTTTTACCAACGAATGCAATAAGCTTATTATCCACCTGTCTATCTCTGGCCTTTGGTTTACAGGCACTTCAGGCATGCTATAATCAAAATTATCTACATTGGCATAAAGAGCAAAAAATGAATAAGTATTGTATAGTGTTCCAAAGAATTTTCTGCGTACTTCTTCAACGCCCTCTACGTCAAATTTTAGGTTGTCCCAGGGTTGTGCATTGGTTATCATGTACCAGCGCAATGGATCTGAACCATACTTTTCAATTGTCTCAAACGGATCGACAGCATTGCCCAACCTTTTCGACATTTTGTTGCCTTTCTTGTCAAGGACCAACCCGTTACTGATAATGTTTTTAAAAGCAACTGAATCAAAAAGCATGGTTGCAATAGCATGAAGTGTAAAAAACCATCCGCGTGTTTGGTCTACGCCTTCTGCTATAAAATCTGCCGGGAAAACAGTATTAAATTCATCTTCCTTCATGGAAAAAGGGAAGTGTCTTTGTGCATAAGGCATAGCACCCGAGTCAAACCAGACATCGATTAGGTCATCTTCGCGGTACATGGGTTTGCCATTGTCCGATACAAGCACAACTTTGTATTCGCCATTGGCAACACTTCTGTCTTTGTCGAATGTATTTCTGTGCAGGTCAATTTTTTCATAGTTTTCTTTTGAGAAGTCTCCTACTTTAAAACCTGCTTTGGCAAATGGGTTACTTTCCATTACACCTGCTTGTACCGCTTTTTCAATTTCGTTATATAATTCTTCCACAGAACCTATACACTTTTCTTCATTGCCTTCTTCTGTTCGCCATATAGGGAGTGGTGTACCCCAATATCTTGATCTGGAAAGGTTCCAGTCGACAAGGTTTTCGAGCCACATGCCAAAACGGCCAGTACCGGTCGATTCAGGTTTCCAGTTTATTGTTTTGTTCAGCTCTATTAGCCTTTCTTTAACGGCTGTAGTTTTAATAAACCATGAATCTAACGGATAATAAAGGATAGGTTTATCTGTACGCCAACAATGCGGATAATTATGGGTATGCTTTTCAATGCGGAATGCCTTGTTTTCTTTTTTAAGCATTACAGCAATATCCACATCAATTGTAGAATCCTGGTCACTTAGGGTTTCGTCATAACTGTTCTTCACATAGCGGCCGGCAAATTCCTTGTATGATTCAAGGTTGACCTGTTCCTTGATAAAAGTATCATCAAAATCAACAATACGATAGAAACGGCCTTTTTTGTCGACCAGTGGATTACTAATACCTTCTTTATCTATCACTAATAAAGGTGATACTCCATTTTTTTGTGCAACACGATAGTCATCTGCACCAAAGGTTGGGGCTATGTGGACAATACCAGTACCATCTTCGGTAGTTACAAAGTCACCCACCAAAACTTCAAAAGCTTTGCCTTTTGGTTTGATCCAATCAATCAGTTGCTCGTACTGAATACCTTCCAACTCCTGTCCGGTATAGGAACCTGTTACTTCAAAAGGAATAGCCTTATCACCTTCTTTGTATTCATCCAGGCTTAGTTCAGCATGTTTTGGGTTGAAATAGACAGGCAATAGGCTTTTAGCCATGATTAGGGTAACTGGTATACCAGTATATGGATTGAATGTGCGGATTTTAACATACTCAATTTTTTCTCCTACTGCTAAAGCTGTATTAGATGGCAAAGTCCATGGAGTGGTTGTCCAGGCCAGGAAGAAAAGTTCTGTATCAACATCCTCAAAAAGAAAATCAGATTTCCCATTTTTTACAACCTTAAACTGGGCGACACAAGTTGTATCCTTTACATCCCTGTAACAGCCTGGTTGGTTAAGCTCATGCGAACTCAATCCAGTACCCGCAGCTGGCGAATAAGGTTGTATGGTATATCCTTTATATAATAGTCCTTTATCGTATAGTCTTTTTAAAAGATTCCAAACCGATTCAATGTATTTGTTTTCGTAGGTGATATATGGATCGTCCATATTGACCCAATATCCCATTTTAGAGGTTAGG
>JBNKPU010000075.1:0-3676 GCA_050295515.1 Bacteroidales bacterium | reverse complement strand
AATGGCATTTGCTGCTACTATTTTTTGCATATTGAAAAAGCCTGGACCTAAACGGCATTCAACACCTTGGGAATAGTTTAAACATTGTTCGGCAAGTTTCATTCCTTGCTGAATTACTTCCAGAGAATCGTCCTCAATTAAGGTTTCAAATGTCTTGAGAAACTTTTTTGAACTGTTTGAGAGCTTTTTTAAATCAAACTCACTTTGGAAGTCATAGAGCATTGCTTTTGCCAGTTTTCTATACTTGTTCAAGTAGCTCAATGTCTGTTTCAAATTTTGTTCTTGAGCATAGTTAATTGCCAGATCTACCATGCGGGCAGTTTTTATCAAACTGTATTCATCACCACGTTTGGCATATAAATAAAATTCTTTTTTAAAGTTTTTTTCTTTAGCTAACAATTCCTGGTAGTGGGCTCGTTTTGCTCCCCGAAGTTTAGTAAGTTTAGTCTGATAGCCATCATAAAACTTTAGGGCAAATTTATCTGATCGTTTTTCTGATGCCTTGATCCTGGAGTCGATCAGACGTTGAACCGCCATTAAATCTTCATCAAACACATACTCCTCATATTGTCGTAAAAAAATAGTCATATCCAGTTCCCTTTTGGTCCTGAATAGACTGGCATCCCTATGCCCTTCCATCTTTTTTATACTGGATCCCAGAATTTCAATTCTGTTGTCCAGGCTATCGATGGTCTGTTTGGTTTTTTCGTCAAATAACTTTTCCTGTGCTTTTCCACAATTAAAAGTTAAAAATAAGCCTAAGAACAATAAAAAATAATGAGTTCTCATAAATGATAGCTCAAATAGTTTTATATTCACTTCATTAATACGGTCAGGAATACTAAAAGTTTTTAATAGAACTATTTTTTATCCACAATCAGATGCAATTAGTTCTGATATTTGAGAATAGCATCAACAACCTCATTTGCCGGAATATTATTGCCTAAGTGCTCTGTCATAATATTAATCAAGTCTTCCATTAACATAGGATTAAAACAGAGCTTAAATCCAATTTCCCTACATAGCTCTTTCTCCGACCTTGTAATTTCATTATCAATCCCCATCATAAAAAGAAGGTTATAGAAGAACTCTATACGCTGAGGGTATGTTTCCGGAAGTTTTGTAATATGGGTGTCTGGCTTTTCCATAATAATTGCCAAAATCTCATCCCCTATTCCAAGACGATCTGCAATCCGCCTAATATAGTTATCCTCAGATTCATGAATTTTACCGTCAGCAATACTTATTTTGTAGAGCATTGCAATGTAGGTTTGTTTAATTTCTTTTGAAATTTCCATATTTCTATGGTATTTGTGATACAATATCTTTCAATTCATTCTCTATAACAGTAAATTCATTATTTGCCAAACGACTTGTACTAAAAATGCTTCCGCCAATAGCAACAGCATCTGCTCCATGTTCAAAATAGCCTCTGATGGTATTGTAATTCACTCCACCTACAGCCATGATTTTTATATTATCTAGCGGCCCTTTCAATATCTTTATATATTCAGATCCTACAACTGATGCTGGAAATAATTTGACCATAGTTGCCCCTAATTCCCATGCCTGCCAAACTTCAGTTGGTGTAAAAGCTCCTGGAAACACAGGTATGCCATCTTTGCTGCATTGCTGAATTACATCAAGGTTTACAACTGGAGTTACCGCAAATTTAGCGCCGGCATCCAGCGCACTTTCTAGTTGGGACAAGGACAATACTGTACCTGCTCCAACCGTCAACTTATCTTGACCACATTGAATAAACTCCTTAATTAGAAGAGTTGCATCTTTAGTGTTCATAGTAATTTCAACAGTATCAATACCTGCGGTAATGCATGACTGAACAATTTTTTCGACATGCTTTAATTCTATTCCCCTAAAAATCGCCAGGACTGGTGTTTGTAACATTTATAGTGTCTATAATGAAAATCGCTTTAAATATGAAAAAAAAGTTCTAAAACTTAAAGCTTCTCTGTGAAAATTCGACAGTAAAATGTATATTGTATAGGATTGTTCATTTCATTTTCACAAAACCAATAAAAATTGAATTATGAGACTTGTAAAAACCATGATTTTGGGAATTGCTTTAATGACTACAAGCATCCTTTTTGCACAATTCCCTGAGTTTACTTATGAAGAAATTGGTGAAACTGAAGAGAACCTCTTGTGCCAGCAATCGCTTGCAGATTTAGACAATGATGGAGACCTTGATATAGTAATAGGTTCAAATGTTGGAACTATTTGGTGGTTTGAAAATAGTGATGGAAAGAAATTCATAAGGCATACTCTCGGTGAGAATGCCTTGACCAATAAGGCAGGTGTAGTAACTGACATTGATGGTGACGGATGGCTCGATCAGGTTTCTGGAGGTACCTGGTATAAGAATCCTGGTAAAGATGGTGGAGAATGGACCAGGTTTGAAAATGGAGCAATAATATCTTATGACATGCAGGCTGCTGATATTGACAAGGATGGAAAACCTGAAATTATTGCAACCAGCGATATTGATGGATCTTATATCTATTTTCCTGGTGATAAACCAGAAAAAAAATGGAAAAAGATTAAACTTGGAGAAGGGGTTGCCGGTGGAATTTCACCTATGGGAATTGGTGATATTGAAGGTGATGGTGACCTTGATATAGTTAGGTCAAACATCTGGTTCGACAACCTTGATGGCACTGGCAAAAAGTGGAGCGAACATAAAACAATACGTTTTGTAAATGCGCAAGGTCAATTTGCCAATTCTTCGAGGGTATATATAGTTGATATGGATGGCGATGGTGACATGGATATCATCCAGTCTGAATCGAACATAGGAAGTGGAAGTGTAGCATGGCACGAAAACAAGGACAATCGAGGAATTAACTGGTATCTCCACCCTGTTGGGAGCAACACTAACCAGGATTTGCATTCGTTGTGTGTGGCTGATTTTGATGGTGATGGCGATTTAGATATTTTTTCCGGAGCTGGTCCTATGACAAAAGATTTATACAAAAGATGTTTTATTTGGGAAAATCTTGAGGGAACAGGTGAGAATTGGGAACAACATGAGGTGTTATTTAAAACCGAATGCATAGATGCTGTAGCTGGTGACATGGATGGTGATGGGGATATTGACATTGTTGGAAAACCATGGAAAGGGGAAACAGTTTATATCTTATGGAATAACCTAAAATAGAGCGAAAATCAAATTCCCAAATAATTACTTCATACTCCCAAATTACTTGAGAGAATCCAGCAAAATTTTATCGTTGATTTTCCTCAACTTTGTACTCGCTTTCTCTTGTTTTTTCCGAAGCTTATGAAGTTCTTTTTGGCGTCTGTTAAAATCTTTTTCGTTCTCTTTGGTAATTTTCTGACTGTATTTTGTTTTTCCCTGTTGAATAATATCTAATTCTTCTTGCTGTTGCGCAAGTATTTTCTGATTGAGTTTATCTATTTCTTTTGATAATTCCCGGGACTCTTCCTGGTTCTTCCGTTCTCTTTTCTGTTGCTTACGAACAATTTTATAATTTTCATTTTGTGTCTTAATGTTTTCAATATCCTCTCCAATCATCAATCTGACATCTTCTTTCTGCTTTTGTTCCAGCATCTTTTGGTTTTCTTGTGTTATATCAGCACTTTGCCTATCACCTTCTTTTTGATCGTCAGAAATTTGATCTTGCTGGTTCACTAA
>JBNKPU010000074.1:0-25446 GCA_050295515.1 Bacteroidales bacterium | reverse complement strand
TATTTCTGGAACAAAACGACCAGGAAACAAGACACCTGTTTAAATTTAATATTATTGGATTAAGCCAGCTTGCCCCCTTGCTTTGCTACGAACAAAAAATTGGCAAGAGCTTTTCACTTGTAACTTCATTGGGCCTGGGATCCACTTCAAAATTAGAAGCGTCTTCCACCCTCTACGGGTATAGCAATAAATCAATGTTCGGATATTATGCTAGTGGGTATGAAATGATAAGATATTACTACAACATTAACCGCAGGGAACGCTTGGGCAAAAACACAAATGGATTCTCAGGCAACTTTTTTGCCCTGCAAGTGGCCGGTGTTTATATACACGACAATGTTTTTATTCCCCGGGAAGTGGACCATGAGGTTTTTTACGAAGCAGATATATCTTACGGTATTCAAAGAAGAATTGGAAATATTGGCTTTATTGAACCTTCAGCTTCCCTCTTTTTAAGGCCCGAAAATGGCAGTATGGTTGCTCGATTTTCTATAAACCTGGAAATGGGCTTTGCAATTGATTCATTTTCGAACCTGGACAGAATGCTTAAAAAATAAACCGGATTGAAATGCAGCAATTTATTAAATACATATTGGTCACTTTCCTGTCTCTGCTTTTGCTGTCGGCTATTTATGGGCAGACCACCCTACAGGTAGTTACAAAAAAAATCGAAAAAGAATATGCTTTCAATATGAGTAATGTGCTTATTGTCCATGCAGAAAAAGGCGTTATTGATATACAGCCATGGGAAAGCAATAAAATTAAAGTTGAAGTAAAAATTATAGTCAAAAACAAAGATTTAAAAACCGCAAAAAAGGAACTTGAATATGTGTACTGGGATTCCTATCAGAAATTATCGGCACTTTACCTTTCCAACAATATAATGGTGCCAAACAATTCAACACTTGAAAGTATTGTAAGGATTGAATATCACATACAGCTGCCAAAGGAAGCGAACCTGATTGTTCAAAACAGTTTTGGACAAGTAAAAGTTTCGGACTTGTCTTTTACCGGAAAAATAGATATACAATATTGCGATTTAATCCTTCAAAACATTAGTGGAGCCGTAGATGTAAAAAGCAATATCGGTGATTTGACTTTCTCAGGAGTAAAGGGGAACTTAACTATTAATTCGAAATATTCAACCATTCAGATTGATAACCCTGCCGGAGAACTAAAACTAGCCTCAACCTATGGCAGCATTAGATTGAATGTTTTTCAACCATTCACTAAATTAACTGTTTCTGCTGAGCGTTGTGATGTTTCAATTTTAAATAAAAAATGTGTGGAATTTGGTTTAGACCTGGAAGCTAAATATGCTCACATCAAACTAAACGAACCCTGCTATATACAACAAAAGTCCTTTCTGAATAAAAAAACTACAGGTTCACAGCCGAACGTGATAAATTCAATGAATTACACTCCTGGTAAAAAATTACCAGTAATGCAGATCAAGTCAAATTATGGCAACATCAATTTGGATTGATATAAATGGATTTCTATGAGTTAATGGTTTCCGTCATTGCGGAGGAGGTACGACTGAAGCAACCGCAGCCTAAAGGCCAAGTTCGACGAAGTCAATCTGTTCATTAATGTTCAGAATGAATAATAAACAGATCGCTTCGTTGTACTTGCAATGACGGACTAAAAAGGAACCACAATAGATTTAACAAGGAATAATTACATCCAGATGCTCCTTTTAGGAGGATTTCCATAGGAGTCGAAAGTGTCACCATTCTCATTGATTACCTGCATGAGTTCCTGTACGGAGAATTCATAACCATCCTCCAAAGCAATCTGCACAAAACCATCCTTGGTGTTAACTTTGTTGTATTTACTGCGAAATTCTTCATCGCCACCACAACGGGTGAGTAATTCAATAACATTCTGTTTAGCCATAATCGTACATTTTAAAAATGAAAAATAGTTTTGCATTGCCAATAACAGATTATATGCCATAAAGTGAAACTTTAAATTGAAAAATCTCAGATCTCAGGGTATCAGACATTTAGTGGCTTGGGGCAAATGTGCAAATGAAACATATTCTACAAAAATGTAAGATTTTCTTATGTCAATTTACAAATCTGTCGATTAAAAACAGGTTGTAAGAGCATATCATGCAAAAGGTAACATGCCTGCACATCTTAACCAGTTGTTTCTATTTTGCATCAGAAAAAAGAAAGGAGTAATTCCAATCCTAATACTTTAACAATTCGTGCTTTCATCTGTTTTATGTATACTGATTCAAGAAACTAATAGCATGAAAAAAATACTGGTTGTACTTATAGCTATAGGTTTTGTTCAATTAAAAAGCAATGCACAGGAGAAAGATACTATGGAATACAACAAATTGACTGATTTTGAAGCCCATATAATTATTGAAAAAGGAACGGAGCCTCCTTTTACAGGGGTATTTTGTAACCACAAAGATGATGGCACATACACTTGTAAGCGTTGCGATGCTCCTTTATATAAGTCTGATGACAAGTTTGATTCGCATTGTGGTTGGCCCAGTTTTGATGATGAAATTGATGGAGCAGTTAAACGTGTGCCCGATGTTGATGGGCGCCGGACCGAAATTGTTTGTGCAAATTGCGGTGCGCATTTAGGTCATGTATTTAAAGGGGAAGGTTTAACTCCTAAAAACACACGGCATTGTGTCAATTCTGTCTCCTTAAGCTTTAAAGCATCCGAAAAATAAAATTTGGATACTTTTCTTGACATTCCTAATATAACAGGTCAATAGGGAAAATTGGCTTTCCCTGCAATCTTGTAATAATCATTGTAGTAATTCTAGGTTGTACTATGCAAAATACTATGCCAGAAAAGAAGCAGAACAGGCTGTCAAAAGAATCCAGCCCTTATTTGTTGCAGCATGCTGATAATCCGGTAGACTGGTACCCCTGGGGAAAAGAAGCACTGGAGAAAGCTCAAAAGGAAGATAAATTGTTGCTGGTGAGCATTGGCTACTCAGCCTGCCATTGGTGCCATGTTATGGAGCATGAATCCTTCGAGAACGAGGAAGTTTCCCATTTGATGAACGAACATTTTGTTTGTGTAAAAGTTGACAGGGAGGAGCGTCCCGATGTTGATCAAGTATATATGAATGCGGTGCAATTGCTGACCAGGAGTGGGGGATGGCCTTTAAATTGTTTTGCATTGCCAGGTGGAAGTCCTATATATGGAGGGACCTATTTTCCAAAAGAAAAGTGGATGCAATTGCTGAAATACATGGTGGATATATACAAAAACGACAAACAAAAGGTTATTGAACAAGCCGGGCAATTGAAGGAAAGCATTAAATTAACAGAGTTTATTGGGTCAAAGACGGATACCAAAGGGTATTCTTTAGAAGATGTTGATGCCATCTTTTCTCAGCTGGAAAAAACTTTTGATACCAAGAATGGAGGGCTTTTAGGTTCGCCGAAATTTGTTATGCCAACATTATGGGAGTTTTTATTAAACTATGGGGTTTTATCAAACAATAAGAAGGCGAAGGAACAGTTGCTTTTTACGCTCGATGAAATTGCCAAGGGAGGGATTTATGATCATATTGGAGGCGGGTTTGCCAGGTACTCTGTAGACGAGAAGTGGTTTGCCCCACACTTCGAAAAAATGTTATATGACAATGCGCAGTTGGTAAGCCTGTATAGCCATGCTTACCAGTGGAGTAAAAAAGAAACCTACAAGCAGGTTGTTTATGAAACAGTTAATTTTGTTGATAAGGAATTAAGCTCAACAGATGGGGGCTTCTATTCCTCCCTGGATGCCGATAGTGAGGGAGAAGAGGGTAAATACTATGTGTGGACAAAGGATGAAATAAAAAACTTGTTGGGTGATAATAGTGATGTCGTTTGTGATTATTATGGTATAAAGAATTCAGGCAATTGGGAGCAAGGCAAGAATATTCTTTCGGTACATATGGAAACTGATGAATTATTGGAAAAGTATGAATTAAGCCAGCCTGAATTTGCAAAAATATTAGAAGAAAGTAAAAACATCCTTCTTCATGAGCGCAATAAAAGGATTCCTCCAAGCCTCGATGATAAAATACTTACATCATGGAATGCATTAATGATTAAAGGGCTTTTAGATGCGTATTCAGCTTTTAACGATACTGATTTCTTGCTGAGGGCTATTCGGACAGCAAACTTTATCCGCGAGAAACAAACCCCAAAAGATTACTCATTATATAGAAATTATAAAACAGGAAAAAGTTCTATTCCTGCATTTTTGGATGATTACGCTGCAATGATTGACGCTTTTATTGCATTGTATAGTTGCACTTTTGAAGATAAATGGCTGATGGAGGCTCAAATCTTTACGGAGGTTGCCTTGGTCAAGTTTTTTGATGAAAAGTCATCCATGTTTTTTTATACCAATATAGATCATCAGGATCTCGTTGTAAGGAAGATGGAGATTGCAGATAATGTTATTCCATCCTCAAATTCATTGATGGCTAATAATTTATTGGCATTGGGCAAATATCTGGACAATGAAAAATTTCTGGGTATTTCTGCACAAATGCTATCCAATGTATCAATAGATATCGGTAAATATGGCCAGTATTATTCCAATTGGGCAAGTTTGTTGTTGAAGAATGTGCTGCAAAACAAAGAGTTGGTAGTTGTGGGAACCAATACACCATTAATAAGGGCAAAGTTGAATGAACATTACTTTCCAGGTGTTTTAATGGCTGGCTCTACTTCCGGATCTAAACTCCCACTGGTACGAGGAAGATATGTAGATGGCAAAACTTTTATTTATGTCTGCAAAAACAACAGTTGCAAGTTGCCTGTCGAGACTGTTCCTGAGGCGCTCCGCTTGTTGAATGAATGATTTTAAAAACAATATTTAAAGTTTAAAACAACAACCTCAACCGGCACACCGAGCAATCACCAGCGTCTGTCCAAAGAGTGGCAAATCGAGATAGCCGTTCTAATATCCAGTTCTCCGACGGGCTTTGATTCTGATAGCATTCTTTATAGGTTTATCTGCCCAAAGGATCAAATAACCACCTCCACCTGCACCGCTTAGTTTCCAGCCCAGGGCTTGATCTTTATATTGATCGATAACCTTGTTGATTTCGTCATTTAAAGTATTGGGGAAAATTGTAGTTTGAGCCTTAAACGATTCAACCATATATTTTCCAGTGTTCTCCAAATCTCTGGCCTTGATAGCATTAAAGCAATTCTTGGCAGCAACAGTAAGCTTTTTTACATTTTCTGCTGTAAGTGCTGTTTCGCCAACAGCATCATATTCATTCCTGCGTGGCCATAATGTTACAAGAAATAAATGGTTCTCCAGCCAGGTAAGGGTTTCTTCATTGTCAACAATTTCAATTTTTGATGGCCAATAGCTATTTTTTTCAAAATAGAAGTGGCTTAAACCCGGAACTGTTATTCCAATAGAATCCTGGGAACCTGAAACTTCGGGTTTGCCGGGTT
This sequence comes from Bacteroidales bacterium, assembly GCA_050295515.1. GTDB lineage: Bacteria > Bacteroidota > Bacteroidia > Bacteroidales > UBA10428 > UBA10428. Next base: position 19,999 of record JBNKPU010000074.1, on the reverse strand, counting down.
CATTATCAAATCTAAAAAGAGTTTGTGCAAGCTTAACCGGATGGCCTAATGGTAAAGATGGACCCCAGAGTTCAAAAGCTCTTTTTCGGGTTGAGGTAGCCATGCCGCTACGTTCATTAAATTCAATCGTTGGCTCTATAGAAAGTGTCATGCAGGAGCCAGGGTGTAGCTTATTTACATAAGGTTGATCGATCCAGGTGCCTGCAATATCTATCCTGTATGGCAGAGAATTTGTGTTGGCAGTCCTGATAGAGGTTGTAGAGCGTGTGGGCAACCCTGCCTCAGGTACACGTTCAAGTACAATATAATCAATGTTGTGTTTTGTGCACAATTCAGCCTTAATTGGTGAATGTCCGTCTTCGTTTACAACAAAAACATCTGGTTTAATTCTTTCTAAGTCTTCTACAAAGTCAAGAATTCCACTCCCTGAATTTACCCAGGCGTCTTTAACAAAGCGTATGGCTTTAACCATGTACAATCTTTCGTCTTCACTGTTAATGGTCTGTCTTCCTTTAAGAGCTTCAATAGTCGAATCGGAACCAATTCCTACATGTAAATCACCATATTGAGCAGCTTCCCTAAAAAATGCAACATGCCCACTATGTAGCATATCATAACATCCTGAAACAAGTACTTTTTTTGCCATTATATGTCTTCGTTGTGTTTAAAGTTCCAAATATAATTATTTTTAAAAGAAGTATTATGTGTAGCATTTATCCTTTTATGAAGTATAAAGGAACATTCACTATACAAGCAGGTATATCAAAAATCATTTTTGCTAACAAAAGTCCTTTTAAATTTAAGAACCCTTTACCATTTTTGATGTTTATTAATAAAATATATGCATGAACAAAGCACTTTCAATTTTTGCTCTTTTAGCAATAATAAGTTGTAACTATGCTCCTGTAAAGGAAAAGATAATAGAAAAACCGCAAATGAATTTGAAAAACAATAGGCTCACGCCAGACATTTTATGGTCTTTTGGAAGGGTTGGAAATGTAGCTCTTTCACCTGATAAAAAGCAAATAGTTTATACTGTCAAGTATTATGATATTGCTTTAAACAAAGGAAATTCTGATATATACACCATGGCTGTAGATGGCTTGGGTGTAAAACAAATCTCCAGAACGGTATCAAGCGAAAGCAATTTGGTATGGCGTCCTGATGGCAAAAAAATTGGATTTATCTATACAGATGATGATGGTGGCCAAATTTGGGAAATGAACCCCGATGGAACAGGACGAGTTAAAATTTCTAATGTTGAAGGAGGAGTAACCGGATTTAAATATTCACCCGATGGTAAAAAGATTGTCTATTCAAAAGAAGTAAAACTCGAACAAAAGATAACCGATAAATATCCAGACCTGAACAAGGCCAATGCCTATATTGAGGAAGACCTCATGTTCCGTCATTGGGATCAATGGACAGAGAGTTTTAGCCACCTGTTTATTGCTGAATATGATGGCAAATCGCTTCTAAATGATAAGGATATCATGGAAGGTGAAAAGTTTGATTCGCCCAACAAGCCCTTTGGTGGGATGGAGCAAATTGCTTGGTCACCAGACAGTAAAAGCCTGGTTTACACCTGTGTAAAAAAATATGGTTTAGACTATGCCATATCTACTAACTCAAACCTGTATCAATATAACTTGGAGACAAAACAGACTGCTGATCTTACCAAAGGTATGATGGGATATGATAATAATCCCGTTTTTTCTCCGGATGGAAAATACCTGGCATGGGAAAGTATGGAACGCGATGGTTATGAGGCAGACCAGATCAGGTTATTTGTTCTAGACTTAGAAGATGGCACCAAAAAGGATTATACAGATCGGTTTGATCAAAATGTACATAATTTGTCATGGAGTGCATCATCAGATAAAATTTATTTTGTAAGCGACTGGCATGCCCGCTTCCAGGTTTATAAACTAGATCTAAAATCAGGGAAGATTAATGCCCTTACTGAGGGCGACCACAACTATCAATCGATTTGGGTAGCAGATGATAGAATTATTGGAACAAAAATGTCCATGTCAATGCCTACCGAGATATTTTCCATTGGTTTAGAAGACGGCAAAGAAACCAATCTATCAAAAGTGAATGCCGATTTGTTGGCAAAACTGGATATGGGAAAAGTTGAGGAACGCTGGATCGAAACAACCGATGGTAAAGAAATGCTTACCTGGGTTATTTATCCACCCAATTTTGATCCAAATAAAAAATACCCTGCTCTTTTGTATTGTCAGGGAGGTCCACAGTCGGCAGTCAGCCAATTCTTCTCCTATCGTTGGAACTTTCAGTTGATGGCAGCGAACGATTATATTGTAGTTGCTCCAAACCGTAGGGGACTGCCAAGTTTTGGACAGGAATGGAATGAGCAGATCAGCAAAGACTGGACAGGTCAGAATCAGAAGGATTATCTTGCCGCAATTGATGAGTTGGCAAAGGAACCGTATGTTGATGAAAGCAAACTAGGTGCCGTTGGAGCCAGTTATGGTGGCTTTTCGGTTTTCTGGCTTGCAGGAAACCATGATAAACGTTTTAAAGCCTTCATAGCACACGATGGAGCCTTTAACCTGGAATCGATGTACCTCGAAACTGAAGAGCTGTGGTTTGTAAATTGGGAGTTTGGTGGTCATTATTGGGATAAATCCAATAAAGTAGCGCAACGGACTTATGAAAATTCACCACACAAGTTTGTGGATAAATGGGATACACCACTGATGGTTATTCATGGCGAAAAAGATTACCGGATAACCTATAATCAAGGTATGCAGGCTTTTACAGCTGCAAAACTTAAAGGAATACCTGCCAGGTACCTACATTTCCCTGAAGAAAACCATTGGGTGCTATCGCCTCAGAATGGAATTTTATGGCAACGCGAATTCTTTGAATGGTTGGATAAGTGGTTGAAATAATCTGCTAATTTACTAATGAGCTAATGTGTTAATTTGTTGATCTCGATTCGTTCCCTTCGGAACAGGTTGTGCCAATTTAAAATTGAAATGACTTACATCTTTTACAAAATTACTTGCAGGATTAATGAAATAAAGAACCATTTATTCGACATTAGATAAATCTGATTCGAAATGAGTTCCATGTTTTACAAAATGGGGTATACTTTTCAAGAAATAAGGTTCTGGTTCTTCGACATTGGGTACAGGTATTGCTAAATTTTTATGATGTTGGAAACTTAACCTCCAATATAGAGTGTTCACAAAATAATTAGCAACTAATAACTATTACTTATTCCCTACAAATACCATGTATTGCCTTTTCTTTCTGAGCAGTCTGATGTTTAGGTTTACATTAATTTTGAAAAAGACGTTCAAGAGCATTCGTTTGGGTTGACCAACATGTTTTCCGATTTTAAAATCTTTAACATTGTTGAATCCATCGATTACTTTTGGAGTAATATCATCCTTTTCATTTAATTCAATTTCAGATTGATCAAAGGTTTCCATATACTGGTCCTCAGTCCAGTGGTTGAAATGCATTTTTTTCTTCCATGACTTTGAAGCGACAGATTTATTATTTGTTGTTAGAATGTCAGCAATAACAAATTGCCCACCTGGCTTAAGAACCCTTTTAATTTGTTCAATAAATTGATCTTTGTGTGGATAATGAAAGGCACTTTCAATATTAATAACAGCATCGAAGGAATTGTCTTCGATTTTTTCCAGCTTATGTGCATCATCTAACAGAAAGTCGATATCAGATAGATTTTGTTTTTTCTTTTCTTCTAATCCGATGTCAATGTTTTCAGGGTTAAGGTCAATTCCAAGAATATATTTTGGAGCAAATTTTTTCTTCATGTAAATGGTTTGGATTCCATTTCCACATCCTATATCAAGAATCCTTTTGCCAGACACTTCAGGCAATTTCGAAAAACAATAATCAACAAGGTTTTCTTGTCCTGTTATGAAATCATTTTTACCATTGATACAAAGGGGGTAATGAAGCATGCGATATTCTCCATCGAGCGTTTTGAGCGCAGCATTCATTGTCCGGTAATAATTTAAGGTTGACATACCGGCGTGTAAAAGTGTTTGTTTTGCCATAGTCTAGTTAGAAGCTAATTTTGTTATCCACAAATGTAACAAGACATTTGAGATAATAAAATTTGAGGAGATCTTTTAATCTTCCCAGCTTACTTCTACCATTTCTTGGCCAATTTTATCTTTAGCCAACAGAGCAAGATTAATCAGTTCATCTTTGCAGCAATCGACAGTTTTGTTACTGTTAAGACGGTCTATCAGCTCTTCAGCTAAAGTTGATACTGTTATTTTCTTTTTCATAATGGTAAGAATTAATTCATACTTACAATTTACAAAAAGAATCCCTTTTATGAGTTTAAACGACAATGTTTTTCAATGATTATCCCTTAGTTTTAAATTGATTCTACCCATGTTTAACCCAGAATATGCATTAGAAAATCTACTACATATTGAAATTGCTTCAATAGAAGTCGTTTCACATACTTGTTTCTAATCACCATAGCGGTGCTATGATTCATCTCTCCAAGTCCTTCTATTTTTGCTATTTCAACCTTCATAACGGAGTTCTAATACATAATCCGGGTTTAAGAGATTTGACGATAATAATTCTTTGGTTTAAGCTTTACAGATTTTTGGGGAAAGAACTATTTCTTTACTTGCTTGTTTTATTTCAAAGTCTTACACGTTTTGAGTGCCGAAACAACCCAAGATATTACGATTGCAATTCTTCCCTTTAAGAATGTGGTGGGAGAGGGACAACATGATCCTCTTTTCAAAGCTTTAACAGAAGATGTTATTTTGAACCTTTCTTTATTCACGGGAATATCTGTTGTTTCCCATTTCACCACACAACATATTGATGCAGATGTCAGTGATGATAAATTAAATCAAATTGGAGCTGAATACATAGTTTATGGAAGCTATTTTCTGGTAAAGGATCAAGTGAAAATTTCACTTCAAATTATAAGAAATGTAGATAAGAGGGTAGTATTTGCTACCAAGCTGATAAAAAATAAGGAGGCTGTATTTGAATTACAGGATGATATTATACAACAGATTGTCAGTTCAATTCAGCAGCAAATAGACTATGACCTGCTTTCCTATTCCTATAAAAAAAAGGATGTGAACTTAGTCGCCTATGAAAACTATCTGCTAGGGATGGATAAGTTGAAAAAGGGTACTTTGGATTCTGATTTAGAGGCACGTAGGTTATTTGAAGCAGCCTTAAAAATTGATCCAAATTATAGTCGGGCTTATACCGGAATCTCCCTCTCCTTTTTTAACGAGTGGAGTTGTAGGCTTTGGGACCGTTGGGAAGTAAGCAAAAATGGGGCGCAAAAATATGCAATGAAAGCACTTGAACTCGATGAGAACGATTATATTTCCTTGTCAGTACTTGGGCGAACATATATCTATTCTGAAAACTTTACGAAAGCTGAGCATTTGTTTAGAAAGTCGCTAAGAATGAATCCGAACGATGCCAATAACCTAATGCAAGTAGCTTTTGGATTGATGTATTTGGGATATCCGGAAGAAAGTATTGAACTGTATAAAAAAGCCTGCTATTTAAACCCTTATCATCCAGAATACTATAATGCCTATGGATTTAACTTTTATTTTGAAATAGGTGATTACAAAGAGGCAGTGCGATTAGGGGAAAAGGTGAACTGGGATTCAGCTTGGATTGATTTTCCTTTCTATCTTGGAGCGACTTATTTCAATTTAGGAAATAGAGAAAAAGCTGAACAGCTCTGGTTTAGTTATCTTGAACAGTTTAAAGCCACAATAAAAAATAGTGGTTCTGATACAGCTAAAGATGCTTTGACCTGGCAGATCAATGTTAATCCCTATCAATTCGAAACAAAACTTAAAGCATTTAGGGAGTACATCGCTGATAAGATTGCTTATTTACCTACAAAAGAATTGAAAGCCAGTAAAGCTCATGGACTGAAGGGTTCATTTCAAAAGAAATCAGATTTATGGCAAATTGAATATGATGGTAAGGGCATTGTTGTTAAGGATGCCAAAGGTATTCTTGATCTTGTAAAGTTGATTGATTCTCCAAATACTGAATTTCATTGTACGGAGTTAATGGGAACAGGTTTAACTGAGAGTCAGGGAGTTGAGGTAATTGACAACAAGGCAAAAAAACAATACCAGGATAGAATACTCCAATTGCAGGATGATATTCGGGATTCTGAAGATTTACAAGACTATGATAAGGCTGAATTACTTCAAAAAGAATATGATGACCTGATAGAACATCTTTCTTCTGTATTAGGATTGAGAGGAAAAGTGCGTGAAAAGGGCACAGTCTTTGAAAAAGCCCGTTCTGCTGTTACATGGCGGGTAAGAAACACCATCCAAAAAATTGAAAAGGAACATCCGACATTGGGCAAGCACCTGAAATCGTCTATCAAAACAGGTGTAAATTGTGCATATAAACCCGAGCTGGAAGTTCAATGGACCATAAATTTTTAATTCTGTAAGGCATATACCTCACAATGTAAGTTTAAAACTTACGCCCCATTAAGTGAAACAAATAAATAATCACTTAATAATTAAAATTATGCCTACACCATTAGAACTTTTACTCGATCCTTTATCGCTAATAATCCTTGCGATGTATGCTTTACTCATGCTTTGGGAATGGATTTTTCCAGCAAAGAAACTTCCATACATTAAATTTTGGAAATTAAGTGGAATGGCCTCATTTGCTGCTTTCTTTTATCTTTCATCTTATTTGCCCTTACTTACCGATCCTTTTTTGTCCAAATTTCAATTGTTCGATCTAACATCACTGGGTACACTAAGTGGAGCACTTGTTGGTATGCTGGTTTATGAATTTGGCTTATACGTTTGGCACTGGAGTATGCATAAATCTTATTTCTTGTGGAGAACTTTCCATCAAATGCACCACAGCGCTGAACGATTAGATACTTTTGGGGCATTCTATTTTAGTCCCCTTGATATGATAGGATTTACCCTTCTGGGCAGTATCAGTCTAGCCCTGTTGATTGGGATTAGTCCAGGAGCAATAACCGCATTTCTATTACTTACAAATTTCTCAGCCATATTCCAACATGCGAATATTAAAACGCCTTATTGGTTGGGATATATTATTCAAAGACCAGAGGCTCATGCCTTGCACCATGCTATGGGAATTCATAAATACAACTATTCTGATTTGCCGATTTTCGATATGCTATTTGGAACTTTTTATAACCCAAGAAAACATGAATACGATACGGGTTTTTATCATGGTGCATCAGCAAGGGTTGTTGATATGCTAAAATTCAAAGATGTGTCGAAACAAGAAACTATAGAAGTAAACTCATGAACAACATAGACAAGCTAATAAAGAACACTACCCCCATCATAACTGATGGGGGCTTAGAAACATCCCTTATCTACCATGAAGGAATTGATTTGCCTCATTTTGCAGCTTTTGGATTAGTCGATAAACCAAAATATGTGAAAACTATCAGTGCTTACTATAAGAAATACTTGAATCTGGCGGCTCAATATAAAACTGGTTTTATTTTGGAGTCACCAACTTGGAGGGCCAATCTGGACTGGGGGTTTAAATTAGGGTACAGTGAATCTGAACTGATAAAATTGAACCATCAATCCATTGAACTTATGAAACAAATTAAAGCAGAGTTCAAGCATAAAGTAAATCCTATTTTGATTAGTGGGTGCATTGGCCCAAGGTGTGATGGCTATGATGCTTCAGAGATAATGGAAGTTGAAGAAGCTAAAAGCTACCATATTTTTCAAATTGGAGCACTAAAAGAAGCCGGCGCAGATTTAATTACCGCACTTACAATGACTAATCTAAATGAAGCACTGGGAGTTGTTCAGGCTGCAAAAGAAGTTGACATTCCAGTTGTGATTTCTTTTACAGTGGAAACCGATGGAAAACTTCCGGATAAAAGTTGTTTTGAAGATGTCTTAAAGGAGATTGATCGTCAAAGCCTGGAATATCCTGAATACTTTATGATCAATTGCGCCCACCCCTCACATTTTACAAAACTATTTTTAAATGGAGGAACATGGGTTAATCGTATTAAGGGACTTCGGGCAAATGCATCCTGTAAAAGTCATGAAGAACTTGATACATCAACAGAACTAGATCGTGGCAATCAGGTAGAATTGGCCCACTGGTATAGAAACCTCAAGCATATTTTGCCTGAGCTTCAAGTTTATGGGGGCTGCTGTGGTACAGATCATGAACATATCGAAGAAATATGCAGCAAGGCAATTTAATCTTTCATTTAAATCAGGACAAATGTTCTAAGCATTTTCCTGATAACTTTTTAATATAACTATTTGAGGTAACCAGTGTTATAATTTTACGTATTATTATATCATAGAGTGATATTTTGAACTGTTTTGATGAAAAGTAAGCTGCTTACATTCCTATTTATTATAACAAATGTTGTATTAAGTGCTCAATATTCAGGAGTTTTTTTAGGCGTTAATTCACCCTTGTATTATACTATTGGCTATCAACAACAAATCAATCATAGACTTTCGGCATCTTTTCAGACTGGTTTTTTAACTAAACCACATGATGAAATTATTCTTGGAGTCATGTCATATTTTGGGGTTGAAGATAATGTCACTTCATCCATTCGCGATGGCAACCCTAAGGGATTCAACTTTCAAACCGGCTTTCAATATCATTGGGTAGACTATTATTTCGGGGCATCTTATTCCATGTTGATTTTATCAGCAGAAGATTATCTGGAAAATATTCTATTAAATATTACTGGAGTTGATTTGAGATTGCCCAGAAATACTCTTTTGACAATCCATTCATATATTTATAATGCAGGAGTTTTAGTTGGACGAAAATTTAAATTTAAGAATCCCAGATTCTTTCTTAATATTGAATTAGGAGTCCAAAAAACTTTTTATACCAATAGTGAAGCAAAGAGTGACACTGGTCAGGAAATAAATTCGCTCAGAGTGACCCTGGATGAGGATTTGGATAGTTATCTTATTGAATATGGTTACCTTCCAAGTTTAAATATTCATTTTGTCTACCGGTTTTTTAGGAGTCAACTGCCATAAATTCAGTAGGTTGCAAGTTTTTTACTTTGGAGGTTTTTTTTATCAAGGTTATCAAGATAGTATCTTACAGGGAGTTAGATGTTTTAAGGGATTTTTATAAAATATTGGTTTTATCAGAAGGTGAATCTTTATATACCGGAGGTGTAGTTTTCTCAAAGGCTCCATCGGATATGGAGTATGCTGTTAAAACAGCAGATGAATGGTTTGCAAAAGGCTATCTATATTTGGGGTACATTTGGACTTGTGCAAATTATCGGGGTATGGGATATGGTTCCTGCTGGTTTGATTGTTTATTTGAATACCTGCCGTATCAAAAATACTGGTTAACTATAGAAGATTATTCTCTCATAAACTTTTATAAAAAAAAAGGGTTTAAGCTTATAAAGGAAATGAGAAATAAAGATAAAACTGAGTGGTTGTTGGCACAGGTATGATGGTAATGAAAAAACCGGAGTTTTACCTCCGGTCTATATATCTGTTTAAAATGTTTTCAAGCAATTGCCTCAATAACGACAACCAGGACCTAAACAATGTTTGCAAATCCCATAAAGGCCATAGCCAATATACCTGCCACGATAAATGCGATAGGAACACCCTTCATGCTTTCAGGTACATTGGCCAGTTCAAGTTCTTCACGTATTCCAGAGAAAGTAACCAGTGCCAGGCCAAAACCTATGGCATTTGAGAATGCATATACAACACCATGTACCAGGTCAAATTCTTTCTGAAATGTAAGAATTGCTACTCCTAATATTGCACAGTTTGTTGTTATCAGAGGTAAAAATATACCCAATGCCTGGTATAATGCCGGGCTTACTTTCTTCAGGATAATCTCCACAAGCTGAACCAATGACGCTATAACCAGGATGTAGGTTACTGTTTGCATAAAGCTAATTCCAAATTTATCCAGAACGATTTGGATCAGGTAGGTAACTATTGTAGCTATAACCATTACAAATGCAACAGCTCCTGTCATACCTACAGCAGTATTTACTTTTCCTGAAACACCAATAAAAGGACAAATGCCCAGAAATTGATTTAAAATAATATTGTTGACAAATACAGTTCCTATTATAAGTAATATATATTCCATAGCAAAAGATTATTTAGCGAAGCGTTTTTTTACTTTGTTCATAATGGCAATCAAATACCCTAATGCCAAAAAGGCTCCGGGTGCTAAAACGAATACAAGCATTCCGTCTCCTTTGAAAAATTTGAAATTAAATATTGACCCACTTCCGAGTATTTCCCGAACAGAACCCAACAAGAAGAGAGCAAATGTAAATCCAAGCCCAATGCCTACACCATCAATCAGTGATGCTACAACCTTGTTTTTAGATGCAAACGCTTCTGCACGACCCAGCACGATACAGTTAACAACTATTAAAGGAATAAACAATCCGAGGTTGTCATAAAGGCTTGGTTCCCCATTTGGTCCAGGGGTATTGGCATATGCTTTCATGAGCATATCCACTACGGTAACAAATGAAGCAATAATCACAATGTAAGAGGGAATACGTACTTTATCAGGAATAGCCTTTGCAACCAATGAAATAGCAAAGTTTGACATAGCCAGTACAAAAGTTGTGGCGAGCCCCATTCCTATACCATTGATGGCAGAACCTGTTGTTCCCAGTGTTGGACATAAACCCAGGAACAAAACAAATACCGGGTTCTCTTTTACAAATCCTTTGGTGAAGTTCTTTATCTGACTCATTGTTGACCTCCTTTCAAGTTGGTTTTATAGGCTTCGAATGCCCGTTGTACAGCTTCGCAATAAGCTCGTGATGTTATAGTAGAGGCAGTAATGGCATCTATTTGACCGCCATCTTTAGTAACTTTCAGGTTAAACTCTTCAGGATTTTTCCCTGGAAACTGACTTGCGAATTTTTCTTGAGTCATTTTTGTTCCCAGACCAGGAGTTTCCTTATGCTCAAGAACAGCTATATTATTGATTGTGCCATCAGGGTTTAAACCAACCAGCAGCCTGAGTAATCCACCAAAAGCATTTTTAGAAAAGCTTTCTATAGCGTATCCAACAGTGTCTGCTCCGTTTTTTGCCACATAAAAAATAAGAGTGTCTCCGGCAGATTCGGCTGGCACTTTAAAAAATTCATCTCCTGGTACATTGTCGAATTCAGGTACTACCCTCTGTATTGCGAGGCTTTTTTTTGCCGATTCTGCTTTGTCAATATCTGGTTTTGTCAGCTGGTACACGTATCCAAGTGCTGCCGATGCCCCCAATGTTACCAGGAACAATGTAAGCACCATACTTGTAAATGTTGATTCTTTTTTAGCCATGGTCTACTTTGTTTTTCCGAAACGTTTGGGTTTAACATACAGGTTAATTAGTGGTGTAAAACCATTCATGATCAGGATAGCAAATGAAACACCTTCCGGATATGCTCCAAACACACGGATCACTACGGTTAATACCCCAATTCCGACCCCATAAATAATCTGTCCTTTTGAAGTCATGGGGGAGGTGACATAATCTGTAGCCATAAATACAGCTCCCAGCAAAACACCTCCAGTTAAGATGTGGAACAGCGGATCTGCATTGGCTTCAGGATTAGCCCACCATAGCAAGGCTGTAAAAACAGCAATAGTTGATAAAATTGAAACAGGAATATGCCAGGTGATTATTTTCTTTATAAGCATGTATGCCAACCCAATGATCAATGCAAAGGCGGCAATTTCGCCCAGAGAACCACCAATGCTCCCCATGAAGAAATCGGTGTAGCTAATTCCTGCATCGTGGAAGATTGAAGAAATACTTTCCCCATTTTTCAAGCCCTCTTTTATCAATCCCAGAGGTGTGGCTCCTGTAACCGCATCAAGATTATCGTCAGTAGGAATGATCATTTTTGTGCCAAAACCTTCAGCAAGTGGAAATTTGGTCATCCTTGTTGGGAATGACAGCAACAGAAAAACCCTTCCTACCAGTGCTGGATTAAAAGGATTGTTTCCTAATCCTCCAAATGTCATTTTTCCAACACCAATGGCTACGAGTGCTCCAATGATTATGATAAACGGAGGCAGGCTGGATGGCAAGTTGAAAGCCAATAGTATTCCCGTTACCATAGCTGAACCATCTCCAATCCTGACATCGGATTTTAAAATATATTTTTGAATCAGGTATTCAAATAAAACACATGAAGCGACTGAAAGCAGTGTTACATAAATTGCACCCAGTCCAAAGAACCAGAATGATACCAGCAAGGCCGGTACCATTGCAATAATAACACCATACATCAGCTTTTCGACTGAATGCCCACTGTGGACGTGGGGTGAGGGTGATACTGTTATTAATTTGCTCATTATTGTTTTCTTGATCTAATTATTCTACCAACATTTGCTTTTCCAAAACGGATATGGTCCAGTAATGGCCTGCCTGAAGGGCAGGTATAACTACATGAACCACATTCAATGCAATCCATGACTTTTTCTTTTTCGAGTTTATCAAATATCGATTTTTCACCGAGTACACCCAACAAATAGGGCTCAAGTCCCATAGGGCAAACCGATACACACTTGGAACATTTGATACAAGGTTCAACGACTTTACGTTTGGCTTCGGATTCTTTTATCAAAAGAATACCAGAACTGCCTTTAACAACCGGAATATCTGTTGAAGCTATTGATTTGCCCATCATTGGACCACCGTTGATTATTTTTCCTGTATCTTCTGGCAATCCTCCCACGGCTTCAATTAGTTCAGTTATTTGTGTACCTAATCTAACTTTGAAATTAGAAGGTTTGGCAACTGACTTTCCGGTAACCGTTACAACACGTTCAAACAAAGGCTTGTTTTTTTGAACAGCTTCATAAATGGCAAAAACACTACCAACATTGAACACAACCGCTCCTATATCTATAGGTAAACCTCCTGAAGGAACTTCCTTGCCAATTACAGCTTGTATTAACTGTTTTTCACCTCCTTGCGGGTACTGCACTTTTAAAGCCTGAACATGTATCCCTTGGTGTTGCTTGGCCAACAACGATAGTTTTTCAATGGCATCTGGTTTGTTGTTTTCAATACCTATAATGGCTTTATTAACACCAAGTGCTTTTTTTAGAATTTCAATACCAACAAGTAGCTCTTCAGGTTTCTCCATCATGAGTACATGATCTGCGGTAAGGTAAGGCTCACATTCAACACCATTTATTATCAGGTATTCAGCTTTTTTCCCTTTTGGGACAGATGCTTTTACATGAGATGGGAATGTAGCGCCACCTAGACCAACAATTCCAGCCTCGGCTAGTTTTGAAACGATTTGTTCAGCAGTGGCCGTTATTTCCTTTTTCAGGTCGGTTGACCTGTCTATAGTTTCAACCCACTCATCACCTTCAACATTAATAAAAATAGCGTCTCTTTTGTAGCCACTGGCATCAAGTGATTTATCTATCTTAACTACTTTTCCAGATACCGAAGAATGGATGTTTGCCGATACAAAGCCATTGCTTTCTGCAATTAATTGACCGACCTTGATTTCGTCTCCTTTATTAATAACAGGCTTGGCAGGTACACCAAGATGCTGGGCAAGCGGTACAACAACTGTTTTTGGTACCGGGAGATCAACTATTTTAGATTTTGTCGACAGTTTGTGTTCGGGTGGATGGACACCTCCAAGTGTAAATGTTTTTAACACGGCTACCTCCTTTAATTGTTGGGTTCTGTATTGTTATTAGCAGCTGGTTTTTCAACAGCTGGAGTTTCTTCTTTGACTTTCCGAGGGGGGAAGCCAATTTCAATGATGGCATTTGTTGGGCATTCGACCACACATTTCCTGCAGAGTCGGCATTTGTCAGAATCGATGTATGCCAGGTTGTTGTTCATGGTTATTGCCTCAAAAGGACAAACTTTAAAACATTTATTACAACCTATACAGGCAGCAGAACAACTCTTTTTGGCAATACCACCTTTATCTTCGTTTTTACAGGCAACGTAAATTTTCCGGTCTTTTTTTGCCCGTTTTCTTAATTCGAAAATATTTTTTGGACATTCAGTAACGCAAGCGCCACATGCTGTACATTTATCGTCATCCACAACAGGCAATCCAGAGACGGGGTCCATGTGCAGTGCATCGAAGTTACATACCCTAACACAGTCGCCATGTCCAAGACAACCAAATTGACAACCTGTGTCTCCTCCATATAACGACGAAGTAATAGCACAGGTACTGGCACCATCGTACTGGTTTGTTTTTGGCCTGTTGTCGCAGGTTCCGTTACAAAGCAATACGGCTACTTGTGGATCTTGTTCAACAGCATCTTTGCCCATGATTTTTGCAACTTCGCCCATCGTGTCGTTACCGCCCACAGGACAATACAATCCGGAGAAATCATCAGATTTCACACAAGCCTCAGCAAAATTGCGACATCCGGCAAATCCACACCCACCACAGTTTGCAGCTGGTAAGGCCTCTTCGACTTCGTCAATTCTTGGATCTTCGTAAACTTTAAATTTTTGGGCAACAAAATATAGTACTACAGCAGCTGTAATACCTAATCCGCTTAATGTTGCAATTGTGTCTACTATAACATATACCATATGATTAGATAACTTTATTCAATGTGAATTGAAATACCTTTTGCAATTTGTTTTTATATAAGTAAAGTACAAGGAAATAAGGTATCAATACTATAAGGGAAATTAATCCTGCAATACCTTCATTTACTCCAGTTTCAACTAAAATAACAAGCGTGATCAGTAAAACAATAAAAGGGAGAATGTAAGCAAGCAAGGTTGCTTTAAGTCCTAGAGCTTTTTTCATGCTAATATTTACAACTTCCCCCTTACGAAAATTGCTGTTGCCGATAAAAACATCAACATATTTCGAGGCAGTTTCACCTGCATGACATGCTCCTTTTGAAGCGCATGAAGCACATGCCGAAATAGAGGTTATCTGTACCTTTGCGGTCCCGTTAACAATCTCTTCAATTATCCCTTTCTGCTCAATGCAGTCTATGGAACTCATCAATCTCAATTTTAGTTAAGGCGTACAAAAATATATCTATTCCTATTAGAAAAAATTAGATTTAGTACAAAGAAGTTAAATTAGAAACATTCTAAATAGGAAAAACATTAAAAAGCGTTAAAAATTAAGGAATTCTGATTATTTTTTCAAAGATGTAAGAGGGTATTTATTCCCTTTTATTTCTGTGATCCTGGCTTTAATTGAGCCAACAAGGATTGGGCTTTCGGTATAAACAGGAATTCTGTTTTTATCGTTGGTCACCCAGATAACCATATCTTCCCCTTCATGAAACAAGGTGCCTTCAACAAGGAGTACTGTAAATTTCATGCACTCAAAAGTACCCACATCTTTTACCTTGATATCCTCAACTCCTTGATACCTGAAGTATAGATCGTATGATTTTTCATCCAGAGCTACAGTAACAGGTATCTTTTCTCCAATTTTATAGTTCGAGTAATCAAAGTTGCGCGTAAGCAGCAGTGCACTCATAACATCATATGTGCATGCTGTTGTTTTTAATGTGTCATATTTGAGGGAGTGGTCATTAACTTTATTCTTCCTGTAAATCAAAGAATCTCCTTCGAAAGTATAACTTTCATGCTGTCTAAATCCTCCTTCACGATTGTTGCGCTGAAAGAAAAGAGGGCGCATATTGTCTTGTCTAACCCAGGTTTCGTAACGGTCGCGGACTTTAAAGAATTTATCCCACCAGTTGTATGACCTACCTGTGCCAACAAAATGATAGGCATCGTGCCCAAATAGCTTGTCCTCCTCAACGGTCAGTGTTACTTGACCTACTTCTGAAAATATAACAAACCAATTATATGAAATAATAAAGGATAACTCTTCTCCGGGTTTAAAAGTATGATTTGTTTTATAGCAATTGGAGACTGTGTCCTGAGCTAAAAGAAAAACATGGGATATGATTGATATAATAGTAAGAAACAAGACTCGTCTCATAAAAACTAAGTTTGATAAATACCAGACAATAAAATTACACTAAGCGCAATTCGAAAATAATACAATTTAACGGAAAACATAGGAAAATGTTATTCTGTTTCTATGAAGTTAAATTTGATTCCCAATATAGATTCATAATACTCCCCTCGTTCCAGAATATCATCATCTCCTTCTTCATAGTACCAATTCACACTAATCTGTTTTCCTTTAGCTGCAGAATCTACTAAAGCTCTTAAGATCTCAAGTATTGCTTTGGACGATCCACTGTTAAAATACTCTAAGGAAATATCAACCGTTGTAGTATTGCTGGGATTTTGGCAATAGTAAAAAACCCATTCAAACAATTTGTCATAAAATTGGGTTGGATCCTCAGGGATGGAGCGTCCGCTGAGCACAAGTCTTCCATCAACAGAAAAGCTGACCTCAGGTGTTCTTTTAGTGCTAGAAATTAGCAGGTTCTCCATGAAATTGTGAAAATTATTAAATTTTGTTCTGTTTAAAATTACAATAATTTAGATTTTTTTATAGATAAAACCTCATTTATTTATAATTAAACAATTTTAAAGTAATTTTATTAGGCATACAAATATAGAAATTAACAATGAACTAGGGCAATTTTGAGGTGATACGACCAGTTGATATTTTCTGCAAAGAAACTAAAATTCAGAAAAGAAAAGGAGCAGATACACTATTTAAATTGTGCATTTGAAGTGTGAAAATTAAGTGCCCAGACTTTACCTTTTTTGTCTGCCGAAGCATTTCCAAATATCTTTTGCTTTATCAATGTGTTCTTCAGGTCAGCCATGAAGCATGGCTAAATTTAAGCAGCTACTGCAGCAGATTTAGGAGGGGATGCTTAGACAGAAGCGTCACTTTTTTAACCTTGCATATGGTGCTGCATCCATATTTGTGAAATCCTTGTTTAAATATTTATAATACCCGGCAATACCTATCATCGCTGCATTATCAGTTGAATATTTAAATTCAGGGATATAAGTTTCCCATCCTTTTTCTTTTCCAATAGCAATGAGGGTTTCTCTTAATCCACTATTGGCTGATACTCCTCCTGCAATAGCAACATGTTTTATTCCAGTTTGCCTGGCTGCCAGGATTAATTTTTGCATCAATATATCTACAATGGTTTTCTGCAGGCTGGCACAAATATTAAATTTGTTTTCATCAATAAAAGCTTCGTTCAATTTTAATTCATCCCTGAGTTTATAAAGAAAAGATGTTTTTAATCCACTAAAGCTATAGTCCAGGCCCTGAATACTTGGCTTTGCCAAAGGTAAAAAATCCGAATTGCCTTCTTTCGAATATTTGTCGATAAGAGGGCCTCCAGGATAGGGCAGCCCCATAACCTTAGCACATTTATCAAAGGCTTCTCCAGCTGCATCATCTATTGTTTGTCCAATAATTTCTGAGTCAAGGTGGCTTTTTACTATTAAGATTTGTGTATGCCCACCAGAAACAAGAAGACATAAAAATGGGAAAGGGGGCGTTTTTTTATTTTCACCTTCTTCCTGCAAAAAAACAGAAAGTATATGAGCATGTAAGTGGTTCACTTCTATGATAGGTATATCTAAAGCCATTGCAAATCCTTTAGTAAATGATGTACCAACCAAAAGGGCACCCATTAGTCCTGGGCCACGTGTAAAGGCAACCGCTGAAATATCTTTTGGAGTAATCCCAGCCTCCCGTATGGCTACATCAACCACAGGTATGATATTCTTTTGATGTGCCCGTGAAGCCAACTCAGGAACTACTCCTCCATATTTTTTATGAACATCCTGATTGGCCACTTTATTACTGGCTACATACCCTTCACGTATTATGGCTGCTGAGGTATCATCACATGATGATTCAATGCCTAAGATAATTTTCTTCATCCTATTGTTTAAATTGTAGCACGATTTTTGCCATTTTTGTAAAATAGAAAATCAAATGCGCAAAATTATTAAAAAAATCATGAATGTTTTAGGATGGTTATTGTTATCAATAATCTTCATGGGAATCATATTGGTTTTTTTAATTAAGTCACCCAGCGTTCAGCGTTTAGCAACAGATAAAGTTGCTGCAAAACTTAGCGAAAGGTTTGGAACAGGTCTATCTTATGATGGTGTTAAGTTCAGGCTGTTTAATAAGGTTGAGTTCGAAGGAGTGTTGATCAAGGATTTGGCAAATGACACAATCGTTTATGCCCCCATACTTATAGCGGGTATTCAAGGTTTGGTCAAGAAAGCTCTGTTTGATAAAGAGGCCCCATTAAGTATAGGACGACTTGAATTTGAAGAATCTTTGTTTCGGTTGTATACAGATTCAACCGACGAAATAAATATTCGTTTTTTGATTGATTCTTTAAAAGCTGGGAGGGATACTGCCACTCCATCAAAACCTTTGTATATACATAAAATTAAGGCTATAAAAAGCCGTTTTGTGCTGGCGAAGTATGATACAGCCAGAAGAGGTTTTGGAATTGAGTTTTCTGACATGGAGTTTAATGAACTTAACATCAAATTAGAAGACTTAGCTGTATACTCCGATACAATTCAAATGAATATCAAAGAAATGACATTCAGGGAGCAGTCGGGTTTTCGGGTGAAAAAATTCAACTCCTTATTTACCTTAACAAAAAAACAGCTGAATTTTGATAACTGTCGTGTTATAACAGATGATTCAGAACTAAACCTTTCAAAAACCTATTTTGCCTTTGATGATTACAGTCATTTTGCAAAAGATTTTTTCAATTTGATAAAATTGAACATTAGTAGTGAAGGCTCCATCCTCAATTTTGCCGATATGGCCTTTTTCAGTGATTTTTTTAAAGGTGTAAACCAGGAATTTGAATTATCAGGCAATTTTTATGGGTATTTAAGTAATTTCAATGCCAGAAACCTGGATTTGAGGTATGGCAAAAATTCATTGTTGAAAGGGCGTTTCGACATCTCAGGGCTGCCAAACCCAGAGGAAACTTTCTTATTGTTTGACATCGATGAGTTTGTTTCCACTGTTGATGATATTAACAACATAAACTTGCCCAGAAATAAAAAAATTACCTTGCCAGAAAGGTTAAGTGCAGTAAAATCATATAAATACAAAGGGAATTTTACTGGGTTTTTCAAAGATTTTGTTTCCTATGGAACGATTACAAGTGATCTGGGGATACTGCGGACAGATATATTGTTCAGGCCGGATTCAGTTGGCCAGGTAACCTTTAACGGACAGCTTGAAAGTGTTGGGTTTAACATTGGAGCCTTAACATCTAATCCTGACAAACTGGGTAAAATTTCATTTGACATGAATATTAATGGTTATGGGCATATCGATAAGGGGTTCGAAATTGATATAGATGGTAACATATCCGAATTTTTCGTAAACCAATATAACTATACCAATGTCAATGTTGATGGTGTGTTTTCAGAAAGAAGGTTTAATGGAAAACTTGAAATTAATGATCCAAATGCAAAAGTTTCTTTCGATGGTTTAGTTGATCTATCCTCTAAGGTTAGAAAATATAATTTTAAAGCAAATGTTTTACATGCCAACCTGTTTAAACTGAATATTCATAAAAAGGACTCTAATTATGTAGCATCGTTTTTAATGGATGCCGATTTGGAGGGCAATGGAATAAATGAGATTAACGGGGAGATGAGACTTTTAAATTCTTTGTTTTCTAAGTCTGATGCCCAAATACAAGTATATGGTCTTGACCTGAAAGTCAGAAACGATTCAACTTTAAATGAATTGGACCTGAAATCAGATTTCCTTGATGCAAATATCTCAGGCCGTTATAAATTAAGCCTCCTGCACAGAGAATTTACAGATTTGCTCCATCATTTTATGCCGGCTTTTTTTGAGGAAGAGGGCAGTATAGAGCATCTGGATAGTACAAATTTCAAATACAGTTTGAATTTCAAAAACAGCCAGCCTGTTTTTGAGTTCTTTCTTCCAAATTATCTACTTACTCCAAATTCTACCATT
>JBNKPU010000073.1:0-7509 GCA_050295515.1 Bacteroidales bacterium | reverse complement strand
ATATAAATTTTTGAGACATAGCGAGCTATGGTGATAAAATTTAGAGCCGTAAATCGATTATTTAATGAAAAGCTATGAATTTCACTTATAAATACCGATTTTCTGCGTCATATTTGCTTACCATAGCCCGCTATGCTTTCGCAGACATTCCTTGAAACTCAATATTTATAAGCGATTTGAGCCATTAATTTTATATCGAACTCAGGTTAATAGATTCGGGCTCCTAAAAAACAACATTTTGAAATTATTTAGTATGATCATACACTGGTTTAGCCTTTAAAACAGACAAACGATGCATATTAGCTTTTTCTAAGTGATGCAAAATACAATAAGGTTAGGATCAGGCAAAATGCCGAAATCCCAATAAATATTTTCATGACTACTACCATTCCCGAGGTGTCGAGCAAAAATCCGATAAATAAATTGCCAATCATTTGACCAATGCCAACATAACCTCCCCAGATAAGGGATTGGGCAGTTGCATGCCTTCCAGCAGGCATGAGTTTTTGAAGTAGATCAACAGCCCCAACGAGGAAAAAAGCCAAAGAAATACCCTGAAAAATTCCAATTATCAACCCGAGTCCAATTCCTGGGAACAAACCATAGAAGACATACCTTATGAGCATGGTAATCATGGCAATGATTAAAACTTTTGGAGCACCCAGTTTTTTCAACAGGTTATTACCAACAATGAATAATGGTACTTCACTTATGGCCATAATGGCATAAGCATAGCCTACAATGTCCTTGCCGGCATTTAGGTGGGTAAAATACAGGTTTAAGAATGAGTTAACGGGGGAACAAGTAATCCCATAAATAATTATTACACCCATAAAAAGTAACAACTGCCTGTTTTTTAGCAATTCTTTAAAACTGATTGATTCAAAATTAGGTTTAAAAATCCGCTTGCGTTTGCGGGTTGTAAGAAGTGGGATTAATACTAAAAAGAGGGCTCCGGATATATAGAATATGATTTTTAGGTCCAGATCCAATAATTTGAACAATAACGCTCCAATAATGGATGCCAGAGCCCAGCCTAAAGAACCCCATAACCTAAAACTGCCAAAAGAGTGTTTTTTTTCAACTTCGGAGTACTGAACAGCAAGAGCATCGTTGAGAGGACCTAAAGGATGATAAAAGATAGTAAGTATAGGTAAATACATTGCAAGAATCCAGAAGTTGTTAAAATATTGCAATGAAAATACCGCTAAAGCTGTAACCAGAACTGCAATCCGGAGAGTTGGACGAATGCCTTTTCTATCTGCAAATATTCCCCAAATTGTAACCACAAAAAATATGGTTGCTTGCATTATGGCATTTAGTGTGCCTATTTCGGAACCTTTTAATCCAACCTCTTCATCGAGGTAAACATTGTAATACACCCTCCATATAGCAAATCCCATATACATAAACAAATATATGGAACGGATCTTAAATGCTGTCATCATGAGAATTAATGTTTATTGTTATGTCCATTAGGAATTGGAGGTAGATTGAATTCATCAAATATAGACTATATTTTAGCTTAAAGTCAGATGTTGGAAGTACACAATTTGTTTTTTTTTACTTCCAAGTTCTATCTTTCTTCTTCAGCTTTTTAATCAGCCTGTATCAGCTCATCAATTTCCTTAAGGTGCAATTTGAGGTGACGTAGGTAATCAGTTATCATATCCTTTAAACTGACCATATTGCCATCGCTGGTATCCCATAAGTTGTCAAGTTTTGATCCATCAATGTGATCAATAACGTGAGCCACAAGCTTGTTGGCATATTTCCAGGTTTGTATGAGTTGCTGCCAGTCTACCTGTTCATAATTTTGAATGGCAATCCAGCGATCATTCTTTCCATGTGTAGCATAATTTGGATAGGTCAGCGGACTATCTTGATATTGTAAGTGAACAAACCGGTGCCTGTTGTTCGAAGCAGAATCGATCATATGGCCTACTATCTGTTTGATATTTCTTTGCTGCATATTTCTTCGGGTAGAAACTAATTTTTCTGGCAGGTTAATCAAGATATGTTCCCATTTACCTACTTGATCTATAATACCTTGGCTGATAGGTTTAAATTCATTCATGCTGTGGTTTCTAATTATCTGGTTGATCGTGAACGTGAGTTAGAAGATCTGTTATCTGTAGATTTTTTATTTTGATTTGATGATCTGCTCTGGTTGGTCCGGGTCTGTCCCGAATTTGATTTGTTTTTCGATTGCTGGCTCTGGTTCTGTGACCGGTTTTGATTGTAATTTTGTGTCCGTTCGGTGCTCCTGGTCCTTGAATTGTACTGCCTGTCCAGATTCCCGTTTGGTTGCTGCTGTCTCTGAGTTTGAGAAGGCTTGGTGTTTTGTTGGTTTTCTCTTCCTGTTGTTTGCTGGTTTTGTCTATTGTAAGGTGTTCGGTTTCTAGTATTTTGCTGGTTTTGCCCCCTGTTTTGATATTGTCTGTTCGTGTTTTGCTGATTTTGCCTTCCTGTTGTTTGTTGGTTCTGCCTGTTGTTCGAATAATTATCAGTACCTCTTGAAGTTGGTTGTCTTCTCGAATCTGCTGCCCAACTTCCATTGTTGCGTTGTTCCCAATTTCCATTGCTGGTCCTCCGGTAAACATTGCCGGTTCTATCTGTATATACATTATTGTTCCTGCTGGTGGATGAGGGAGCCCTTCTGGTTGAGGTTTGGTTTACAGTAACCCTTTCTCCTGTCCTGGGGTTGTAGGACGAATTTCCTGTTCGTGAAACTCCATTTGGCCTGTATACATAAACATTGTTGGTGGTTCTGGTATTGGTGTAATTGCTTTGTCTCCTGGCTGCTTGCTGGCCCTGGTAATATCCTCTATGGTATGCCCTGCTGTAAGTATCGTGGTATCTATAATCGTTTGCGTAGTGGTAGCCATATTTATAACCTCCTGGTCCCCAATAACCATGATACTGACTGTGGTAATCGTAGCTATGCCTTACCCACCTGTATCCATGGTAGGTTGCACCATATGCAAATCTCCATCCATTATAGGGGTCGTAATGTACTCTGAATCCATATGTTATCGGTCTGGAATAGTAATGCCGTTTATGCCATGGACGGTAATAGTATCCTGTTCCGTAGTAAACGCACCCCCTGTAAACATAGCTATGTACATAGCCGGGAGTATAGCCAACATATACTACTGATGGGTTATAATCATAAATGTATACATACTTTACATTGTAAACCGGATATCTGGGAGGAATGTCTTGTACTGTTGTTGGTACCTCTATGCTTACTGCCCATGGTCCGGAGGGACTAGGCCCCTCAAACCATATTGCATTATCGCAACAGTAGTACCTGCCATCGATCAGCAGTACAGATTTATCTGTGTTGACAGCATAACGCATCCGGGTTCCTTCAATATCTTCAAATTCAGGGTAACCATCATATTCAACATCAATCGATGCAGAATTCCTGTCAATCTCGGCTGTTTGAGGTATCTGGGTTTCCAGTACTGCTTCTTTGGCTTCTTTAGTTCCTTTCACACTAGCCCTAACATTGCTTATTGGAGAGTCTCCAGGAATATTGGCGAAATCTCCTGGCAATTGGTCAGGTGGAATGTATTGCCATTTGCCAGAATTCAGTTCTTTAGATTTGTACCATCTGCCAGAAATCAAAACATAATACTCCTGAGAATTAATATCCATGATAATGTCATCGTCGGTATTTGACATGTATAATAAGGAGGTATTCTTGATTGGTGAATATTGTGGATTGCCATTTGATTGAAGCAATTCTGCAGGATGCTTGCGAACCAATATTTCCGGAGGAGTCTGACTCTTATCAATTTCAGCTTCCTCATTCAGGGTCTCCTGGTTTTCTCTACCCAGTTCAATTATTTTTGCAGGGACAAAGCTTGTTTCTTTGAAGCCGCCATCAGGTTGATCTGAGACATACCAATAGTCTCCACCCATTAAATAATATTTGCTAGATTTATTATCTTCAACAATAAAAAACGGTGTATTAATGACATAATTGTAGTCTGAATTTTCTATTTCTTCAAGTACAGGGTTGCCGTCGATAAGTACTAATGCAGTTGGAGTCGTTTTGAACAAGATTTCCGGAGCCTCATTGTTATAGTTTTCACTTTCATTGACTGAAATGTCTTCATAATCAAGGCTGGTTAAAATATCATCTAAAGACATGACCAGTTCCCACTTGGGTACTTCTTTTTCTATGAATGCTTTTACCTGCTCAACATCATTTTCATCCATGTCAGGAAAGTTTGCAGCTTCTACATCAAGCCCTAAAAGGATTACGGTTCTTTCATCGCGGTCTGTAGCAATTTTGCAATTGTACCACATAGCTCCAAACACTGGGGTTGGATTATCCTTTGTAGTTACCGATACTGCCGATCTTGATTCCATTTTGTCTTGTTGCAGGCTTTCAATTTCAGGCTGGTATATAATTATGGTGCCCCCATCAGCCTTGATCTCCTTTGGCCAAAAAGATCCATCATCTACTTCTAATGAGTAAGCACTTAAAAATGGAACAATGCATAGAGCAAATGCTGTTTTAAGGATACTAAAATTCATGGCAGTAGTTTTAAATGATCAATATAAAGTTAAAGAAGAAGTATTACATTTCCCTTTTATTTAACCAGAATTTTAATGTTAAACAAATCAAGTTCAGCACATGATAATAATAACATAGATATTAGCACTACTTATAAAGGATAGTAGCTGGATATATCTATAGATCTTTTTGCTATTTCACGGGCTTCCTGTAATCCGGGGATCTTACCGCAAGCAATGCCCTGGTATAATATATTGCCCATAGCAGCACCTTCTACTGGTCCGGCATGGACGGTCAGTTTTGTGGCATTGGCAGTAAGCTGGCATAGTATTTTAGACTGGCAACCACCTCCGGTTAAATGCAAGCAATCGAAACTACTCCCCCGGAGTTTTTCTAAAATTTTCAGGTTTCTGGCAAATGAATCAGCAAGGCTTTCATAAGCGCAAATAAAATAATCGGAAGGTTTCAAGAATTTAGCTTTGTAATGCTTTGCTAAATAATTATCGAATGCAGCCATCATGTTTTGAGGATTGTAAAACGAAGGGTCATCAGCATCGATCAGAAGTCTGGTTGATTCATTTTCAGTGCAGAGTTTTTCTATTTCAGAATAAGATAAATTTGGATCAATATGTTGACGGAGTTGTTGCACTAACCATAGGCCCATGATATTTTTTAAAGGACGGAACCTTCCATCTGCTGTGATTTCATTTGTAATTCCTGACTCCAGGGCAATTGTGGATGTAAAAGCTGTGTCGGATTCTGTGCCTAATACACACCAGGTGCCAGTAGACAAAAATGCAAAATTATTACTGGTTGCAGGTATGGCTGCCAGGGCACTGGCACTGTCATGTGCTGGAGCCAGGACAACCTTTGTTGATGGGCTCCTGAATTCATTTTTAAGATTGCCGCTTATGGATCCTGCTGTAAAAGGTTTTTCAAGCTGCTCTTTAGAAATACCTAACTTATTTATAATGTCGTTGTCCCAATCTTTTTGCCCGGCATTGAGCATTTGTGATGTTGATGCCAAAGAAAGTTCATTTACAATCCTACCACCTAAAAAGTAATTGATATAGCAAGCTATAAAAAGGATTTTCTCAGTTGCGACTAATTCATTTGAACCTTTTATGGCCAAAAACTGGAACAAAGAGTTAAAGGGATAGAAATTAATTCCACTTTTCTTGAAAGTTTCCTCCCTTGACATTAAAGTATCCCATTTTTCCTGCATCCCCTCAGTTCTTGCATCACGGTAAGCAACTGGTAGACCTTGAGGCACATCGTTTTTAAGCAATACAAAATCAACTCCCCAAGAGTCAGTGGATACACTATCAACTTTAATATCCGACCTTGACAATGCTTTTTTTATGCCAAAGGCAATTTCTTCTTCAATTAACGGCAGGTTCCAGAATATTTGCCCACTATCTTCAATCGGTTTATTTTCAAACCGGTGTACTTCTTCCATTTTCAATTTATCGCCTATAGTGCCGAGCATTATTCGGATACTTCCGGCACCCATATCAATGGCTATGTGGGCAGATTTGTCCATATTCTAAATATAGGTTCTTTTTTGAAAAAAAATGCCCCTTGCATATTTTATGCTAAGGGCACTCAATTTGGATTTAATTTTTATTTTCCGGACAATAAAGTTTTTGCCTGGTTTTCACCGCCATTTATGAGATACAATAGAGGAAGAGGCCTATCAGTACCTTCGACAAATCCGGGACGTGATTGCCATGGAGCAACAGACAACACATTGGCCATATCCATCCAATATTGAAGAACAGCAGGTTTAAGTCCCCAGGTCATATGGAAATGGTTTGCCGGAGCAAATTGCTTATACTCATTCATTGTAGCATATTTTGGAACGATCCATGAATGTGGCCAGGTAACATTAGAGCTGTTAGAAACAAAATCAGCCAATTTCTCTGGCAGGTCAACAGTTTTGGCTTCATCCCAAACTAAACTGAACATGCCATATAGTTCACTGTATGTTAATCGGCTGGCAATTCCTTCAATGCCTCCGGGAGAAATAAAGTTTACACTATTTCCTCCGCCAGGAAAGTAATAAAGTTCAGCCCCTGGCATGGAAACTTTTTTTAATAGCTCTTCAACACTTTCGCCAGGCATACCTGCCCAGTTTAAACTGGCCGAACCAGAGTTGTCACCATCAACAATGCCAATTTTTGCCCATGCTTCATCACCGGTGAAACCGATGCCAAATTCGGAGGCTTTTTTCCTTAATTCTTCAGGATCCCAAACTTTTCTAAAGTCCATAAAGAGAGGTGGGTTCCCACCAGACAGCCAGGTCTTGAATAACATGGTCAATGTACCTTGCATATCGGCTTCGGTGCCAAAGGGGATTGGGTTTTTAGGTCCATTATGGTCAAAGGTCGAATTGAAAAGCGATTCAGCCATATCGCAAATTGGAAGTGGAATTCCCCTGCGGTCGCTACCCCATTCCAACTGGTTCATGAATGCTCCACCAACAGCATTTAGGTCTGTCAGCAAGTCGCGCATGATCAGGTACATCGCCAGTGATTGATCCAATTTATCACTTCCTCCTTCCTGCGAAACATCGATATATTTCAGATGCTTCTCTAGCCAAGATCTTAATTCCTTTAATTCAGATTTGTTATAGTCGCCCTTGTTCAATTTGTCAGCCAGTAATTTCATATCAAGACGGGTTACCTCCAGCCCGAAGGTGTTTCTTGTAGCATTTACATGGGTAAGGGCTGTTTCCATGCCCATTGAATCATGGCCAAAACATACCACCCTTTTGCCTTTAAGTCCAACAAATGTTACAGCCGCATAGCACCAGTCAATCAAGTTCTGAAGTGTTTCTTCTTTAATAGTTGGGTCCATTCCACTGTCATCCCAGCTTCCTACATTGAGGTGAGTTAATTTACCTTGTTGCGCAAACGCCCCGTTTACCGCATGGGCAAAAACAACACCAGGTTTTGGAGCACTGTTCCCACAAGTTA
>JBNKPU010000072.1:0-9906 GCA_050295515.1 Bacteroidales bacterium | reverse complement strand
GAGACCATAGCCCACGTTGGAAATATGGCGGGTTTGCAGTGCAGCAACGGCCACCTCGAGGTCGAGGATCTCGTCGAAAAACTCGTTGACCTTTTTCCTTGCAGAGTCGCGGATCTGGTCCAGGGTCATGGAGGTGTCCACTGCATATTGATCCTTTTGGGCCAACAGGCTTAAACTAAAAAGTATTACGGATAATAATGTGAGAACCTTTTTCATACGGTTTTTGATATTTTAATCTTTTTTCGATCTTTTATTTTTCTTTATTGATACTTGCATTAGTATGATCTTGGTTCTTAAATGACCATTCTTTTGCATGTCTACTGTACGCCACTTTGTAACACTTTTTAAGTAAGCATTTTGCCAGAAACGCAAAATATTGCGCCTTTACTGGCTATTTGTTTTCTTCTTTCGTAATTTCCACAGCATATCTTCCCGACTCCCATTTCTTTCCTGAATTGAAATAAGCAACAAACCTGTAGTACAGCATTCCCGGTTTCATCTTCGATTGATCATCGGTAAATTCATCATCCTTTATCAATCCCGAGACAGGATTCATTGGTGCTGCATCACTGTCGCCCTTGAAAATAACCACTCCTTTGAAATCGTTGTTGCCGGGCACTTGCCATGACAACTTGACTTCTTTATGTTTCTCGTTATATTTTACTGAAATATTTTTGAGTTCCTCGACAGTCTGCACCTTTTTGGTTTGGATAATTGCCGGGTACCTGTTCGAAAACCCTGACCTGTTCCCAGCACTATCGAGCGCTCTGAGGTAATAATTATACAGTACATCCTTGTCGGCTGTGAGGTCCAAGAAGTTAAGCTTATCTGGTCCAAGTATGCTTTTATTTATTTTTTGGGATTGTACAACTGAGTCTCCCAACATCTGGTCACGAAAAAGGTTATAGCCCAAAAGGTCAATATCGAAATTTTTTACCCAGGAAACATCCAGCCCCTGATTATTGATTACCTCAACCTTTTTGATAAAGGGGTTTTCGGGTGGTGCAATATCTGGAAGGGTTGATTTGACAGGCTTGCTAAACGGACTCATATTGTATGCCGAATCTACCGCAACAACCACATAGTAGAACTTATTGCGGGCATTGAATGGCAGTTTGTCCGTAAATACCGTATCAACAATGGTTTCTGAGTTCATCAAGTTATATTTTTCCTCATTATCGGCATCGATGGTACGGTAAAGGCGGTAGCCCAATAAATCTGCATCATGAACGACATTCCATGTCAGGGTAATTTTACCGGTATCAGCGACAGCTACCAGTCTACGAGGAGTTGCTGGCGGATAAATGTCGAGGCTTTGTGCCATTACCAGGTTAGAATACCCGCGGTTTCCGGATTCATCGATAGCTGCCACCTGGTAGTAATAATTGCCAGGGCCCGGAAGCACATCGTGGAAGCGTGTTGCCAGTGGTGAAAGCATCTCATTGTTGATCTTGACCAAGGTATCGTACACGCTTTTTTTGCGGTAAATGTTCAGTCCAATAGTCTCTTCACTTTCTTTCGGGGTCCATTCCAGGTCAATCTCCAGTAATTTGACCTTACAAACAAGGGCTTCGGGCGATGGCGGCGGTATGGTATCACGAGGATTTACCATAAGGGGCTTTGACAGCTCTGTCTCTCGCCCAAAAAAGTCGATACCGGCCATTCTGTAGGTATATTCCAATCCATTTTTAAGCTTATTCTGAGTAAAATAATGTTTTGGGTACTCCATCCTGCCCCCTGGTCCGGGCCGTTGCGAAAGCACAATAGGCAATTCGTTTTGCTTTACCATTTGGGGTTCCTCAGCCGATGAGCGGTAAATATTCACCGAATGGAATCGTTCGTTGTCTACTTTCCACTTAAAATTGGCTTTTCGGTTATTGGCATCAATTTGTACATTTTCAATAGGCTTTTCAGGTACATAAGGACCTGCTGTAATAACATCAGAAAAGGCAAGGAGCTCTTCCTTATCGCCTTTGACCCCTTTAAGCATGTACCTATAGGAATTGCCAGAACTAACAGTATTATCGTCCCACATAATACCCAGGAATTTGGAATATTCGTTGCTGTAAACAGCTTTTAATATCACATAAGCTTTTACCATGCCCTGAAGGTCTGCAGGTTTGATCCCTGTGGTTATTTGAACATACTCCTGAAGGGTCGAATCTTCTTTAAAAGCCTCAGGGGGAATGCTATACTGGCCTGGCAGAATGGGGGTATTATTCAGCTTTACCCAATCCAGTTTACCTTCTGGCCTGCGGTACAGGTTAACCCCTTCATCGAACAGGATTTGGTCAGATATCCATTTTACATTAATAATTTGCCCCTCTTTTTCCGGATCGTTACTTACCAGCAATCTTACATCCTGGGCATAAGCCGATATACCAAAATTCAGGTTTAATAAGATGAGCAACAACCATCCCTTATTATTTAACTTCAATGTTTTTAATCGCATGTTTTTCGTTCTTCCTACAGTTAATCTTTTAATCGCCCAATCACCTCAATCATAAATTAATTTCAGCATCAAATTTGAGGCCTACAGTACAGTTCAACACCGTAACACTACCATGCATACCTCCTTTCAGGTACGCTTCGGGCATAGTGGCAAATTCAAGTTCACCCCCCAGGTTTACTGCTGCTATGGTAAATGTATTGACTTTTTTGTATAATGGTGGTGTTTTATAGTTTATGCCTATTCCGGCATAGAGGTCCAAAAACACACGGGCCTTTTGTATTCCGAATTTAGGCTTCCAATAGGCAATCAATTCAGCTTCGAAGTCGAACCTGAAAGAAGCCCAGCCCTGAACTTTGGCAACCACAAGATTCACATAAGGTGTTCGCAGGTCAAAACCAAGATGAGCAAATAATCCAACATCGAGACCAGTCTTGTTTATGTCAAACCATCCTTTGAAAATTGTATCGCGGCAAAGCAAAGCTATAGCCATAGGCTCCTCGCGTGTACCTATGGCAAATTGCCACCAATCTTTCGAAATATCGATTATCATGCCTCCTCCAGCACAGAGCACCGGAGAGGTTAATAATTCAGCATTCAGCTCACCCAGCAAGTGCTTATCGACGGAATTATATCGTAAAAACCCATTGGCAGCTGCCATCGATTTTTTATAGGTATGCGAACCATCACCAACAGGTTTATCGGTAGTTACAGGATCCGGGTCATTTGGTGTGTTTGAAATCAGGGCATCTCCATTAAGCTCAAGAACAAAACCACCTGACACAAGTTCGAGCTCAAGGCCAAGGTTAAAGTCTATTACCTGCCCTTCGCCATCTTTGTCCATCATATAAACCCGTAAGCCGGCCCCATAGCGTATTGAATCATTGGGTTGATAGGTGACATTGTCTGCAAGACGGCACATGTGATGGTATATTTTGCCTTTTATCCCATACATAGCAATCGGCAATGTACCCAACGGTACTTTAATGTCCATAACACCGACCTCAAAGAACCAATATTTAAAGGTTTCGATAATTTCGCCCGGTTCTGGTTCAATATCGCTAATTGGTTTGCTTCCGTTGATGTAGTTGACCAGAACGATAAAGGCACTTTGTTCATCGGGTATCTTTATTTTAGCATTAATTTCGGCCTGCCAGCAGTCGCCCCAGATTGGATCATCTTCAAAGAAATAAACAAACCCATCTATATCGGCAGGTTTCGAACGAATAACTATTCGGCTGGGATCAAATTTTACAATACCGCTCAGGTCACCGCTTTTGAGCTTTTCGCCCAAGTTAGAGAAATCCAGGTCAACATTGGCTGCCAGGCCAGAGAATGTTGCTCCTGCCAAATCTCCCAAGGCTTCGCCAGCAAACTTTTCAACTGCACCACTGATAAGGGATGCAGCAAAATCATCAATAAAGGCAGCGCGGATAGAATCCCAGCTAAATCCATCATAGGCATCCTGTAAAGTCTTTCTAACCTGATATTCGAGAGTATCCCAGGTAAATCGGCTTGCCAGCTCATCCCCTACTTCCTGGATATGCCCTTCGAGGTCTATGTTTACATCAGACAGTTTAAAGTTTTTATCGGTAAGAACATCCGCAGCATTTTTTGATAGCTCATCGCCAAGCCATCCAATAGTACCGTCGTACATTACATAATTCACAGTACCAGTAAGGTAGTCAATGATGTTTTCCTTAACCGCCTTGTTAGTTGTGCGGGCAAGTTCTGCTTTTAAATTTTCCCTCACCGATATTGAAAGTTCGCTAATTTCTTCAGCAATTTTTGGATTGGTACTGAAGGTATTGATAGCCATTTTGGCCAGGTAATTGATAGTTTGGTCAATCAGGCCATTAAATTCTTCAAGAAGTTCATTAGTACCATTAGTTATCGGGGTACTAATAAGTTTATTGATGTCGTTGGCCTGGTTCCTAATAAATTTAGTGTTATCTTTTATAAATGATGATATGGCATTTTCGATAAGCTCATTCAGGTATCCACGCAGGTCTTTGAATTTATCAAGTAATTTGAGCAATTCATTGTCGGTAAGCATATCAAGAAAACCAATCAATTCATCTATCCTGGTTTTGTCTTCGTCTTTATCCATAAGCTCCCTGGCAAAGACTAAAACCATTTTAATTTCCTCGACTGATAAGCCCTCTACATGGTCTTCAACTTCTTCAGATGTACCTGATGTGTCGACCAATTCAGCCAGTTCTTTTTGGAGGTCAAAACCATTTGTTTTTTCTCCGATTCCCCACTTGGGCTTTATTTTATCCAAGCCAGCACTGGCCTCAGCTGTTGCATTGGCATATTTGGCATTAATTGCATCGATATCGCCAACAATAGCAGCATCGCCAGTTGATTCGCCTATTCCTGCAACAGCACCTCCTGATGTTGGTACAGAAGTTTGATCAACATTGATGTATTGATCGGCACCTGAGGCAATATATTTCTCGTCTATGCTTTGCGACTCATAGATAGAATACAAATTTACCTTAGGAGGGCCTTCATCGCCCGAAACATCCTCGCCCATAAGCATAGTACCTGTAAATGCAAAAGAATACAGGTTTGCATTTCTACCTGCAGCTATACCTTCAAAAGTGACCTCAAATCCTTTAATTTGAGTAAGCTTCTGCTCGGCAAGTGTGTACCCATTGTTCGGAGTTCCGAAACCAATATCGTAATTTCCCCAAATATTAAACTGGGGCAAAGCTTCAAAGGTCAAGTCCATATTTGGCCAATAGACAGTGAGGTTGGTCTCAATACGCTCGTTATCGGCAAAATACCCCTTGTTTATGGTCAGGTTTAATTCCTGTTCACCAGCCCCGCTGTTAAAAACAAAGCTTCTTCCATCGAGCGATTCGTTTAAAAATCCTGCCTGAAAACCTAATTGATTAAGGTTACAGGTAAACGGAAGCCTGTCGGTGTCATCGAGGAAAGGAACACTCACACCACCGGTAACCTGACCATCGTTGGTATAGCTGGCCGATACATCAATCATAAAATTATCGACCAATGTTGGAAAAGTATTGAAAAACAGATCGTTTTCTGTTCCAAAGTCAATGTTTGAATACACATAAAGGCCATCTGCTTCAATATAAGCATGGTCTTTGGCTACACTATTAAAATCATAGGCAAGTTTTTTGGCTTCGTCGCAAACAAACTGCTTAGAAAAAGCATAATCACCATTGAATGAATAAATACCCTTGTTGATCACAAGTCCTTTCCATTCGGGTTGGCTTGAAAAATAACCTGTTGAGGCCTGATCATCTAGATCGAGCACAAAGCTGGTTGGCTGCAAGGTAAGTGTTGTACGGTTGGCTACCTGGATTGGGGTATAGTCCTGATCAGCTATAGATGAAACCGTATATATCTGTTCATGCAAGCCGAACGGAAATACAAGCGTATCGCCATTTTGAGAATTTACATTATAAGGTAAAGTGATATCCCCAATGAAGTCAATAAAATATTGCAGGTCGCCCCTGATGTAGAACCTCGAACCTTCTGTAAAGCTTACTTTAATATTCATCGGATCCAACAGGTTGAATGAGGTAGAATCTTGAAAAGGAAGTTCTCCCATAAGACTTCCATCTTCGAACAAAAGCCATCTGGTCTGAGACCTGATAACAGGTTTCTCTTCCTGGTCGGCGGCATGCGGCAAGTCCCACTCTACATATCCCTTGATCCTTATTTGTGAAGGTGTAATTCGAAAAGAATCAGCTATGAAATAAGCCGCACCATTTCTTTCGTACTCAGGATTAAGTTCTAAAGGATCCATTTGCCCTAAATCCCCTACTACTTCACCACTGTTCAGATAATATTGAACACCGGACTTAATAAGTCCGACATTGTTAAAGGTAACTGATTGGGGATCTGTACCCTCAAACAATTGGAATTCACCGGCACCGGTTAAATTAGTTAAATCACACCCCGTAGTAAAGCTGACTTTAATGCGTTCGTCTGCTGCGAAGAAGTCTTCGATGCATGGAGGTCCACCAAAAGTAGAAATATCACTTTTTGCGATTTCCTGCTCTTCGGTATAAGCCTTTACCTGCCATACAAAGGATTTGCCAGATTCGAAATAGGCATCGGTCATTTTTATAATGTGGGTAAAGTTCTGGGTCCCAGAGCTGGCCACAGTAGTTTTATGGTAAACAAGGGCAGTATCTTCCAGCACCTCTTCATACGTTTTAGTGCTATCGATCATGGCTATTTTAATATCGAAATTATAGGATTGTCCGGCCAATAGTTTGCTCGGTGCAGTCCAGGAGAAAATCCTGTCCTTAACCAATTGCAGACTACTGTTATTGGCTGGTTCGACCAACTGAATGACCCCATCTGCAGGGTAACCATAGTAGAAATATGAAACCTCGCTCAGGCCTTTGTTCTTAAAAAGGGCTTTGCCATCATAGGTTAAATTCTGAACGGTATAAATGTAAGTTTTACCTACCTCAAGCAAAGGGTGGCTGCTGTTATAATTGAACATGGTTGTAGCTACCTCTTCCTGATGGACAACAACCGCCTGGTTATTTTTGATAGCCATCAAAGGATCGGCGGAAGGGTCAATCAGTTCGTATAAGGTAAATGCATAATACACATTGGTTGGGTCAACTGGCGAAGGATTTACCCAGGTAAAATTGATATTCTGGGATGTTGTCGGGGCAATCATTTCCCCTTTCTTCGGAGTTGTTAGCTGCGGTGGCTCAAATTGTGCCAGGTTGCTTACCACACAGGCAGAATTACTGATCAATCGATGGGTAGCAAAGTCCCAGGCTTCAACGCAGAAGGTATAAAATCCTTCAGGAAGCTTACCTCCATTTGCTATTAAGGTATTGTATTCGATACCCTGCAGGGTTACATTGTTATAGTTTAGGTAAGGCTCAAGGTCATCGCCACTAAGAGGCACCATAACACCGGGATATAGGGTTATTGGTTCTGTTGGAAAGAAATCGGGTTTTGTACTTACCTTTAGGTTCTGGCTTTCAATGGTAATGCGTAGGTACACATCCCTGGATGGCTCATTGAAGTCATTTAGAATAAGATTGGCAGTAAGTTTGTTGGATCCGGCCGTGTATAAACTGGGCAAGTAAATTGCAGGCGGATATCCCAAAATGGTTGTTACGGTTACCGGTGAGGTTTGGGCATTCAATTCTGCATGGGCTGCCACAAAGAATAAGAACACCAATATTCCCTTCTTCAGGAAACCACATAAATTCTTGAATTGGGTTAAACCTGTAATAGGGTGTTTTTGAAAGGTTTTCATGTAGGATGGGACTTGGTTAGTTAAAATGAATTATCTATAATTGAGTAACTGCTTCCTTTTTCAAGGAACCATTCACGGATTTTGTTCAGCGCTTTGGGATAATTATCGGTATAGATATCGCCACTGGTGCGCACTTTAAATGGGAAATCCTGAATTATTGGTGCCAGGTATTCCATAACACGGAAACCACAGACCATCTTCGATGGATTATCAGGATTTGAACTCGAACATTTTTTCTTGTCCTCATATAGCATTTCGATAGCGTAGTCGATACAAACTTTTTGCCGGGTATAGATGAGGTCCGGAACCAATTCGTAGATAACATCGTCGTTCAATCCCTGACGTCTGACAGCATTGGCTACTTTATTGGCATACTCCTGGTTACCCATGCGTGCCAGGGCAAGGTATGCTGCCCATCTGTCGCTTGTTTTTTTACCCATATCTGCTTCCTGTTTTAATATTCCTTCTGCTTCAACCAACTTCAAGTAACCTGCTATTTTAATGAGCTCTGCTTTCTTGGGTACCTGGTTCTGGATTCCTTTAACAATATTGAATTTTGCTGGCTCGTTATAGTCTTCTCGATTAAATGCGGATAAGTGACGGGCACCCCAACCATTAATAGAGCCGTTTTGATCTAACAATGACCTTGAAAGCATCTCAACAGCAGCTATTCTGGCATCTGGTTTTTCTGACTTAAGAGCAACACTATAGGATATTTTATATGCTTCGAGCCTAATGGGATATAAGCTGTCTGACAGATACTGCGAAGAGGCTTCTAAAATATTTGAAAGACCCTTATCTGTACTATACAGGGATTGTATGTCTGGTTTGTTTTCCCCATTACGGACAGCAGCCATATATTGAGCGAGCTGGCTTTCGACAATTCTGGAAGATTGCCCCAGAATTCCTTTATTGAAACTGAACAATGCAAGGCAGATAAAAAGAAATGCCAAGGATATTGTGTTTAGTTTTACTGTTATTTGTTGCTTGTTCATATTTGTTTTTTTTAGTTTTTTATATCTTAAGTTCTGGTCTTTCGGTTCTATTTTGTCTGTACTATAAACCCATACAATTTTTGGGGGTAACACACCCAAGATATCTTCGATATCTTTCTCCTCTCAAGAGGAGATGTTCCTGCATAGTTTAAACCAAATAACTTCATTTCTTCTATTATCATCATTAAAACTTGTCTTCTTTCCTACGCTCGCCTTTTTGTTCCTTACGAGAGACCCCTTCTTTTATTTTATTTTGTCCTCGTTTGCAACGAGGATATAATGTTTTTGAGTTTGTAACTCAATATCCACATTTTCACTAATTCAAACACCGAATTATAAATGCTCCATACAAGGCATCCGCGTTACAAACGCGGACGAGTTACTGCTATAATTATGCTTTTTCACATTTAATTAAATAAGGTTCATTAGCATAAAATTTTGCTGAACTATAAATGTATTCATACGGTTCAACTATAATTTCAGCAGTGATTGGATTATTATGAATGTATTCAAGTTTTTGTTCATATATTTTTGTGTTATCTAACAATATAGCATGGTTGCTATCCTGCCAAAACTTGTACTGTTTAATCCGTTTCAAATACTTACCAGCATACTTAAACCTGTATATTAACCAATCTTTTCGACTTTCATTTATTTCTGTAATACTTTTTATAATTTTTTTTGCTGTAAATTTTTTAAAGTCCCTGAGTATCTCTGACAAAGTAAATTCACCTTTTGCTTGAGCAATAAGATGTAGGTGATTAGACATTAAACACCAACCATAGATTACAAACTCTTTCTCTTTTTGACAATGCCTGATTGCATCTACAACAATATGCCTATATTCCTTTCGTGTAAATACATCTACCCATTCAACAACTGTGAGTGTTAGAAAATAAACTCCGTTTGGATCTGATATTTTATATCTATCTCCTGACATATTACTTTGCTCTTGTCCTTGTTCGTAATGCGTTCCTCTTGTTTTTGTGTTTGCAACTCACTCCTCTTATCTTGTCCTCGTTTGCAACGAGGATATAATGTTTTTGAGTTTGTAACTCATTATCCTCATTTTCACTAATTCAAACACCGAATTATAAATGCTCCATACAAGGCATCCGTGTTACAAACGCGGACGAGTTACTGCTATAATTATGCTTTTTCACATTTAATTAAATAAGGTTCATTAGCATAAA
>JBNKPU010000071.1:0-43922 GCA_050295515.1 Bacteroidales bacterium | reverse complement strand
AAGTAACGGGCATACCAATAATCAGTTCTGATTTATCAACCATAGATTTCGATACTGCATTTGTGGGCTATTCCCAAGATCGATCAGTTTCGATTGTTAATGATGGAACAGATTCGCTTTTTATCGATTCCCTAAAAACTTCAAATAGCGCCTTTACTGTCCAGGGAACAGTGCCTGGGCTATTGTTGCCAACAGATACTGCCCAGATTAACATTAGGTTTGCCCCTATTATTGAGGGCGCACTTGCTGAAGAGTTAACTATTTATAATAACTCAGCTGAAAACATTTATACTATCCTTCTCAATGGTACGGCAATTTTGCCGCCTGTAATTTCTGTTACTCCCGATTCTTTTGATGTTCATTTGTTTACGGGTGATAGCCTGGTCAGGCATTTAACAATTGACAATACAGCTGGTGGCAGCGAACTTACATATGATATAACCTTTTTGGATACCTCTCAGGTGAGTATTTTAGAAATGAACATACCTTCTGAGCTTATAAATGGGTTGAACAATTCAAATGAGCTCGTTAACAGCAGTATTAATGAAGAATATTATGCTATTGGTGATATTGATACATTACCCAATAGTCCATCTCCCTTAACCTGTCTGGCTGTCAACCCTGTAACAGGTATTATTTATGGGCAACAAAATGAGGGGACTTTATTCTATTCTTTCAACCCATCTACAAATATCTGGAGTGTATTAGCCTCATGCCCAATTAATAGTAGCAATAATGGAGGTGCGACTTATTTGAATGGAAAAATCTATACCTGCTATACAAGTTCATCCACGATAGGTGAATACGATATTGCAACAAATTCATGGATTACGTTAAGCAATGGAGTAAATACTGGAAATATTACGACTGATGGGACCTACCTATATCTTGCATCTGGAAGTAGTTTATTCAGATATGATGTTACTTCTCAGTCTCTTTCAACCATTTCAAGCAGTTCACCGATTAGTTTTGACAAATGGGGTGGACTTGAGTATGTTGACAAAAAAATTTATGGCCATTCAGGTAATGGATCTACCTATTTAGCAGTATACGATTTTAACACCTCTAGTTGGACGCAATTAGCAAATAGTCCTTCTGGTGCAATTCTGGGTAGTGCTTATGACATTAGAACAGATAAGTATTATGCCTATGGTAGCTATAGTGGAAGAAACCTCTATGAATATGATGTAGCAACTGACATTTGGACAACAACGTATCTTAAAGTATTTTCTGTTAACGATGGTGGTTTGGTATACAATCCACATAGCAGTAGTAGAAGCATTTATTTCATAGAAGGTGAAACCGGTACCGGATTTGCTAAATTAGATGTTGGTGGAGGTAGCGATTTTCTTTCTATGCCAGTTATGTCTGGAACAGTTCCAGCAGGAGCTAATGTAGACTTAGATGTTAAATTTGACGCCTCAGGTTTATATGGAGGAAATTATTATCAAAACATCACAATAGAAAGCAACGATTCTGCGAATAAAATAGTAAATGTTCCTGTACATATGGAAGTAACGGGCATACCTATAATCAGTTCTGATTTATCAACCATAGATTTCGATACTGCATTTGTGGGGTATTCCCAAGATCGATCAGTTACGATTGTTAATGATGGTACAGATTCGCTTTTTATCGATTCTTTAAAAACTTCAAATAGCGCCTTTACTGTCCAGGGAACAGTGCCTGGGCTATTATTGCCAACAGATACTGCCCAGATTAACATTAGGTTTGCCCCTATTATTGAGGGCGCATTTGCTGAAGAGTTAACTATTTATAATAACTCAGCTGAAAACATTTATACTATCCCTCTCAACGGTACCGCAATTTTGCCACCTTTGATTTCTGTTACTCCCGATTCTTTTGAAGTTCATTTGTTTACTGGTGATAGCCTGACAAGATATTTAACAATCGATAATTCGGCAGGCGGTAGTGACTTGAAATATAATATTAGTATCACTCCCGCCGATACAATGCTTACGCTTAGCGAATCGAAGAAACAGAAGCTAGAAGCGCTGGGCATTCAGTTTGAGAAAATAGAAGATGGCATTGTATATTATTCGTTTGCGGAAGATGTAAAAGTCGACAATGAAACTATACATCTTGAAGGTAGCAGAACAAGCTCCTTAAGCAATGATTTAAGTGGCTTGAACATCGCACTCTGTGTGAGTAGATCAACATTTATGGCAGAACTTGAACTGCTTGGGGCCAGCACCTATTATTATAGCTATTTCATTCCTACAATATTGGATTCTACAGATGTGTTGGTTATCGAAGATGGATATATTAGCACTTCCTATACTCGTGCAATCAACGATTGGATTAAACAGGGAGGTAACCTCATAATTGATTCTGATGGCGACCATTATATTTATGATTCAATATGCTCTGGATCTGGAATATCTTATTTATCAACCAGTTGTTCTAGTGGATATGCTTCCTATATTTCTTCCCATCAAGTCACTAGTGATTTTGCCCAGTATTATGTGGCATCTGGTTCAACTTGCTCATGGCAGGTTTCCGGAAATGCAGAGGTGCTGTTAAGTGATTACTATGGACGTACGTTTGCTGCAGTCGGAAAATTGGGAAGAGGGAAAATTGTAACGATCGCAAACGAATCTTTGAACAGTTCCTCCGAAAACAATATCGAATTGGGAATAAATGCAGTCAAGTGGTTTAAAGCTGGGGCAGGTTGGTTGTCGATTGATAGCCTTTCTGGTATAGTGCCAGCTGGAAACTCAGTAGACCTTGAGGTGTTATTTGATGCCAATGGTTTGTATGGTGGATTTTATGATAAAAATATCCGGATAGAAAGCAACGATTCTGCGAATAAGGTAGTAGATGTTCCTGTACACCTCAATGTAGAAGCCTATGCTAATATTTCAACAGATACTTTGGTTGCTTTTAGTGATGTGTATGTTAATAGTACTGAGAGTTATAAGTTAGAGATCACCAATGTTGGAATGGATTCACTTGTAATAAACAACATAAGTTGCACCAATACCGATATTACAGTAAGTAATACAGTAATATCAGTTCAACCAGGAGAATCTGATGTTGTAATGGTGTATTTTAATCCATCATCTGTATACTCAGAAACAGATACACTTATTATTTCCTACAATTCTTATGATGGGATGCCACATAAAGTTCCTGTTAATATAAGTTCAATTGAACCGCCAGTAATAGATGTCAATCCATCAGAATTGAGTTTTGTAATACCTATCGGCTCAGAACATTCAGAATCATTAACAATTAGTAATACCGGCAATAGTGTGCTTAGTTATCAGATTAAGGTTGCCGGAATAACAGACGATTCCCTTGAGTATGTAATGGATGCCATGAATACTAATTATGACAGTATAACCAGCCTGATTCCGGAAAGGTATGATTTTACTGAAGGAAGCTCTGGCTATAGAATCTTTGATGGTGGTAATAATATGTGCGATTATGGAAATTACCTTAATACTTCAAGTGGATCAATTAATTATTCTGACAAAACAATACAGAGCAGCTATAGTTTAGGTATATCGGGCAGGTATTTTACAGCTAAGTATCCAGGTCTGTTTATGTTTGCTGGTGATATGGACTCAATTGGATTGTTCCAAATTAGTGGTTCGCTAGGTTCTTATTCAGGATATGTTGATACCACTGATATTGTAATGAGTATAGGTGGTAAAGAATATCATGGATATGTAAAGCGCACCTATGGCGATGTTACACCTTCGGTAAACCACCTAATAATTGTAGAAAATCCGGACGAATATGTTTATAGTGAATGTAATTATAATTCATATTCCGATTACCAGACAATTAGGGGCTTAGACAATTCAAGACGAATTTATTACTTGCTTTGGGCAGGCAACAATGGTTATTATTATGCCGATTCTATTGTCAGCAATATTATGGCCGAATTCCTATATACTGTAACTTCTAACGATTGGATAGAGTTGAGCAATTACTCTGGAAGTATAATGCCCGGAAATGAAACAGATATTTCAGCTACTGTTAACACCGATAAGCTGGAATTTGGATCATATTCAACTTTTATGGAAATTGTTAGTAATGACCCTGTAAATTCAACTATTATTGTTCCTGTTGACTTGGAGGTTATTCCTAATCTACCTCCAATAATTGCCAATCCAATTGCTGATACTCAGATGTTCCAGTCTGATGATGATCTGCAGATTAATTTAAGTGCAGTCTTTTCTGATCCGGAAGATGATTTCTTGTCATTTGAATGTAGTTCATTAGATAGCAATGTTGCTACCTGTGAAATAGCGGATGGAAATACCCTTGTACTGACTCCACTTTCTGAAGGAATATCAATAATTAGAGTAACAACGACAGATGTATATAATAATTCAATCACTGATAATTTCATTCTATCAGTGATTGGAAACACTCCACCACAAATTATAAAAGAAATGGCTGACACAACGGTAAATCTTAGGGATGTATTCTTGAACATTGACCTAACAAAGCTTTTCTTCGATCCTGATGGTGACAAGTTAAGTTATACTGTGTCAAATACGAATGGGTCTGTAGCAAGTGCAATTTTATCTGGTGATAAAATTTATGTCCAATATCTTAAAGAAGGTCTTGCTATATTGACCATAGAGGCATCTGATAATATTGCCAAACAAACTGCTGCCAGCACCTTCGGTGTATTGGTCAAACTAATCTCATCAACCAATGAAATAAGTTCAGGTCACATTAATATTTACCCGAACCCATCTTCAGATGATGTGTATGTCGATTTAAGCAATATTTCTGGTAAACAGATAATAATGGAATTATATTCTGCTTCAGGAGAACTCATTAAACAGCTTGATGCAGTTGCAGATGTGAATACAATAAATATGAGTGACCTCAATCAAGGTATTTATATATTACGTATTGGAGCTGATGACCAACAGTTTATGAAAAAAATAATTCATGTAAAGTAAGATTTAGTAGGAATATAAATCCAAATAGGAGTTAAGCCCTTTGAGTAAATACTCAATGGGCTTTTTTTTGCCTATAATTAGTCGAACGTAATAAATCCCTAAAAAAGGATAAATCTTTACAAGCTTGAGGGAAGGGCTGAACGTTAAGAAACCGGGCAAATCAAGTTCATGTACACATATAAAAATAAACGCATGTAAATATAAAGTAAGTGCCCGTCCGGCTAAAGTATAAAGGTTATTAACAGCTAATCTGCCAAGTTTTTACAGGATTTCTAAAAAAGCTGGCAATATTACAATGGTATTTATCAATGTAACTATTTTTAATTTAGTTGATTAAGTGGCATTTCACCTTTAACTAATTAAAACCCTAGTCTTCCAAACCCCTTCATAGGCTCAATTGTCTAAAAATGCAGTAAAAAAAACGTGGTGCTTTTGTATATATCAAGTGGAAGAATAATTGACATCCTGTGAAACGATATATACATTTGATTAAATCAATAATCATTAATAGTCTAAGTATGAAAAACCACCTAATATTCCTGCCCATTGTTCTACTAGCTTTTGCTGCATGCACTCCAAAAACCGAACCGACAAGCCTTGAAATTAAAGATGGCAGTTATTATATCAATGGCGAAAAGACATTTATCAATGCATTGGGCTATGAGATTGGTGCTCGACCAGGCCAACATCCATATGAGGATGAGAAAAAGTTAGAGCTCAAACGAATGGAAAACGACCTTAGACTGATCAAAGAAGCTGGGTTTAATGCCATACGTACATGGAGTGAACTAAG
Source organism: Bacteroidales bacterium (assembly GCA_050295515.1). Classification (GTDB taxonomy): domain Bacteria; phylum Bacteroidota; class Bacteroidia; order Bacteroidales; family UBA10428; genus UBA10428. Next base: position 38,180 of record JBNKPU010000071.1, on the reverse strand, counting down.
CGAACCTGAATTAAAGGTAGTTCAAGAGTCCGGATTAAAGATTATATATGGCATCTGGGTACTGCCCGATGGAGAGTTTAATGACCCCGAATTTATTAAAGCAGCAGAGGAGCAGGTAAAAAAAACAATTTCATTCACTAAAAATTACGATTGTGTGATTACCTACTTGATCATGAACGAACCCATGGTAGCCCATATCCATAAAGTTGGAGCTCGTGAAACAGTAGATCTTTGGAGAAACCTCAGGGATATTATCCATGAGATGCATCCGGGAATACCTGTGACTATTTCAAATAATTCCGCAATTGGCGAATATATCAATGAAAACATTTTTGATGTGTATGGTTTTAATGCCTACGATTATAATGGAGGAATGATATATACTCAAACATTTGGGGAACATTTCAGGTATTTAAAAGAGCTAAATGGATTAAACTACCCTTTGCTTATTACGGAATTCGGCTTATCAGTATCTCAGAATGGTTATGGCATGTATGGTGGTAATACTTTAAAAAAGCAAGCAGAACACCTTGTAAATAATTTCTCGGATGTGTTGGATGGTGGCGCTGCTGGTGCTTGTCCGTTTTATTTTGCTGATGGATGGTGGAAAGCAGGCGAACCTCCTGTTCATAATCCTGAGCCGGAAGAGTGGTTCGGATACTGGGGTTATGCAAATATTGATGATACCATTGGGTACCCCAGACCAGTATGGTATGCCTTGAAGACATACAATAAAGCTATTATTGGATCCCCAAGAAATAATCAAATCTATTCCAATGAGATTCCTATTGAACTTTATCTCAATGATGAAGTAAAAGAAGCACGCATTATCTATAAGGATCAATTGGTGTATAAGAAAACAGCCCTGGCAAAAGGATATTTTAAAGACTTTATAACTTTTAATGAGCCCGAGATAACAGATAGAGAACTTGTATTTGAGTTTTATGATAGCAAGGGCGAGCTGGTTAAATATGAAACCATAATCCTTTTGACCTCTGATCAGCCCATAACCTTGCCTGTTATAAATGTAGAGGTAAATGAAAAAGACCTTTCAAAAGCAAAAACTTGTGAAGTGATGTTCAACATTGAAAACCACTCCCCATTTAGCTTAGATAATGAGCTAAAATATTTATTCTCGCATCACATAGGCTGGGATTCAGGTGAAAACAAAAAACAGGTTATTAAATCCGAAGAATCCAGTCAGAAAATTCAAGCAGAATATGAAATCCCGATAGATTGCCAAGTATTAACCATTACTGCTGGGATTGACATTAAATATGGCAAATTTGTAAAACGGATACATGGGGAAAAAATACTATACAGAGGAATTTGGGCAGAGGCCATAAAAGTGAAATAAAAAAGGGGCTAAAAATCCCCTTTTAACTTATTGTATTATTAACTTTTGCACATATAGCTTATTGTTTATGGAGACATGCAATATGAACAACCGTGTTATCCTCAATAGCATTAATTAAAAGCATTTTCCCCTTAATAGTAATCATTGCCTGGTTATTAGGGTCTGCGGCTTCATATAAAAGCATTATTTCTCCTGGGAAGGAATAAATCCTGAAGCCCTTATTTTCAACTTGCCCATAAGCATAGCATTCATTATCCGATAAAGGAAGTAAATATTCCAGATGAATTGCTTCCGATTCACCGGCTTTAAGTTCAAACACGATGGGTTCGAAACTTTCATCTGCAGGTCGGCCAATAGCTATAGTTGTTGCATTAACTGCAGCAATGTTAAAGAATAATGGACTTCCATCTCCTCCCCAGAAATTAGTAGCTCCATGACTTGCTGAGGTATCTGGGGCTGCGAACCAAAATTCATTGTCTTTTTAGGCAAATAAGTTTAACCCGAATTATATACTAGAACTTTGTTATGTAGGTTGAAAGTGCAAAAATAGAAGGACTTGGTGAGATGAATCATAGCACCGCTATAGTGCTTCGAAACAAGTAGGTGAAACGACTTATATTGAAGCAATTTTAATATGTAATAGATTTTCTAATGCTTATTTCGGGTTTAAGGAACCTGCTAATATTATTGCTATTAATAGAGGTCTGATTGATTGTGTCATGATGTTTTTGTAGATAAGGTTTTAATACATACAATCCATTCGGTCAAAAGTTTCTAAAATAACCCTTCATTTTGACTTTATAAAAAAATTATGGATTATTTTTAGCCTACAAAAGAATATTGAGATGATTAAAAGAAACAATATTGTAACGATTTTATTGGTGTTATCCTTCATCGTTACTAACATCCAAGCCCAAATAATAAGACCTAAGAAGTATGACGAAACCATACGCATAGCCTGTGTGGGAAATAGCATAACATATGGGTATGAACTTGAAGATAGAGATCATAATTCTTATCCTGCAAAACTGGGGAAATTCTTAGGCAAAGATTTTGAAGTAAGGAACTATGGATACAGTGCCCGTACATTGCTTAAAAAAGGAGACCTGCCTTGGACCAATGAACAAATGTTCAAAGATGCACTTCATTTTAAACCCCATGTTGTGATCATCATGTTGGGCACAAACGATACAAAACCACACAATTGGGTACATAAAGAAGATTTCAAATCCGATTACAAAGCTTTGGTTACAGCCTTTGATACATTGGAGACTCATCCAAAAATAGTCATTTGTGAACTCGTGCCGGCATTTCCTGACAGGTGGGGAATTAATGACAGTACAATCGTGAATGAAGTTAATCCCCTCATTGTTGAGATTGGCAAAGAACTAAGGATTCCTGTGATTGACATGTATACCCCTTTTAAAAACAAAGCTGCATTATTCCCTGACCGTATCCACCCAAATATTGAAGGCGCAGACCTGATGGCAAGGATTATTTATGAATATCTTGTTTTTAAGAAAAAGGACAGGAAGTATGTGCTAAGCAGTAGCTATGGATCTTCAAAGTAGCCTGCTTTTAGTCTAAAAGTATTCTGGATAATTCATCCGGTTTTTCTAATATGCTCAAATGTCCGCAATCGTCAATTAGATGAACATCTAATCCTTTATTTTGCATCTTATCAATAAGGGGAAATGGTATTTTATTGTCATGCGCGCCAGTTATTATCTTTACTGGATATCTTTTCCCTAAAACAGCAACCATCCTATCAGGACGGACCATCATGCCTGCCAAATCTGCTATCATTCCCTGTTCAGGCTGTTCAAGGGAAATTTGGGTTGCCTGCTTGATGACATCTTTTAGATTTTCAAGATTACCCTCATAAAAATTACTGGACACAAAAGAAATCAGCAGAATGTGCTTTTTCCTATTTTCTATTAGCTCTGTTTCACGAGTCCTTGCCAAAATCCTTGTCATACTGTCTTTGAAAGGGTGCGAATTGATTAAATAAAGTGCTTCAACATGCTCTGGATATTTTTCGGCAAATGCCAATGCTACATAGCCCCCCATTGAGTGCCCAGCAAAACTGGCCCCTTTTAAACCTAATGATAAAAATAGTTTAAAAACTACTTCTGCCAGAAATTCCATTGTATTTGCAGACTGGACAAGGTCGCTTTTACCATGCCCCGGAAAGTCAGGAATAATAAGCATGAACTTCTCTTTTAATAAAGGGACAAGCTTATTCCATATACGTGAATCTGCCTGATATCCATGCAACAAAAAAAGTGGCTCACCTTCACCAACAAGGTAATAACTGATTATTTTGGAATGATATAATAAGTTTTTTGAAATCATTATTCTCCCATGATAGATTCGATCTCTTCTATTTCAATAGGAATATCAGCCATAAGATCTTCATTCCCGTTTTCAGTAATTAAAATATTGTTTTCTATGCGAATGCCAGTATTCTCTTTCGGAATATACAACCCAGGCTCACAAGTAAGCACCATACCGGGCTCCAAAATAGTGTCCCTTATTCCAACATCATGTACATCAAGTCCCAGAAAATGCCCTGTCCCATGCATGAAATAGTTAAACCATAGTGGGGTTTGAGCTTTATTTTCTTCCACATCTTTTTGAGTATACAAACCCAACCTAATATGTTCTTCCTGGGCCATTATGCAAACTTCTTTGTGCAATTTGTTTATCGTTGTACCAGGTACCATCAAGCTGCGAGCAAACTTAAAAACGCGAAGTGTTGAATCGTACATTTCTCTTTGTCTGGCAGTAAATTTACCATTGACCGGAATAGTCCTTGATAAATCGGCAGCATAATTGGCATATTCAGCACCAAAATCCATGAGTACCAGATCGCCCTCTTTGCAAACCGATTTATTGTCGATATAATGCAGAAAGCAAGCATTGGCTCCATTGGCAATTATGGGTGCATAAGCATGCCCATTTGCCCCTTTTCTAATAAACTCATAAATAACTTCAGCTTCCACTTCGTATTCCATCATACCATCACCGATGGTTTGCATAACTTTTACAAAGGCATCTTTGGTTATACTACAGGCTTTTCGCATCAAATCAATCTCTTGAGCTGATTTTTTCAACCTCAGTTTTTCAAGAATTGGTGCAAGCTTCTCAACAGTATGAGCAGGATATTCTTTTACAATCTGGTTTAACATGTCAAAATCGCGTGACCTCACTTCAGACTTAAACTTCTGATTTTGGGACAGATTAAAATAAATAGTATTGGTTATGCAGAGCAATGAGTGTAATATAGGATTAAACTCATCTATAAACCTGATCGTTTTTATTCCTGAAATCTCCTGTGCTTCCTCAATCGTTAATTTATGTCCCTCCCAAGTCTCAAGCTCCTTATTGGGTTTGAGAATGAACAAAATCTCCTGCAAGTCTTTTGCCTCAGGATGATTGCAAATAAGCAAAGCCGATTTTTCCTGTTCAATCCCAGTTAAATAAAAAAAATCGGAATGTTGCCTATAGGCATAGTATTGATCCCCATTTCGGGGCATCTGATGTGCTGAAAAGACAAGAGCAACACTATTCTCCTTAAGATTTGTCGCAAGCTTCTCCCTGGTATTAATAAATTGGTTACTGGGTATTGTTCTATTTTTCATATTTTCTGTTCTGTTAAGAAATTATATCATTTGTCCTTTTTTGAAAAATGGGTCTTCCCAATTTGCTTATAAAGCAGAAAAAACAACTATATTGCAAAAAATTTTTCATTAAAAAAGTAATCATTTGTAATGTATTTAACTGGCGTTTTAATTTAGTTCCAATTCAATTTAAATTTAATATAAATAACTTTAAACTGAATGTATATCTTGCAAAATGCTATGTTTACAGATAAATTTGACAACTTTTCGAAAATATTAGAAATTAAATAAGGATACAATGAGTACAATGTTTAAATTTTCGGTGGGCAAGAAATTGATTATGTCCTTAGCTGGATTGTTTCTGATCACCTTTTTGGTTGTGCATTTAGGCATTAACCTTACGCTCATTCTGAGCGATTCAACAGACACTTTTAATAAAGCCGCCCATTTTATGGGAACGACAACAGTTATCGAAGTAATGGAGATTGTCTTGTTTGGAGGGTTTTTGTTGCACATGATTTTTGGTGTTGTTGTAAGTCTACAAAACATGATGGCGCGTCCTGTAAAGTACAAGGTTTCAAATAATTCGCAAATGTCTTTTTTCTCTAAGTATATGTTCCACACAGCCGTTGTTATCGCTATCTTTATTGTACTTCATTTATTCGATTTTTATATTAAGGCAAAATACCTTCATGAAGCTGCTGAGATTACAATTGATGGTGAAACAATGCATAATTTAGGACAGCTTGTAATTGAGCGCTTTAGCCTTATAGGTGTCGATATTTTTTATCTGGTAGCTCTTCTTGGGTTAGGCTTTCATTTACACCATGGCTTCCAGTCTGCATTTCAAACAATTGGTTTAAACCATCCTGTTTATACTCCAATAATTAAAGGATTGGGAGTTGCTTATACAGTCTTGGTAACACTTGGATTCATGGCAATACCAGTAGTTATCTATATTCAAAATGTTGTTCTTAACTAAGAAAAAAGTAAAATAAGATATGGCTACATTAAATTCTAAAATTCCTGAAGGCCCAGTTGCCGAAAAATGGAAAAATTATAAAGCCCACCAAAGGCTTGTGAATCCTGCAAACAAGCGTAAACTTGATATTATTGTTGTTGGAACAGGCTTGGCAGGTGCTTCTGCTTCTGCCAGTCTTGCAGAAATGGGTTTCAATGTAAAAACATTTTGCTACCAGGACAGCCCTAGACGTGCACATAGTATTGCTGCGCAAGGGGGTATAAATGCTGCTAAAAATTATCAAAACGATGGCGACAGCGTCTACCGTTTGTTTTATGATACTATTAAAGGAGGTGACTATCGTGCCCGTGAAGCCAATGTACACCGTCTTGCTGAAGTAAGTAATGACATTATTGACCAGTGTGTTGCCCAAGGCGTACCGTTTGCCCGCGAGTATGGTGGACTGCTTGACAACCGCTCTTTTGGCGGTGCTCAGGTATCGCGTACTTTTTACGCCCGGGGACAAACCGGACAACAATTGCTGTTGGGAGCATATAGTGCCATGATGCGACAGGTAAACAAAGGCAGTGTTAAACTTTATACCCGTCACGAAATGCTTAACCTAGTAATAGTTGATGGCAAAGCTAGGGGAATTATTGCCCGTGATTTGGTAACTGGTAAGATCAAGAGATATTTTGCCCATGCTGTAGTAATTGCTTCGGGAGGATATGGCAATGCCTTCTTTCTTTCAACAAATGCAATGGGATCTAATGTTAGTGCAGCATGGCAGATTTATAAAAAAGGAGCTTATTTTGCCAATCCTGCCTATGTTCAGATACACCCTACTTGTATCCCAGTACACGGTTCTTTCCAATCAAAACTCACATTAATGAGTGAAAGTTTACGAAATGATGGAAGAATTTGGGTACCCAAAAAGAAAGAAGATGCTGAAGCAATTCGTGCAGGAAAACTCAAGCCTACAGATTTAGCCGAAGCAGAAAGGGACTATTACCTGGAGCGTCGATATCCGGCATTTGGTAACCTCGTACCACGAGATGTTGCATCAAGGGCAGCCAAAGAGCGTTGCGATGCAGGTCACGGTGTTGGTACCGGACTTGCCGTATACCTAGACTTTTCCGATGCAATTAACCGGTTAGGAAAAGATGTTGTGGAAGCAAGATATGGAAACCTGTTTCAGATGTATGAAAAAATTGTAGATGACAATCCATACGAAACCCCTATGATGATTTATCCTGCTATCCACTATACAATGGGCGGGATTTGGGTTGACTATGAACTGATGACAACAATTCCTGGTTTGTATGCTATTGGCGAAGCTAACTTTTCGGATCATGGAGCAAACCGCTTGGGTGCTTCTGCATTAATGCAGGGGCTTGCTGATGGATATTTCGTGCTCCCTTATACTATCCAGAATTATCTTGCCGATGATATCTTAACCGCACGAATGACAACCGAAGAAAAAGAGTTCGAAGAAGCTGAGAAAGAAATCACAGAAAGGATTGACAAATTGATGGGCATTAATGGTAAAACAACTGTCGATAGCTTCCATAAGAAATTCGGTTTGGAGCTCTGGGACTGTGTCGGAATGGCCAGAAACAAGGAGGGGCTGACAAAATCTATTGAAAACTTCAAAGCCATGAAAGAAGAGTTTTGGAAAAGCATTAAAATTCCTGGTGACAAAGACACTTTAAATCCTGAGTTGGAAAAAGCCAGCCGTGTGGCTGACTTTATTGAAATTGGAGAGTTAATGGCTCGTGACGCATTAATGAGAGAAGAATCTTGTGGTGGTCACTTTAGGGAAGAACACCAGACCGAAGAGGGTGAAGCTAAACGTAACGACTCTGATTTTATGTTTGTTGGAGCCTGGGAATATAAAGGTGAAGGCAGGGAGCCTGAATTGCACAAGGAATCCCTTGTTTACGAGAACATAAAGGTTGCTCAGAGAAACTATAAAAAATAATAATAGAGATTGAAAGATGTCAGTACAAAGATTAAAGGTGATTGGAATGGGTAGTGCGGATTCCGCAAAGATTCGGACTAAAACTTGCCTGGCCTTGCAGCTTTGTTTAGGTCTCTTTTGCTTAATATCTAATTTCTTAGGTCTATTATCTAATATCTAAAATTCTTAAAAATGGATTTAACACTTAAAATTTGGCGCCAGGAAAATGCCAATGCAAAAGGAAAATTCGAGACATATAAAGTCAATGATATATCACCCGATTCTTCATTTCTTGAAATGCTTGATGTATTAAATCAAGAACTTATCGAGGATGAAATAGCTACCCCAGTTTGTTTTGACCATGATTGCCGTGAAGGTATTTGTGGAGCATGTGGCTTGTACATAAATGGTCACCCACATGGACCAGATACTGGTGTTACAACTTGCCAATTGCACATGAGAAAGTTCAAAGATGGGGATACCATTGTAATTGAACCCTGGCGAGCAAAACCATTTCCAATTATCAAAGATTTGGTTGTTGACCGTGTTGCATTTGATAAAATTATTGAAGCTGGAGGATATGTCTCTGTAAATACCGGTGGGATACCAGATGCAAATGCCATTCCTATATCTAAGAAAAATGCTGATGTTGCCATGGATGCAGCTGCCTGTATAGGGTGTGGAGCATGTGTTGCATCATGCAAAAATGCATCAGCTATGCTTTTTGTGTCTGCAAAGGTATCGCAGTATGCTAATTTACCACAAGGCCGCGTTGAGGCTAAGGAAAGGGTCAAAAAAATGGTTGCTAAAATGGATGATCTTGGATTTGGCAACTGTACAAATTCAGGAGCCTGTGAAGCTGAGTGCCCAAAAGAAATATCATTAACACATATTGCCAGACTTAACCGTGAATTTTATGCAGCTAAAATGATATAAAATAAAAGGGGCGCAATAGCGTCCCTTTTTTTTATTTCTTAAGCCTTATTATTTTTTGGTTATTCCATCTCAACAAGATTTATTTCCATCCCCGATTCTATTTCAAAATCTTCTACTTCATCTTTCACATCAGGATCATCAGGATCGTAGTACCAGTTCACTTTAACTTGCTTTCCCTCATCTCTGTATTTTCTAATGTTATCTAAAAAATCAACAATCAGCCTTGAAGAGCTTGTATTGAAATAAATCAATTTAAAATTTAAGGTCAACTGATTGTTGCCATCCAAATAATCTTTAACCCATTGTTGTAAAGGCGAATAAAATTTATAAGCTTCCTCCATATAAGATTCGCCTGATATTTCACATATTCCCGTCTCGGCGTTAAAGTGGACTTCCGGATAGTAAGGAGTGTCGGGTTCTGTATTAATAATAAGGCTTTTCATTCTTTTTAATCTTTTCTAGTTACTATTTAAATTATAATAAATTAGTTGTATCAACAAATCTAATATTAGAGAGCTAAATTTACTTTAATTGTAAACAATGAATGAAGGTCATCCACTGGTTCGAAATTTATTTCAAGTTTGCTTCCTGACAAAAGGGCAGTATGGATCAATCCAATATGTGCCCCAATATCCTTTATTGCAGCTTGAGCCCTTGTGGTTCTTTTTAACTCTCTAAGCTCAGTTTCGTTCAATTCATTTATTTCATTGCAGTTTTTTTCAAGAATTGGTGCATGTATGCTCTCAATCAAATTGCAAGTTGACACGCTATAACCACCTGCAATTTTATCTATAGAGACAATTCCAACTCCTCCTCGGGGTTCCAGTTCTTCTGGTTTTTTCTTTACCTCTGCAGAATAATAGGATACATTTTGAGTCAATTCAATAAAAGCTTTAAAGAGTCTTTTTTTTATTAAATCCTCAGCATCTAACAAATCCCTGATAAAATTTGCCATAAAAGAAATCATTTCGATACTGAAAGGCCCTCTGTAATAGAGAAAATTATCTTTGCTTTTATTTGTATATTCGAGCATGTCTATTTTATTTTAATTCCTGCTAAGGTAATATCATCACGTTGCATTTCACCTTGCATAAATTTATTGAGATCTTCTTCAAACGCTTTCTTCTGACTGTCGACACTATCATTCATTACCTGTTTAATTAGGTTCTCCAGTTTTCCTCTTCCAAATTTTTTCCTGTTCTGATCGTTCTGGTCAACAATACCATCAGAAAACAAATAAACTGTATCACCACTATAAATTGTGGTTTCCTGGTTAGTAAATTCAACAGTTCGTTTTGCTGGTTGATAGCCTCCAATAGATTTTCTGTCCGGATTCAGGATTTCAATCTCAGAATTTGAGTTCCTGGCAATATAAACTGGCCGTTTAGCACCAGAGTATATCATATCCAAGCTTCCATCACTTTTCTTATCAAACCTACATAAAGCCAGGTCCATGCCATCGTTATTGTCAGTTTGTTCCTGACGAAGTGATGCTCTTAAGATTTCATTCAAGGTTTCCAGGATTTGTGCTGGAGATTCTAATTTCATCTCATTAATGATTTCATCCAATATACGGATACCTATCATGGACATAAATGCTCCAGGCACTCCATGACCGGTACAGTCTACAACCGCAAAGAACATTCTGTCTTTTGCTGTTGAACTTCCCCAGTAGAAATCACCGGAAACGATATCTTTTGGCTTATAAAGAACAAAGTAAGAACCAAAATCCTTTACCATAGATAGCTCAGGCAACATGGCTGTTTGAATGGTTTTTGCATACCTGATACTTGAATGTATTTCCCTGTTTTGCTTTTCAAGTTTAGACCTTTGCAGGTTAATTTTCTTGTTTGCAGATCTAATCCTGATCAAAAGAAAAGCCATGGCAACTACAAAAACCAATGTTACTATAAAGCCTATTGCAAAATATTTCTTTTGAAGTTTTTCTATTTTTAAGAGTGCATTCTGCTCATTAATTAATGCTTGTTGGAGATCAAGCTCCAGTTTTTGTTGCTGGGCAAGCCGTTCAGCCTCTTCAAGGTTCTCTGCAGTTTTTTTCAATTCAACTTCAGTTTTAGCCTTTTCGCTATAGGCAGCACTTACCTTTTGCTTAGCTTCCTGTTCTACTGCTGCCATGCGTTCTTCTTTCAGTTTTTTGTCGATGACAGAATATTTTTCAAAAAACGCCTGTGCTTCTTCAGAGTTTCCTGCTTTTGTGTTGATATCGTAGGCTATACCATAAGAGCGCTTTAAAAATACCATGTTGTTAATTTCTAAAGACAATTGTATGGCACGATTAGCATATTCAAGGGCTTTGTCAAAGTTGCTTAACTCATTAAAAACACTAGATATTGTTACTAAAACGGGTATAATCTCCTGTATTTTTTTTGCTTTTTCCCTAAATTCCAACTCAATTTTGAGATGTTTCAATGCCTCCTGGTAATTACCTGTTTCTATAAAAAGCATAGACAGGTTACTGTGTGTCAACATCTGTCCTACTTTGTTGCCTAATTCAGTATTTATGTCAAGGACTTTAATATATAATGGGATAGCTTCTTGATATTTTTGCTCTGTCCGATACAAATAGGCAGCTTGGTTATATAACCTGGCAGCTTCTGCCTTATTTCCTTCTTCAAAATATTTATCTGCAGCCTTAATATTTTGGACAATAGCATCATTATCTTCCTGCTGTCCTATAATTACAAGTGGAAAAACTATCAAACCTAAACAAAGAAGAAAAGCATGAATATATCTATTAATTATCATATCCTTTGAGTTCAAAGTTCTTATATTTTATACCCCATTACAAGAACATCATCAATTTGCTCATGGTCCCCTTTCCAATCAACATAAACCATTTCAAGGATTGATTTTTGCTTTCTCATCGGTTCGGTATGAATCTGTAACAGTAACTCCTGAAATTGCTTGTACCTGAATTTTTTATTTCTTGGACCACCAAACTGGTCGGCAAAGCCATCGCTAAACAAATATACTAAGTCACCAGATTTAACATCAATCTCATGGGTAGTAAACGGTCGAGTGAAATTGAGATGAATCCCTATGGGCATTCGGTCTCCCTTGAATACCTCTAATTCCCCATTACGGACTAAATATATTGGATTATTTGCTCCTGCATACCACAATTTTTTATTGTCGAGGCTCAATAGGATAAGAGAAATATCCATGCCATCGCTTGCCTCTCCTTCTTCCCCGGTTTGCCTCAGTAGGTTCATGACCATTACCCTGAGCTGAAAAAGTATATCTGCAGGTAAAAGATCTGTTCCCCTTGCCATGATGTCATTTAAAAAAGCCATCCCTGCCATAGAGAGTAATGCGCCTGACAGTCCATGCCCTGTACAATCCCCAACTGCTAAAGCTTTGCGGTCGCCACTCTGACCCACCCAATAAAAGTCTCCGCTTACAATATTCCTGGGTTTATTCAAAATGAAATAATCTTCCAGGGCATTTTTTACATCTTTTTTCTGGGGCAGAATACTTTTCTGTATTCTTTTGGCATAATTTAGGTCCCCAATAATCTCCTTTTGCTGCTCAATAATCCTTTCGTGTTGCTCAACAACCCTGTTATGATTGTCATTAAGTATCCGGTTATTTTCTTCAATAATCTTAATTTTATCTACAAGATTCAGGGCTGACCTGACTTTTATGAGTAGTTCGTATTGGTTAAACGGCTTAGAAATAAAATCATTTGCACCAACCTCATAAGCTGCTTTGAGACTTTCAGTTGCTGATAGGAGAATAATTGGAATGTCTTTGGTTTCTTTATTGATCCTGAGAAATTTCGCAGCTTCAATACCATTCATCTCTGGCATGATAACATCAAGAATGATCAAATCGGGCAATTGAGCTAAGGCTTTCTCGCAAGCCTCCTTACCATCGCGAGCAAATATCAAATCATATTTGTAACCGACAATCTCAAATATCTGTTGTATAATCTTGAGATACGATTCAGAATCATCTGCTATTAATATCTTATTTGTAGAATTCATTCTGGCCCGAACTTAGCAATTGTTATTCAATATACATGTTTTCACTCCTTTTTGTTACGCATTGGATGCATAAAATATATATTAATTATTCAAAGTCTAAAATTGTCCCTCTATTTCATCTATTTCTTTTGGAATTGGGGTTCCCAATATCCTATAATTTTCTTTGGTAATTAATATATTATCCTCAATTCTTATACCTCCAAAGTTCATATAGTCCTCAAGCTTGGTGTAATTTATCATTTTAACAAATCTTCTCTCATGTCTCCATTTTTGTATCAATTGAGGTATAAAATAGATTCCCGGTTCAACTGTTACAACAAATCCAGGCAATAATTCTCTTCCCAATCTGAGGTAAGAAGTTCCAAACTGTTCACTTCGAACAATGTTTTGATTGTACCCAACATTATCCTCACCAAGGTCTTCCATGTCATGCACATCCAATCCTATCATGTGCCCCAATCCATGTGGGAAAAATAAGGCATGCGCTCCAGCTTGCACAACATCTTCAACCCCTCCTGAAATTAAACCCAAATCAATTAATCCCTGAGCAATAATTTTGGCTGCATTTAAATGAAGACTTTTATAGGTTATGCCCGGTTTAAGTCCTTGTATAGATTTATTCTGGGCTTCCAGGACAATTTGGTAAATCTCTTTTTGTTGTTGGCTGAACCTACCCCCAACAGGTGTTGTGCGTGTTATGTCCGAGGCATAATGCATCTCATTTTCAGCGCCTGCATCAACCAGTAAAAGCTGACCTTTCTGCAACTGGTTATGAGAATTTAGGTTATGAAGGATTTCCCCTCTTACTGAACAAATGGTATTATATGCAGGAGTGCAAAGATTTTTGAGCATGATGCTTTCGATAGCTCCGGCAATTCTGTACTCGTATTCTCCCGGTAAAGACATACTCATAGCCTCTATATGTAATTTGGCTGTTGCTCTGTTCAACGAATCCTCAATCTGGGCCACTTCTTCGTCTGACTTTATACTTCGTTGTTTTACTACAGCCTGAATAAACTCGATTGAATAATCGTTTTCCACTTCAGGTGCAGTTTTAAAATAAAGTTTAGCCAGATAATTTCTTCGATCTGCTGGATACGGAGGTAAATACTTAAGGTTTTTCGCTCTTTGTAGGTGATACGACAGCGTATTTATGTCCCTGACCTTGTCAATCCCTGATTTCGCTGCCAATTCGGAGAGTTTTGGTTGATCCCCGATCCAAATTGTATCTTCTGCCGTAAGGTTGACCCCATATAAAACAACTTCTCCACTTGTTGTATCAATAGTTGCGGCCATGTTTGGCTGATCAATACCAATATAATATAAAAAATTACTGTCCTGCCTGAACCTAAAGGGATTAGATTTATAATTCCTCGGCACTTCAATATTTCCAAATAATAAAAGAATGCCTTTATTAGCTAATTCTTCAACGAGTATTTTTCTCCTTTTTAGATAAGTTTCTGTAGAAAACATGCATTAAAAATTTCTAAACTAAAAGATAGTGCATTTAGTATTAATTACAAATGATATTGAAAGATAATAGGTGCAAAAAAGCGAAAAGGCCTACAACCGTTGCCTGATATGTTATTCGAAAGAAAATCTGTGCAAAAAGCTGATAATCAAATGAAATTTATATACGAATAACTTGCCGATGAATTTTAGAGTTGTATCTTCGTAAAATAATACTTTGTACAAACTAATCAATCTCATAGTAGAGAGATGCCTTACCGCCGTTTACCAAACACAGATGCAGCAAGATTAAAAGCATTACAAATAGCTTTTAATAAGGGACGGGAAATTCCTCCCTTTAAGCTTGCTTTTTCACAAAATGCGTTTCAAAAAGTACAATCTTTCCTGCCCTCTTTTTCAAAAGCCCTTGATGAATGCAAACAAGCCTATGACAATCAGGTTGAGAAAAACAAAGAGTATATTAAAACATTGAAGAAGGCTAAACTCTACATTTCCCATTTTATACAAGTAGTAAACATGGCCATTGCAAGAGGTGAGCTTCCTGCTTCGGAAAGAGCTTTTTTAAAACTTGATGAAGATGAGCGAAAAACACCAACATTACAAACCGAAGCTGAGGTTATAGAATGGGGCAAAATTATTATCGAAGGTGAAAATATCAGAAAAGTAAAAGGGCGGAGCCCAATAACAAATCCAACAATTGCTGTGGTAAAAGTACGCTATGAGCAGTTTATTGATTCCTATAAATTTCAGAAAACCTTACAGAAAAACTATCACCGGGCACTTGAAAAACTCTCTGAAATGCGCCCTACAGCAGATGATATAATTCTTCAAGTCTGGAACGAAGTTGAAAAACACTATTCTGATTTAAGTGACGACCAAAAACGGAAGGAAAGTTCTAATTATGGAATTTCTTATGTTTTCAGGAAAAGTGAACTTGATAAATTAAGAGGTTAATTCCCTTTTCGATGATTTCCAAATAAAATATACCGACAACCCAATAATAAGGGCGCTTATAACTACTGCAAATCCAAAAATCCCAGCAATACCTAGCTCCTTGGGCGGAATCGTAATAATTGCATGCTTATACAAATAACAGGCAATAACACTTATAGTATTAAATACAAAATGACCAATTACTGGAATCCATATATTCCGGCTCCAAACCATTAGATAACCAAAAAACAGTCCAAGCAAAAACCTGGGCAACAGTCCAAAGAACTGACCATGAAAAGTACTAAATAATATCGCTGTAACAATTATAGCCCAGTGCACATTCTTAAGTAGTTCCCCTGCAATTTTCTGGATAACTCCCCTAAATATAAATTCCTCTCCAACTGCAGGCAGTATAGAAATCATAAAAAGATTAAAAAATAATTGTCCCAGGTTATCACTCGAAGTCAATCTTTTAGCTATAGCACTATAATTTTCCTCGGTTGTTCTAAATGTTGTTTCCAGTTCACTAAAGCAATCAGGCAAACGTACATTAGTGTTCAAGTCTGCTACCCATGCAAAAAAGGGCATTGAGGCTGTAAAAGCCACAATTGTCCATATAATTATTTTATAATCCCTGGGTGCAGACACATTGAAGTACTCCTTTTCGGGGGATGAAAATATCCAATAAAGGAAAAACCCTGGCAAGACGAAGAAACCAAGTGTTTGAAATATTTGGTAGGTTTTGAGCTGCCAATCAGACAAGCGATCAAAGCGACCATAAACAATATGGTTCACGTCGTCAAGGTGCATTGAAAAGATTAAACGCGAAAATAACAATCCGGCAAAAAAAGTAATTATACCTATAGCTATTATAGATAATCCTGTTACTAATAATTTAAGTCCGGGTTTGGCCGAATTGAAATTAATGTATGGCATAGCCAATAATTTGATAAATTTGCAGACTAAGTTAAAATATTTAGCTCTTCTTTAGTCTGTTATTAACAACATTATTTCTAAACAGATGAGTTTATAAGTTGCAAAACTCTGAGCTATACATGAATTAAATTTTACGCAAGTGGTAAAGATAGGTGATGTGGAAATTGGCGAACAACCTCTGTTGTTGGCTCCTATGGAAGATGTTACAGATCCATCGTTCCGGTATATCAGTAAAAAGTTTGGAGCCGATGTACTTTATACTGAATTTATTTCTTCTGATGGACTGATCAGGAATGCAGATAAAAGTCTTAAGAAGCTCGATATTTTTGAATATGAACGACCTATCGGGATACAGATTTATGGACATCTGATGGACCCCATGATAGAATCGGCAAAAATTGCAGAAACTGCCAATCCGGATATCATCGACATTAATTTTGGTTGCCCGGTTACTAAGATTTCCCGCAGAGGGGCAGGTGCCGGCATGCTCAAGGATATCCCTCTCATGGTAAAGATGACTGGCGAGATAGTGAAATCTGTGAACAAACCGGTTACTGTAAAAACACGTTTAGGATGGGACGAAGAGAGTAAACATATAGTTGAGATTGCAGAGAGGCTGCAGGATGTCGGGATCAAGGCATTGACAATTCACGGACGAACACGCTCCCAAATGTATAAAGGGGAAGCTGACTGGACTTTAATAGGTGAGGTCAAAAACAATCCCCGAATGCATATTCCCATAATTGGCAATGGAGATATTGTCAGGGCTCCAAAAGCCAAAGTATATTTTGATAGGTATGGAGTTGACGGAATTATGATTGGTAGGGGTGCCATAGGTCGACCTTGGGTTTTTCGCGATATCAAACATTTTCTCCAAACAGGTGAAGAAGCTACTCCACTATCCGTAATCGAGAAAGTAGACCTGGCTAAATTGCATTTCGATAAATCGCTTCAATTTAAAGGTGAAAAAAAAGGTGTTCTGGAAATGCGCAGGCATTTTTCCAACTATTTTAAAGGTTTAAGCAATTTCAAAGAAACCCGCTTACGCTTGGTAACCTGCAATGATATTCCTGAAATTTATGGCATATTGGAAGAAATCCGTGAGAAATGGGGCAATGAGGAGGTAGTTCAAGATTAGCATATTATTTCAATTCTTAATTATTTATAATTAAACGTTAGATGTATTGTCTTTCCCTTCTTTAGTTTAATTCTAATTGATTTGATGTCGAAATGTAAGTTTTGACACCATGACATCTGAATTTATGTACAAATAAAATATACTGGTCAAATTATCCTAGCATTAAGGTAGGTTATATTTTACATTTGTATAAATCGTAAACCACCCCCACAACAATTTACTTCGTATATATAAAATAATGAAAGAGGCTATTTCATTAGCTTCTGACTCATATAACCTCCAAGTTAACTTGTTCTATCAAGTTGAACGCATTTATTTTCATTCCTTAGGGGAAAAAATTGTAGAGTGTGCAAGTTGAATTTTATTCAGCAATATCGAGGTTTCGTCTATTGTATATATACAAAATGACCTAACCGGTCTCTCTCACGCCAACAATCGTTAATAAAAATCAAGAAAGGAGTTTAGAACTTAAGATTTTTCACTTCCCATATTATTAATATTAAAAAAATGTATTATGAAAAATAAACTGACTATTTCGATAATAGCATTGCTATTCTTTGCATTTACATATCTTCAATTAAATGCTCAAGTAACAGGTCAAATACCAATTGACCCAAGGGCAATCCCCCAATTTGTCGATCCGGTGCCTCATTTTGCTGGCTTGAGGGTTGATGCAACTGGTGGTGATCTTATAGTTAAATATGTTCCCGGAGAACAAATTGCAGTGTCAACAGGCACGCTGCTTACCACAGGAACGGTAGGTATTGATCCTGGAGCTGGTTTGGCTAAGGTCTGGGCTTATACACTTTCAAATGATAATGGAGCTACTTATACTCCTCCTTTATGGCCTGCTTTTACAATTGAGACACACACTGGTTTTCCACTTAATGTGCTCTATAAAAATGAGCTATATGGTGAAACCTATGAAAATGTAAACTTAGTGGTTGACCAAACACTTCACTGGGCAGATCCATTAGGCGATCATGGAGCTATGACCCCCTATTTAGGTGAAATTCCTGTTGTACCACACTTACATGGTGGTGAAGTTCCATCTGAATCGGATGGCGGTCCTGATGCATGGTTTACTCCTGATTATTCAATTTTAGGTCCATCCTGGGGAATCGATGGAACAGATCAACATTATTATTATCCAAACGATCAGGAAGCTGCAACTCTATGGTATCATGACCATAGCCTGGGTGTTACCCGATTAAATGTATATGCTGGTTTGGCCGGCTTTTATTTTCTAAGAGGCGATGATGAAGAGATTAGCCAATTGCCCGGTTGGTCAGGTGATGACCTTGTCAGGGAAGTTGCACCAGTTGGTGCTTCTGGTGTGTTTAATCCTGAACCGTACTTACCTGAAATAGAATTGGTATTCCAAGATCGAATGTTTGATCAAACGGGTGGCCTTTACTATCCTAACTTGCCGGCAAATCCTTTAATTCATCCTTTTTGGACTCCAGAATTTATTGGCGATGTGATGACTGTAAATGGAAAGACATGGCCTTATCTTTCTGTTGCTCCAAGAAAGTACCGTTTCCGTTTATTGAATGGATCCAACGCCCGGTTTTATGAACTATTTCTCATAGACATGGCATCCAACAATATGGGGCCAGCGATTGTGCAGGTGGGTACTGATGGTGGCTTGATGGATTCGCCTGTTCCAATAAATGGTAAATTGGTACTAGCTCCTGGAGAAAGGGCTGATATAGTAATCGATTTTTCGGGTTCTACGCCGAATCAGGTATGGACATTAAAAAATACTGCTAACACACCATACCCAAAAGGTGGACCACCTAATGGTAAAACTATGGGACGTGTAATGCAATTTGTAGTAAACGGAGAAATGGTTTCTGCTGCTGATCAAACCCAAGCAGGTATTGACAAAAGTATGTTGCCAGCTTCACTTAGGACGAACAACCTGGTTAAACTAACTGACTTTGCAGGAACGAACAATGTTGTACCAGATGTGGTCAGACAATTAACTTTGAATGAAGTTATGGCCGCAGGTGGACCACTGGAAGCTTTGGTTAATAACTCAAAATGGGATTTAAACGGAATGGGCGTTCCTGGTTTGGGTGAAACTGAATTACCTGTAGAAGGAAATACAGAATTATGGCAGATTATCAATCTCACAGGCGATGCACATCCTATCCATCTGCACTTGGTCCAGTTCCAAGTAGTTAGCAGGCAAAAGTATAATGTAAACAAATACAGTAAAGCTTATGCCAATGCTTTTGGTGGTGTTGTAATTGATGCTGTAGGCCCACCCATGCCAGCGGATCAGTTAAATGCTGATGGAGCTTTGGGTGGCAACCCTGCCATAACTCCTTACCTGCAAGGTCCTGTTAGACCGGCAGAACTCAATGAACAAGGTTGGAAAGATACCTACATTGTTTATCCGGGAGAGGTTTCAACATTTATCACTCGTTTTGCACCGACTGATATAGCACTGAACGCACCTCCAACAGATCTATTATTTAGTTTCAATCCATCTGAAGGACCAGGCTACGTTTGGCATTGTCACATTCTGGACCATGAAGACAATGAGATGATGCGTCCATACAAAGTTCTAGCATCAGCTGCCAGAGATGCTGCATTGAAAGGAACTGAGTTTGCTGATAATTCAGGATTGAATGATTTAGTTGGTGTTGAGCTGGGGCAAAACTATCCTAACCCTTTCCAATATGAAACATCGATTCCATTTTCTTTACCAGCAAAAATGCATGTAACTATTACTTTATATGACCAATTAGGTAGAATGGTAGAAACATTAGTAGATAATGAAGCTCCTGCAGGCAGAAATACTATACGCCTGGATGCTTCAAATTTACCAGCAGGTGCCTATTATTATCGTTTAACTGCAGGCGATTTCGTAGGGGTTAAAAAACTGGTGTTAATTAAATAATCTACAATGAGTTAAGTCTTACATGTTGTTAGTCTTTTTAAAAAAGGGGGGATGGTTTTATTTCCCCCTTTTTGCTTTAATTACCCAGATTTAATTTTGTTGAAAATACTTTGTTTTTATAACAATCTTCCCTTTTAAAGACCCAGCTTCAAACTTTTGATGTGCTTTTACTACCTCATCAAACTCAAAAACAGAATCAACAGGGGGATCTATTTTTCCATCCTTAATTTGATTCAGAATTAACTCAAGAAAAGAACGGTATTTCGAAGGATTTTTTTTAATTTCTCCTGGGGTTCCACAAAGCTTGACTTTTTTGCCATTGGGTATCAAAATTATTCTTAATATTTCCCATAAACCTTTGTACATTTCTTTGTTTCCACCAAAGCCATTGCCAGAGAAACCATATGAAACTACTGTCCCTCCCCGTTTGAGAATACTGGCCGATTTCTTTAAATAATCTCCACCCCTGGCATCAAAAGCCGCATCAAGTCTTTCCGGATAATTTTCTTTCAGGTAGGTTTCAAAATCATTTGTGTTATAATCGATGGGCTCTACTCCTAATTCTTGCAGTAAATCAAATTTGCTTTTCGAACTGGTGCCAGTCATTTTGAGCATTTTCAATTTACCGATTTGCGCCAAAGCCAATCCCACTCCTCCAGAAGCTCCCTGAATGAAAACATGATCGTTTGCCTTTACCTTTGCTTTGCTATCGAGAATATAATAGGCAGTGAGATAATTCAACAATGAAGCAGCAACCTTGGTAAGATTAATTCCATTTGGAACTTTTACCAGGTATTTTTCCTCTACTTCTATTATTTCCGAATAGGTGCCCATAACAGGCAAGAGGGCACATACCATATCACCTTCATTAAACGTGCTCGAACCGTTTGCTTTAAGAATCCTTCCTAAGAAATCATAGCCTGGAGTAAATGGCTTTTTAGGAGCCAAAACATAACCTCCACGCTGGGCCATAATATCTGCAAAGCCGATACCTATAGCCCATACCTCTATTAATAGGCCGTTCTTTTCATGAGGAACAAGTTTCGATTCCTCTAGTTTTAATACTTCAGGACTTCCATTTTCCCTGACAACTACTTTTTTATAAGTATGCGATTCTTCCATGTATAGTAGGTTATCAACAAATATTTGCTAATAAAATATACTTATTTACCATAGGCGGCACTTGTGATGTTTTCATATTTGTTAAGTATCATATTTAAGGTTTTACCTAATATGTTAAGCAATAAACAAATTATTCAATTTAAATTTGTTTTAGGTTATTTCTCAATCAATACCTGATAACTCCAGGCATTGAGTGTTTTTTCTTCTCCTTCGCTTAGAACTATACTACCTTTAGAAAAATAATCGGTATAGGCTCCATTGATACCTGCCGGTACTGTAAAGTTTTGTGCCTCACCCGAAAGGTTGAGGATAACAAATAAGTCGGTCTCATCTGTAAAACGTTTAAAGGCAAATACCTTATTGTTTGTTGCGTCTACTATCTCAAAATCACCGCCTTCAGCCCCATTCCACAATACCTTGTTATTTTTTTTCAGGCCGATCAATGATTGGTAAAAAGCAGGATACTCATTTTCAGCATAGATCACTGTGTCTTTAACAAAAAATTCAAGCCTTTTATCCATACCAACTTCCTGACCCGTGTAAATCAAAGGCATACCAGGTATTGTAAAAGTCATTACGGCAAAAGTGTTTGCTCCATCACCCATGCGTTCAAATTCGGTACCGTTCCATGAATTTTCATCGTGGTTGGTTATGAACTGCATGCGGTAACAATCTTTTGAATATAAGCTGTCTTCCTTGGCAAAATACTTCTTAAGGTCAGTTACATCCATATTGCCTTTTGCGACCTGATTCATGATATGGTGCAATTCCCACCCGTAATTCATGTCGAAAGCTTTATGTAGCAATGTTGGCACATCTTCGTTTTCGGCAAGCATGAATACCGGTTTGATGCCGTCTAAGGTTTTTCGAGCTTGCTCCCAGAAGTCTTGAGGAACCATACCTGCAACATCACAGCGATAGCCATCTATGTCTGATTCACGAACCCAAAATTCCATTGCATCCTGCATAGCTGCATACAAATCCTTGTTGTCATAACTCAACTGTGCAACATCAGTCCAATCAAAAGGTCCAAAGAAATTTCCAGTTGAATCTTTTTCATAATATTCGGGATGACTTTTAATCCAGGCATTGTCCCATGCTGTATGGTTGGCTACCCAGTCCAGAATAACCTTTAGTCCATTCTCATGGGCAACCTGAACCAAATTTTTGAAATCCTCTGAGGTTCCATAGTCTGGGTTTATAGCCTTATAATCCTGTACTGAATAATAGCTGCCAAGTTCACCTTTACGGTTTTTCTCTCCAATTGGAAATATGGGCATCAACCACAATATATCCACACCCAAATCTTTCAATCTTGAAATGTGTGGTATAAATGCTTCGAAGGTCCCTTCAGGAGTATATTGCCTGATATTGACTTCATAAATAACAGCATCTTTTGCCCAATCTGGATGGGTAACCTTTGTCTCGACCAAAGGCTTTATTTCGGATGTACTTTTTTTCTTGTTCGATCCGCAAGAAAAGATAAAAATGCTTATAGCAAGTAAGAGGAGTGTTTTTTGCATGGTATGTATGGGTTTATTTATTTCATATTCTAATTCAACGCAATAAAGTTACTCATTTTCAAATACTACATTGTGCCTTAGTACGCTATGGCGCATGCGCCTAGAGCTTTGGAGGCACCTTTAATGCAGGCTAATATCGAATAATGTCGAAGCTTAATGGTTTTATTTTTACTACTAAGCCTGTTCCTGTTTTGGTCACATTGCTTCCAAATGCTGGTTCAGGATTACCTGTGCCAACATCAAGGTCCAGTGTTAAATTAATAGGTTTTTCTGTATCCTTATTAAAAACAACCAACTCTTTTTGGTTAAAATATTCGCGGGTATAGGCCAAAACCAGGCTGTCTGCCTGAATAATCCTTGTCTGGCCAAAAAGCAAAGCCATGTTGTTTTTGCGGATGCCGATTAGTTTTTTCACAGTTTCTTTAACTGCTTTCTCATTTGTGGTTAGTCCTTCAAAGCGCATCATCCTGCGGTTGTCAGGGTCATTTCCTCCTGGCATTCCTATTTCATCGCCATAATATATGACAGGTATACCTGGAATGGTCATATTAAATGCGTGTAGCATTTCAAGTTTTTTATATGAATTGGGATTTCCGGCATCAATTTTCCTTGTCCAGCCGGCATATTTGGCATCCTCATTAAAGCTGAGAGATCCACCTGCATAAGAAATAAAACGGGCACGATCCTGATTACCACTGATGTAGCCCATTAAATTATGGTATCCATAGTATTTCCAACTATCTGAAAGTACTGATTTAATACCTTCAAATCCAACATTATCCTGAGCAAAAGTTGAGGCAGCATTATCATAAACATTAAAGTCGAATTGCGAATCGAGCATTCCTGAACTGATATAACTGCTAATAAGAATCGGACTTCCATAGGTCTCACCAATCTGGTAAAAGGATTTCTCTTGATTGATTTTCTTGATCTTTGTGGTCAATGTACGCCAATAAAGTTCGTCAATATGTTTGGTGGCATCATGCCTAAATCCGTCAATTTTAAATTCTTTTAGCCAATAAACTGCTGAGTCGACCATAGCATCTACCACTTCTTTTTTACGCAAGTCGAGTGTAGGCATAAAAGTATCGAACCATGTTGTTAACCTGTGTTCGTCCCATTTCATGGTGTTTTCTGTGCCATCTGGCAGATATAGTGAAGTAGCCCACTCGGGATGTTCCTTGTACACCGGATGTTCTTCATGGACATGGTTTGCCACATAATCCAGTAAAATGTTCATTTTCCTTTCGTGCAGATCTTCAACAATGTTATGGAGATCCTCGTCTGTTCCAAAGCGATAATCGATCTTTACATTAGATACTGGCCAATAACCATGATAACCACTAAACTTGGTCACAGGATCAGGAAACCTTCCATAAGCGCCCTCAGGATTTTGAACAATTGGCGATAACCAAAGCGTATTTATGCCCAAATTGCTGAAGTAGCCTTCATCAATTTTTTGCATAATCCCTGCCAGGTCGCCACCAAAATAGTTTGCCTTAGGCAAAATATCAGGGTCGGATACAGGTTTGTCATTAGTTAAGTCTCCATTGTAAAAACGGTCCACCATCAGAAAGTACATGATCATGGTTTGCTTATCTGAACGATCGAGCTGTGTGCTGCTATCTATAACTCTACCTTCATGAAGAGGAACCAGGATATCGTTGGAAATACCTTTTTCGTTATAAGCAATAACCCTGATATACGAACGATAAAAGTTTTTTGCTTCAGTAGGAATGCTAACCTCAAAATTATTTCCTTGCTTTACAATGCCAATCAATTGGTTTTGCCAAAATGCAAACACTTCTGTCATTTCTTCGTCCGCACTCAGGGTTATTGTATTTTCTGTATATTTTTCTGTTTGAATAAAAGGAAGGTTCTCCGGCAAATAAATCCCTACTTTGATGATTGAGTTCCTGCCCATTGATTCAGGATTGGCAGGATCCTTAATTTCTTTTCCTCCGGAATAAAACAAGTATTCATAAATGCCTGGGCTCACCTCAAATTCCTGGATCCATCTGCCATCTAAAAACTTCATTCCTTCATTTTCGCGGTTCCAGTTATTCATGCTGCCAATTACTTTGGGATTTGGAAAATCATCCATGCCCTTAAATTCAATAGTAATTTTTTGCTTTTTACGGTAAATCAACTGAATTTCTTCTGTCTGTGACCCCGAAGTTAGCTCCAACACACTTAGTGGAGCAAGTTTACCTGTTATTCTCAGTACATAAACACTATCGTTTAGAGCTTCACCAGTCAATCCTTCAGGGAATTTAACGCTTTCAACGGTTTTATAATCCTGAACAAAATCAGTAAGATAAAATATGCTTGAATCACCCTGAAGTTGAATAGGGGTTGCCAACCCCAAAATAATCGGGTTTTCTATATCTTGTTTCGATGAACAGCTTAATACAACTACTGCCAACAGAGCGAATAAAATTCGTTGCATAGGATTATTTTTTAAATTCTAGAATTAATGGTTGCATAGGATTTAATTTGATATCCTGACCTGCTGTATATTCTTGTCCAGATAAAACATCATTAGCTCTGGTGAACGTATAGGTCATTTCTTTAAACCTGTCCCAGGAAAAAGTATACTCCTCTTCATTTTTGTTTAGGACAACCATTATGGTTTCATCGTCATTAAACCTGAAATACACATAGATTTCATTCTCAGGAATAAAATGCTTCAACTGCCCAGAATGAATCACTTCTTTGGACTTTCTCCAATTCAATATTTTCGAGGTAAACTCTTGAGCCTCCAATTCTTTTGTGTTTAAGCCTTTACCTGTAAAGGCATTTATTGAATCGCCAGGCCATCCTCCAGGAAAATCCCTGCGCCACGAACCATGGTCCAGAAAGGATTTGCTGCCCATCATGATTTCGGTACCATAATAAAACTGGGGTATTCCCCTGGTTGTAGCATAGAAGGTTAAGGCCAGTTTATATTTATCGAGGCTTCCATCAATTATTTCAGCATACCTCTCAACATCGTGATTGTCAAGAAAAACAACAAGGTTTTGCGGATTGGAATAAAGCATATCCTGTGTGAGGATATAATATAATCTGGACCAGCCATCGGTCCAGTTGGTTTGTTCGTTTATGGCTTTGTTAAATGCAAAGTACAAAGGGAAATCAAAAACAGATCCTATATAGGAATTGTATCCTCCGGAATGTTTGGCATCTTTTTGCCAGTAAGATGTATGCGCAGGAGATTGTAACCAGGCCTCGCCGATAACGGTAAAATTTGGATAAAGTTCTCCAATGGTTTTACCCCATTTGGCCATGGCATCTTTATCGGGGTAGGGATATGTATCCATCCGTATTCCATCGATACCACTGTATTCGATCCACCAAATACTGTTCTGGATCAGGTATCTGATTACATGGGGATTTGTCTGGTCCAGATCTGCCATGGTTGTATCGAACCAACCATTGTTTTGTTTGACATAATCGGCATCAGAAACATAAGGATCGGAAATAACTTCACCCCGATAGTTGCTCCGGTGATATTCGTCCCAGCTGTGGACCCAATTGTCCATAGGAGAATCTTTTACCAGGTAGTTTCTTGTTCCGGCATGGTTAAACACCATATCCATAACAACCTTAATCCCTTTTGAATGTGCTGTTTCGATTAGTTTCAGATAATCCTTGTTAGTACCCATACGCGCATCTACAGCGTAAAAGTCAGTTATTGCATAACCGTGGTAGGTTTGGATATACATATTGTTTTCCAGAATTGGATTCAACCAAAGAGCTGTATAACCCAATTTGTCAAAATAGTCCAGATGATCAGTAATTCCTTGCAGATCGCCACCATGACGCCCAGATGAACTGTCGCGGGCAACTTTTTCAAGCAGATATGGCTGAGAATCATTTTCAGGGTTCCCGTTAGCAAAGCGGTCGGGCATGATCAGACACATCACATCTGAGCTGTTTACCCCAACTCTTTCTCTTGATCCTTTTTTTCTTTCTTTGAGTTCGAAATAATAATTCAGCTCTTTGCCCTTGTCCGATTTAAAATTGATTTCAAAACCATCCTGCACCTCTCCAGAAATTTTGATATCAACAAACAGGTAGTTCCGATTATCGAATGTCTGGACATCCAAAACCTGAATTCCTTTTTCCTTTATTCGGGGATTATATTGTGCTATGTCCTCACCATACACGATAAGTTCAAGGTTATTGTATTTCAAGTCTTCCCACCAAAAAGGAGGTTCAACCTGAAGCATTTGCTGAGCTTGTAAATTCAGGGAGAAAATCAAGCTAAAGAATAAAAAGAAGGTGTTTTTCATTTTAAGCAGTAAACTTTGTTTAATGTATTTCACAAAGTCGAATTAACCATCATTACGAGGAACGAAGCAAACTGTTAAACTGTCTTAGATTGCTTCGCTACACCCGCATGACGTGGCGTATACACTTTTGTGCTTCGCCTCATTGTTTCGGTTTTTGGCTAAAAAGGGAAGCCATTTAACCTTAATATCCTGGATTCTGATCCAGTCTGCCTTCCATAGACTCAATTGCTGTCTGTGGTATGGGCAATAATTTAGCAGTTTCGGGAGAAGTAAAATCCTTACTGGTTTTAGGATCAAGGAAAGTTCCAAAGCGAATCATATCCTGTCTCCTGTGTCCTTCCCAATAAAGTTCACGGCCTCTTTCATCCAAAATATCGATCAGTTCAAAATTACCTGCATCTAAAACCGGTGCATTCCTTTTGGTCCTGATTTGATTTACAATATCAAGAGCCCCGGTAAGGTCTCCATCCCTTGCCAAACATTCCGCCTTCATGAGCAATGCATCTGCATACCTGTAAATCAAAAAATCGTTTGGAGTTCGTTGTGGGTTTACAGGTACAACACGAGGCATATATTTCACAACTCTAACACCCTGTGCTTCTTCCGCATCTTGGAGGGAACATTCAAAAGTAAAATTAAGTGGGTCACCCTGTCTGTCAGTAATTATCTCTCCATCAATATCATATTGCTGTCCATAAATAAATCCGGCATTGATAGCCATATCTGCAAAATACGATGTGTCTTTCCACCTTACATCAGTTGCCGTATCTGTACCGTTTACCCATATATCATTAAGGTATCCTTCAGGAGCAGAACAACCATTCCAGTTACCTGTAAAATCGCCTGATAAATTTTGTCTGTAATGCAGTGTATGCTGTATCCAGATCACTCTGTTATCCAAACCATAGTCATCTCCATCATCAAGAGCGGCAACAAAAATTGCTTCATCGTCTGCCTTCATGTGATTTTCATGGTTATTGGCTCCAAACATACCAAAATAATCATTGGCAAGGTTGTAATTTCCCGGATCAATGATCTGGTTCAGGTAAATTAATGCTGAATCGTATGCTGCAGTGCCAGTATATACTTCTTTGTTAATATATAGCTTGGCCAAAAGCATTCTTCCGGCATCGCGGTTGGGTACGCCATAGTCTGCATCAACCTTTTCTGGTAGATCGTTTAAGATCCTTTTTAAATCAGATACGATAAAATAAAAGGCCGTTTCACGATCCATAATTTCCGGAAAACTGGTATAATCTGTACTTGCTGCATCCCTATACGGAGAAAGACCATAAAGGTCAATCAGGTTGTACATATAAAAGTCCCTTAGAAAACGAAGCATTCCACGGTACCCCTTAATTTCATCACTTACACCTTCATCATCGCCAAGTACTCCGATTCCAAAATTTGCTGAGGCTATTCCCCTGCCCAATTGGTCCCACAAAGCAATCACATCGCGGTGATTGGTTGTCCAGGTGTGGAGGTATTGCATTTGCCATACTCCGCCATCGAACCAGTCGGTACCACGTGTTGGAAAGAAAAGCTCGTCGGAGCTGGCTTCCTGCATGCCCCAAACCGATTCACGCATCCATAAGCCCCTTAGCTGACCTAATGCAGGTGCAACCAAATTAGGGACTAAATTAGGGTCGTTTATAAGTACCTCGGAAGTAACCTTATCCCTTGGTTCTTCGAGCAGATCGGAACATGAAGGGAAGAACAACCCACTTAAGAATAAAGTGAGCAATGTTGTATATATAAATTTCTTTTTCATATCACTTTTATTTTGCATTTAGAATGAAACATTTAATCCCAATAGGAAAGTCCGCGCTTTAGGATAATTGGTTACATCCATTCCTATTGAACGTACACCATTTAAGTCAGCACTAGCCGAAACATCAGGATCAAAACCAGTATATTTTGTCAAAAGAAATAAATTATAGCCCGATGCATAAATTCTTAAGGATTTAATCCAATCTATTGAACTTACATTGAGGTTATATCCTATAGATGCATTGGCTAACCTTAAAAAGCTTCCATCTTCCAGATACCTATCAGATGCTCTAGGTATTACCCTGTACGTAACTTCGTCTTCGGCAAAAGCATAAAGTGTATTTTGTGCTTGTCTCATGTTTGATTTTTCAAGCAACACTGCTGTATTATTAAACACTTTGTTGCCATATACTACCTCGATAAAGAAACTAAAATCAAAGTTCTTATAGTTGAAACTGTTGTTCAAGCCCAGAGTGAATTTTGGAAGTGCAGATCCCATAAACATCAATGAATCTGATCCATCTGGCCCTTTGACATATACAATTCGTCCAAGGTCGTTTAATGAGTCTACTTTATATAAATAGTACGAAGCCATCGTTTGATTGTTGGCATAAGCCTGTGCATATTGCCCTGTCATTCCTTGTCCTTGAATTGAACCTGTAGGAATAATACTTTCGTCGTTCTCAAGTATGTCTACAATATTATTCTTGATAGCTGTGAAGTTGAAATTAATATTCCAGGTAAAATTATTATTCGTGACGGGCACACCGCTTATCGCAAGCTCTAAACCATTATTTTCAACATAGCCCAATTCTTCGTTAGTAACGATTTTAGATGTTGGAGATAATGGTTTTGTAGGTTTCTCAAGTAAAAGATCAGTAGTTCTTTTATTAAATAAATCAATTGTACCAGATAATCTGCCTTTATATAATCCCCAATCAATACCAAAGTTAGTTGAGGTTGTTGTTTCCCATTTTAAGAGTGGCTGAGGAGTTTTATCCAATACATATCCCGGAACAGGAATATTATTGATTATTGCAGTAGATCCTGGATCATCCTTTAATAAATAAGTTGAATTATCAGAAGGTATTTCTGCATTTCCAGTCTGTCCCCAACCCAAACGTATTTTTAAATTGCTTAAAGCTGACATGTTTTGCATAAAATCTTCTTCAGTAAGACGCCAGGCAAAAGCAGCTGAAGGATAGTTACCATATTTAGTATTTTTACCAAATTTGGAAGACCCATCACGTCTGAGAGTAAAAGTAAACAGATATTTCTCCATCAAATTATAATTAATCCTTCCAAAATAAGATTGTAGCTCCATTAGGGTTGCTGCTTCTGACGTAACACTCGTGAAATCGGGCAATCCTGAGGCCATACTATAGATATATTGTATCTGGTCTGTAGTAAATCCCCCCGTTTGCATTCCGTATCCTGAATTATCTATTACCTGATAGGAATAACCTAAAAGAGCTTTAATACCATGAATGCCAAACTGCTTGTTATAATTTAAGGTATGTTCAATCAAAAAGTTCTTCAACTCTTTGGAATTGATTGATGCCCGTCCATTTTCTTCTGCAAGATAAGCCAGGTACTGGCTTTGTTGCGATTTACGGTTGGCAGAAGTATAGTCAATACCTACATTCAATTTGTAATTGAATCCTTTAAAAAGCTCTAGTGTGGCTGAACCACCTCCTATTACACGGGTAGTCCTGGTAATATCGTCGGTCAACTGGAGCATTGCCACCGGATTCCTTTGGTTCGGATCGGGCTGATAATAATCAACTCCGGTTGAGTCATAGATTGACCATGTTGGATTAGCTTTTAACGCATTCAAAAGAATGTCTCCCTGGAAACCGTTTGTTCCAATAGCTGGTCTGCTCTGAATGGTTTGTGACCCTGTCAGGTTTGCTTCAACAAACAACCTGTCTTTTATGGCTTTTTGAGTGAAATTTACACGCCCATAATAGCGTTTCTGGTTCGATTTTTTAATAATGCCATTCTCATCGGAATAGTTAAATGATGCTCTATAAGAAGTTTTTTCAGAGCCTCCTGAAAAGGATAGGTTATGCGAGGTACTAACAGCCTTTCGGAATATTTCATCCTGCCAATCGGTACTATGCCCCATATGATTCTCATTATCAACATCCTCACCCAGAGAGTCAACCCTATACCTTAACCAGTCTTCTGTTGATAGTACATCAAGTTTTTTCGGTAGTGAAGAAAAACTCAGGGTTGTCGAATAATTAACACGGCTAGTACCTTGCTTTCCTTTTTTGGTGGTAATAAGGATAACACCATTTGCGCCACGCGATCCATAAATTGCTGCTGAAGACGCGTCTTTTAAAACAGAAATCGACTCAATATCGTCAGAACTTAAGAAGTTTAATGGATTCGAAGCCGGAGGTCCCCCGACACCTTCGGCTTTAGCTCCGTCAGGCGAACTTGATGTATTGTCCAATGGCACTCCATCGATCACATAAAGTGGTTGCTGCCCTGAACGGATTGTACTTGCACCCCGGACTCTTATCTGTGCCCCTGATCCGGGCTCACCATTGTTGGAGGTAATTTGAACACCTGCTATTCGCCCTTGAATTAATTGCTCAGGAGTGGCAGCAGATACTTTGTTAAAGTCTCCCTCTTGAAGTGAACTTACTGCACCTGTCAGGTCACTCTTCTTTTGTGTACCGTAACCTATAACAACAATCTCATCAAGTTCCATCAGGTCCTCTTCCAAAATAACATCAATGGTTGTTTGCGATCCAACAGTAAATTGTTGTGTTAAATATCCAATATAAGAAAAAACCAGAACTGAAGATTCTCCCAACCCGTCTATGGTATAATTACCATCCAGGTCAGTAATTGTCCCGTTTGTTGTCCCCTGTACAACAATACTAACACCAGGAAGCCCTTCTCCGGTAGTAGCTGTAACCCTACCAGAAACTGTTATTGCCTGCGTAAACGCAGTTACCTGAACAGCACAGAATAGCATCAGTAATACTATTTTGCCTAGGTGTTTTTTAAATTTCATATTTTATCATTTATTGGTTAGCAAATCACATTAAGTTAGTTCTGGTACTTTGCCAGCACTTCAGAATTTCCTTTAATTTCAAACTCCCTGCTATACAAGATAACCTGGGCGCTTACATCCGACTCATTTTTGATTGTAATGTTTTGATTGTTCACTTGCACTCTAAGCTGACTGCCTTTGAACTGTATCTTGAACGCAAACGAACGCCACTTTTGAGGTATCCTTGGATTGAGCGCAAGTTTACCCTGTAGAATGTTTTTACCTGCAAAACCTTCGATAACCGACATGTATGTTCCTGCCATCGAAGTAATATGCAACCCTTCATGTACTTCATGGTTATAATCGTCTATATCCAATCTGGATGTCCTTAAATATAGCTCATAGGCTTTCTCCATTCTTTTTAGGCGGGCAGCAAGAACAACATGCACACAAGGCGACAAGGATGACTCATGAACAGTCCGGAGTTCATAGAAGTCGAAATTTTTGGCAATGGTTTCATCATCATAGTTGTCCTGGAAGAAATATATCCCCTGCAGAACATCGGCTTGTTTTATAAAACATGAACGTAAGATTCTGTCCCACGACCACTTTTGGTTGATGGGGCGTTGAGAAGCATCCAACTGATCGACAGTAATCTGCTCTTTATCCATATAGCCATCTTGTTGCAAAAAGACTCCATTGTCCAATTGAGGAAAATACATGTTTTCAGCAATGTTTTTCCAGAGTTCTGTTTCAACAGATTCTGCGAAATTGATTTTTTGAATCAATTGCGCATATTTATTGGCATCAGTATTTTTTACATAATCAATAGCTTCAAGGGTATAATTCATGGTCCATTTTGCCAACAGGTTGGTGTACCAATTGTTGTTCACATTGTTTTCATACTCATTCGGTCCGGTTACACCAAGTATAACGTACTTTTGCCTGGCTTCAGAATAATTGACACGCTGTGCCCAAAAACGGCTGATTCCTATAAGAACTTCAAGCCCATAATCGACAAAGTGGTCTGAATCTCCAGTATGTCGGACATAATTATATATTGCATAAGCTATGGCCCCATTTCTGTGGATCTCTTCGAAAGTAATTTCCCACTCATTGTGACACTCCTCACCATTCATGGTTACCATTGGGTAAAGAGCTGCTCCATCTTTAAAACCAAGTTTTTCGGCATTTTCGATGGCACGCTCTAAATGCTTATAACGATATATAAGCAGGTTTTTCGATACCCTGGGCGGAGCTGTTGCCAAAAAGAATGGTAAGCAATAGGCTTCTGTATCCCAGTAAGATGCACCGCCATATTTTTCGCCGGTAAACCCTTTTGGACCAACATTTAGCCGTTCATCCTCTCCTGTATAGGTTTGATTCAGGTGAAATATGTTAAACCTTATTCCCTGTTGAGCTTCATCATCACCTTCTATAACTATATCGCTGTGCTCCCAGATGTTGTCCCACTTCTGGACATGAGCTTTCAACATTTTTGAAAATCCGGTGCCAACAGCTTTTTTCAATGCGCCTTTTGAATGCTCCAATATTTCTTCCTTGTTATGGTTTAGCGAAGAAAGTACTGCAACATACTTCACCATTTCCAGCACATTCCCTTTGTCAACACTTTGAATGTACTTATTGGAAACATAGCCTTCTTTGGATTCGGTATCGGCAATCAAGCTGCTATCAATGCCATTGTTTGTTAATGTTACATGCATGCCCACTGCCACTTCAAACTCCGTTTTCTTCGTCCTGGACACAACATAAGCTGAATGCCCTTCGACCTGGTGGGTTATTTGTTGCCAAAAAACATCATCCCAGTTGGCATCTTCATTGACCACATTGGCATCCAGATAGGGAGTCATTTCAACCTCACAGTCGGCTGATAACGGTAATATACTATACTTTATAGCTCCTGTTTCGGGAGTTGCCATACTTAAAAAGCGGAGTGCATTTACTTGTATTTCGGTACCTGAAGGCATGATTGCAACAAATTGCCTGCTCAGGGTACCTTCTTTCATATCCAATACACGTTGGAAAGATTTTACCTTACATTTTGCCAGGTCAAGCAATTCTCCATCAATACGGACCTCAATGCCTGTAAAATTTGTAGCATTAAGTACTTTGGCAAAATATTCGGGGTAGCCATTTTTCCACCAGCCCACCTTTGTTTTATCGGGGTAGTAAACACCGGCAACGTAGGTACCCTGTAAAGTAGGTCCGCTATATGATTCTTCGAAGTTGGCCCGTTGTCCAAACTGCCCATTCCCTATACTAAAAATACTTTCGGAGGACTTATGATTTTCTATACTAAATCCATCTTCAATAATCCTCCAGGGATCAACTTTTAAGTATTTGTTCATTTCCAGTTCTTTTTCCTTTTAGATAAAATATTTAAACTGATACCAACCCTTGGACTTATTCAATCCCCAGCTTTAGCAGTAGATTTTCGAAAGATATATTTTCGAAACCGGGCATTAGGTAATCCGCTCCTGAAAGGTTTTCGGGCAATCCTATGCCAATGCAAAGCATGTTCCCATTTTTGGCAGCCTCGATGCCTGCCTGTGCATCTTCAAAAACAATGCACTCTTCCGGATCGACACCAAGTTCCCTGGCTCCCATTAAAAAGACTTCAGGGTCGGGTTTGGCGTTTGAGACTTTGGAACCGTCAATAACTGCATCGAAACTATCTACAAGATTAAGACGTTTTAGAATTAAAGGAGCATTCTTGCTTGCCGAACCCAGTGCGATTTTCACCCCACGATCCCTTAGTTCGGCAAGGAAGTTGCTTACCCCCGGCAGAATTTCATCCGGTTCTAATTGATTTATAAAGTTCACATACCATTCGTTTTTTTTCGTGGCCATTTTCTCCATTTCTTCTTTTGGAAATGATAGCTGACCTACTTCCAGTAATATTTCAAGCGAGCGCATACGGCTAATCCCTTTAAGGCGTTCGTTTTGCTCTTCGGTAAAATCAAATCCCAACTCATTGGCCAAGCGTTTCCAGGCCAAGTAGTGATACTTGGCAGTATCTACTATCACTCCGTCTAAATCGAATATGCACGCTTTTATGTTCATCTCTACTTTTTATCTGTTACAAACAATGTGATTACACCCGCAAAAACCATCGATATTCCTCCAAGTATCAGTGCATAAATAGTTTCTCCATCAAAAACATGTTTTACTAAAACACCAAGAATTGATGCCGCTAGTATTTGGGGAATTACAATGAAAAAATTAAAAATACCCATATATACCCCCATTTTATTTTGAGGTAATGATCCGGTAAGAATTGCATAGGGAATTGAAAGTATACTTGCCCAGGCCATTCCAATTCCTATCATAGAATAAATCATATGATGGGCATCATTTAAAAAATAAATAGATATTAAACCAATACCTCCGGCTGTAAGTGAAATCAGGTGAGCCATCTTTCTATTTGTCAGCTTGGCAATAAAAGGAATAATGATTAAACCAAAACCTGCAGCAAATAGGTTATACCAACCAAACATCCCACTGACAAGGTTTGCTCCAACATTGTAAATTTCCGATTCGGTATCAACCGTATTATAAATATGCTTTGTTACAGCAGATGTCGTGTAAATCCACATAGAAAAAAGTGCAAACCATGAGAAAAACTGAACAACCGCCAGTTGTTGCATGGTTTTTGGCATTTTGTAAAGGTCTGAAATAATGCTTACCAGTCCATTTGATATTTTATCCTTCTTGACAAAGATTGATGTAACTATTTGAAGAATTCCAAAAAAAGCCAAACCTCCTGCCAATATGTATAATTCTTTTTCAAGTTTGTATTGAATTATTGGAAGGGAAGAGATTATTCCAACGAACAACCAGATGAGGCCTCTTTTCAGGTATTTATTATAAGCTATTGTGGCTGTTGCCTCTTGGTTTTGCTGAAAATCCTTTCCTTCTTCTTCAAATTCCTTTATTTCCTCTGGTGAATATTCTTTTCCCGTAATCACTGTCCATAATACAGCAATAAAAAACACAATTCCACCTATATAAAAGGCGAACTTAACTGTATCTGGTATCTCTCCCTTTGGGGCAGAATTTGACATTTGGAACCATTCTGTAAGGATGTGTGGTAACCAAGAAGCTACAAAGGCTCCAATACCAATAAAGAAACTTTGCATGGTAAAGCCCATCGTTCGCTGACTTTCGGGTAAAACATCCCCAACATAGGCCCTAAAGGGTTCCATTGAGATATTTATGGAGGCATCCATGATCCATAACATTCCGGCAGCCACCCACAATGTCGGAGAGTTGGGCATAAGTAATAAGGCAATAGAAGCGAATATTGCCCCAAAAAGAAAATAAGGCCTTCTTCTGCCCAGCCTGTTCCAGGTATTATCGCTCATATGTCCTATTATTGGCTGGATAATAAGCCCAGTTATTGGAGCAGCAATCCAAAGTATGGGTATATCTTCAACTTTAGCATCCAGTGTTTGAAATATACGGCTGACATTTCCATTTTGTAAGCCAAAACCAAATTGAATACCGAGAAACCCGAAACTCATGTTCCAGATTTGCCAAAAGGTCAGACGAGGTTTTTCTTTCATGTGTAGATCTGGTTAATATTGTAATGGAGTATAGGCTCCTTTATGTTAATACTGAAACTAAATTAGCACAGTCCCTTAGGATTTTGCAAAAAATGAGAAGTGATAAAAGTCTGTATTTAAGGTTAAAACTGTCCTCAAGCCTTATTTCAAACGTTTGCAGAAAAATGCACTTTTCAATGTATTTTTCTTGCTGGCAGCCCTTAACACTTATGATTACAGCAACTTTTAGTACCTTGTGAATGATGATATGACCTTTTCTTCTCTTATTTTTGCCTTGGCAAGCAAATACCAGGGGAAAAACTCTATAAAGACTGCTTTGACGCCTATTAATCATGCATTGCAAACGTTTGCGCTATTATTTCTCACTTGTAATCTTTCTAAATTGCCAATACATGCAGCTCTTTAATTTTTCACTCGTCTTTTCTATTAAATTTAAGAAATAAAACAATACATGTAAAGGGCAATTTCGAATTTGTCTGAAATAAGTCAATTGCCTTTGGTGTTATTATAACATTCTGAAATAAACTTGTTTAACTAAATACTCAGTTATGAAAAATCAAACATTACTTTACAGGAATTTAAGTGCGGCTTTCTTATTAACATTGTCTGTTCTGATCTATGGCGCACAGGAAGTTAGAAAACTAAAAGGATTTGACCAGATAAGCTTTAATATTTCAGGAGACCTCATATTGACCCAGGGCGATGCCTTCAAGGTTGTTATAGAAGGGCCAGAAAGCGATATTGAGAAAATAAAAACAGAAGTTGAAGGGAAGAACCTGATTGTTAAATCAAAAACAAGCTTCAGCAATTTTAATGATGTAAAAGTATATGTGACACTTCCCGAGCTTAAAGGAATAGCTTTATCTGGATCAGGAGATGTAATAGCTGAAAAGAAGTTTGATGTAAAAAATCTAAACCTTACAGTTTCAGGTTCCGGGGATATCAATTTTGGAGCACTTCAAGCAGAAAACATTAATGCAGTCATTTCGGGATCTGGAGATATTAAACTAAAAGGCGGCCAATCTTCGACATTAAATTTAAGTATTAACGGTTCAGGTGATATTTCTTCTGTTGAGCTGGAAGCAAAAGATGTAAAAGTAAGTATATCAGGTTCCGGAACAGCACGTGTATTTGCTTCCAATACTTTAAACTCCAATATTGTTGGTAGTGGTGATGTTTATTATAAGGGAAATCCTCTTGTAAACGCAAAAGCTGTTGGCTCAGGCTCCACAAAAGCATTATAGGAAGAGCTCGCCGTTTTGGAATTTTTCATATCTAAACTCAAAAGGGAAAATATCAAAGATGTCTTCCTTTTTGAGTTTTTTTGTTATGATTCAACAATTTAATGATATACTTTCTTGTTATGAAAAAATAAATATTACTAAAGGATAAGGTTCTAACTTCATTTTTATTTAAATTAGTTAGCCAATCAAACAATAGACCCTCTTTATATATCAAGTTAACCTATGCGGCAAAATGCATATATTATTGTTTTTGTGATTGGTGCATTTGCATGTCAAACAGCCAATGCATCCAAAGTAGATTCACTTCTTCATTTGATAAAATCCACGCATGACACCACGGTTTATAGGGTCTATGTTAATCTAATCAACGAATTATTGGAAGATCCTGATAGTGCGCT